>DATFSZ010000001.1:0-2346 GCA_035262365.1 Binataceae bacterium (SeqCode)
CAACCTGTTCATGTGGGGCCTGGCATTGGTGATGACCGCCCTCGCCTGTCGCGCCACGCCCGAGGCTCCGCCGGCGATGAAGGCCACCGCATAGCCACTGAAGCAGATCGGCTACATGCGAATACATCGCAGATCGCACGCGCCCCTGTCGGCTTCTGAGGAGGAAAGGCAGAGAACGCGCCGAGTGATGTGCGACTTCCGCTTTTAACCCTTAGCCGACCTCTTACTTCTCGGGGAAGAGCAGAGACAATTCGGTCCGCAATTGCCAGGTTGGGGCGCCATCTGGTCTGACGACATTGTAAAGGCCCTGGATCTGCAGACTCACGGGCTGGTCGCCGAGCTTGAAGATTCGACCAATGCCGCCACCGATTGGGACGGTCCATCGCTGATCCGGCGCAGCCAGCCAGTTCGCGGTGATGACTGGTGAAGTTGTCAGGAACCACCCGTGCGCCATGTTGTAGTTGACAAACGGCTGGGCGAGAAATTCATTCACGGCCGGGCGCAACGGATTGCCGCCAACTGACCACTGATTGTTGACCAACGCGCCGATCACCCAATGTCCCGGCGTTACCAACAAGACGGCCGTGGGACCGAGCAGCACTTTTCCCTGTCCAAGAATAGGATCCGTCGCGGATGGAATCGTGAAGACCGGACCGACGCCCCAGATCAGTTCGCCCGGATGGGTGGGCGACACAAAGAACTCCTGAGTAACGTCGCCAATTCCATTCGTGTTGCCGTTAGATATCGGATTAGGTTGACTGATCACCGGCATGATGGTGCGCGAGATCAGGTTCCAGTCTGCGTTGATGTGCAGCGGCACGACCGGCTGAATGTTAAGCATTCCTGGGTGCGGTTGAACGGCCCCGCGTTGAAATTCGTGTTGCTTTGGAACGGAAGGCTGACGAGATCGGCGATAGGATTTTGCGATTTCTTCGCCAGGTCTTCGTCCGCCGGCCTCGAAGCACCGCCTGCCCTCGGCAGCTCGACGGTATCGGGAAGGCCGCTCTCAAACTTGTAGTTAATACCTGCCTTTACCATCTGAACATCACGGTTCAACGGGATCGAAGGCGTCGAGGGTGACGTCCAGTTCGCCAGCGAAAGAAAATCGTACTCGAGTCTAACCGTCCAATGCGATTTGAAACCGTATTCGAGGCCTGCTCCAGCAAGCCAACCCGCGCTTGTGTTTGATCCGCTCCAACTAGCGCCCGGAAAGTTCAGTATTGCGTCGCTGCGCACCCAGCCGCCGCCCAGCTTGCCGTAGACAAGCCATCGATCCTCGACGACGCCGACGCGACCTGCCGCCGTCGTAATCCAATTCTGGCTTACGGAGCCGAGAGTCGGGCTCAGTAGCGCGGGATGATTAAAAGTCGCGCCGTCGAAATCACCTTCGACGCCAAACAACAGGTGACCGACTTGAAAATTGTAGCCAGCCTGAACGCCACCAATGAACTCGGTGAGGCCACCATAAAAATTGTTGCCGGGAACGTTCAGGCTGCCGCTGGTCCACGCCCCACCGAGATTTGCGCCAAGATAAAATCCTGACCAATTGTACGGCGGTGAGGGAGTCGGCGAAGCCTTCACCGGCATATCCGCAGCGCGCGCAGTGACACTCACGCAGATTGCAAACAGTGCAACGCTTGCATGGAACGACTTCATGGCCCGCCCGCGAAACAGGATGCCGATACCCCCAAATCTGGTAGTCGTTGCTCATTCAAACACGAGTCGTGGCCTTTCGGATTTAACTTAGATGGCAAACCACAGAAAAATCCGAAGTTGCGAGTCGCCCGACACTGCTCAATCTTATTAAAAGAGCCCTCGACCAAATTTCAGGCACGATAAAAATACGGGCTCAAGCGAACTGTCTACCTCCAGCGGGAAGTGGCAAAGTACGCCCAGACGTTCCTGGATTTTCCGCGGATGCAGAAGGGCGGGACCTTCAATCTGCAAGCCGTGAAGGAGAAGCTGGACAAGAAGATGGCGAGTCACGCGGCGCAGTAGACGACGCGCCGGAATCCGCGGACGCCGCGCCACCTGCCCGCCTCAGTGGGCTGCGCGGCACACGACGAACAACATGTCTTAGCGTTGCACGGATGCCGGATTATACGTACCGGCGGCATCGAGGACGAGAATGACCGCGCCTCGCACGCGCGGCTTGAAGGCTGCGCGCAGCGAGGCAATGCGGTCGCCGTGACGGGCGATCTGCGCCCGAAGCGCGGCGGTTAGTAGCCTCCGTAGGCTCGGGCGTAGGCGCCGCCGTACCGGCCGGCCCTGTAGTAGCCGTTGCTGTAGCCGCCGGTCGCCGAGGACCAGCTCTGTGCGTAGTCGCGCGCTTCATCACTTCCCTGG
>DATFSZ010000002.1:0-28044 GCA_035262365.1 Binataceae bacterium (SeqCode)
AACACCAGCCGAGCCGTGATAATGCGGGTGGTACCAGTAGAGACCCGAGGGATGATCGTCCGGCAGTTGGAAGTCGTAGGCGAAGGTCTGACCGGAAGTAACGGTGATCAGCGGCGCGGCCGGATCGACCGACCCCAAGGGCTGGAACAGATGCGGGATCACCTGGAGTCCATGAACATGGAGGTTGGTGGTGTTGAACGCGTGCGGGTTGTTGAACGCGTCGATTCCCGCCGGCACCGACGCGGCAGGATCTGCCGGCAGATTGTTTGTCAGCCTTATGCGCAGCGTGTGCCCCGGCCGCGTTTCCATCAAGGGACCGGGAAGACGGGAATTATAGGTGCGAGTGCGCAGCCGGAACGGCCCCAACTCTCTCTCCGAATAGCCAACTTGCAGGGCGTACTCGTCAACTGCGCCTTGCGCCGCCGCCATGGCCAGATCGGCTGGGCCGTGCAGAACAGCCCACGCGGCCGCGGTTCCTCCGGCGAGCAGAAATTGTCGTCGCGTCATTGTCAAAGACGTCGGCTTCCGCATTCCATTCCCTTCATTCGCGCAACCTGCGCCTGTATAGGCCGAATAGGCCACAGTTTAGCGCGAACTCTATTACCAGAAGTATTGATACGCAAGCGAGCGGTATTGTGCCGGCAGCTTCAATGCTGCGGGCGATGCGAGCGGATCAGCCGCCTGCTTGCCAGGTACGAATCACTTGAAATGGGTGGATAAGCATTACGACGTTGAGCGCCAAATTATCGCGGATCCACAAGGCCAACGTCATTTCGAGCACCACCACGAATACGATCGACAGGCGCGCCGGAAGCAGGTAGGCGAGCATCAGTCCGGCGACGCACGCGAGAATGTCGCACATCGAATTCATTATGCTGTCGCCATAATAATGCTGCGAGATGGTCGCCGCGCGATAGCGTTGAATCACAAAGTCGGTGTTCTCAACCATCTCCCACATCGACTCGATTGCGATCGCGATCAAAATCCGCACGCGTGGCGGCAGCTTGCGCGCCACCAGCCAGAGTGATCCGTACCAGAGCATTCCGTGGGTTATGTGACTGAACGTGTAGGGATCGAATAGGTATTGCGAGTTGTGCTCGCTATTGACCTCGCCTGACCAAATGCCGGGTTGCCCGCTGATTCCCCATAGACTGCGTCCCATCGCTCGCTCCACCGCGGCGGCGACGGCGAACATCGACGCGGCGCCGGCCGCACAGGCCCAAAGCGGAAATCGCGACCCGGAGTCCTTCATGACAGTTCCGCTTCCAGCAGCAAATCGGCGCCTACTCTTCTGCTGCTAAGGTTAGCGAGCTTGATCGCGCCGGTCGCGCGGATTGCCGGCAGGCCTTCAACCGCAGGCAAGCCGGCGCCGAAAATCATCGGCGCCATGAAGAACGCAACCCGATCCACCACCTTCGCTCGCAGGGCGGCGCCGGCCAGATGCGCGCCACCTTCAAGCAGCACCTTCGACAAACCGCGAGCCGCCAGCTCGCGCATCAGGGCGCGCAGGTCAACGCCATCCGCGTCGCCCGGCACGGCCACGACCTCAACATTGCGGCGGGAATACAGTCGCCGGGCGCGTTCAAGGCTCCGCGGAGTCGTAACGAAGAGCGTCGGAGCGGGGGAGCGCAGATGGAACACATGCGCACGCGCGGGAGTGCGCAGCGCGGCGTCAACCACGATTCTTACCGGGTCGCGCCCGCCTTTGAACCGGCAGGTGAGCCGGGGATTGTCGGCGATAACGGTTCCGGCGCCGACCATCACCGCGTCGCATTCGTTGCGCCATCGATGGACAAGTTCGCGCGATTGCTCCGAGCTGATCCATCCGACTGGATTGGGCGCCGCGATACGCCCGTCAAGCGACATCGCCAGTTTGAGCAACACGAACGGACGCCGCTTGGTTACCCGCGTGATGAATCCTTCGTTGAGTTGCCGGCACTCCTGCTCCATCAAGCCCACTTTGACCGTGATTCCGGCCCGCCGCAGTTTGGCCGCGCCGCGTCCCCTGACGGGCGGATACGGGTCGAGGCACCCGATTACGGCCCGCTTGATGCCGCCCTCGATCAGCGCGTCGGCGCACGGCGGCGTATGCCCGAAATGAGCGCAGGGCTCGAAGGTGACGTAGGCCGTGGCGCCCGCGGCGCGCCTTCCCGCAAGCGCGAGCGCCTGCGGTTCAGCGTGCGGGCGGCCGCCCGACGCGGTCGCGGCGCGGGCTATCACCCTGCCCTGCTTGACGATCACGCATCCAACCGCGGGATTGGGAGAGGTACGGCCGAGCACCGCCATGGCCTGCGCCAAGGCCTCGCGCATGAAGCGCAAATCCGATAGCTGCTCGACGCGCGACGCCATCAAGCCCTAGCGGACGGCCGCTTCGAACATTCGACACAATCTTGAAATGAGCGGAGCCTGGGCGGCCGACATTACTTCATCCGGTTATGCAGCGGAGCCGCCGTCTTTGTCCTTGCGCGGCGGGGGCGGTGACGTCTGCTCTTCGCGCCGCCGGCTGCTGATGAGGTCTTCCAGTTCGCGCATGAATTCTTCGATATCCTTGAATGAGCGATACACGGACGCAAAGCGAACGTAGGCTACCTGATCGATCTCGTGCAGTTCTTTCATCACGGCGCCGCCGATGAAAGAGCTGGGCACCTCTTTGCCGCCGCGCTCCAGCACCGCGGCCTCGACGCGGTCAGCGGCGTCCTCGATGACCTCCATCGAGACGGGCCGCTTCTCGCAGGCCTTCTTGAGTCCGGCAATGATCTTGAGGCGGTCGTAGGGCTCGCGCCGGCCGTCCTTCTTGATGACCATCGGCGTGATCTCCTCGACGCGCTCGTAAGTCGTGAAGCGACGTTTGCAACCCGAGCAGACGCGGCGGCGGCGGATAGCAGTGCCGTCGCCAGACAGGCGCGAGTCGATTACGCGATTGCCGCCATGGCGGCAGAACGGGCACCGCATCGTCAGTTCAAGACGCCACTATCGTTCCCATCCTGATGCCGCCCCGGGCGCGCCCTTGGGCGCGCCAACGCGATATTCGAAAGATGGATGCGACCTTGCGAGTGATATGCGGCGGGATGGAAGAAACCGCTGCGCGGCCCGCCAGGGCCGGCCGGGTCTATATGAATCAGCTCTTATGCGCCTGAATATAGTCAACGACATCCTTGACGGTCCGGATCTTCTCGGCGTCTTCGTCCGAAATCTCCATCCCGTACTCTTCCTCCAGCGCCATCACCAACTCCACGATATCCAGCGAATCCGCACCCAAATCCTCGATGAACGAAGCTTCGGGAGTGACCTCGTTGGCAGCCACGCCGAGCTGCTCGCTGATGATCTCGCGGACTCTGCTTTCAACGTCTGCAGCCATCGATAACTAATTCCTCCTGGGGCAGCATTTCGGATGCAGCCATACAGACCCGCTCACCTGCGCCTGGCGCGGGAGCGTGAAGCTCAACCGCGGCCCGCGCGTTCCATCTGCATCTGTGCCACAGCGAACTGGGTAAGCGCAAGGCGCCAGCATAAGGAGTTGTATCCAGCCAGGCAAGCCGCTTCGGTTGGGGTCGTGGGTCAGGCCCGCGCTCCGCCCAGCGCTTTGACGGTGTTTGCCACCGAGGCCGGATCCTCGCTTGAATGCACCGGTACATCGCGGCTGATCCGGCGCATCAGTCCAGCCAGCACGCGGCCCGCGCCCAATTCGACCGCGTTGGTAACGCCCGCCGCGGTCAAGGTATGCATCGACTCTTCCCACCTTACCGGCGCGGTTATCTGCTCCAGCAGCAGGGGCGCCACGCGAGCCGAGTCGCGATTGATTTGCGCGTTAACGTTGGCGATTACGCCAAAAGCCATCGGGTTTACGTTGATGCCCGCCAGTACCGCGGCCATCCGCTCCTGCGCAGGCTTCATCAGCGGGCAATGGAACGGAGCGCTGACGTTGAGTTCGACCGACATCCTGCCGCCGCGCTCCTTGGCCAATCCGACCGCGCGCCTGACCGCGCCGGCGTGACCCGCCACCACGATCTGGCCGGGTGCGTTGAGATTGGCCGGCACCACGATCTCGTCGCCGCCACAAGCCGTGGCGCACACTTCGTTCACGAGGTCCATCTCCATCCCGATCAGGGCAGCCATCGCGCCGTGCCCCGGCGGACAAGCCTCCTGCATCAGCCGGCCGCGCTCGCGCACGGCACGAACCGCGTCACCGAAGTCCAGCGCTCCGGCCGCGACCAGCGCGCTGTATTCGCCCAACGAATGACCTGCGGCCACGTCGGGCACAACCGCAACCTCCGACTGCAGAGCCCGCAAGGCCGCGATCGACGTGGTCAGGATGGCGGGCTGAGTGTTGGCGGTCAGGCGCAAGTCGTCTTCCGGGCCCTCGAAGCAAAGCCGCGACAGGTTGATTCCGAGAGCGCTGTCGGCTTGTTCGAAAACCTGCCTGGCGGCAGGAAAGTTCTCTGCGAGCTGCTGACCCATGCCGACTTTCTGGGAACCCTGACCTGGGAAAAGCAAGGCAAGTTTCATAGATTTGCCGCTAAATGGTTCAGCGCCGCTCCTCGTCTTTGACAAGGGCGGTCTTTTCTTGTTGCTTCTCGGTCTGGCGCTGATTGGTATTGGACGGGGGCGCGGCTGCCGGCTCCGTTGTGGGACGCGGACCTTCAATCCGGGCAACGGCGGGCGCGGTGCCATTTAAGAGCGCGCCGGTGCGGGCCTTGCCGGCGGCAGGCGGCGGCAATTCGGCCCTGGCGCCGGCGGCGTCCGCGTGGCCTTCTGATTTTCTGATGCCCTCCGCCTCCTTACCGCGCAGATGCAGCCGCTCGCGCATCCGGCCAAATATTGCGCGGATACCCTTGCCGCCCGTCGGGCTGTGAATCGTGCTCGACATCTGCCCGAGCAATTCGATGATGTCGCGGTTGAGCGCGTCACCGAGCGATTCGTTGGCGGCCGCCCGCAGCGCGTTGCGGATGGCCTTGGCGTCCGAGGAGCCGTGCGCGATAATCGCGCGGCCCGCCAGGCCCAAGAGAGGCGCGCCGCCGTACTCGGCGGGGTCAAGCCGCTCGCGCACCGCGAACATGCGCTTGCGCACCAACAGGTATGACAGCCGCCCCATCATGCTGGTGCCGTAAACATCGCGCAGGTTTCCCAGCACGAGACGGGCGCAGCCCTCCATGGTCTTGAGCGCAACGTTGCCGGTGAAGCCATCGGTCACGACCACGTCGGCCTTGCCCTGGTTGATATCCCTGCCCTCGACGTACCCGATGAAATTGATATGCGGAGTGGACTGCGCCAGCAGGGCCGCGGCGGTGCGGGTCAGTTCTGTTCCCTTGGAAGCTTCTTCGCCGTTGGCCAGGATTCCCACCTTGGGCGCGTCCAGGTGGCGCAGCCGGCGCATGTAAGCGCTGCCCATCACGGCAAATTGCGCCAGATTGACTGCTTTGGCTTCCGTATTGGCGCCGGCGTCGACCAGCAGTGCCAGCCCCTCGACGGTGGGAACCATCGAGGCGATCGCCGGCCGATCGATGCCGGCGAGATTGCCCAGCAGCGTGATGCCGATCGTCATCATCGCGCCGGAGTTGCCCGCGCTGATGACAGCGTCCACGTCCCCGCGCTTGAGCAGCTGGTAGCAGACGTGAAGCGAGGATTGAGGTTTGGACAGCACCGCCTCAAGCGGCGCGTCGTCCATAGTCACGACTTCGGGCGCATGCTCGACCACCAGGTCCAGGGCTCTGCAATCATGCTCGGCCATCTCCTTTTGCAGGATCGACCGATCGCCGACCAGGACTACGCGCAGATCGAGTTCACGCGCGCCCAGCACCGCTCCTTCCACGGTAGCCTGGGGGGCGAAGTCACCGCCCATCGCATCGAGTGCGATCCTCACCGGCTCGCTCCCGTTAGTTATTCCTCGACCTCCGCCAATTGGCGTCCGCGGTAGGTACCGCAGTGGCGGCAGACGCGATGCGGCAGCGTGGGTTCACCGCATTGCGAGCATGCGATCGGGTTGACGGTGGTCAAAGCGTCGTGGGCGCGGCGCTTGTTTCGTTTGGACCTGGACGTGCGGCGCTTGGGTACGGGCATGGATATGAATCTTCCTTTGTTGTCAGTTTAACAGATCGCGCCCATCAATGGCGCGAGAGCTTGAGCGAACGCAAAGCTTCGAGTCTGGGATCGAGAGTCTGCGTCGAGCAGGAACAGGGGTTAAGGTTGAGATTGGCCCCGCATTGCGAGCATAACCCGCGGCATCCTTCCTGGCACAACGGCCGGGTCGGCAGCGCGAGCAGCAACTGTTCGCGGATAAGCGGCGAAACCTCCACCTCCTCACCGTCGTAGAGCGAAAACTCCAGATCCTCGGCGTTGAGATCCTTGCCGTTAAGATCGCCCATCGATTTAGGCGCCAGAACGAAGCGGAAGTCGCGTTTTGTGGCGACGCTGAAATCCTCGGCGCAGCGCGCGCACGTAGCGGTCACCTCCGCGCCCAGCGAGCCCGAGAAAAACAACTCCGTCCCCGAGCGATAATGAGACAGATGAACGGAGAATGGCCGATCTACGCGATACTCGCGGATCGGCCCCTGCTCCAGCAGGCGATTGACCTCGTTCTGGGGTTCGACGAAATCGAGCGTCTTGACCTGGGCGGAAATATCTTCGATGCGCAGTTTCATGGCGGCGGTCACCGCGTCCTGGATACGGAATCTAGCCTTGCCTCAAAATTATGGCACGTCGGTGCGCGGGTTCAAATATGGCCGGCGGCTGCACTGGCAACGCCCGAAATCGCGGCAGACTTCCGTAATCAGCGGCGGGAGGTCTTCGCCGGCTTAAGCGCCGTCTTGACGCCGACACGCGGGCATTCGGGATTCAGCGCGCACTGTGTGCAGCGCGGGCCGCGGGCGAAGCAGACCTGGCGTCCGTGCAGGATGAGCCGCATTGAAAATGGGGTCCACTGCTTGGGAGGCAGCAGTTTTTGCAGGTCCTGTTCGATTCTATCGGGGTCGCTTTGCTTGGTCAGGCCCAGTCTGAAAGCGACACGGCGCACGTGCGTATCGACCACCAGCCCGGGCTCGCCAAAAACGTGGCCCAGTAAAACATTGGCGGTCTTGCGCCCCACTCCCGGCAAGGTGACGAGATCCTCCATGCGCGAGGGAACCTCGCCACCGAAGCGGCTCACGATTTCATGCGCACATCCCTTGAGCGACTTGGTTTTCTGGCGGAAGAAGCCGGTGCTCGCGATCAGCTTCTCGATCTTTTCCACCGGCGCGGCAGCCATCGCGGCGGCGCCGGGAATTTCCTTGAACAGGATGGGCGTGACGCGGTTAACCCGTTCGTCGGTGCACTGCGCGGAAAGAATCGTCGCCACCAGGCATTCCCAGGCAGTCGTGAAATCCAGGCTGATCCGCGCCTGCGGGTACAGTTTGGACAGCGCCCCCGCAATCCGCCCTGCCCTGGCGCGGTCATCATCGCCCCTATTCTTGTCCTTGGCCATTTCAGACTTCCCGGCTCGCTTTGAGCGCGGCGTTGAACTGTGCAACCTCAGCAGCCTCGCGCTCGGCGCTCCATCCAAGTTCGGACCCGAGAAGATGCGCCGCTCTTGGCGCCCCTGCCGCCGCCTGCTCCGGGTAGTGTCGCGCCATCGCGGTGCGCCGCACCATGAAATCCTCCAGCGTCTGCGCCATCTCAAAGCGCGCGGCGTAAACTGCCTCGGCCGCCAGCACGGGACATCCCTCGGAAAGCGGCTCGGCAATCGACGAATCCAGTTGAATCAACGCGCCGATCAAATCCTTCCTGGTTCCATAGCGCGCAGCCAGTTCATGCCGCGACGCTATAGCGACAGCATCAGCGGCGCCGTTGATTCGATCCGGGCGCCGCGCACCGGGCAGAGGCGTCGTCAGGGTTGGCGAATCACCGGCCGGCCGGCCCAACTCGCGGCAAATCATGTCAACCACGCGCTGAGCGATTCGCCGGTGCGTGGTGAGCTTGCCGCCGGCAATCGACAGCATTCCGCTGCCGCTCCTGACGATCAGTTCCTCGCGCGGAACCGCTGAGGGCGCTTTGGCGCCGTTGGTGTCCACCAGCGCTCGCAATCCCGCAAAGCTCGCGATTATATCCTGACGGCGCAGGCCGGCGCCGGGAATGGTCTGCGCAACCACTCCCAGCAAATAATCTACATCCGCCGCGAGCGGGAGGACCTGCGTCCGTTCGCCGCTGTAATCGGTGTCGGTGGTGCCAAGTAAAATCGATTCGCCGTCACGGATCAGAAAGATGATTCGGCCGCTGCCGTCGGACAGCACCAGCGAATGCTGCAGCGGCAGGCGGCGTGCCGCAATCATCAGATGAACTCCCTTGGTCAATCTGATCGCGGCGCGAGCGGCTGGGTCGTCCATCCGGCGCACGTCGTCAATCCACGGCCCAGCCGCGTTGATGAAGGTCCGGGCCGAAATTTCGAAACGCTCACCGCCAGCCACGTCGCGAACCTGCGCGGCGCGCAGCCGGGCGCCCTGCCGGTCGAATCCCTCCAGGGCGACATAGTTCGCTGTGGCGGCGCCATGAAACACGGCGTCCAGAACATTTTCGAGCGTCAGACGCGAGTCGTCTCCATGAGCGTCATAATAAAGCGCACCGCCGCGCAGTCCGTTGCGGCTAAGGTCGGGCTCCAGCGCGATCACCTGGTTTACGGCAAGCGCCTTGTAACGCTGCGATGCAGGCATGCGGGCGAGCAGATCGTAAACGAAGAGGCCGGCCCACAAAGTCAGGCGCGAAACCGTACGGCCGGCGTACACCGGAAAGAGAAAATCGATGGGATGGACCAAATGAGGCGCGGTCAAATGGCATAACCGTTCGCGCTCGTGCAGTGCTTCATAGACCAGGCGCAATTGACCCTGGGGCAGGTAGCGGAGGCCGCCGTGGATAAGCTTGGTGGAACGCGAGGAAGTCTGGCCGGCGAAGTCGCCTCGGTCGATCAGCGCTACGCTGAGCCCGCGCATCGCCGCGTCGCGAGCCACCGCTGCTCCGTTGACACCGCCGCCGATCACGGCAACATCAAATGTTTCACGGCGCAGTCTTAGCAGTTGTTCGTTGCGCGAGAGATAGTCGTCCGCCGCCTGCATCGCAGCGCGCCCCTGGTGCGGCTCGGGCCGATGGCAGGCGCCCGGCCATTGGATGTTTTGGCCGCACCATGCCGAGCCGGCCGCGGCCGCATCGGTTATTCCTGAGGTTCCTCCTCCTGGAAGGAGTAGCGCTCCTCAAGCCATGGATCGGCGCGGTTGTGATAGCCGCGCACCTCCCAAAACCCCCGTACGTCCTGTGCAAGGAACTCGATTGCGCGCACCCATTTGGCGCTCTTCCAGGCGTATAGCTTGGGCACCACAAGGCGCAAAGGGAAACCGTGATCGGGAGAGAGGTCCTGCCCGTCATGGCGATACGCCAGCATCACGTCGTCGTCCAGAAAGTATTTAAGCGGCAGGTTGGTCGTATAACCCGCGTCGCAATGTACCAAAACGAAACCGGCGGCAGGCTTGAGCCTGACCTGTTTCATCAGGTCCTTCACCAACACGCCTTCCCAAACGTTGTCCAGGCGCGACCAGGTTGTGACGCAATGAAAATCCGCGACCATCGAGCTTTTGGGCAGCGCGCGGAACTGTTCGTAGTCAAAGCGCAGCGGTTGCTCCACTTCACCTAGTATTTGGAAATCCCAGGTCTGGAGATTGAACCTGGGCGTGGGCCCGTAAGTCAGCACCGGAAATTTGGGAGTGAGGTATTGTCCTGGCGGTACCCGATTACTGACGTCGCCAGGCTTGAGAATCTTGCTCATGGCTTGACTAATAGCTAAGCGCGATTGGCCGCGGAAGAGGGACGCGAATGCATCGCGGCTATGACCGCATCGGTTATCTGTTTGGTGGTGGCGCTGCCGCCCAAATCCCTCGTCAGGGTATCGCCCGATTGCAACACCTGGCCGGTGGCGACCCTGACCCGGTTGGCCGCCTGGGGATGGCCCAGGAATTCGAGCAGCATCGCCCCGCTCAGAATTGCGGCGATCGGATTGGCGAACCCTTTGCCGGCGATATCCGGCGCGGTGCCATGCACCGCCTCGAAAATCGCTCCCTTGTCGCCGTAGTTGGCGCCGGGAACCACGCCCAACCCCCCGACCAGCCCGGCGCACAGATCGGAGACAATATCGCCATAGAGGTTTTCCAGCAGCAGGACGTCGAACGCCTGCGGATCGGTAACCAGGCGCATGCAGGCCGCGTCGACAATCTGCTCCTCGTATTGAATCTCGGGAAAATCCGACGATACTTCGCGCGCGCATTTCAAAAACAGCCCGTCGGAGAGCTTCATGATATTGGCCTTGTGAATAGCGGTGACCGTTCGGCGGCCTTCGCGGCGCGCGTATTCGAAGGCAAAACGTGCGATGCGGCGCGACGCGCGCGAAGTAATCACCTTGATACTCTCCACCACGCCGGGTGTTATCTCGTGCTCCAGGCCGGCGTACAGGTCCTCGGTATTCTCGCGCACCACCACCAGGTCCACGTCGCGAAAAGGGGTATGAACGCCTTTGAAACTCTGCACCGGCCTTAGGTTGGCGTAGAGGTTAAAGGTTTTCCGCAGATAGACGTTGATCGAGCGGTAGCCCTCCCCCACCCGCGTTTCCAGCGGTCCCTTCAGCGCGACACCCGTCCGCCGCAGCGACTTGATGAGGGCGTCGGGAACCGGATTGCCGACCCGCTTGAAAGCGGTCATGCCGGCCAGTTGCTCGTCCCAGCGCAGCTTGACCCGCGTCTCCTCGATCACCGCGACGGCGGCGGCGATCACCTCGGGCCCGATCCCGTCGCCCGGAATCAACGTGATGACGCGTGCGCTGTCGGAGGATGGCGGGGACTTTTTCATGATCGATGCGGGCGCCGCCCATCACTAATCGGCCCTAGTAATTCACCAACGCGATAAAGATGTCGGTGACATTTGTACCTGTCGCACCGGTCTGGAACAAATCGCCGCAAGCCTTCAACACCGGGTAGGAATTGTTGCGCGCCAGGCTTTCGGTCGGGTTCGAATTGGCTGCGCGTGCGCGCGCCACGGTGGTTGGCGTGGCGAACGCGCCCGCCGCGTCGGTAGGTCCGTCAATACCGTCGGTAGCTCCGCACAGTGCGGCGATCGGAGCTTGCGGCGCAAGGCGGTCCAATTCGATCGCCAGGGAAAGCGCGAGTTCCTGCGCGCGGCCTCCTTTTCCAGCGCCGCGCACCGTGACCACCGGTTCTCCGCCCGACAATACACATCGGCGTGGGCCGTTCAGGGCGCTCAAATGAGCGGCGAGCGCGCGGCCCAGGTCCGCCGCTTCGCCATACAGCTCGCGCCATCGGTCGACCTGGTAGCCGATCGATTGAGCCGCGGTGGCTGCGGCGGCGAGCGCGAGTGCGTTGTCTCCAATGATAATGTTGGTTACGCGTTCCATCAGAGGCTCGCCCGCCTTGACGGTTTCGCCATAATCGCCGGCCGCCCCTGCTTCGAGATATTCGCGTACGCGCTCCGGCGTGCGGCCCCACAGCGAATGGCGAATCAGCACCGCGCGTGCATCTTCAAAGGTCGTGTGATCGGCGGCGGTGGGACCCGAGCCGATCGTAGCCAGGTCGTTGCCGCGGACGTCGGAGAGAATCAGGCTCAGCACATGGGCGCCGTTGCAATGGCGCAATAGCCTGCCGCCCTTGATTGCAGACAGGTGCTTGCGCACCGCGTTGATTTCATTGATGGACGCCCGCACTCGCAGCAATCCCTGCGTGACCGCGACCTTGTCCGCGAGTGTGATCGGGTCGGCGGGTGCGGCGAGCATCGCGGAGGCTCCGCCGCTGAGCAGCACGAGCAGCAAGTCGTCCGTGGTGAGATCGGCCAGCATCGCGAGCAGCGCCTGCGCAGCTTTAACTGAAGCGTCGTCCGGCAGCGGATGGCCTCCGGGGTAAACTCGCGCGATACGCACCGCGGAGCGCGCGGATTCAAGGTCCGCGGCAGATATCACGGCGATCGCGCCGGTCAGCCGGCCTGCCAGATGCAGCTCGGCGGCGGCCATCATCCTGGAGGCCGCCTTGCCCGCCGCGAGCACAAAGATGCGCTGCGCCCGCGCAAGTGCATCCGGGACGGTCCGGGCTGCGCTCAAATCGCCGCGCAGCGCCGCCCCGGTCAGCGTGTCCGGCGCGACAGCCTCAAGCGCAGCGTGGAAGATCCGCACCAGATCATCCCGCGCCTGCTCGTTTGAAGTCATGGTCGCAAATTTGCGATTAGAGGACTCACACAGTCAGGACCGCCGGTTTATCACCTTGATCTCGCCGTCGGATTGGGCGACCAGCACCGTGTGGGCAATTCCCATGAACAGGCCGTGATCAACCACTCCGGGGATTTCGCGCAATTCGCCGTTTACCTGGCGGGGATTCAGCTTGGAATCGACCTTGCAGTCCACGATCAGGTTGCCGTTGTCCGATACAGTTTCGCTGCCGTCCGGATTGCGGCGTAATACCGGGCGCAGGCCAAGTTTCTTGATGCGCCGGACACAGAGCGGTGCGGCAAAGGGAATCACCTCGACCGGAAGGTTGCCGCGCTCGCCCAGGCGGCGCACGAGTTTTTCAAAGCCGACGACGATAATCTCCCGGCGCGAGGCGACGGCGACGATTTTCTCGCGTACCAGCGCACCGCCGAGCCCTTTGATCAGGTTGAGCCGAGGGTCAACCTCGTCCGCCCCGTCGACCGTCACGTCGATGCGCTCTACCGCGTCGAACCCCACCACCTCGATTCCGCCTTCGCGCGCCATCTGCTCGCTGTGACGCGACGTCGCAACGCCGCGCACTTTGAGCCCCGACGCAATCAGGGCGCGAATGAATGCCGCCGCGGCGTGGCCCGTGCCGAGGCCGATCGTGTGCCCGGGCTTTACGTAACGCAGGGCGTACTCGCCAAGACGGTCAAGCGCTGCCGGGTCGGCCACGGCGGCGGCATTGTGCGTGAGCGCCTGCCGATTCGATCTATCTGCCATTTTTGATCAGCGTCATGAACTCCTGGCGGGTCTCCACGTGGGTGCGGAACACACCAAGCATCGCCGACGTTGTAACCCAGGAGTTTTGTTTTTCCACCCCGCGCATCCGCATGCACAGGTGCTCGGCCTCCAGCACCACGGCGACGCCGAGCGGATTGAGTTCTTCCATCAGCGTGGCGGCGATCTGGGTGGTCATGCGCTCCTGCACCTGCAGGCGGCGCGCGTACACTTCGACCAGCCGCGCAAGTTTCGACAAGCCGATAATATGATGGCGCGGCAGGTAGGCGACATGTGCCCTGCCGTTGAAAGGCAGCAGATGATGCTCGCACAGGGAGAAGAAATCAACGTCCCGGCAGACGATCATCTCCTGGTAATCCTCTTCGACGAACAGCGCCCCGTTGATCACCGCCTTGGGGTCCTGCGCGTAGCCTCGGGTCATATACTCATAGGCCTTGACCACCCGGGTTGGTGTCCGTAGCAAACCTTCCCGTTCGGGATCCTCGCCGACGTGCTGAAGCAGGCGGCGAACGGCGCTTTCAGGCGATTGCGCGTTTTCAGCCATATTGTGTCTCCGGATGCGGGACGCGGCGGACATAGGCTCTCTGACCACCCGCCCCTTAATCTGTGTCCCCCCGGGTCCCGACATTAGACCTTTTGGCCGGCGCGTCCACGGTCAAACTCAAGCGCAAGCTCGATCGCCAGCGAAGGTCCGCCTCCACTCATTATGTTAAACCCTGCGACGCGCGAGGCCAGCGCATTCATCAACTCCAGGCTATGCTGGATCGACAGCCGCCGCGACTGCGCCTCGCTCAGCCCCGCATAGCGGTCGAAATGCTCCCCGACCTCGCTCAGGTCTCTGACCTGCTGTTTGAGATAATCCGCCATCTCGGCGCGCTTGACGGGCAGGATGCCAAGCACCACATGGAGTCCCAAATCACGGGCCCGATCCAGAAAGCGATGCGCCCGCTCCACGTCAAACACCGGCTGGGTAATCACGAATCGTGCCCCGCTTGCGGCTTTGCGGACCAGCAATTCCAGTTCGCGCTCGAAGTTGCGGCGATTTGGATTGGCTACCGCACCCACCATCAGCGTGGGAAGTGTCTTGAGCGGACGCTTGCCTTCCCCGGTGTCGCCGCGGTTGAGTTCGCCAATCACGCGCAGCAAGCCGAAAGCGTCAACGTCATGCACGCCGCGCGCCTCGGCATGAGACCCGGCCTCCAACTTATCGCCCGTGAGCGCGACCACGGCCTCCACGCCGGCGGCGGCCGCTCCGAGGAGGTCCGCTTTGAGCGCCAACAGATTGCGGTCGCGGCAGGAAAAGTTCAGCGCCACCGGGATTCCCAGCCGCTGCTTGATCATGATTGCGAAGACCAGACCGGACAGCTTCACCCTGGCCATCGCGTTGTCGGTCAGGTTGATTGCGTCCACCTTGTCGCGCAACACGGCCAGACGTCCCATCAGCGACTCCATGTTGATGCCGCGCGGGGGACTGACTTCGATCCACAGCGAGGGCGGACCGCTCGCCAATTGCTCCAGGAGCTTCGACATTAAAGTGTCGTTTGCGCGTGCGCCTGAGGGTGCTCAGGCGGCGCGGCTTGGCATGGTAAACGGCCTTCGGGTCAGCAAGGGCCGGCGGCGGCAAGGCGCATGCGGGAGGACCTGCTCAGGGCTTCTCACTTGCTCTAATCTTCTGGTACTTGCGGTAATCGTAACCCGTCGCCATCGCCATCAGCAGCGCCTCCATGCCGCCCGCCTTTTCGCGGCGCAAAATCCGCAGCCGCTCGAAGAACTCGCGAAAGTCCTTGTGCTCGCGTGCGGCCCCTTCTAGCGGCTGGAGAAAGAAATCGCGCAGGCGGGTTACGGTGAAGCGCAGCGACGAATAGCGCAGCTCGTTGGGAAAGGCGTCCCATTCCGCCAACGACAAGGTTCGCAAGGATTCATAGCCGCGCAGCAGATGGCGGAAGCGCTCCAGCGAATACTGGCCATCCACGAAGCACAACGCATTGACGGCGGTGGCGATATCGAAGATGAACTTGCCGCGGCACGCCGCCTCAAAATCGAGCACCGTAATCAGGCGTTCGCCACGGAACAGGATATTGTCGGCAAAGAGATCGCCGTGGATGATGCCTTTGGGCAGCTTGGTTTCCAGGTAGCGGTTGAGATAGTCGATCTCATCGTCAAGGGTCCGGGTGATGCGCCGAAAGTATGACGGCAGCCGGCCGCGTACATTGTTGTAAAGGTCGGCTACCCGCTCGAAGCTGAAGCGGTTGTCGATACCCTTCTTGTAGCCCTTGCCGATGACGTGCAGCTCCGCCAGGGTATGCCCGACGCCTTCGAGCTGGCTCGGCCGCAGTCCACCCGGCGCCACCATCCGGCCTTCGGAGTATTTGCTGATCGACAGGCAGCGGTTGCGATACTCGCGATAATACCGGCCCTTGCGGTCCTGCAGCGGATGCGGACAGGGGAAGGAGTGCTTGTGCAAAAAGGACAGGAGGTCAATCTCACGTTTGACCTCCATCTCGCCTTTGGCTTCGTCGATGCGCAGCAGGTACTTGCCCTTGGAGGTCTCCAACAGGTAGTTGGTGTTGACCGAACCTTGCGGTATGGGCAATGCACCGTTGACGCGACCGAAGCCGTAATCGTCGGCGAGCTCTACAAGTAAATCTGCGTTGAGCTCGGTGTATGCGGCCATCGGGATACAACGGACGGTTCAAATCCGCGGGTAGTTTAAAATCTTGTAACGTGACGGTCAACTAGCAAATTACGACCCCTTTCAACAATCGTCCAACATAATTAACGGCGCCAGCACGGTGCGGCGGTGAAGATAGGCCCCTTCCGCTTTATGAGGTGATCATAACGATAGCCGATGGAAGGTCGGCGCAGAATTTGTTGCGTTCGACCCTGGATGGCGCTTTAAACTCAATTGAGTTCCGATCAAGAGAGCCGACGATGAAAAAGAGCGCAGGCAAAAAACCGTCCGCCAAACCACAAGCCGCCGTCCATCCTCTGGAAGGCAAGCCAGCCCCGGATTTCGAACTTCCCGACGCGCAGGGACGTCCGGTTCGCCTGCGCGACCTCGCGGCCAAGAGCGGGCTGGTGCTGTACTTCTATCCCAAGGACATGACGCCCGGGTGCACAAGGGAGGCTTGCGATTTTCGCGACAACCTGAGCCGGGTGCGGGCGGCGGGCGCCCAGGTGGTCGGAATCAGTGCCGACTCGCCGCAGTCGCATGAGAAGTTCGCGGCCAAACACGACCTGAACTTTCCGCTGCTCAGCGATTCAGACAAGGAGGTGCTGAAGGCCTACGGCGTGTGGAAGAAGAAATCGCTCTACGGGCGCGAGTTCATGGGGATCGAACGCTCCACCTTCGTGATCGATCGCCACGGCACGATCCGCAAGGTGTTTCCCAAGGTCAAGGTTGACGGTCATTCCGAGGCGGTGCTCGACGCGCTCAAGGCATTAGCCTGACGCGCTGTCCGCGACCAGGTTCTCGCGCAGAAATTCCACCACCTCGGTGTACGCCCGCGGGCCAAGCTTGTGGTTTTCGTCGGGAAAGTAGCGGGTTTTAACCGAAGCTCCGCGTTCCTGCAGCGCGGCGGCCAATTGCTCCGCCTGATGCACCGGGGTGCGCTTGTCTTCCTCGCCATGCAGGATCAGCACCTTGCAGTTGAGCCGCGCCGGCAGATGGTCGATAACGCTGCGTTCCTTCAGAATGCGGCGGCTGGGCCATACCTGGTGCAGGATCGACAGCTTGGTGAACCATCGCGCCTCGGGCCAGAACTTCGCCATGTCATATGCGCCCGATTGCAGGATAACGACTCGCGGGCGCGGATCTATGTCCATCAGCAGGCCCGCCGCAACCGCACCGTTGGCCAGACCCCATACTCCCAGTCGCGCCGGATCAACGTCGGCTCTTTGCGACAACAGGTCGATTGCCCGGCGCGCAGCGACCACCGCCTGCGGTCCCACGAAGCGCCCCGGTCCCGAGGACTTGCCGGTGCCGGGCAGGCTGATGCACGCGATGTTGAGGTCGAGCAGCGTCAGATTCAGGCTGGACTGGATGCACTTGACCGCATCGCCCGAGGGATTGATCACCAGCAAAGCAGGTTGACGTCCGGGCTGACGCGAGCGCGCCAGGTAACCTTCGATATGGAACTGATCCTGACCGACGCTGATCTGATAGTCGAAGGGCTCGATGCGGGGATTTTTGCGAATCGAACGGGGGCTGGTATGGCATCCTGCAAGCAGGATCGCAAACAAAGCCGCGGGCCAGGTGAACCTCCACTTAATGCTACCTGCCAAATGCATACTGAGTCGAAACTGTTATCACCTTTTACGCACGTCTAACAACTCGCGATATGTTATCGATACCTAGTCGTCCCCGCCGGCGGCGCTGCTGAGGCCGGCCTTCTTCTCCAAAGCCCGCAGACGCCGCACGATCTCAGGAAGACGCACGTACGCCGCCATTTGCCGGCGCCATCGCCGAATTTCAATCGCGGGCGCTCCCGAAATGGTGATGTTGTCGCCGGCTATGTCGCCCGGGATACCGCTTTGGGCCGCCACCCGCACCCGGTTGCCGATCTTCACATGATCGGCCACTCCGGTCTGACCACCAAACTCACACCATTGTCCGATTCGCGTTGATCCGGCAACACCGGTCAGCGCGGCAAAGCGCGAATAGGCCCCGATTTCGCAGTTGTGTCCAATATGTATCATGTTGTCGAGCTTGACCCCGCGGCGGATGTAAGTGCTGCCCACGGTCGCCCGGTCGATTGTGGTGTTGGCTCCGATCTCGACGTCGGATTCCAGTTCCACGTTGCCGACTTGCGGAATCTTGACCAGACCCTCCCCCACTTCCACGAAACCAAAGCCTTCAGATCCGATCACCGCGCCATTATTGAGCACGACCCGGTCGCCGATTATTACCCCCTCGCGAACCGATACATGGCTGTGGCAGACGAAATCGTCGCCGATGCTCACCCCAGGGTAGATTGTGGCGTGCGCATGAATCACTGCGCGCGCGCCAATTTTTACTCCCGCGCCGATCGCCACGAAGGCCCCGATACTCGCGTCCGCGCCGATTTGTGCGTCGGGAGCAATCTTCGCAGTGGCGTCGATACCTGCCGGTGCGCGGCGCGGCGGATGCAGGATGCCGAGAGCGCGCGCGAAGTCGAAGACCGGATTTGCGCTGAGCAGGACCGCGCATTGCACGCCCGCGGCCAGATCCGCGGGGATGATCAGGCATGAAGGCATGGCCCGCTCCAGCATCGCCAGGTAGCGCTGATTGGCAACGAAACTGATCGTTCCGTGCATCGCCGCTTCCAACGGCACGGCCGCGGCGATTTCCAACTCCCCGTCGCCGCGTAATTCCAGTCCCAGCGCGCTAGAGAGTTTGCCTAGTTTCATGCCTACACCTTTATGCCGCAACCGGCAGCAAAACTGCGCCGGTTGAATCGAGCCGCGATTTTGCCAATACTTAGCTGCACGCGGAGCCAGGTCAACGGCTCCGTCTTTGTTATGGAAAATCAACCCGGTGCCGAAATCGACTTCGACAAAGGCGGCGGCGTCGTGCCGGTGGTCGCCGTGGATCACCTCAGCGGCCGGCTTCTCATGATGGCTTACATGAACCGCGAGGCATTTGACGAAACGGTCGCCACCGGACGCGCCTGCTACTATTCACGCTCGCGCGGGCGGCTGTGGCGCAAGGGCGAGGAGTCGGGAAATTTTCAAGTAATACATGAGATTCGGCTCGATTGCGATAGCGATACAGTTTTGCTCGCGGTCGAACAGCACGGCGACCAGGCCGCCTGCCATCAGGGCTACGAGAGCTGCTTTTTCCGCAAGCTCGATAATCGCCGGTGGCGGGTCGTGGACCAACGCAAAGTTGACCCGGCCAAGTACGGTGCCGGCTACGGCCATCACAAGACCTCCGGCGCGTACTGATCTGCGCGCGCCGCTGCGAGCTCTTCATTTCCGATGTCAGACAAGGTGCTTAAATTCGGCATTCCCAAGGGCAGTCTCGAGGCGCAGACGCTTGAATTGCTGCGCAAATCCGGGTGGCGTATCTCGGTGGATGCTCGCTCCTACATGCCCAAGGTGGACGACCCTACCCTGAGCTGCCGTCTGCTGCGTCCGCAGGAAATGCCGCGTTATATCGCCGACGGCACGCTCGATGCTGGTATTACGGGACGCGATTGGGTAGTCGAGAACGATGTTAACCTGATTGAGGTTGAGAGCTTCACCTACTCCAAGGTCTCCCTGGTACCAACGCGCTGGGTGCTGGTCGTACCCGAGACGTCGCAGATTCGGCGGCTGGAGGATCTCGAGGGCAAGCGCGTAGCAACCGAGATGGTGAATTTCACGCGGCGAATCTTCGCCATGCGGAAAGTTCATGTGGAAGTTGAATTTTCTTGGGGCGCGACGGAGGCCAAGGCAGCCGACGGCCTGGTTGACGCGGCGGTGGAAGTCACCGAGACAGGTTCATCGCTGCGCGCCAATGGGTTGCGGATTGTCGAGGAACTGCTGACCTCAACGCCGGTGCTGGTGGCTAGCCCGCAATCCTGGGCCGATGAATGGAAGCAGTTCAAGGTAAAGCAGGTGGCGGTACTGGTGCGCGGTGCGCTTGACGCTGAAGCCCGGGTCGGAATCAAGATGAACTGCGCACGCGTCAACCTAGAGCGGGTGATCGAGCTGCTGCCCTCGATCACGGCGCCGACGGTCTCGCCGCTCTATCCGTCCCCTGCCCTCAAGGGCGAGGAGTGGGTGGCGGTTGAGACGGTAATCAGCGAGCAGACGGTGCGGGAACTGTTCCCCAAGCTGCTGGCCGCCGGTGCCGTCGGCATCATCGAATTCCCGCTTAACAAGATTATCTAACGCGGTCCGCGGCATCGATGGATCCGGCTCTCTGTTATCCCGATCGCGGCGACGTTTCTTTTCTCCGCGTCTCTCGCTTGCCCCGATTGGACGCAGCGCGCTTTCGACAAATGCTACTCGATCTTCCAGTGCGGTTTGCGCTTTTGCGCGAACGCGCGGGGACCTTCCACTACGTCGTGGGAGTGCAACAGTTTATAAAGTCCGGGGAACTTCTCGTCCACGGCGCGCTCCAACGGCATGTCGAGGCCCTTTAGCGCCGCCTCTTTGGTGGCCTGCACGGCAATCGGCGAGCATTCCATGATTTCCGCCGCCCAGCGCTCGACGATCGGAAACAGGTCCTTCAGCGGCACCACTTCGTTTACGATTCCCAGCTCATGCGCCTGACCCGCGGTGATATGTTTTCCGGTCAGCATCATGCCCATCGCAATCTTCAGCGGGATCTGGCGCGGCAACCGATGCACCCCGCCGCCCATCGCCATTAGTCCCACCCGCGGCTCGGGCAGGCCGAAGCGGGCGTGCTCGGCGGCAACGATGATGTCGCAGGCCAGCGCGATCTCGAATCCGCCCCCCAACGCGAAACCGTTGACTGCGGCGATAAGGGGCTTGTTGATGTCGAATCGTGAAATGAAGCCGCCAAAGCCGCCCCGCGTCGGCTTGCTGCCCTTCATCGAATGCGTGGCCGTGTACTTCAGATCGTTGCCGGCGGAAAACGCCTTGTCGCCCGCTCCGGTCACCACGCCGATCCAGAGGTTGTTGTCGGCGGCGAAGTCATCCAGCACGTCCGCCATCTCCTCGGCGGTTGGCGGATGAATCGAGTTGAGGACCTCCGGCCGGTTCAGGGTGATGTAGGCGAGATGGTCGCGTTTGTCATATTTCAGGAACTTTAAATCCATACCGGTCTGCGAACCTCCGTGAAGGGCTCATTGCTCGTCGAGCAGATCGAAGAAGGCGTCAACGCTGCGGATCAACTGCGTGCGGATCTGGGCGCGCGTGCCTTCGATAACATGCATCGTTATACGCGAGGCTCCGCCGTCGGCAAGCCGCGCGGTTGCGTCTTCCACCGCTTTGACTTCTTCGATTCCGAACATCCTCATCCCGTAGACCAGCGTCGTTCTTGGTCCCGCACCCTTGACCAGCTTCAGCCTGCGCGCCATTCGATGCGCTCCTTGGTGAACAGTGCGCGGACTATATCACAGCGCTGCGCTGTACGCGGAAGGCGGGCTGAAACGCGCCGGTGCGTTGACAAGGCGGCGGGGACACGTTGAAAATCTATGCCGTGACAACCAAGGTTCGCATGCTGATCTGTTTTCTGGCGTGCACAGCCGGTGCATGCGGCGCAGCCTATCAGGCCTCCACGCAGATCCGGTCTCATCGCATGATGGATTCGCTCAAGCCGGGACAGACGATGCCCGAAGTGCGGCAAGAATGGGGTCAACCCGACATTATCACCGACCAGGACCAGAACACCGAGACCTGGAGTTACGCGTCGCGTGCCAACAGCAACGACATCGCTGCGACCCTGCTCTATACCGCAGCGAAAGAGGGCGATTCAGGCCAGTTCCTGGACCTTCGCTTCGTGGACGGCAAGTTGGTTTCGTGGAGCAAACAACCGCATACAATGCCCGCGAAGCGTCAAAGCTTTGGTATCGGCTTTGGAGCCGCCAACCCGCATGACGCAACCCATTTCTGAGCGGAAAAGACATGCGAAGACCGATCAAAGCAGGTTTTGGTATGAATTTTGTGATATTGTCACGCGTGGAGGACTTGCAACCGGCTCTTGCCTTGGGATGTAGTATTATCCAACACTAAAGAGTGGGTGAAAGTGAGAGCGGTTAGAACCGCTTTTTGGTGGCTGAATTGATGTTGATTTGCTTGCGCGATTAGGGTTTCGGGACGGTCCGCAGTGGCGACTGCACAAAAGAGTTTTGAAAGTATTCTGCTCGATCGCTCGTGGGTCTCGGCACAGGACCTCGAGCAAGCTCGGCAGCGAAAGAAACCCGGTCAGGAGCTGGCCGCGGCGCTGGTCGAGATGGGCGCGCTGGAGCCCCAGCGTCTGGCGCGGGCGCTCGCCCAGCAGTATCGATTGCCCTTTCAGGCCCATATCGATGAGCACACCATCGACAGCAGCCTGGTGCTGAAAGTTCCTATCAATTACGCCAAGAAAAACATCCTGCTGCCGCTCGGCAGCGACGGCGGCGGTATCACCGTTGCGATTGCAGACCCCGCCAACTTCGAGCCGCTGGATGACTTGCGGATGCTCTTTGACCAACCAATCCAGGCAGTCGTGGCGCCGATGGAGGTAATCAACGAGGCGATCAACCGCGCTTACGACCAAGCCACCAGCACACCCCACGACCTGATGATCGACCTGGGCGAGGAGCGCCTGGACGTGATGGCCAACGAACTGGCCCAGGAACCCAAAGACCTGCTCGAGTCCGACGACGCGGCCCCGATTATCAAGCTGGTCAATGGGTTGCTGTCGCAGGCGGTCAAGGACCGCGCCAGCGATATCCATATCGAGCCGTTCGAGACCGACCTGGTGGTGCGCTTCAGGGTTGACGGCATGATGTACGACGTCATCAATCCGCCCAAGTTCGTGCAGTCCGCCATAACCTCGCGCATCAAGGTCATGTCCGGGCTCAATATCGCTGAAAAGCGGCTGCCCCAGGACGGACGTATCCGGCTTCGGATTGCCGGGCGCGACATCGACGTGCGCGTTTCGATTATCCCCACCGCCTTCGGCGAGCGAATCGTGCTGCGCCTTCTGGATCAGGCGCAGAACCTGGTTGACCTCGAGTTGGATCGCCTCGGCTTCGGCGGCGAGAACCTGCGGCGCATCAATCGACTGATCCGCCAAAGCCACGGTATCATCCTGGTTACGGGTCCGACCGGGTCGGGCAAAACGACCACCCTGTACGCCTGCCTGAAGCAAATCAATTCGCCTGAGAAGAACATCATCACGATCGAAGATCCGATCGAGTACCAGCTCCACGGCATCGGGCAGATGCAGGTCAACCCGAAGATCGAGCTGACCTTTGCCAGCGGGCTGCGCTCTATTCTGCGCCAGGACCCCAACGTGATCATGGTCGGCGAAATCCGCGACATGGAGACCGCCGAAATCGCGATTCATTCGGCGTTGACCGGCCACCTGGTGTTCTCCACCCTGCACACCAACGATTCGTTTGGCGCGCTGACCCGGTTGGTCGACATGGGAATCGAGCCGTTCCTGGTATCCTCTTCGATTCTCGCGGTGGTAGCCCAGCGCCTGGTGCGCCTGTTGTGCAAGAACTGCCGCGAGCCTTACACCCCAACCGCCGAAGAACTGGCGCGCATCGGGTGCAAGATGTCCGATGTGAGCGGACAGATCTACCGGGCGGGGAACAACGGATGCAAAGCCTGCCGCGGTACCGGATACCGGGGCCGTACCTCCATCCATGAGTTGATGATGGTCGATGACGAGGTGCGCTCGCTGGTGATGAAGAATGCCGACGCCTCGACCATCCGGCGCGCCTGCACCGCGCGCGGCATGAATCTGCTGCGCCAGGACGGCGCCGAGCACATTGTCGCTGGCCTCACCACGATCGAAGAGCTGCTCACCGTGACGCAGGAAGAGATCGGCTAGTTGAGCCTGCGCAAAGGCATGCAGTTGATGCCAGCTCGACATGACTTTTGAGCTCCATGACGAACGAGCCCTGTCCCGCGAATGTGTGTTCTTCGATAATTGAGAGCGCACGACGGTGAAGCTCCCTGAACAGATTGCGGCGCGGGCCCGGCGGCCGGTGGACTGATGCCGGTTTTCGGGTATCGCGGACTAGCTGCCGACGGCCGCTCGGTCAGCGGCGTGATCGACGCCGACAGCGCGCGCGGCGCGCGCGGCAAGCTGCGCGGACTGGGGATCTTTCCCACCGACGTAAACGAGGAAATCGCGGTCGCCGAGCGCCGCACGCTCTCCGAGCGAATGCCCGGTCTGCGGCGCAAGATGCCGGCGGGGGAACTGGCCCTGCTTACCCGCCAGCTCGGGTCGCTTTTGGGCGGCGGCGTGCCACTGCTTGACGCGCTGACTGTCTTATCCGACCAGGCCAGCAAACCCGCGGTCAAAAAGATGCTCTCACAGGTACGCGAGCGGGTGCGCGAGGGCGTTTCGCTGGCCGACGCCATGAAGGCGCATCCTGAATGTTTTTCCGATCTTTACGTCCACATGGTGAGGGCCGGCGAGCAGGCGGGCGCACTCGAAACTGTACTTGAACGACTGGCCGATTATGGCGAGGCGCAGGCCGAGTTGGTGCGCAAGGTGCGCGGCGCGCTGACCTATCCGATAATAATGATGCTGGTGGGCACCGCCATAATGGGCTTCCTGGTAACCTACGTTATTCCGCAGGTTGCCACCATTTTTTCCCAAACCAACCAGGCGCTGCCGATTACGACCCAAATCCTGCTGGCGTTTTCAGGCTTTCTGACCACCTACTGGTGGGCCATCCTGCTGAGCATCCTCGCCTTGGCCGCGGGGACTTCATACTGGCTCAGCACTACGGCCGGCCGTTACATGTACGACACCTGGATACTGCGGGTGCCCTACCTTGGTACCACCATTAACAAAATCGTAACCGCGCGCTTTGCCCGCACACTGGCAACCCTGCTGGCCAGCGGCGTGCAGGTGCTGGCGGCCTTGGACGCGGTCAAGCTGGTGATGACCAACAAGCGTATGGCCGAAGCGATCCAGGAAAGCCGCGACAGCGTCCGCGAGGGCGCCGGCATCGGTCATACGCTGGCGCGCACGCGGCTGTTTCCGCCGATGCTGGTGGAGATGATCCGGGTCGGCGAACGTTCGGGTGAACTGGAGCCAATGCTGGAGAAGGCGGCCCAAGCCTATGAGCGCGAGGTCGCCGCGTCGCTGGCGCAGATGACCACCATCCTGGAGCCGCTCATGACGCTTATGATGGCCGGCATGATAGTATTCATGATACTTGCGGTGCTGATGCCGATTTTTCAGCTCAACCAAATAATGCAGTGATGGGGGATATCTGATGATGTCCAGGCGCCAACAACAAGCAGGATTCACCCTGATCGAAATCATGGTGGTCATCCTGATTTTAGGCCTGCTCGCCACCCTCGTCGTGCAGAGCTTGCGCGGCGCCACCGACAAGGCCAAACGGACCAAGGCGATGGCTGACATCGCGGAACTCAAGACCGCGCTGGACCGCTATTACATCGACAATGGGTCCTACCCAAACTCAGACCAGGGCTTGCAGGCGCTGGTCACCCCTCCGGGCCAGGGTTCGCAGCCCCAGACGGCCAACTACGAGGAGGGCGGCTACATCCGGCGCATACCGCTTGACCCCTGGAACAATCCCTATGTCTATCAAAGCGACGGTAATACCTACACATTGAAGTCGCTTGGAGCCGACGGCGCGGAGGGCGGTAGCGGCAAGAATGCCGATATCGACTCCTCGCAGTTCTGAGGCGAATGGAATCAACGACCGCCGGCCGGCCGTGCGAATCGGGGCATAACGCGGCCGGCTTCACGCTGATCGAAATCGCCGTCGTGCTGTTTTTGATGGCACTGATGACGTTGTTGATCATCCCCTCGACCAGGTCGTTTCACACCTCGCGGCTTAAGCATGAAACGCGGCGCCTGGCCGGGCGCGCAACGTTTCTCTACGAGCAGGCCGCCGCCAACAAACTGGTCTTGCGGATGACGTTCAATTTCGACGCCCAGGGCTATTTCACTACCCGGCTCGACCCGCACTCCCCCACTCAGACCTTCGCGCCCGACCTCGAAGAGGGGGCCGCCCCGGTCATCCTGCCGCCGGACGTACGGCTGCGCGACGTGACGGTCGAAGGCAAGGGAACCGTCTCGCGCGGCACGGTGAGCTGCAATTTTTATCCGGAGGGCTACGTCGACGCGACCGTGGTGCACCTGATCGACAAGGCCGGCACCGTTTACACGCTGAGCTTTCAACCCTTGACCGGCAGGGTCAGTATTGCCCGCGGCGATATCGACCCGAAGACGGCACAGATAAACTCATGAACGCCGCCGCATTGTCACCAGGAGCTTCCGGTCTATCCCCACTCCTGGTCTTGGGAGAGGATGACGGAGAGGTTATACGCACCGGCCCTCGGAGCGAGCCGGAGAAAGTGGTACGGCGCGACCGCGCCACCGGCTTCACCTTGATCGAAGTAATGGTGGCGCTCGCGGTGGTGGCGATTGCGCTGGTCGGACTGCTGGGGCTGCAGGATCAGACTTTGCAAAGCGTGGTGCGCGCCAGCGACATGACCACGGCGGCGCTGCTCGCGCAGGAGTTGATCACGCGCACTGAGACCGGCCAGTTCCCGGCACTCGGTGTGACGTCGGGAAACTTCGAAAGCCTGCATCCGCGCCGTTATCCCAACTTCCGCTGGGAGCAACGCGTTGAAGCGTCAGCGGTTTTCCCCGATATCCGCAAGGTTCGAATACTCGTCCGTTATGGCCCGCGTCTGCGCCGCACATTCGAGCTGACCGAGCTGCTCCGCAACCCGCTGGCGCAGCCGCAGCCGGGAGCCTGAACCATGATCGTGATGTGCAAACGTGTGCGGCAGGCGGGCTTTACCCTGATGGAGCTGATGCTTTCGCTGGCCCTGCTCGCGCTGATCATGATCATCCTATACGGCACCTTTCACGCGGTTGCGGCGAGCAAGATGCACGCTGACGTGCGGGTCGAATCCGACCAACAGGCGCGCACCCTGATGTGGATGATGTGCCGCGAACTGCGCGGCGCGGTCTTCACGCCCCTTATACCGAGCCATGTCCTGATGGTTGGACAAGCCTCGCGTCAGGGCGGTATGCCGATGGACTCGATTACCTTCGCCACGCTCGATCCCGGTCATCGCCGGACCCTCGACGGCTTCAGCGCCGAGGAAATCATCACCTATACGGCTGCTCCCAACCCCAATCATCGCGGCTGGTTCATGTGGACCAGGGCGGAGCGCAGCGGCTTGCTGCAAACCGCCAATCCGCCCAACCTGCCGCCGACCGTACTGGCGACCAATGTGACGAGCGTGCATTTCCGCTATTTCAACGGGTTCCAGTGGATGGAAAGCTGGGATTCGACTTCCTCGCCTGCCGGCCAGGCATTGCCGCAGGCGATATCCATCGAACTGATGATGGCGTCGGGGCGGCGGTCAACTTACCTCTCGACGACCATCTCGATACCGATGGCAACGATACAGAAGTAATTCACCGATGAGGATCGTGAGAGTAAAGCTGCCGCCATTGCGCCGCATCAAGGGCCGCCGCCGTCAAGGCGGGGTCGCCCTGCTGGCCACCATGCTTGCTGTAAGCTTGCTGACAATCCTGGTGATGGATTTCACCACCTCCACCAGTATCGCCTACCGTTCGGCGGCAAATCAGGCCAACCAGTTACGTGCCTATTATCTCGCTCGGTCGGGCGTCAACATCGGGTTGGCGCTCTTGGCCGACGACGCCCGCAAGGCCGCTCTGTCCAACACGCCGCGGGTCGATAGTTTGCAATCCATCTGGGCGCTGCCGCTGCCCGCACTGCCGGTGGGCGGCGGATGGGCCAGTCTTTCCATCGTCGATGAAGCCCGCAAGCTCAACGTCAACCAGCTCGTTGCTCCCAATGGCCAGGTCAACCAACCCTTTGCTGAAACTCTGACTCGCTTGCTGACCATCCTGGGTATCGACCCGAGCACCATCGTGCCCTCTCTGATTGACTGGCTTGATCCAGACAGCGTTGACACGCCGGGAGGCGCGGAATCCGACTATTACCTGCGCCTGATGCCGCCTTATGAGGCGCGCAACGGACCGATGCCCACTATCGGCGACCTGCGGCTGGTGCGCGGTATCGATGAAACCACTTTTCGTCGCCTGCGCTATTTCCTCACCACCACGCCCTCGGTGCGAGTGAATATCAACACTGCACCGCCGGAAGTGCTGATGGCGGTGGCGCCGCAGTTTCAGGAGTCTTCCTCTTCGCTGCAGTCGATACTGGAGCAGCGCGTCAAACATCCGTTCACCAACCTTACCGAGGTCAGCCAGTTGCTCGGGCAAACCAACGGAGCTTCGACGCTGCCGGCGACATTGAGCACCACCAGCGACTATTTTACCATCTCGGGGATGGGCAGTTTCGCGGGCACTCGGACCTTTGTATATGCGGTTATCCGGCGCACCGGGCCGGGCCCCCAGTTGCTTTTGG
>DATFSZ010000003.1:0-13679 GCA_035262365.1 Binataceae bacterium (SeqCode)
CGAAACGAGTTGATCGCGGTGGCGGCTCCATGCGAAACAGTTGGCGTGGGGTCGATACGCCCGCCCGGAGGTCCAATGGCACACGACGGCAAGATCAGGTTTGGCCTTTTCTCTCCGCAAAGCGGAATGCCCTTTGAAGCCTTGCTGCAGCGCGCGCAACTGTGCGAGCGGCTCGGCTATCATTCCATCTGGCTCGACGATCACATGTGGACAAGGGCGATGCCCGAACTGGACCATCTCGACGTCATCCCCACGCTGGCTGCATTGGCCACGCAAACACAGCGCCTGCGGCTGGGCACGCTGGTCATCTGCTACGCCTACCGCAACCCCGCGATGCTCGCCAAGGCGTTGTGTTCGATCGATCAAATCAGCAAGGGGCGGCTGGACGTGGGGCTGGGCATAGGCTGGATGCGGGAGGAGTTCCAGGCCTATGGGTTCGAATATCCCAAAGTCGGCGCGCGGCTGCGCCAACTCGAGGAGACCTTGCAGGTTCTTAAGGCGATGTTCACCGAGCCCAAGGCCACGTTCAAGGGACGTTCGTTCAGCGTGACCGACGCGTACAACAATCCCAAGCCGGTGCAAAAACCGCATCCGCCGATCACGATCGGCGGCGCGGGCAAGAAGGTAATGTTGCGTATCGTCGCCAAGTACGCCGACCGCTGGAACATCCCGGGCGGCTACCCCGATATCGCCGATTTGACCGCGATTTTGAAAGGCCATTGCGCGGCCGTCGGCCGCGACTTCAGCCAGATTGAGATCTCCGAGCAACTGCTGGTCGTTATGGGTACCAGCGCGGAAGACGTCGAGCGCAAGTGGCAGTTTGCCGGCAGGATGAAGCCCTTTTCCACGACCGCGATCAAAGGCACGCCGCCTGAGCTGATCGCGGCGCTGAAAGACCGCGTCGCCAAGGGCGTCACCACCTTCGTTGTGTTCTTCAGCGACGGAACACCCCCGCAGACCGTCGAGACCTTCGCCAAAGAGGTGATGCCGGCATTCGCTTAATCAAGATCCGAGCCGGAAAGCCGTGTTCCGCGCAGCGAGTCCCGTGTTAGTAAAACGAAGGAGCACGCAGCCGATCTCTTTGATCACGCACCCGCCGCGACACGTTCCAGCGCCGCCGGCAGGTCGTGCAGCCTATCGATCACGTTCGGCGATTTCACCCGGTCGCCCAAGCCGATGAACTTCACACCGGCGCTCTGCGCGGCGATGTAATCAATCTCGCTGTCGCCGACGTAAACCGCCGTGTCCCTGGTTGCTCCCGCCCGCTCGATGCAAAGGTTGACGACATCCGGCGCGGGCTTGGGCCTGACGTTGTCCTGGGTGCACGCGATCGCGTCGAAAACGTCAGCCAGGTGCAGATGCTCGATTAGACGAGGAACCGTAACCGATCGGTTGGTTGCCAATCCGACCTTGTAGCGGGTCTTGATTTCGAGCAGGAAGGGGCGCAGTTCGAAGGGCGGACTGAGCAGGTGAAAAAAAGGCGTGAAGTCAATTTGCGCGCCCACCGCGTGCATCCGGCGGATCCGCTCCTGGTCGCCGCCCGCGCGATGCTCGAATACCTGTCTGGCCGACAGGAAGGCTCCCAACCGCTCTTCCTCCGGACTTAGCGGAGGTTCTCCCAGTGTCTTGAAAATCGCATTGTAATAGGCGGTGTTCGAATCGCCCGATTCGAATAGCACTCCGTCAGCGTCGAAAATGACCAGCTCGAGCATGCCGTTATGGAATATTATCCGCGGCTTTGAATCCAGCCGGCACGTGCGGACACGACGACGGCCACCAAATCATCCGATCAAATCCCGCACCGCGCGTTCGATTGACGCCTCGCTTGGGATCACCGCCTTTTCCAAGGGCGGGCTGAACGGCACGGGCGAGTTGATCGCCGCCACTCTTTTGATTGGTGCATCCAGTGAGTCAAAGCCCTTCTCCGCTATCAGGCAGCCGATTTCCGAGGCGGCGCTGCCGTGCAGATGCGCCTCGTCCGCAATCACGACCCGGTTGGTTTTGGCCACCGAGGTGAGTATCGCTTCCTCGTCCAGTGGGATGAGCGAGCGCGGGTCGATTACCTCGATACTGATTCCCTCGGAGTCCAGCCGCTGCGCCGCCGCCATCGCCTTGGGCACCATCGCGCCGATCGCGATCACGGTCACGTCCTTGCCCTCACGTTTGACGGCCGCCTTCCCGAGCGGGACCAGGTGCTCACCTTCGGGCACCTCTTCGCGCGAGCCGCCCAGGGCCAAATGCTCGAAGACCACCACCGGGTTGTCGTCGCGGATCGCGCTTTTGAGCAGACCCTTGGCGTCGGCCGGGCCCGAAGGCACGACCAGCTTCAGGCCGGGAACGCTCAGAAGTTGCGGATAGACGGTTTCGGAATGCTGCGCGGCGGCGCCGCCGACGGCGCCGGATCGGGTGCGGAAAGTGATCGGCAGACGCACCTGCCCACCCGACATGTAGCGCAGCTTGGCCGCCTGGTTGCAGAGCTGATCGAAGGCGCAATAGAAGAAAGACGCGAACTGGACTTCGCAAATGGGGCGCGTCCCAGCCATCGCCGCGCCCACCGACGCGCCGACAAATCCAGCCTCCGAAAGCGGCATGTCCAGGATCCGTTCGGGGCCGAAGCGTTCGAAGAATCCGGCGGCGCGGCCGAACGTGCCGCGCGTTACGTCCAACCCCAGGACGAAGGTCGAGGGGTCGCGCTCCATCTCCTCGATCAGACCTTCGAAGATCGCCTGAATGAAAGTTATTCTTGCCACGGCAATTCCCCCTTCAGGCGTATATGTCGGCGGCCGCTTCGTCCGGATTCGGCAAGGGGCTGGTGCGAGCGAATTCCACTGCCGCCTCGAGCTCCGCCTGCGTGTCGGCGATCAGCCGGTCCAACTCGCCGCGGGTGATACCGCTCGATTCAAGCAGCCGTTTTTCGAATTGCAGGATCGGGCATCGCGCTTTCCAGGCGTTGAGTTCTTCCTCGCTGCGGTATGGTCTGCCGCCGAAAGCATTCTCGCCGACGACGTGGCCTTCCCACCGATAAGTGCGGCATTCGAGCAGCGTCGGACCCTCTTTGTTGCGCGCCCGCGCCACCGCCTCGGAAGCGTGGCGGTAAACTTCGAGCACATCGTTGCCGTCCACCGCGAAACCGGGCATGCCGTACGCCTGGGCACGCCCGGCGATACTCTTGCCCGCGGTGACGGACTCCATGCTGGTGAAGACCTGGTAGCCGTTGTTCTCGCAAACGTAGATGACGGGCAGCTTCAGGATGCCTGCTAGGTTGAGGCTTTCGTGGAAGGTCCCTTCGTTGGCGGCGCCGTCGCCGAAGAAGCAGGCGGTGACGTCGTCGCGTCCGGTCACTTTTGCGGCGAGCGCAGAGCCGGTGGCGATTGGAATTCCGCCGCCCACGATCCCGTTGGCGCCCAGAATCCCCAGCGAGTAATCCACGATATGCATCGAGCCGCCCTTGCCTTTGCAGTAGCCGGTGCTCTTGCCGTAGATCTCGGCCAGCATCCGCTTGAGCTCGCCGCCCTTGGCGATCAGATGGCCATGGCCGCGGTGCGTCGACGTGATCCGATCGGTGGTGCGCAGCGCCGCGCAGATGCCCACGGCCGAGGCTTCTTCGCCGATCGAAAGGTGAATGAAGCCGGGAATCTCGCTGCGGATCGAGAGGTCTTTGAGCTTCATTTCGAACTGCCGGATGCGCTGCATCTTGCGGTAAATTTCCAGCAGCAGATTCTTGCCGATATCCATGGTGGAGACCTCGCGCCTATGGATTCTTGCCCGCGCCAGTCCGTGTATACGTCAGATCGGCAGCGGCGTCCAAGCGCGTGGAGGGACCGGCAGGTTTTCGAAAATTCTGCCAAGTCGCCGCCGCCCCGGGTGACGCGCCGCCAGCAGCGAGCAGTAAGAGCGGGGGTACTTAATCAAGGCGGCAACCGGGTCTGCACCATTTAGGTTTTCAGATGCTCCCACCCTGCGCTTCGCGCCCGACCGCTCCCATCGAATCAGGAAGAGGTTTCCGAGGTGGGAGGTCATGAAAACGCGGCGTCGAGTGCCTGGACCTGTGACTTCGACAGGCGCCATCCCGAGGCCCCACAATTCTCCGCTACGCGGTCGGCGTGGTTAGACTTCGGGATCGTGATGACGCACGGGCGCGACGTGCACCAGTTAAGTGCCACCTGGCCCATCGTTTTTCCGCTTTCCTCCGCGATGTGCGACAGCGTCCGCATCTTTTGATTCGCGCGAAACCGCGGCATCGAGGTGAGGCTCCCATCATCCAGCGGCGTGAATGCGATGATCGATATCCGATTGCGCTCGCAGTAGGGCATCAGGTCGGCTTCTATCTCGCGGCGGTTGAGGTTGTACAGCACCTGGTTAGCAACGATCGGGTATTTGCTCATGGCTGCCTGCGCCGCGAGCATCTCGAAGAGGGAGAAATTGCTCACGCCGATATACTTCACCAGTCCGCGATCGACCAGCGTTTCCATCGCGCGCATGGTCTCTTTGATCGGCACGGACGAATTCGGCCAATGAATCTGGTACAAGTCGATAATACCGATGTCCAGCCGGCGCAAACTGGCATTGGCCGCGCGCAGCAACTGGTCATGACCAAGGTGTTCCCCGGAGACCTTGGTGGCAACGAAAATGCGATCGCGTATGCCCTTGATGGCCTGACCGACTACGTCCTCGGTTCCATACACCTCCGCAGTGTCGATAAGCGTCGCGCCCAGATCGATCCCGCGGCGCAGAGGCTCCGCGCCGCCCCGGTAGCGCCATACTCCGATACCGATCTCCGGCACGATTACGCCGGTGTTGCCGAGCTCTTTGGTTTCCATCGCGATGCTCCGTCTCCAGGGTCAGGTCTGTTTATTTGCCGCCGTCCAAGTTTAGTTTGACAGCCGGGATCGGGAGCGCCAATGGATTAGCGTGGATAAGGCTCGACTCCGGCGCCATTGGTGTGCGACAAACCGATCGGAAGGAACCGGCACAGACGTCGGGGGTAAATGATGGAAACTTTGAAAGACAAGGCGGCTATCGTGGGAGTCGGGCACACGGAGTACTCCAGGGATTCCGGGCGCAGCGAGATGAGCCTGGCGGTCGAGGCGATCCGCAACGCCGTGGCCGACGCCGGACTTCGGCCAGCCGACATCGACGGAATCGCCAAATACAGCATGGACAATAACGACCATGTCCACCTGGCCGCCAATCTAGGCATTCCCGCGCTGCGCTTTTTCGCCGACGCGCCCTGGGGCGGAGGCGGTGGGCCGGTTGGGTCGGTGCTGCTCGGCGCGATGGCCGTGGCGACCGGGATGGCCAACTGTGTGGTAGCCTTCCGCGCGATGAACGAGCGGTCGGGACGCGGCACCAATCGCTTCGGCCGCGCGGTGGTTCGTGAAGGCGCGCCCGGAGCCAGGGCTTACGCCGAGCCCTTCGGTCTGTTCAGCCCGGCACAGGCGGTCGCGCTCAGTGCGCGCCGGCATATGCATCTGTATGGCACCAAGGCCGAGCATTTCGGCGCGATCGCCGTTGCCTGCCGGACCCACGCCCAGACCAATCCCAACGCCGTGATGCGCGGCCGGCCCCTTACAATCGAAGATCATCAGAGCTCGCGCATGATCGCCGATCCTTTGCGGCTTCACGATTGTTGTCTTGAAACCGACGGAGGCGCGGCGGTGGTGATCACCGGCGCGGAGCGGGCGCGCAACCTGAAGCAAAAGCCGGTTTACATCATGGGCGGCGCGTTCGGCGCCACGGATCACAACACACAGACGATGGTTAAGATGCTGGAGCAGCCAAACTCCGAGTCCACCGTCATAGCGAGCGATTTGTTTGCGCGCGCCGGTGTCGCGCATAAGGATATTGACGTTGCTTTTATTTACGATCACTTCACGTCGCTGGTGCTGATGGCCATCGAAGAGCTCGGATTCTGCAAGCGGGGAGAGGGCGGACCGTTCGTCTCGGACGGCAAACTCCTCTGGCCCAATGGTTCGCTGCCGCTGAACACCAGCGGCGGCAACCTGTCCGAAGGCTATATCCATGGGATGCAAAACACGATCGAAGCAGTGCGCCAGCTCCGCGGCCAGGCGATCAACCAGATCAAGGACGCGGACATAGCGCTGGTCGCCTCGGGCAACGCGGTACCGACCACCGCGATGATTCTGCATCGATAGGCAGGGGCGAAGGAGGCACACGTCATGGCGGAAACATCCAATTTTCCCACTCCAATCCCGGACTTCGATGCGGAAGAGTTCTGGGCGGGATGCAATCGCGGCGAGCTGATGATGCAGCGCTGCGCGGAGTGCAAGAAGTTCCGCTGGCTGCCCCGGTCGATGTGTCCGTTTTGCAATTCGCTGGACCGCGAATGGATCAAGGTAAGCGGCAGGGGCAAAGTCTACACGTACACCATCATTACCCATCCGGTGCATCCGGCAGCGGTAAGCCGCGTGCCGTACAACGTCGCGCAGGTGCAGTTGGAGGAAGATCCCGACCTCATCGTAGTGACAAACCTGATCGGGCTCAGTAACGACGAGATCCGTATCGACATGCCGGTCCAAGTCGTTTTTGTGGAACACGAACCCGGGGTTATGCTGCCCAAGTTCAAGCCACGCGAAACTCAATAGCTATTTGTCAATACATCGCGAATAGTCCTGGGGAGAGTCGGGGCGGCATATTGCCCAAAACCGTTCCTGCACCCGGATTGACAAGCCTAATTGTACTGAAGGATGACTTATAGAAGCGCAATCTGAACAAAAGCCAATCGCGGACGTACAGCCAGCACCCACCGGCCAGGAGAACCCCCTATGATGATCATGTATGGAAGCACGACCAACTTCGTCGTTTTCTATGACAGCTCTTTCACTGGCGGCGGACAACCGGATGGACCGACGTTGGCCCGGGGCGTTCTCGACTACTGTGAATATGACCTGGTCCGGCTCAGCATGCTGTTCGGCGGCATCCTGCCGCCTGCTTCTTCGCTGCCCATCCAGATCAACCTTGTTCCAGGGCCAGGAGGAGCGTCCAACAATCTTGTCAACAGCATCACCTGCTACTGCAATATGAACACCGATCCGCTGGGGTTGCCCGCATTGGTGGTGGCCGAAGAAGCCGAGATCTTCATGAGCCTTCAAGCCAAGGGCTGGACGCTAATTGGAGCAACGGCGAAGCTCTGTCGCGGGTGTCTGCGCAGATTCTTTACCCCAACCGCGCGTGGCTCTTTTCCACCGGTAATTCGTGGCTCAATGGCGCCCCGAGCTCACCCAACGCGGCACGATCCGACTGGGTAGATAACGTCTTTCATACCGATCAGGATACCGTGTCCATCGGATGCGGATCGCTCTTTCTGAACTATTTGGCCTACCAGTTGAATTTGTGGTGGCCGAACATAATCCAGGCGGGCGCGCCCACGACCAATACCCTGGCCGAGACTGCCACGATTGTCGGAGCTTCGAATAGCTGGTCGAATTTCTCCGGCCTGATTGCGACCTACTTGCCGCCCGGCACCAGTCTGCCTGCCGAGCCGACCGGTCTGAGACAGCCTCCCGAACCTACCGATGATCCCTATCCGCTGGGGCCGTCACTGACGGAAGTTCCGATCCTTTACATGCGCCACAACCTCGCCGACGACGGCACCTCCCACACAGGCTCGCTGTCCGACAGCCCGGATATCATTCTGAAAAACAATCCTGTCGCCAATCCACAGGCCACCTTCTCGACGCCGGCCTCGATCAGCAGGGACACCGAGAGCGATCCGGATGTTGTCACCGGACAGGCTAATTACGTTTACCTGCGCGTTTGGAACCGGGGCGCCGACGCCGCCAATACTTTCGCGACGGTCTATTGGTCGCCGCCGGCGACATTAGTCAGTCCCAATTTGTGGAATTTGATCGGCAGTGCCTACTACCCGGACGTGCCGCCGGGAAGCGCGGTGCGGGTTTCGACTCCCGGCATCGTTTGGCCGGCGGATCGGCTTCCTGGCCCAGGCCATTATTGTTTCGTCGCCGCGGTGGGCAACGCCGGCGCGCCTCCGCCCAATCCGGGGAGCTTTGCGACCTTCGACGACTTCGTGAACTACATTTTCGCGAACAACAATATCACCTGGCGCAATTTCAATGTGGTCGCTCCCGGTCCGCATCCTTTCCCACGGCCATGGGGCGAATTTATTCCGCTGCCCTTCTTGATCGCCGGTGCTTGGGATGAGCCGCGCGACTTTGTCCTGGAAACGCACGCCGACCTGCCCGATCGAAGCCAAATGGCCGTGCAAGTTCCGCACTGGATCGGACGGGAACTTAAACCGGCTCCGCGGAAATCAGAGGAGTTCGACGATGCCGAGACCGATCCGGCAAATCGGCTCCGCTTGCGCATCCCGCTTAAGCCGCACAGTCGGCAAACACTCGGTCGTCTTGAATTACCTTCCGGAACTGCGGCGACCAGCCACATGCAGGTGCGGATTGCCAAGGACCGGCACCGGCGGCCACACAGGGTGGTTGTCCGCCAACTTTATAAGGATCGAGAGGTGGGAAGGATCACCTGGCTACTGCTGCCGAAGTGATCGAAACCGACGGATGGAGTAAATCCGATCGCGGCAGGTTATCCCGCTGGCGGACTGTCCAGGTATTTCGTCACAGCGGCTTCCACCACCGTGCCTTTGAAAAAGTCGGGATTCACGGCCGTCCAAAATTTTATCGGGTTGACGAAAACGAAATCGCGAAAATCCTCCTCCGTCATGGCTCCGTGCTCCACCGCTTCGAACGCCTCCGCGGTGACTTCGCTCATGTCGGGCACGTCGAAATGGCCGATGTCGGATCCGTAAATCGCATTAAGCCGCGCCGAGAGCGGATTGCGCCGGGTGTCGAACGCGGAAGCCGTGATCGGGTCGTCGGCTTCGCAGCCGAAGAAGAACGGCTTCAGAAAGATCTCGCGGAAATCATCCTTGCTAGAAATCGCGCAGCGCTCGAAATCGTCGCTCGGGTCGCCGGGCCGCATCCCGGACACCTCGCGCCCTTTAACGTTCTCCCGGCCGCCCAGCACTTTGCCGCCGTAGCGGCGCGACAGTTCGGTCAGCAGTTCCTGGTTGATGTTGGCGGGATCGTAATTGCTGAGCGCCTTGATGTTGCGCTTTTCCCAATGACCGATCAGGTCGGCGAACAGGCTCCGCGCCCAGCCGACGCCGCCTTCCAGAAACGAAAATCTAAGCTTCGGAAAGCGCCGGGTGACGCCGCCCAGGAACAGCGACTTGCACACCGCGTCGGCTGACGACGCGAAATGACCGACGTGGTTGTAAACGTAGTTGGAAATCGAGGTGCGGCTGCCCCATCCTTCGCCGTGGCTGTGGAAACTCGGGACGACCTTCAGTTCCTGGCACCTCGCCCAAACGGGATCGTAATCGTACGCGCTGTCGATTCCGAAGGTGTCGAGCCAAAACGCGTACCCGGCAGCTTGCGGATGCTGGCGCGCCGCCGCCGGTATCGGACGCTTGACGTAACTCGGCATCAGCACGGCGCGCACCTTCAACACGTTCACCGCGTAGTCCAGTTCCTCGATTGCCTCCTGCGGCGTATGCATCGGGATGGTTGCCACCGGCGCGATTCGGTCGCGGTGTTCGCCCCAGATCTCGGCGCAGTAAGTATTGAGCGCGCGCGAGGTCGCGCGCCTGACTTCGGCGTCTTCAAAATGGCCCGCGACCAGTCCGAGACTCGGATACAAGACGCAGAAATCCAGACCCATCTCGTCCAGCCGCTCGTACATCAGCTTGGGAAACAGCGAGGTCGCGAGGTCCAGGGTATTCTTGGTGGGCAGGCTTCAGAACGGCGAGCGCTTGGTCCAGTGCTCACGCCGCTCCTCGGGCGACTGGCGGTACCACCTGGTGCTCGCGATAGTGCCTTCGAGCGCCGGCCCCACCCGATCCGCCATTTCCGCTCCGGCAAGCTCCTTTACGTAATCGCGCACCCGCGGACCGTACTCCACCTGATGCCCGTCGGAGTCGATTACCGGATGAGACAGGTGCGCGCGGATCGCCGCTGATTTCGACTTGGATATTGAGGCCATGGCAACTCTCCCCGAGCGTCGGCGTAATAACCGACTACTAGGGAAGGTTGAGCCCGTTCGTCAAGCGGCGGCATGGACAAAGCGATCGAAGGAAGGCCCGGAGGCCGCAAAAGCGGCCTCCGGGAGGCAAAGGCGGTTAGTAGTCCTGGTCGTACGTATAGGTCTTTTGCTTGTAGGTGGTCGTCACAGTGGGTTCGCTGCCGATGGTCTCGCTCGTGACAACTCCAGGTGAACTGTAGCTGGTGGTCGTGGTTTGCTTCGTTACCGAAGCTGAAGGTACGACCGGCGCAGGCGGAGGAACGACCACTGCGGGCGCGGAATATGTGGTTACAGTTTCATGCTGCACTGCTGGCGGAGCCGGCACGACCACCGGCGCGGGCGCGTATATGGTTACCGGCGGAGAGGTGTACGTGGTTGTGGTTGTCTCCGCCACCGGCGGCGGCACCACTGGAGTCGTGGTCGAAGTACTAGTCGTCGTATAGGACGTGCTGGCAGCTTCTTCGGCCGTGCAACCCACCGCCACCAAGGCGGCGGCACCGGCGAGCAGACCTACAAGTAAAGAACTTGCCACAGATTTTTTGATGCGCATGGGTTCATTCCTCCCAACTGAGCGGGTTGTCAGGTAAGGGACGCAAGCCGCGTACCAGTGCTGCTGGCACGAAAATCACGTAAATTCCGCTAGAAATATGACGCGCGGAAAGGTCAGCAGCGGGTGCCGGTGGACACTTTGTAGTTTCTACTTAACCGGCGACGAAGCGGTTTTTACACTAAAGGGATTCTTTATCCGCAGACAAACTAAGGATTTCCGACGGACCATGCCAAACGGAGTTTAAAAAACAAGCATCTGGACAAAGATTTCGCGGCAGCATCGCGTGCCGCCGCGCTTGCCAAGCACCTACCTCGGATCGTTCGGGATTCGGCGCTGGGTGAAACCTACGCCGATTCCGAAGGAATCTTCACGATTGATAAACAACGAATCGGCGCCGCGCGATTCGATGCGCTGTTTTTTCGATTGCAGAAATTGCGCGGCACGATCGAGATTCTTCGTTTTGAAAGTGACGGAATAAAGCCCTTCTCCGGCATGCTCGATATCGCGAGCCTCGGGGCTGTTCGCCGACAGCGGCTGCCCGAGTTCAACCACTGTATCTTCGCCAACCGCGACAAACGCGCTTTTTTTCTGCCCTGCGTTTTCTTCCTCATACAGGGATTGTGACCACCTCGCCCTCGTCCGCTGCTTCTTCCGAAAACGCCTCCTCTTCCTGTCTGGCGCTCTGTGGCCCGACGATTCAAGATCGATGTAACCAAGTTCGAAACGGAGGTTTCTTATGCTAAGCCACGTCTCGGGCGATTTGGTCCGACTCATTAAACCTCTCGGCAAGGGACTTGACCCCCGACGCTTATCACAGCACGACTACGAGAGATTGAACGAGCTCGTTTCCTCGCTGATCGCTCAGTGTGATTCCGAGCCTGAGCTCAAGCTGTTGATTTGCGCACTCGTAGGAGCGGACCTAAAGGAGGGCATTGTAGAACAGCTCAGGCTGTTGTGATCCGCCCGCTCCGCCACCTCGATCCGGTTTTAGGTTCGTAACTCCCATGCGGCACCGTCCGTGTTTCACCCGTGTCGCGAAGTGCGGGCTCGCTATGCCGTGCGATTTCGACAGGCAGACTTGGACCGCTGGATTGATGCCCACACCATAGTTCTCGAGGACGAGTCCGGGCGGACGCAGAGGCGGATACGGCGGAAGACGAAATCGCGCTGATAGCGGCGCATTCCCAGAAATCCGAAATCGCAAATAACGCCCTAACAGCCTCGCGCGCGTTTGCGCTCAAGGGGTAAGTCTCCATCGGTTTCGAGATAAAGACGCGCCAGAAAAATTCCTAGAATTTCTTATGAGTATTCCGGGAGGGTGGTGTGGATCCGGAAAGGGAAAACTCAATCTTGGGGTTTCCTGGTCTGGAGGTGGGAGGTACTCGCAAATCGATGGCGCAAACTTTGGGTGTACGGGTGGGCTCGGGCCGAATAAGCACGCTTCCTACTACAACCTAACTACAACCAAGGCGGTCCGACTAGACCGGACACGAAGGGTTTGCGGCGCTCGATAGACTCTGAAACTTCAACGCCAGCAGGCTTAATCTGAAACCGTCAGAGACCGTCCGATTGCTCAATTCGAGCTTTCGCGGAAAAAGTTAGCATTTTCTCACTTGTAAAGTGTATATTTGATGAGCCTACCGATTGGTGTGAGGTTGTGAGGGATGCGGGGTTCAGATCACCAGCAGAGCAGGATGTTCAGTTACATATCGGCGGAGCGGCGAGTACCCAAGGACCATCCGCTGCGTGCGATTCGCGCGATGGTCGACGTGGCGCTGCACAACATGGCGCCGCAATTCGATGCGATGTACGCGAAGATGGGACGGCCCTCGATTGCACCCGAGAAGCTGCTGCGGGCACTGTTGCTGCAGGTCCTTTATACGGTACGCAGTGAGCGGATGCTGATGGAGCAGTTGGACTACAATCTGCTGTTTCGCTGGTTTGTGGGGATGAACATCGACGATCCGGTGTGGGACGTGACCGTCTTCACCAAGAACCGCGAACGATTGTTGTCCGCCGAGATCGCCAAGACCTTTTTCGCGCAGGTGTTGGCGCAGGCCCATGACCGGCACCTGCTTTCCGGCGAGCATTTCACGGTTGACGGCACCCTGATTGAGGCGTGGGCCGGCCACAAGAGCCTCAAACACAAGGATGGGTCTGATCAGCAGCCGCCCGATGATCCCGGCAATCCCACGGTTAACTTCCACGGCGAGCGGCGCACCAACGCCACCCACCAATCCACCACTGATCCCGACGCGCGACTGGCGCGCAAGGGTCCGGGCAAGGAAGCCAAGCTCAGTTACGCAGGGCATATATTGATGGAGAACCGCAACGGTATCGCGGTCAACGGTTGTGTGACCCTGGCCGAGGGTCGCGCCGAGCCCAAGGCCGCACTGGCGATGGTGGAAGAGATTCCGGGCCGCCACCGCATCACCCTGGGTGGCGACAAGGGCTACGACAGCGGGAAGTTTGTTCAGGAGTTGCGCGACCACATCGTAACTCCCCATCTGGCGTGCAAGCAAACCAGCATCATCGATGAGCGCACCACTCGTCATCCCGGCTACCTGATCAGCCAACAAAAGCGTAAACGCATCGAAGAGATCTTTGGCTGGCTCAAGACCATCGCCGGCCTGCGCAAGACCCGCCACCGTGGACTGGGAAAGGTTGGATGGATGTTCAGCTTCGCGCTGGCGGCCTACAATCTGGTCCGCATGCGCAACCTGGAGGTTGCAGCAGCATAGTTGCGCCCATTACGTGAAAAGGGCCGAAAAGACGGTTCCTGGGAGATGGCAATAACCATTATCCACAAGGACACACCCTTACTGAGAACCATTCAGGACTGATCAGAGTACCGACTATTCGCTGAATTCCGAGCCCTCCGCGAGGAATTTCGCTCGACCCCCCTTTTTTCCGTACCCTGCTAGGTGGAGTATCTATCCAACGTAATAGAGACTAGGCTCGATCATAGCGGATTGGACAATCTTCTTGGCCGCCTAACGGAGCCAGCCATGAAGGAGTTTCTCCAGTTTGTGGCGCAGCAGTTGGTGAGCAACCCAGACGA
>DATFSZ010000004.1:0-65233 GCA_035262365.1 Binataceae bacterium (SeqCode)
CTGAAAACTCCGCAAGATACCGACGGAAAAGTGGGATTATAATTTGTAAACCCACCTTCCACCGACCGCACGGCAGAGGTTTTCGGTGCAAATCCGGCAAAGTTGCTATCCCTACACCAGCGCGCTTCGGAGGCTCAAAAACCTCGATGTAGGGTGTTTTTTTGAAAAGTTCAATGATTTCAAGGCCCGGTGTAGGGTGGTGTAGGGTTTGCCCTTATCGGCGTCATCGCGCGCGCGCGAACACGGGCAAACTATAAATACACCTAAAAACACACACACTATACGTTCAAATGGGGAGACCCTACACCACCCTACACCAGCCCTTATAAATGCTACATTTTTTTGCCGAGGCCCTACACCGGACCCTCCTTCAGGATTGCCAGTTATAGCCAACCAAACGAGGGTGCGAATAGGAGGGATATAAACCTATCGTGTCGAGTAAAAAGATTGCCGTAGCCAGCCGGGCAGGCGGTGCGGACCTGCCGGGCGGAAGTGTAGAATGGCGTCATGAACCCTCTCGAAATCAAGGTGGTCTGCCCCGTTTGCGATGCGCCTCGGCGTAGGCCTGGTTATTGTTCTCCGGCGTGTCGGCGGATTGGGCGCCAGTTTGGGTTGCGCATGGATCGTGATGTCGAGGCTGAGGCTGCGATTAGGGCGTCGTTAAAACGGGTAAAAAGGGTAGATTTAACCGTCGAGGTCGATCGGTCGGGGTGCACGCGCAAAAACAGCCTGGCCGAATTCATCCATGATTATGGCTGTGGAAACAGGGCCTGGGGCCGAAACCGGTTCAACTCCAGACCCGCGAGCAGGCCCGCGATGGCATGCGTCGATTCCGTGCCCGAAAGCTGCTCGAAAAACTGGCGATCGAGCAGAAACTTGGCACCCAATTGGCACCGCCTGCCGACAGCGTTAATAAATCGTAACAGTTACACGGGTTTTCAGATCCGCTTGCAAACCTGCATGTTTCGCAACTGACCGCGCCTGCACCGCCGCTTTGCCTTGGCCGCCGTGCTTTCCATCCCGCCCGCAGTTGCGCTAGGTCTGGCAGGGCATGGATCCCGCTGCGGGAGGACGGAAATGGAACAGCATAACACCGAGCGTGAGCAGCGTTTTATCGACCTGGCGGCGGAGCTGGCCGATGACTTCGCACTGCGCGCCGCGCAGCATGACGAGGACGCGTCGTTCCCGTACGAGAACTATGCACGTCTGCGGGAAAGCGGTTATAGCATCCTGACCATCCCCGAAGAACTGGGCGGCCTGGGCGGCAGCTTGTTGGAACGCGTCAAGGCGCAGGAGCGCCTGGCCCAGGGCGACGGCGCCACCGCGCTGGCGATCAACATGCACTTCAACACGCTGGGGCTGCTGGTTGACCTCTATCATCGATTCAAGGCCCCTAACGTCGAGGCGAAGCTCAGGAAGATTGCCCGCGAGCGGCTCATCTGCGGCGGCTCCGGCTCGGAGCCCGACAACGCAATCTACAGCCTTCGCCCGCGCACCACGGCCCGCCGCGTCGAGGGCGGGTTTATCGTGAACGGGCGCAAAATTTTTGGCACCCAAAGCGTCGTGCTCGATTACTTTTTTGCCCAGGCGCTGTGGGAGGACGGGCCGAAGGGACCTACCGTACTGACCTTCTTCATTCCCCCGCGCGACACTCCCGGGCTGGTGTTCAAGGACGACTGGAACGTGATGGGGATGCGGGCGACGGCATCTCGCAGCTCGGAGCTGAAGGACGCCTTCGTGTCCGACGAGGACGTCGCGGTGCAGTACCGGGTCGGACGCACGCTGCGCGTTACCAAGATTTTCGCCAAGGCCCCGTTCTCGATCGGAGCGCCTTACATCGGGATCGCCGTGGCTGCGCGCAATTTCGTCGTCGAGTTCATGCGCGACCGCCCTCGCTTCCCGCTGAAGCATCCGATGAGCCACTTGCCCAGCGTCTTCAACAAGGTGGGCGAGATGGACATGCTGATTGAAGGCGCCCGCGCCGCGATGTGGAAGGCGGCGGCCGAAGTGGACCTCGACGATTCCGTCCTTTGGTCGCGCAAGGCGGTCGCCGCGCGCATGATCGCAATCGAGAATTCCGTGCGCGTGGTGGACCTGGCCCTGCGCGCCGTAGGCGGCTCTTCATACTTCAAGCGGCTGCCGCTGGAACGCCTCTTTCGGGACGTTCGCGCCGGGCTTTACCATCCGTTCGACAGCGACGAGACGCTCGAATTGCTGGGCAAAACCGCCTTCGGCATCCCGTGGCTGGCCGAGCCCAAGGGCGACTGAGCGCGATCAGCGGCGCCGCATGGCGCGTCGCGCTAGCGCGTTGAATCAGGCCACGGCCTGGGCAAGCAGCGTGCGCGCCTTCTCGGAACCGTTGAGCAGCTGATTGGTTCGCCGCTTGATACGCCATCGGCCCGACTCGCGCACCAACTCCCATCGATTGGAAGAAAGCCGCCAGATTTTGTAACCGCCGTCTTCATGCGCGAAGACGAGGGAATAACAAGTGGCAACCGCAGTATCACCGTTGACGACGACGTGGGGCGAAGCGGTCAGATGCGAGGCACCCTTGTGGATCAGGGCTTGATGGCTTTGCCCTTCATACATGGCTTGCAGTTCGGCATGGCCCGTCAGCTTCCCCGTGTCGCCGACGTCATAGACGCCGTCGGCGGTCCACAGATGGGCGGCCGCTTGACTCGAGCCGCTATCGGCGGCGGGCCCGTAGGTAAACATCAACTGGTAAATGGCGAGCCGATCCTCCAACTCGCCGACGCGCTTTTCCAGCGACCGCACAGTCGATTCCAAATCCATCGTGGCGTCTCCCTTTAAATGGCTGCGTGCATCAGGGCTATTAGAAAAATCCCCGCGTCTGTGCAATAAGTGGCTAAGCCAATAGCGGAGGTCGGTCCATGCAATACAATTTTGTCTCCGGCGACGATCACATGGATTTAAGTTACATTCCAGCGCGCCTGTGGGTTGAACGCGTTCCGGCCAAATACCGTGAGCTTGCCCCTCGCATCGAAGAGGTTGAGGGCAAGCGGCGCTGGGTCAGCGAAGGCAAGCCCTGGGATATGGGCGGCTACGGCACGATGGACAATCCGCTGCTGAAAGGCGCGATTCCCCGCGCCGGCGTCAAGGAAGAGCCCGAACCCGGGAGATTCCGCCCGTCAACCGCCAAGTTCCGGCTGGAGGACATGGACCGCGACGGTATCGACGCGCAGGTCATATACGGGCCGCCGCTGCCGATGCACTTCAAGGATCGGGAGCTGCAGCGCTCATGCCTGGGAGCCTACAATTCATGGATGGCCGAGTTTTGCAGCGAGGCGCCACAGCGGCTGGTGGGCGTCGCTATACTGCCGATGAATGATCCGGGCGAGGCCGTGGCCGAGCTTGAACGGGTGGCGAAGCTGGGACTTCGGGGCGCGCTGTTCGGCGTCTTCGATGCCTGCAAGCCGGTCTTCGATGAAGCCTGGGAGCCGCTCTGGGCCGCGGCCGCGGACCACGGCGTAGTACTGAGCTTCCACTTGAGCGGCGGTGTGCGCAACGCCCGCTTCGACGCCCGGCGCGGGCAGGTCGCCGCGCTGGTCTCGGCGCTGCCGATGCAGTTGGACGAACCCTTGTGCGAGATCATTTTCTGCGGCGCGCTCGATGCTCATCCCAAGCTGCGCCTGATTTTGGCAGAGGCTGGACTGGGCTGGGTTCCCTACCTGCTGGGCCGCATGGACCACGAATACGAAAAGCTGTTCAGGAACACAGTGAAGCTGTCGGCCAAGCCAAGCGAGCTTTTCCGCCAGCACGTTTGGGTAAGCTTCGAAGAGGATGACGTCGGCCTGAAGCTCATTCCCGAGATCGGCGAAGACAACGTAGTCTGGGCGTCGGACTATCCCCATCCGGACAGCACCTGGCCCAACTCGCGCAAGTACGTTCAGGAACACATGAAGGGACTCTCCGCGGCCGTGATCAAGAAGATCACCTGCGACAACACGGTGAAGCTCTACAACCTGGGCTGAGGCCTTTGGCCGGCTGAGCAAGATCATTTGAAGAATGCCAGAAGGCGGGCGTCTCTGCCCGCCCGCTGGCCTCCAAAGGCTTGCGCCGCCGGTCACACCGAATCTGTTTCCGCGGAGCATCATCAGAATGGAAATTAACGGCAAGACCGCCCTTATCACCGGCGGCGTCTCGGGAATCGGCAAGACCACGGCGCGGATGCTGGCCGCCAAGGGCGCCAACCTGTTGCTGGTCGATGTCAACCAGCAACTGGGCGACGAAACCGTCAAGATGATGGAAAATGCCGGCGCCCGAGCCGCGTTCGTCCGCGCCGACGTGCGCGACGAAGCGCAGATGAGGCACGCGTTCGAGCAAGCGATATCGCGCTTCGGGCGGCTCGACATCGTGTACAACAACGCCGGTATCGCCACAGCGCAGCCCGGTTTCACGCGAATCTCGGTCGAGGACTGGAAGCGCGTGCTTGATATCGATCTCTTCGGCGTAGTGCTGGGATGTTACCTGGCATTCCCGCTGATGCGCGAAAATGGCGGGGTCATCGTCAGCACCGCGTCGATGGCTGGAGTTTATCCGATACCGGGAGATCCGGTCTATGCAGCGGCCAAGGCAGGTGTGATCCATCTGACGCATTCGTTGTCGTATTGGTCCAAGCGCCGAATCCGGATCAACTGCGTCTGCCCAGGCATCGTGGATACCCCGTTGTCGCGATCACAGGCGCGCGAGGAAAAGGCGGCCGGCCGCCAGGCGCCGCCGACGCGCGCGCTGATGCAGCCCGAGGCAATCGCCGAGGTGGTCCTCAAATTCATCGAAGACGACAGCCAGATTGGCCAGGTGGTCGAGGTCAGACCCACCGGCGCGAAGACAATCGAACCGCGCCGCGCCCCGGGTCAACGTTCCTGAAGTCCCCGCGCCGATTCCGCTGCTCGACCGCCAACTGCATGTGCCGGGCTGCAGTGCGCGTGCTGCATTGGGGTATGCCTGGCAGCCGTCCGATCCGAAAAATCACGATTTTTTGGGCGTAATCCGCACCGACCTGTAATGGCATCGGGCTTGCTCCCTTTTGCTCGCGACGCGGGTTAAGCTTGCAAGAATAAACACTGCGGGAGGGCCCTCAGCGCTCGCGTTGGGGAACTCGATTCAAAATGTTCGGCTTTTTAATCTTGGGTCTAATCATTTTCGCGATTGTCCAGCGCCATAGATACCGGCGCCTGGACCGAATGCATGGATGCAGCGGCCGATGGAGCCGTAAATGGGAGCGCTGGCAGCCCGACTCCGATTCCCCCCACTGGAACGCCGATAAGTGGCACAAATGGGATCGGCAATGGGGTGAGTGGGAGCACTGGAGCCAGGAAGCCCGCAATCAGGCGGCCGATATCGAAGAAAAAATCGCCCAAAAGATAGCGCGGGCCGAGGCGAAGATCAGGCGCGAGGCCGAAAAACTCCGGCGCTACTCCAACGCCTCAAACGGCCGCGAAACTTCACCGGAGCCGGCCCCGGAACCCGCTGCCGCAAAGCCCGCCGAGTCCGACGCTACGAGCACCGCCAAGGCGGAGCGCTTCGCCACCGAAGAAGAACGCAAGGCCTATCAGCGCGCGCGCAAACGTGCCGCCGCGGAGGCCGGTTTTTACGTCCACCTGATGTGGTACGGGATCGTGATCGGCTCGTGTCTCCTGGTCAACCTCGTCACCACACCGGGCTTCGAATGGTGGGTGTTCCCGGCATTGGGATGGGGAATCGGATTGGTAAGCCATTTCGGCGCCGTTTACGGCTGGCGCTGGATTCACGAGCGCGTGTTCGAACCGGCAATCAAGCGCGAGGTACAGCGCGAGGTCACGATCGAAAAAGAAGTCATGCGCACCGAGAAGCAGGCTTCGCTCGATGAGTTGACGGCCACCTTCGCTCATGAGATCCGCAATCCAATCGCCGCGGCGAAGAGCCTGGTCCAGCAGATGGGCGAGGACCCAACCTCCAGCGAGAACGTCGAATACGCCCGAGTCGCGCTCGATGAATTGGCGCGCGTGGAGCGCAGCGTTTCCCATCTGCTCAAGTACGCCAAGGAAGAGGACTACAGCTTCGACAACGTCAATCTCGCCGCGGTGGTCGACGCCGCAATCACGCAGATGCGCAGCAAGTTGGAGGCGAAGAACGTCACCGTGTCGCGCAACTATATCGGCGGACCCACCGTCCGTGCCGACGCGGACAAGCTGCGCCAGGTCTTTACCAACGTTATCGACAACGCGATCGATGCGATGGAGTCCAACGCGGGTGAGCGCCGCCTGGAGATCGGAATCCGTACGCTGCGCCCGGCCGCTGCAACCGTGATGATTCGCGATAACGGATGCGGCATCGGCGAGGACGAACTGGGCAAAATCTTCAATCCCTTTTACACCAGCAAGCCTAACGGCACCGGCCTGGGAATGGGCGTCGCGAAGAAAGTCATGGACGCTCACAACGGACGTATCGAAGTCCATAGCCAGAGCGGCGCCGGCACGGAGTTCCTGATTTCGCTGCCCATCTCCGACGCGCTGCGCCCCGGCGTGGCCGCCGAAGCGCAGCCGGGTGCGCAGTCCGAGTTCGAGCGCGCTCCCGAAACGGCACAGCCCAACTCAAACAGCGCCGACGCGCCGGCCACCGGCAACAACGGCCAGGCTCATCCTGAGCTGCGCTTGGGCCCGGGAGGCGGCCAATGAAAGGCCGGCTGTTGATCGTTGACGACGAGCGCAGCATCCGCTTTGCGCTCGACGGCCTGTTCCGCAAGGAGGGCTACGAGGTCGAAACGGCCGAGTCGGCGGAGCAGGCGCTGGCGCTGGTCAAGGCCGGACTGTTTCACGTGATCATCACCGATCTCAGCATGAAGGGGATGAGCGGCTTGGACCTGCTGCGCGCGGTGCGGGAACTCGACCCGGGATGCGCCGTGCTGATGATCACCGCGTACGGCACCCAGCGTATCGCGGTCGAGGCGATGAAGGCCGGGGCCGAGGATTACCTGCCCAAGCCGTTTGACAACGACGAGTTGCGCATCAAGGTGCGCAACGTCATGGAGAAGCAACTGCTGCGGCGCGCCTACAACCATTTGGTCCAGCAGGTAAACCTCGATTCGGGCCGCTTTGCAGGAATGATCGCGAAGTCGCGCGCGATGATCCGGGTTTTCGAGACCATCGAAAAAGTTGCCCCCACCGATGTGACCGTGCTGGTTCGCGGCGAATCCGGCACCGGCAAGGAATTGGTGGCGCGCGCGATCCACGTACGCAGTCCGCGGGCGAATCGCAGCTTCGTCGCGGTTAATTGCGCGTCGTTCTCGCGCGAGCTGGTAGAAAGCGAGCTGTTCGGGCATGAGAAGGGCGCGTTTACCGGTGCGGTCGCGCGGCGCGAGGGCAAATTCGAGGCTGCCGACGGCGGCACGCTGTTCCTCGACGAAATCGGCGACATGAGCCTCGAAACCCAGGCCAAGCTTCTGCGCGCGATCCAGGAAAAGCGCTTCGAGCGCGTGGGCGGCAATCAGGCGCTGGCTGTCGACGTGCGCATTATCGCCGCGACCAACCAGGATCTCGAGGCGATGGTGGGAGACGGACGTTTTCGCGAGGACCTCTACTACCGCGTCAAGGTGGTCGAACTGCGCGTCCCGCCGCTGCGCGAGCGCCCCGAGGATATCGCGCCGCTGGCGATGTATTTCCTGGAAGAAGCCTGCAAGAGCTTTGGCACCGAGCGCAAATCGCTGTCGCCCGAGGCGATGCGCGCATGCGTGGAGAATCCGTGGCGGGGCAACGTGCGCTCGCTGCGGGCCGCGATCGAACAGGCCGTAATCCTTTCGGCCGGAAATGAAATCACCGCCGAGGAGTTGCTCGGCAGCGTCACGGAGCAGGCTCCGTCACGTCCCCTGGGCAACGTCCTGCGCACCGAGGCTCAGACGCAAGCCGGGCCTCCCGCGTCGTCCGACGGTAAGAGCGAGCTTAAATTCCGCGAAGCAAAGGAGAGATTCGTCGCGCAGTGGGAGCGCGATTTCGTGGTAGGCGCGCTGCGCGCTACCGGCGGCAACATCTCGCGCGCTGCCGAGCGCGCCGGGATGTACCGCCAGAGTTTTCAGCAAAAAATGCGCGAACTCGGGATTAACGTCGCGGAGCTTGGTCTGAAATCCGACGACGAATAGTGCGTCGCATGGAGTGATATATGAACGAAACCGCGGACCATATTGGCAACGGCGGCGGTATCCGGATTCATCCCCCGCTACTCGCTGGAGGGCTGCTGCTGGCCGGACTGCTGCTGCACCTGCTGGGCGTCCATCATCATCCCCATCACGCCGTCCATTTCCATCAATTTATGGGCCTGCTCCTGGTTGCAGCCGGAGTCGGGGTTTCCGCTTACGCGGCGGCGACTTTCTCCGCGCGGAACACGACCCTGAACCCGTACGGTCAGCCCAGCGAGTTCGTGAAGCTCGGTCCGTACAACTTTAGCCGCAACCCGATGTATCTCGGAATCACGACGCTCCTGTTGGGATTTGCCGTGTTTTTCTGGTCGCCGGTGATGGTGCTGGCGCCGATCATATTTTTCCTCATTATCGATCGAGCGGTGATTCCCGGAGAGGAGAGATCCCTGGAGAGAACATTCGGGATCGCTTACGAGGATTATCAACGGCGCGTGCGCCGCTGGCTTTAGAAAAAAACTCTAGCTGCACACGGAGCACGGCAGAAAAAGTTCCCAACGAAGGAAAGGAGAACGGCAGTGTTTTTCTCCAGGTTGAACAATCTCTTTAAAGGCAAATTCACTCGCTGGCTCAAGCGGCGCGAAGCGCGCGATCCGGAGGCGGTCTATGAAGCCGCAATCGCCGACCGCGTCAAACGATATCAGCAGCTCAAGACCGCGGCCGCCGGCGTGATTTATATGCGCACCAAGCTGGAGCGTGAGCTGAAGGACAAATCCGCCGAGCTTGCTGAGGTTGACGAGCAGGCCGGTCAGGCGGCCGATCTTAACGAAGACGAGTGCGCGCTGATCCTCATACGGCGTAAGCATGAACTGGAGGCCGACATCGCGCGGCTCAAGGACGACCTGTCGCAGCTCACCGCCGAGGCCGACGGCGCCAAGCGCAACCTGATGGCTTTCAAGGGCGAGATCGACAAGCTCAAGGCGGAGAAGGTCACGATGGTGGCGCGTCTGCGCAACGCGCAGGCACGCAGCCGGATTCAGCGCGCCCTGGATGAACTTCCATACGAGGAGGATTTGCGCGCCCTGGCAGAAGTGCGCGAGTCGATCGAGCAGGCGCTGGCCGAGGCGGGCGTGAATCGGGAAGTCCACTACTCCGAGGTCGATCAGAAGCTCGATGAGATCCGGCGCCGCAACGCCGAGACCAAGGCGCAGGCAGAGTTGGCCGAACTCAAGCGACGCCGGCGCCCTCCCCTGGCGCCGCTTGATATCTTCGCCAACGTAAATACGAACGGCACCGGCGAGGATGCGGCAACGCACGATACAAACGCTGCGCACTAGGCCATTTGCGCCGCCCCGACAATCAAGCCGGCTAAAGCCCGGCGCTCGAGGCGGCGCGAATTGGCAGCACGACAACGAACTCACAACCGCCTTGGCGCTGGTTGCGGGCAATGATCTCACCGTTGTGCAGCCGCACGATTTCCTTGCACAGGCTAAGTCCGAGGCCGCTGCCCGCGGTCTTTGGTCCTGCCCCGCGAAAGAAACGTTCGAAGAGGAAGGGGAAGTCAGCCTGCGCGATTCCCGGACCGTTGTCAGACACGCGGAGTATCGCGCTATCTCCACGTTTCTCCAGCGCTAGCGCGACGCGGCCATTTTCCGGCGTGAATTTGATCGCATTGTCGAGCAGATTTACGACCAGCCGCCGCAGATGATCGGGATTTCCATTTACCGGCAGGGTATCGCCGGCCCTCATCGTCAAAGTCAGATTTTTGGCCTGCACCAGGGGTTCAACCGCTTCTCCGACCTCGCGCACCAGCGCGCCAAGGTCAACCTCAACACGCTTCTCGAAGGCCTCCTCGCTCAGGCGCGCAAGGGTGAGCAGTTCATCCGCAGTGGTGGATAGCGCCTCCGCTTCCTTCAACGCGGCATGCAGCGCTTCGCTCAAATCGGCGGCGTCGCGCTCGCGGTTTAGCGCGATCTCCAGTCCGGTGCGCAGAACAGTAAGCGGGGTGCGAAGTTCGTGCGCCGCGTCGGATAGGAACCGCCGCTCCGTCTGCGACGCACGCTCCAGCCGTTCCAGGAGCGAATTGATGGACGTCGCCAGCCGCGCCACTTCATCCCAGCCTTTTCCGACGGCCAACCGACGGTTCAGTTGTTTCGGGTCGATACTCGAGAGATCGGTCGCCAGAACGATGATTGGATCGAGTGAGCGGCCGGCCATCCAATATCCGCCTGCCACCGCGACCAGGAGCAATAACGGAGTAACTATCAGCAGGATGTCGCGCAACCTGGCGATCGAATCGCGCACTGGACTCGCGTCAACCCCGTCTTCCAGCAAGGCGTTCTGTTTACCAATCCTCAACGGCGTGATCGCGAATCGATAAACATGGTTGCCGCCGTCAAACAGTCCGGAGGGCGGGGCGCCGTCACGGGTTTCCGGCAGGTCTGCATCGCGATCGCCAAAGTCAGCGACGACAGAATCGCCTGATATCAGGCGGACGCGCTTGCGGGGTCCGAGGTCGCGCTCATCGCTGAGGCGCTTCACAATCGACACTGCCCCCGCGGACTCGACCCGCGCCATAGCGCCGGCGCTGGTGTCCGCCTCCTCCATCAGGGCGGCGTCAAGCGCGCGCCATTGCTGGCGGCTGAAGATCGCGAATACCATGCAGGCCGCGAGGACCAGCACCGCAGTGAGCACCGCCGCCCAGTAAAGCGTGAGTTTTTGCCTGATAGTCATAGGACATGCGTTTTCTACCAAGAGCGGAAAATTTCTCGCCAATCACCGACCGCCAACCTTCGTCCGTGCCGACAATTCATAATCGGATGTGGACTTGCCGCAGCAAACCCCCGTCAACGGCGCAGCGAGTAGCCCGCTCCGCGCACCGTAACAATCAGAGAATCCCTCCCCGCATAATCGATTTTCTGACGCAGACGGTTGACGAACACTTCGATTAGGTTAGTAAACTCGTTGTATCCCGCACCCCATGCAACTTCGGCAATCATGTCGCGGGTTACCACCTGTCCGGCGTTACGCATCAGCAGTTCGAGCAGGATTGTCTCCTTGGGCGAGAGACCGATCTCGCGTCCGGCACGCCAAACCTTGCGTTTGATGGTATCGAGTTCGAGGTCGGCCACTTTGAGCACCGCCGCCGGCGATGCGACCCGGCGCCGGGCGAGAGCCCTGACTCGCGCCAGCAACTCGGCGAAGGCAAATGGTTTGGTCAGGTAATCGTCCGCGCCGGAATCAAGCCCGGTAACACGTTCTTCGACCGAACCGCGCGCGGTCAAAATCAAAACCGGAATCGCAATACTCTGCCGGCGAAGCTCGCGCAGAAAATCCAGACCGTCCCTTCCCGGCAACCTCAGGTCAAGGAGGATTAGGTCATAGGTGTTTTGCCCGAGCCGTGTTTGCGCATCCTCTGCGCTGGACACCCAGTCAACTGCAAAGCCTTCCTCGCCGAGCCCGCGTCGGAGATTCTCCGCCAGCCGATCTTCGTCCTCGACCATCAGCAGCGATAGATTTCCCACGCTAAGATGATGCCACGTTCGTCAACCGGCCAGAAATAGTGCGGAGTGGGCGGCCGTTCCCACTATCTAGGGTCTGATACTTTGAAAGGCGCCTCTGAAGGGCCTATCGAAGCGTGTTCTCACCGCCTACGCCTCCGACCGCTACCGCCGCCATTCGTGTGGGGCGGCCGCTGCGGTTGTGCCATGCGTGCATTCCGCCGAGTTGAACCACGCAGTCGCCCTGCTTGAGATGCGCCTCGCTGCCGTTTTCGAAGATGAGATCGATCTCGCCTTCGAGCACCACGAGATAATCTACCGTGGGCGTCTTGTGCATCACGCCGGCGCTGTCGGTCGGCGGAAATTCCACGACGCGAAAGCGCGTGGCGCCGGGCGCCAGATCCATTCTCACCCGGTCAAATCCGATAGTAATGTCGCGTTCGTTCTTCAGGTCGGGTGTCGCACCCTCGGTGGCCCAGATCTCGGTCAGCCCAAAGCCACCCTGGGAGAAGCCCTTGGGCGGTGCTCCGTCGATAATCGCATGAGGTTTCGATTGTCCGCCGACAACTCTTCTCACCATGATTCGCCTCCGAAACGAAGTTATGAATGCTCCGAACCCAGCTCCCGGACGTAGCGTTTGAACAGGTCGCCGCGCTCAACATAATCCTTGAACAGACCGAAGCTCGGAGAGGCCGGGGAGTGCAGGCATAGCCTGCCGGGCGGCGTGCTCTGGTAGGCGAACGCCACCGCGGTTCGCATATCAGTGGTGAAGAAACTCCTGGGCAAGCGCGCCTCGCCGCAATATTCCTGCTTGACCGCCTCCCAGATCCGCTCGCCTGAGGGTGGAAAAAGAATCATTGTACCGACTTCGCTGCGGCGGATCCGATCCGCCAGAGCCCCCATGTCCAGGCCGCGATCGTAACCGCCCAACAGGACGGTAGCCACGCTGGGACCGAGCGCATCCAGCGCCGCGATCGTCGCCTCGGGGATCGTCGCGAGGGGGTCGTCGTAGAACGCGATGCCGCGGAAAGTTCCCACCGGCTCCAGCCTATAGGCCAGCGGCTTGAAGGCGCGCACTGCCGCCGCGACGGTTTGACGCTCCACATCCAGGACTCTACCAGCAGTAATAGCGGCCAATACATTTTGCAGGTTGAAGCGTCCCGGCAGGGGAACGTCCGCGGCCGGCATTAGCACTTCCCGGCCGCCGGACTCGCTGCGATAGACCAGGCTGTCAGATTCGAGAAAGGCACCCGGCCCAGACTCCCCTTCCAACGAAAAGCCAAACCGCCGTGCCTTGGACCTATCCGCAATCTCGCCCGGTATCGGGTACGCGGCATTGTAGATCAGGATATCGTCGCGCTCTTGAAACCGCGTGATGTTTTGCTTGGCGCGGACATAATTCTCAAAGCCGCGGTGCAGGTCGAGATGCTCGGGTACGATATTGAGCAGCACCGCGACGTGCGGGCTGCGTCCAATGCCGTCGAGCTGATAGCTGGACATTTCGATCACCAGGTAACTGCGCTCGGTGGTCATGCGTAACAGGCTCATCGGCGGCACGCCGATATTCCCCACCAGATGAGCGTCCAGACCGCCGGCGCGCAGGATCGCCTCGATGAGCGACGCGGTCGTGCTCTTGCCCTTGGTTCCGGTGACGCCGATGGTGACGCCCGCGCAGTTCGCCATGAAGATTTCCATGTGCGACGTCACCCGCACGCCCGCCCGTATCGCGTTCTGGATCGCGGGCGTAATCAGCGGAACTCCGGGCGATCTGATGATGACTTCGTAATTGCCGAGGCTTTCGAGATAGCCGTCGCCAAAGTGAGTCCTGACCGTGCGATCGGGACTAATTGCTCGTTGCAGTTCAGGTGCAAGCCGCTCAGCGGGCAGCCGGTCGGCCAGGCCCAGAGCCATGCCCGGGAATTCGCTGCGCAGGAACTTGTAGGTCTCCAGTCCTTCCCGGCCCAAGCCCAGGATTTGAACCCGCGCCCTTGCCAGGTCAGGCAGCTTCATCGGAACCAGCGACTTTTCGCTTCAAGAAAGCCGCATATTGCCGCGGGAGGTAATGATTGTCGCTCCACGCAGCTAGGATCCTGTCCGAGATTGCCGACAGTCCTTCCTGCGGCGCGAGGATCTCACGCTCCACTTGTTCCAGCAGAGCGGTGAGCGGTTCGCGCCGCGCCCGGCGCCCCCTGATGCTCAGGTAGAGCCCGGCCAAAGTTTCGCGGCGCGTGCCGACGCATTCAAAGGGCTTCGGCCCCTCCATTCCGAGCAATGCGCGAATCAGCGGCATCAGGTCGTCGCGCTCGAACAGGTCAGCGCCGAAGATGCCGCGCATCGCGTGCAACGGAAGGAACGGCGACTGCAAGATAAACACCGACAGGCATTTCGGGCATCGCCCGCACCACGCCCCTTCCTTTTGGCCGCGGTTGCAGCTGCGAAACGCGCTGAAATATTCGGTGCACGCGGAGAAGAGCCGGCACACCTGGATTTCAAACAACGGCCGCAGGATGCTGAAATAGCTGATGCCCGGGGCCAGATACTCGCTGGCGTACTGGCGCATCGCGGTTTCGAACGCGAAGGTCTTGGAATACTGGTGATTGATCTCGGCGTCCAGGTAGCTGACGTTGCCCTCATCGGCACTGCGCTCGTTGGACACCACCACGCGGTCGTAGTCGAACAGCTCGGCGCAACCGAGTCCAAGGATCGCGAGCAGCGCCGAAAACGGCGTGTGGCCGTTCAGATAACCCTGGCGGTTTAGCTCCAGCAGGATCGGGTCCAAAGTGCGCCGGACAATAATCGGAGCGGTGCAGCCCCCAATCGCCGCGACTTCAATCGCTGCGGGCAGCGGGTTGAGCATCAGGCAGCCGAATTCCTCGCCTGCTTCTCGCAATTCGCGCAAGGTCAGAGCGGAATCCTTTCCGCCGCTGACCATGACCAGGCTGCGCCGGGCGCGCCGGCTGCCGGATGCCGCCGGCCCGGACCGAGCCGGCTTCGGAGCGGAAAGTTTCAGATAGCCCGGGCTTCTGAAATCGATCTGGTTCACGAAGAAGAATTCGCCCATCCCGCGCACCCACAGATCCCGCCACCATGAAATCTGCCGCTCCTCCAGCGCGCCCACCTCGATTACCACGTCGCGCGGGCAGGCCGCCTTCCAGTAACTGAGCATCTCGATCAACCCCAGATGGAAGGCGAAGCGATCCACGACGGCCGCATCCAGATCATCAATCCGCGCGCGATCGATCGACTCTATTGCCAGCTCGGGCGCAAAGACGATGTCTGGCTCGAGCCGGAAGCAAAAGGTCAACTTCAGACTGTTGGCAACCCGCTCCACGGCGTAGCTTTCGTAGACGAAACGCGGATGCCGGCGGCGCAACTCTTCGGCCGTGAGCTTCATGACTTGGCGCGCGACAGGCGCGCGGAGGAACGCGCGAGATCCTTAACTTCGTTCAGGATGACGTCGTCACGGGTCTGGCTCTCGGTCATGACACGCGAATTTTCACTCGGCAGGCTTGCCATCGGCCAATATTCGCCGCGCCATGACTAGTTGCGCAGGATCACTGCGCTGCCCTGGTTCTCGAACGCCCAGCCCATACAGGCGGCGATGTGTCCATCCTTCACCTGGCGGCATCCCTTGGACCGGTCGTAGGTATGCTTACCTTCGGCCCAGTTGGGGCAGAAGTCGTCGGCGCGATGACGCAGCTGGCGCACGTTTTCGATTACCATCGCGATTCCGTGCGTGTAGCCCTCGGAGAGGTGGCCACCGGACAAGTTCGATGGCAACTTGCCGTCAATCTTGAGCGCTCCGTCCTTGACGAAGTCGCCCGCCTCACCGTAGCCGCAAAAGCCATAGGCTTCGAGATTGATCAAGCTGGTGAACGTGAACGCGTCGTAGGCGGACACGAAGTCGATGTCCTTCTGGCTGACGCCCGCCATTCCAAACAGCCGCTGGCGGCCGTAATTGCCCGCGACATAGTGGATGACGGGCCGCGAGTAATTCCACATCGGGTTGTCGGTGGTCATCCTGGCGATGCCGCCCATGATGTAGACCGGGGGCTGACGCAGGTCGAAGGCGCGCTCGCGCGAGGTGATTATCATCGCCGCGGCCACATCGGTCTCCAGGCAGCAGTCCAGCAGGCGGAACGGCTTGGATACCCATCGCGAACGGTGATGGTCCTCGATAGTAATTGGCTTGCGCATGATCGACTTGGGGTTGAGCGTCGCATGGTAGCGATGCGCCACCGCTACCTCGGCGAATGCGCGCGTGGTGTTGCCGGTATCGCGCAGCCAGCGCATCGCGGACATCCCGAAGCGCTGGGCCGGGGTGGTCCATCCGACAGTCATGCTGTACTGCCCGTCGCCGGCGGCGGGCGCCTGACGGACCGGTCCGCCGGGGCTCTGCCCGCCCATCCGCCGATTGGATCGGCCGTTCATCGAGCGGAACACCACCATCGTATCGCAGCAGCCGGCCTCCAGCAGCCCGATTGACTTCATAACCAGGGCTTCGGTGCTGGAGCCGCCGCCCATGATATCGACGGAGTAATTCAAGCGGATACCAAGCGCGGTCGCGATATGATTGGAGCTGGTTGAATCCATCGCCTGGTAGCTGGTCATGCCGTCGATATCGCGCGGCTGCAGACCGGCGTCGTCCATCGCTTTCTTGATTGCTTCGCAGGCCATCGACAAAGTGGTCCGGTTCGACGGCCGCATGTGCGGCGTCTCTCCCACCCCAACGATGCAGTATTTGTCGGTAAGTCTTCCCATCGGTCCCTCCGCTTGAGATCCAACCCCGTTCCTTGTGAACTCGCCGATGCTATTTCCGGTGTCGCGGGTTGCGCCCCGGCTCTGCACGCAGCGCGCCGTCCTTGGTATAACCTCTTTTATAGGCGATTAGAAAGGACAAACATTCAAAAAACTGACGAGGGACCTTACGATGGCGGAACTGGTAAGAGAAAAGTGCGTTGCCTGCCGGCGCGACTCGCCGCGCGTGACCGAAGCGGAGATGAAGCAATTGGGCGCCGAGATTCCGGACTGGACGGTGGCGGAGCCCAACGCGGTTCCGAAACTGGAAAGGGTGTTCAAGTTCGCCAACTTTGCCGACGCGCTCGCTTTCACCAACCGGGTCGGCGCGTTGGCCGAGGAACAGGGGCATCATCCGGCGCTGCTCACCGAATGGGGCCGCGTCAAGGTGTCATGGTGGACGCATAAGATCCGCGGGCTGCATCGGAATGATTTCATCATGGCGGCGAAAACCGATTTGGCTGCAGGGGAGGCGGCAGGACCGGCGGCGGACACGACGCATTAGCGCCAAAGAGAAAAGAACCTCCAGGCACCCGCGCGGGATGCTTGAGGAAGAGGCTTCTACCGTGGCGGTAATCTCTCCCTCACCCTGTCACGGGATACGTAGAGGGGACAGAAAGGACCTCTGCGCCAACGTTTTTGCGCACTTCGTTCAGTAGCTGATCAACGTAAATCGCTGCAGGACGCAGACCCAGCCGAACTGATTGGTGTAGCTGACTTCGTAGGTGTGGAAGACCATGGTTCCCAGGCGGCCTTCGGATTCCTTGAGGTCCGCCAGCTTGGTCTGCACCGTTATTCGATCACCCGGCCGGATTGGATGAAAAAACTCCCATTCCGAGCCGCCGTCCAGACCGCGTTTGGGCAGTTCGAACGGCAGCTTCAGGAAGATTCCTCCGAGCATCCGGCCGAAGGTCGGTGGCGCAATCATCCCCCCGAATCGGGTCTTGCGCGCGCGCCGTTCGTCGTTGAACAGCGGGTTGGAATCCTCGATCGCCTGGGCGAACTTGCGAATCGCGCGCGCTCCTATCTCGTGGGTCACGGGAGGGGTTGCGAAGCCCACCGCCTTCATCATCTCGTCGGTCAGAATCTTGTTCGGCATCCGCTCACCCTCCGGTGTCGCCCGACGCTGGCAAAATCGATGCGCGTCGGGTTCAGTCCACGCAAAGGGTTGTTAGTCCAAAGTCATTGCTTGCGCAACGGAACGCTGAATGAGGGCTATGTAGCGAATGGCACCAGCCAAATGTCTCCGTTCGCAACACGACGTGCCTGCTGACACAGGGTCAAGACCCGGCAGCCTCGTCCTCGGTTTTGAAATGGGGGATGACGTGCTTGCGCATCAGGTCCATGCTGCGCGTCACCTTGTCGCTTTCCAACCCGCCCATCCGCGTCCAGCACAGGAGTTGAGTGCACCCAAATCGCTCCTTCAAGGCCGAAAGCTGATTGATGCATGAGTCGCGGTCGCCGCAAATCACGGCGCCGGTGGCTTTCAACTGGTCCCAGCTGATCGAGGCGCAGATGCTGCGCAATTGTTCGTAGAGTTCGTAGCCTTGGGACGCCTCCTGGCGGGTGGGCGGCGCGATATACTTGGCCAAGGTGCGATAGGTCCACAGCACGGGACCGGTAAAATCCCGCCGCGCCTGCTCCTCGGTCTCGCCACAGTAAACCATGCAAAGCACGCCGATATCGCGCGGTCTGGTCGGGTTCGGTGCCAGTCGCAGGCCGTCATGGTAGCGCTGGATCAGCCGCGCCGCGCTATCGCCGTAAAAGCCGAAGGCAGGAGCACACAGCAGGTTCAAGCCGCGTTTGCCGGCGGCGCCGAAGCTGTCCCCGCTGACCGCCGCCACCCACACCGGCGGATGAGGCTTTTGCACCGGCTTGGGGAACACCTGATCGATTTCGAACCTGAAGTGTTTGCCCGGATAATCGAGTTTTTGCTGCGTCCACGCTTGCAAAACGATGTCGAGGGCTTCGTCGAAGATTTCGTGCGACCGGCTTTGATCGACATGAAAGCCTTTGTATTCGATGGGTTGAAAGCCGCGCCCGACGCCGAAATCGACGCGCCCCTCGCTGATCAAGTCGAGCAGGGCGATCTCCTCCGCGATTCGCACCGGATGGTTGAAGGGCAGGACCGAGACCCCGGTTCCAAGGCGGATATTTTTGGTCTGCGGAGCGACGGCTGCCAGGGTCAACGCGGGTGACGCGCAAAAGCCATACTCGGAGAAGTGATGCTCGGAAGCCCATACAGAGTCGAAGCCCAGGTCCTCGGCGCTGCGCATCAGATCGATCTCTTCCTTGAGCACCTGCCGTTCGCTCTTGCCTGCCGGATTTTCGAACAGATGAAGCATTCCGAATTTCATATGGACTCTCCCTTATCTTGCCCTTGCCCTCAGAGAGACGGGACCAAACGCGTGGCTCAAAAGGTAATCTGGAGTTCATAGGTAGCAGTTTTGGTGCCACGTGCAATGAGAAATTGGCGTTAGGGAGGCCGGCGCTACCGTCAACCGGGATTGGATCTGGCTTTCAAGGAGCGCTTCAGAATTGGCCGCCCTGGTCCGTTCCCAGCATCGCGCGGCGGATTAATTTGATCGGCAAACCGCCTTGGGCCAGGAAGGCGTCGTGGAACTTTCCCAAGTCGAATGCCGCGCCCTGCTTGCGGCGGACATCTTCGCGCAGTTTCAGAATCATGAACTTGCCGAGCTGATAGCGCAAATAGCCGGGGTCCTGCGTGCCGCGCAGCGCTTCCATCATCGCGTTGTTGGGCGTCATGTAGGCGCTGGCGCGGAAGAAATCGGCCGCTTGTGCGACGCTCATTGACCCGGTATGCATCGCAATCGCCACCAAGTAGCGGCATGCGCGCTGCAGCGCCATTTGCAACTGCGCCAGGCGATACTCGGGCGCGCCGCGATGCAGTCCCTCGTCGAGCATCATCTGCTCGCAGTAAAAAGCCCATCCCTCAACGTTGGCGCCGGAATAAAACAAGGAGCGCACCAGATCGGGATTGCCGCGGTTGTCCAGGAACTGCACGAAATGGCCGGGATAGACTTCGTGCACCGAGGTATTCGATATGGCAGGCGCCGAAAAGAACGCCAGCAATTGATCGGTCCGGCTGGCCGGCCAAGACGGCTCGGGGAGCGTGACGTAAAAATACGCCGCCAACTCTTTCTTCTCCAACGGACCCGGCGTGTCGGTGGACGCAAAGGTTGTCGCGCGCGCGAAAGGCGGAGTCTCACGGACCAGCGGAGCCTCGGCGGACGGAATTGTCGCAATATGATGCTCGGTCACGTAGGCGCGCAGCTGCGCAAGTCCGGCGGCAACGGTGTCGATGAGCTTCGACGGTTCGGGATGACGGCCACTCAGCGCCTTGAAGACTTCTTCGGGCGGGCGATGGCTGTCGATTAGCGCCGCGGTCTGCTTGAACTGGCCCTGCAGCCGCGCCAACTCCTCGCGCCCCAGCTGGTCGAGCTGCTTTGTTGGAGCGTCGACCATGTCATCGTCCGCCAGCATTCGCCGGAACGCGTGCGGGCCGAGCCGGATACCGCCCGACGCTTTAACGCGAAACCCTTCCAGCCAGTGCCGATAGCTGGTAATGGCCGCAATCAGCCGGCGGTTGGAGCTGCTAAATTCGCGTTTCGCCGCACTGTCGGGAACTTCCGCGAACGCGATAGGTACATCCTTGCGGAAAAAATCGATCGTGGCCGGCATCTGTTGCAGCGCGATGTCGACCGCGACCTTCGACACGGCAGAAGCTTTCAGGTTGATGCGCGCCTGCTGCAGGTTGGTCAACGCCGCATGCTCGCGCGCCGCAACCGAGCCCATCCGCCGCCCGAGCGGCGCGAAGTCGCGTTTGATCAGGCTGTCCACTGCCGACGTGGGCAAATAGACGCCCGGATCGCTGCGATAGAACTTTACTTCTTCTTCCCACAACAATTGCTCGTCCAGGCTCGCGACCAGCCATTCGCGGTCGGTCTCATCCGGCGCGGACAGCGTGCCATGCCAACGCTTAAAGCGCGCTTTCCATTCGCGCGCATGCCGGATTTTGGCTTGAATTCCGGACGGAGAATAATCACTTAGCTGATCGTCGAAACGATGGTCGCCGTCCTCGGTCGCTTGCTCAGGGAACAGCCGCATCTGGCTGTCGATAAACTGAGCCACCACCGCGCGGAACTCGCGGTCGTCGGCGTGCGACGACGGCGGCGAACACAATGCCAAGCGTCCTCCAATCGCAACCGCGCAGACCGCAATTGCCAGAACCAACGGGCAGATCTGTCCGTTCGCGCAGCCCGTCATCGGCGCTCACTCAATCGCGAGGTCCACACCCGGGGTTTGCCCCTTGCCCTTGACCCCTTCGGCGCCGAGTTGGGGCGCGATCACGGCCAAGCGCACTGGATTAACTTGCTTGCTTAGATAGCGGCGCACCGCGACCGCCCTGGCGTTGGCCAGATCCTTCAGATCGTCGTCTGTAACGTGGGTGTTGTCCACGAGGAGTTTTTTCATTTCATCGGACGGCAGCGATTTGTTCAGTCCCAGAAAATTACGTGGCTTGTCGAATTTGGCCTGCTTATAGGCGATCTTCAGGTATTTGTCATACTCGTCCGGAGGCAACGAAATCGTTGCCGCGTCAGCAGTCTCACCGCGCTCTCTCAACTCCTTAACCTTTTGCGACTTGACCAGCCGATCGACCATCGCGGCGCGCAAGCCAGGACGGTCCACGCCGGGGTCCACGCGGCCGGACATCGTCAGCCGCAGGCCTGGCCGATCCTTCATCGCCTTGGCCACCGTGGCCAGGTGACTGGCGGCGTCGGGCGTGAGCGTGGCCAGGCCGGCAGGAAATACCACGTACTGGAGGTTCTGGTTGGAGGCGCCCCCGCCTACCACTGAGGCAAGCACGGAAAAGGGCGCCGTCACGACCTTCAGGATCAGGTTTTTCAGCGCCTCCAGGACCAGCGCACCGATACTGAACTGGGGGTCGTTGAGCGAGCCGGATACCGGCACGGTGATGTCTATTTCGCCGCGCGAATTTTTGAGCAACGACACCGCCAGCGCGATCGGAAGGTTGACCGCGTTGGGGCTCTGCACCTTGTCGCCGAAAGTGAGCTGGCTGACAAACAGATGGTTGCTCGCCGTGAGCTGGCTGTTCTGCAGCAGATAATGGACGTCGACGTTAAGCGTACCCTTGGTGATTGGGTAGCCCGTATACTTGGCCGAATAGGGACTCAGGTTGGTCAGTTCCACGCCCTCGGCCTTGGCCTTGATATCGACGAAACCCACGGGCGCCAGCGGGTTTATCGATCCGGTTATGTCAATCGGCGCGCTGGAGTTTATCTGGCCCTGCAATTGCACCGCGGCGGGCTCGGTCGAACGGGTGCCAAAGCCGCCGATCTTTCCGCCAATGTCGGTAAGGTTTGCGGTGTAGTGAGGCTTGATGAAATTGTCAGTATAGTTGATAGTGCCGCCTTGCAGGATAATGCGGCCGACTTTGACGTCGGCGTCGATCGGATGCTTGGCGGGCGGGTTGGGCGAGCCTTGCGGTTTGGGATTGGGCGCAACCGGCGGCGGCGCCGGATTGGCACCCGCCGGATGTTCGTGGGTAAGCGAGGTGGGCGTCGCCTCCGGCGAGACAACCAAGTCGCTCAGATTCAGCTTGGCGTTGCTGTTTAGAATCACCCGCGCATAAAAATCCGCCAGCGACACCTCGCCGACCGTCACGCGCGGCGTACCGTTGCCGATGTTGGCATTGATTCGCGCCATCCGCAGCGCGCTCCAGCGCAGGAATTTGTCGTTGGTTAGCTTATCGCGCATCCGCAAATTTCCGATCAGCACGTTGCCTTCATAGCGGATGCTAAAATTTTCCCTTCTGCGAGAGGTTTCAAGGTTCCCGTCCATCGACAACGCGGCGCGGGTAAGTTTCGCGTTGAGCCGGTCGGCCAGATAGATATCGGCAGGGCTCAGGTCGATCCTGGTGGTCACGATGTGAAGTTTGGCTGAAGGCGGATTTGCGACGGCGGTGCCTTCGATTTTGAATCCACCGTTGGGTTTCAGCGCGGCATCGACGGCCAGGGTGATCGGCTTGCTCAAATCGTTCGATACGTCTTTCAGATGCAGATTGAGCGGGTCGGCTTTTATCACGATTGGCCGGGCGGCGCTGTCGTCTTCAACCTCGGTCTCGACGTTCTGGACCGCCACCGATGCGATTTGGTATTGCCACGCGGGCGCGGCCGCTGCGGGCGGCGCGGGTTTGCCCGAAGCCCCCGGTATAAGCATCATCGGCTGGCCTTGAGCTCCGATGCGGCCGCCTTTGGCCTGCGCGGCCTTCCCTGGCGGACTGCTTGTCGCAGGGGCGGTCGCGGCCGCCGCAGACTGCGGCGGCCCCTGAGGCGACCGCATAAATGCCTGCAGACTGACGGTGCCGTCGTGGCCGCGCTTTACCGACAGACGCAGCCCGTCCAGGCGCACTTCCTTAATAGCTGCCCGGCGCGTGGCCAGGTCCACCTGGTCCAGTGCCACGCTTAGATTTTTCAATTGTACTGGCTGCTGCGTATTGCCCGGGGCGCGCACCTCGAGAGTGTCGAGGGACAGCCCCGCTGGTTGCACATGAACGTTGAACTTGCCGGGCACGAAATCCGTTTGTAACTGCGCCTTTGCGCTCAGTTTGCCGGAGGCAATCGCTCCCGCCCAGAACGGCTGGGCGAAGGGTTGCAAGGGGGGCAGATCGATCTTGTCCAGCGCGGCCTGCGTGGACACGCGTGAATGCGCCAAGTCCAGCGAACCGCTCAGCGTTATCGAACCGTCGCCCAGATGCGCCAGCATCTGGAACGGAACCGCCGGCGCCTGCTTGTTGCTGGCGAAATTCTTAAACCCGGCGTGAACACCTTTGAGCGCCAGCGCGATCGGCGCGCCACTGCTGTTGTCGCGCAGATTCAACTCGGCGTTGGCAAGGTCGAATGAGCGCACAAACAGGTAAAACGGCTCGGCTTCTTCATTCTTGGCTGCCGCCGCCCTCTGCTTTGACGGAGCGAAAGCAGCCGTCAGCGGCGTCAAGTTGGTGGTGCCGTCCCGATTGCGGACCAAGCCGCTGCTTAGTCCGTCCACGGCGATATCGCCCAGGATCGCGAGTTGATGCAGCGGATCGACATCGGTCAGCGCCATGCTGGCGCTTTTGAAGCTGACCAGCGGTGTGTTGGATCCGTCGCGTACGTCCAGCGCGTCCACCTTGACGATTCCGCCGATCTTCACCACCGGCCCGGACTCGGGTTGCACGAAATGCAACTGCAACTTGGTTGACAGCGTACCGTGCGGAATTTTGATCGGCACCGTGTGTGCAAGATAATTGGCGACGCGCGTGAGATCGAGGTTCTTGAGTCTCAGCTCCATCGTGGATTCAGGGATCGAGGCGAACGGCCTGGCCACGCCCATGACGCGAAACGGACTGCCATCGATTACCATCCTCAGCAACGGCTGCACGTATATCTCTGTATCGGCGGGCAGGTTGGCGATAAAGGGAACCCCGATCTGAATCCGATCGATCGTGTGATGTTCGTTAAAGGCCTGATCGTCGAATCGAACCTGCCCGCCGTTGACTTGTATGTTCGTTACGGCGAAGTGGAGGCGGCCGGTCGAAGAAGGCTTGGGCTGCGCTCCGGAGGGCGGCGGCGCGGAGGGTTCAAGCAGGTCGGCGAAATTGAAGACCTGCGCCCTGTTCCGCATGAGATGCAGGCTGGGAGCTTCGATCGTCAGTTCCTGGATGATCGGCGCCAGGCGATAGAGCGAGCTCCAGGACGCCTTGACCCGAAGCTGTCCGACGCCGGCAAAATCCTGCTGTCCGTCGCGCTCGCTGACGTGAACCGAATCGGCGCTAAGGCGCAGCGTGTAAGGGTTGAATCGGATCTTGCCGACCGTGACCGGCCGATGCAGCGCCGTGGCCAATCTTCCGCTGGCCAGATGATGCAACAGCAGGGGAACGCCGAAGAATCCTCCTAAAGTGAATATGGCGAAGGCGGCGAAAACAATTATCGCGGTCACGCGCACCCGGCGTGAACGGCCCAGGTGAGCGGCTCGCGCTGCCCAGGTTCGAACGCGGCCACTCACAGTCACCTCCCGCACAATGCCGCGGGGGAGTTTGTACTAAGCATGTCCTCCACGTTGACGAGCCTTTGTATAGTCGCGGCGTCGATTTGCACAACGCCGGTATAACAAATCCGCGCAACGCCGGTCCACGTCTCTAACGCGGGCGCGAACCGCGCACCTTTCACCGGTTAGACCCTATTCGTCCTCAACATCATTACCTGCATTTTCCTTAAATGGAGTTTGACAGTTGAGGTATTGTGCGATGCGCCCACAACAAAACACGCGTTCAGGAGGAATTAAACAACGTCTCGTGCAAGCTTCCTGTTCTCAATCATGATCACTGCCCTGCTGGGCGCGTTTTATCGGGGCCGCCGCCCAGGACCTCGACACCTTATAACCCCGGATTTCCATTTTCTCAGTGAAATAGCAATTTGCTATAACGTCACAAAAGCTCTGATGGACACGGGTTTGGATGGGGTCGGCGCGGTGCGGAGGTGGCACGGCGGTGGGTGAGAGTCCAGAACAGCCCTTTGAGCTCTCGTGCAATGGCAGGTTGAGGGTTGGCTTCCAAGGTGCGCGGGTGACTTCTGACGGCGGCCTGCTGCTGGTGCGTGAGTTGGATGAACGGTTGGGTTTCGGCGAACTCATCGAACGGCACTTGACCAGTGGCGCTGACACGGCTTACTGCCACCGCCTCCGGGCCAATGAAGTGCGACTGTGGCTGACCGTAATTGCGTACAACCTTGGCAATCTTTGGCGACGGCTGCGCTGCCAGCAGCGCTCGCCAATTGGTCGCTTACCACTTGCAGCAGCTGCTGGTGAAAACCGGGGGCCATCTGGTTAAACACGCCCGCTACTACTGGTTGCTGCTGACGGAGAGCCACCTGACGCAGCAGCTGTTTGGCAGCTTGCTGAGCAGGATTGTGACGCTGCCTGTGCCAACCGGGTAGGCGGCCCGGGGAGCGCACCAGATTTTGATGACAAGATGGGAGAAAGGAGAAGTTTCTTCGGAATAGATTGGACGAACGGCATTTCCGGAGGTTGCGTCGCCACGAGACGCTAAACCGACCCATCCCCGCGCGGCTGGCGGCACCTGCGCCAAAACTGGGCCAAGCCTTGCCGAGGAGGCCGGTTGATTTTAAATGCGGAGTGAAATCGGAGAGGCACGGAAGTCGGTTTATACGCGTGTGGTTTGACAACCGCCAGGTATGTGGGATAGACCGGTGCAAAACATCTGTTCAGGAGATCTGGGGATATGGTTCGGGGTCAAAAGTTTCTAGTCGGTCTGATGATGGCAGGCGCTTTGACACTCCTCTCCGGAATGGCCGCGGCTCAGGATCTTGATACCTACAGCGACGCTTTGATCAAACAATTTGCTGAAGCGAACTCTCCGGACAAGATCCCGGCCGGAACACACATAAACACCGGCAACTGGCAGCAGTATCGCAAATTCATGGTGATCAGCCTCCAGGCGTTTATGAGCGGAAAGTATTTCTGGCGGATGGGAAACGATCCCGGAGATTACGTCGAGGTGGCTCCGACCCAACCGATGTATCTTCCCACCAAATACTTGGCGGACACCGAGAAATATTCGGGCCAGGCACAATTGGTCAAACTGCCCAACGGCGGTTACAACATCAAAAACTACACCGCCGGAATTCCCTTCCCGAAACCGAGCCCAACCGATCCGGAGGTTGGCGGTAAACTGCTCTATGACCTGTACTACACTTATATTCCGAGCATGTACTGGTCCGGTTACCCCATCGGTTTTGTCGATCGTTTCTTCAACGAAACCGGCAGCGTCGGGATGCAGTTGTTCTTTAAGCTGTCGCACGTCAGCGACACCGGTCAGCCGATCACCAATCCGCAAGCCAACGGGCTTTATCTTTCGATTTATGACCAGCAGATAACTCCGGAACAGTCGAAATATCTGACCGCTATGGCGATTTATCCGGACGACCCGAACCGGGTTCCTGAAAATTACGTCTTCCTGCCCTCGCTGCGCCGCTCGCTGCGGTTGTCGAGTACGGCGCGATGCTCGCCGCTCCAGGGCACGGATTGGACCAACGATGATCAGCGGGGTGGTTTCAGCGGCATTCCCAACTGGTTCATTCCGCGTTACCTGGGTGAGAAAAAGATGCTGTTCGTTGCGCACGGCGAATGGAATTCCAATGCCAGCGATAGTCAAAATTACCTGAAGGATTGGGTATATGGGGGACGCGCGGCCGGTTTCGTAAGGCCGGCGCGCGACAAATTCGAATTGCGTGACGTTTACGTGCTCGACCTGGTGCCAAACACTGATGTCAAGTCATTCTATTGTTATTCGCATCGCGTGCTTTATCTCGACAAGGATCTGGCCTATACGGCTGATCATGTTGACACCTGGGACAAGAACGAAAAGCTCTGGAAATTGCAGTTCGTATTCCGGGGACCCACGACAGCGATTCCCGCAGACCTGAACGGGCAAACGAGTTTTGTGCAGCCTTCGGGGGGAGAAAACGCGGTGATCTATGACGTCCAGGCAGACCACGCCAGTATCGCCTGGCCATCCTCGCCGCCAACCCTCAACTCCAGAGTTCCCGACCAGTACCACAGCATTCAGCTCTATGCCCTGCCGAGCGGACTGAACCAAATCATGAAATAAGGTTAAACGCTTCTTGTCGATATCACCGACAGTCCGCTAGGACATCGTCGCGGCGCCGTTCAGGACTATCGAGAGAGGAAGGCGCCGCGCGGTCAACTCGTCGGAAACAATTCCGCCAGGGACCAAGATTAGCGCCGCCAACCGGCAGCAGTATCGCAAATACATGACGACCGGCCTGCAGGTCCTTTATGACCGGCAAGTACTTCTGGAGGATGGGCCCTACAGACTATATCGAGACCGCTCCCACCCTTCCCACGCTTCTTCCCACCAAGTAACCGGCAGACACCGCTAATATACATATATTCCCAGCATGTATTGGTCGGCCTACCCGATCGCGTTTGTCAATCGTTTCTTCAACCCCGGGGGCAGCATCGGGATGCAGCTATTCTTCAGGTTGCCCCACATGACCGACACCGGCCGGCCAGCCGCTAACGAATCCCCAGGCCAACGACATCTATCTCTCAATCTAAGATCAGCAGATCACCGTCCGAGCAGTCGAAGTACCTGACCTCGATGGCTATTTTTCCCGACGATCCCAACCGGGTTCCCGAACTGTGCGTCTTTTTCGCTGCACCGCTAGCTCAGACCGTCGATCACGGCGCGCTGATCTCCGCTGCAAGGAACCGACTGGAACAACGACGATCAACGGGGCGGTTTCAGCGGAATTCCAAAATGGTTCGTGCCGCGCTTCTTGGGCGAGGAGAAGATGCTGTTCGTCGCACATAGCGGGTGGATCGCCAACGCCAGCGAAAGCGACAACCACCTCGCCAATTGGGTCTATGGAGGGCGCGCGACCGGATTTGCGAAACCGGAACGATGTGGAAGTTGCAGTTCGTATTCCGGGGTCCCATCACGGCGAGGGCTGAACCAAATCCTGAAGTGAGAGCTCGTCAGCGGGGTTGTTGTCGTCGCGCAGGCCCCGCTTTTACCCCGCCGGACGCGAGTGGCCGGAAACCGCTTGGCACAAACAGTAGGCGTCAGGAAAAGACAGCCAATTGATCCGGCGCCGGCAAGCCCTTTGTGCTTTTTCAGCACCCTACTCGCCTCAAGCGCTGCTCTCTGACAATCTACCGACCGTTAGAATTAATTCCAACCTTCTTTGGAGAGAGGCAGCAGAATGGCTTGTAACATCCGCACTACCAAACTGGCAGTGACCGTGGCGGCAGCTCTCGCGCTGCTCACGGCATCTCACGCCTACACGCAGGACGCCGGCATGTATGACGACAAGCTGGTGGCGCAACTGAACCCCGCCGACTCCGGGCAGTCGATACCGCCCGGCACCAAAATTACCGAGGCCAACTGGCAGCAGTATCAGAAATTCCTTCCGATTAGCATGCAGGCCTTCCTGAGCGGAAAATATTACTGGAAGATGGGCGCCGGCCCGGATAACTACCTCGAGGTGGGACCTACGATTCCGACCGAACTTCCGACCAGGTATCTCTCCGACACCGAAAAATACTCCGGCCAGGCTCAATTGGTGAAACTGCCCTCCGGAGCCTACGAGATCAAAAACTACGGCGCGGGCATCCCCTTTGCGCATCCATCCGGACCCGATATCGCTGCGCAACTGCTTTACAATTACTATTACACTTACATCCCGGCCATCTATACTGGCTACTATGACCTCGCACTGATTGATCGCTACAACAGTGTAGCGCAAAACCAGTCGCGGCAGATTTTCTTCAAATTGTCCCACGTCAGCGACGTCAACGAGCCGCTGACAAATCCTCAGGCCAACGGCCTGTATCTGTCGATCAATAACCAGGTGCTGTCGCCGGAGCAGTCAAAGTACACAACCGCCCTGGCGCTGTATCCGGACGACCCGCGGCGCGTGCCGGAGATATACGCCTTCCTGCCCTCATTGCGGCGCTCGCTGCGGCTTTCCAGTGTCGCGCGATGCGCGCCGCTGCAAGGCACCGACTGGACCAACGACGATCAACGGGGCGGCTTCAGCGGAATTCCCAACTGGTTTATTCCGCGCTACCTGGGCGAAAAGAAAGTGCTGTTCATGGTCCACTCGGCATGGCAGGCCAAAGCCAACGAGAACACCAAATTCATCGGCGACTTTACTCTTAATGGCAGCGCGGTTGGGTGGCCCAAACCACAAGAGACCAAGGTCGAATTGCGCGACGTCTACGTAATCGACCTGGTGCCTACCGCTGAAACGCGGGCCAGCTATTGCTACTCCCATCGCTTGCTTTATCTCGACAAGGACCTCGCCTTCACCGCCGACCAGGCCGATACCTGGGATCGCAGCGGGAAGCTGTGGAAGCTCCAGTTCATTCCGCGCGGCGCCACCACCGGGATTCCCGCGGACCTGACCGGCAAGAGCAGCTTCGTGATGCCCTCGGGAGGAGAATTAGGAGTGATCTACGACGTGCAGGGACAGCACGCCAGCATCGCATGGCCAGGCTCGCCGCCGGCGCTGCTTTCAAAGGCCCCGCAGGAATTGCGCGATATTTCGATCTACGCTTTGCCCAGCGGGCTGAATCAGATCATGAAGTGACAAGCTGACAGGCGGGGCCCGCAACCGTTGGGCCGGGCCCCACCGCAGCTACGGTTGCGGTAGGAGCGAAGGCCTGGTTGCTCAAAGTCAGCGAACATGTCAAAAAGATTGTTTGCGGCGGGGTCGTAGTTCAGCCCGGTTAGAACGCCGGCCTGTCACGTCGGAAGTCGTGGGTTCAAATCCCATCGGCCCCGCCAACATTCGCTTCCGTGCCCAATGGCGGGACCGGCGGCACGATCATGATGGAAGTGTGAGGCATTGAAACTCAGCGAACAGACTAAAAGCGTGGCGCACGAGGCCGCGTTGAAGAACCGGCATTGGGTGGTAATCGACGCCGAAAATGCGTCCTTGGGACGTGTGGCGTCGCGCGCAGCAAGTATTCTGCGCGGTAAACATCGCCCCGACTTCACTCCCAACCAGGATGCCGGGGATTTTGTGGTAATTATCAACGCCGCTAAAGTGCGCCTGACCGGAGCCAAGGCGGAAAACAAAATCTATCACCGCCATACCGGGTATCCGGGCGGGATCAGGGCGGTCAGTGCCGGGCGGCTGTTGGAAAGCCGGCCCGAACGGATGATCGAGATGGCGGTGCGCGGGATGCTGCCGAAGAATCGGCTGGCCCGCCGCCTGTTCACCAAGCTCAAGATCTATAAAGGCGCCGAGCATCCGCATGCGGCGCAAAAGCCCGAGTCCGTGAAGCTCAACTAGGACCTTTCATGCCAGAGAAAAAACAGATTTCCTCCGCGACCGGCAAGCGCAAGACCGCAGTCGCCCGGGTTCGACTGCTGCCCGGCACGGGCGCCATCACCGTCAACAAGCGCGGCTTCGAAGACTACTTTCCGCGCGAGACCGCCCGGATGCGTATCCTGGAGCCGCTCCAGATCACGGAAACCGCGGCTCAATACGACGTTTTCGCGGAAGTCAACGGCGGCGGCACTTCGGCCCAGGCCGACGCGGTGCGCCATGGCATTTCGCGGGCGTTGGTCGCGGTAGCCGAAACGCTGCGCCCCACTCTGCGCAAGGCCGGGATGCTGACGCGCGATCCACGCGCCGTCGAACGCAAGAAATACGGCCGCCACAAAGCGCGTAAACGGCCCCAATACTCCAAACGTTAGAGATTCAAGCCACGACGGACCAGGGGCGGCAGCCTAAAGCTGTTGCCCCTTTTTTTTGCCTTGCTCTGGCAAAAACCTTCTTGATCCGTCGCTGTAAGGTTGACTATGGGTCCTTGTAACAATAAAAAGCTACCTCATAGAAACCCTATCTTCAGAGCGGTGGTTGGCGTGCAGGTTAGACATATTTCAAAGCGAAAGTTCCATTGGGCGGCGTGGATACTGGCTCAGATTTTCTTGCTGAACATCGCGGGCTCCGCCGCACGGGCGCAAAACACCGTCGGCACGGTATCTGAACTCACCGGCACGGCTCACGTCGAGCGCGGGGGAAGCACCCAGGCAGTCACGAGCGGGATGCAGGTGGAGTTGAAGGACAAGTTCACTACCGACGCCGGTTCCCACCTGACCATCACGCTCAGCGATAACAGCAAGCTGGACCTGGCCGAGCAGAGCAGCCTGGTCATCGACGAGCAGGCGATTGGCGCGACCGGCCCCCAAACCACCAAGGTGAGCCTGCTGGGCGGCCACCTCGAGTCCCTGGTAACCAAGGCTTTGCGCGGCACCGCTCCGAGCTTTGAGGTAAAGACCCCCAACGCAATCGCTGGCGTGCGCGGCACCAGGTTTGGCGTCGGTTTTCAGCCGGCATCTCCGGTATGCGGCAATGCCCCCACCAGCGACGTGGCGGTTGCGGACGGCACGGTTGAAGTCGCAAACCGGGCGGCTCCGGGTATTGGAATTCCGGTGGAAGGCGGCTATGAAACGGTAGTTTGCGCGGGTAGACCTCCGTTGCCTCCTGGTCCGCTCGGCATCGCAGGTCCGGCGGGCACCGGCACCGCGGCAGGAGGTTTCGCAGGGTCAAGTCCGGGAGCTGGTGGTGCGCCGCCTCCAGCATGCCCGGTCTGTCCTCCGCCAGGCTGTTAAAAGGTGTTCCTTGGTTTTTTGGGAGGAGCGGTAGATGGTCCGTTTGATAGCGGTGAAAGGAAGCGCGGTCGGAATCCGCGTGCTGTTGGTTGCGGCGGCGGTAGCGATGTTGGTCCCGGTGGTCCAGGCGCAAACCACGGCGGCAGTGGGCGCCGTCAATCCATACCCGAATTTTTTCGACATCGCTTACCCGGGGCGGTTTAGCCTGACGCTTTTCGGCGGCGGCTTCGGCAGCGACCAGTACGGAACCACGCAGGAAGGTGTGCAGATCGAACAGAGTCTGACGCGCTACGTGGGCGTGGTGGGGCGCGCCACGGGCTACCAGCTTTACATGGGTCATGGGTTCGCTAACCCATTGCAGCCCAATCCCGGCACGAATTCAGGCTCAGCGCGATATAACTTCGGCCGTTTCCAGGGCGGGGTCGATTTAGCGTTCACCCCGACTACTCACGTCTACGTGCTGGGCGGTGATGATGGCGGAAACAGCCACAACGCCAATATCGAAGGGGATATTTCGAGTTGGTTGCTGGTCCACAGCCAGCACCCGGTGAATTTTCTGGTCAGTTCGGTCTATAGCTGGCAAAACGATATCAGTTCCAGCTCTATTGACCTGCGCGTGGTGCTGGCGTCGACGGAAAACTACATGTTCATGGGCGGAGCCGGTGGCGTCATCTACGGCGGCGGCTTTGTCTCTGGTGTTGCCGGACAGGGAGGCCCGGACTTGGGAGTTTACTTCCGTCCGTGGCAGATCGGTGCCGACGTCCAAGCCGGCTACGGCACGCCTCATGGATACGGGGAGCTCACCCTCTACAAGCAGTTCAGTTGGACAGAGTGACCCGGCCGCTGGTTGTTCCGGCTAACGTCAACAAAGCGAACAGAGCCTCAAACTCCAATGTACTGCCGGGTGATGTGTTGGCCGGGATTGCAGCTTTAAGCAATGGTTGTTTATCGTAGGAGCAATTTGATGAAATCGGCGTTGATTGCGTTGGCAGGGCCAACCCTGATCGGCATCTGCATGCTATTCGTCCTTGCCGGCTGCGATCCTTGTGGCAGTTGTCCAGTCGAAGTGGTTACCGCCACTGCCACTCATACTCCGGGTCCAACCCATACTCCGGCTCCGACCCGGACCGCGACGCCGAAACCCACTCCGAGTCCGAGCCCCACATCACTCGCGCCGACCGCAACACCTACGCTGGCCCCGGAAGCCTGCCTGCCTTCCAGCTCCATATCGGTTCTGGTCGCGGGCAGCAATGCAACGGTGTACGTCCCAGAGGGCAGATGGGGTGCCGGCCCAAGCGGAGTCGAGGTGGTGCCAATCGAGACCAAGAGTGGCATCGGGACCGGCGGCGCCGTAACTACGGTCGCGACGCCGAACACTGTAAACTCGTGCTCGTCCAATTCGAATACCGGACAAACGGTGTGCGTTGCCAACAACACCGATACTTACCTGATCACCGGCTCAACGTTGAACACGACGGTTGCGAGCGGGGCGACCGGCAATGAATCGTTTTCCGGCGGCTCCTGCCAAAATTGTGGCGTAGTGGTCGATTCTTCCATCAATAAGGCATTGGTCACGATAGGCCTTGAAACTGGGGGCCCCGGCGGCTACCAATTCCTCGATTTGGGAACCACTCCGGCCTTCGAAACGGCGATCCCTGCGGGAGCGTCTACCTCAGAAGATGCTTCGATCGATCCGGTCAGGCATCTGGTGTTGTCACCGAACGAAGCCGGAAACTACCAAATTCTCGACGTCAGCGGCGGCACCACCAAAGCGCAACTGTTCAACAATCACGTTACGGGGTCGCCGGTATTCGATTCGGCGGGCGAGGATTGCACTACCGGTATCGCGCTCAGCACGATCGAGTTCACTGGCAACCTGTTCATCGCGGACCTGAAGCAGGCGAAATTCGACAGCACCGCTGGCACGTGGACCGATACCGGGAGCCAGGTGCAAACCTTCCCCGAGTTTACTTCGTTGGCGGCGGGTACCTGTGGAATCGCGGTCGCACCTGGCCTGCACGTCGGGATTGTGACCGGTGAGTTCGGCGGCAATATCGAGGGAGTCATTGCTCTTCCTGCTACTTCGGGAAGCGGCGTTCCCGCCATTCCTGACTGGGTGCAGTTCACCGTGCCCGACTTGCCCGACGGCACCGCTTTCTCGATGGGCTTCGATCCGCACACCGTAACTGCCTACGTCAGTCCGAACAGTGGCAAAGGGCTGGGTGTTTTGGTCAGCGACGGATCGGCGGGAACGCCCCATTTCCTTGCCGTAGTCGATCTTGAAGGCCTTTTAAGTGCGCCACGAACGGGTCATATCGTTAATACGATTCCTGCCGGGGTCATTACCTTTGTCAAGGTGATGTAGCCGAGCAGCTTCTTTCGCACCCTCCCTGCTGCGCCGCTGGCAACTTTCTCCGGCTGGCGGCGCCGGCATGGACGGCATCCAGCCGTGACACCACCGGGCTGATAGCGAAATTTAGACAAAAACGCTACAATCGGCGCCGAAGTAGTATGGCTCGCGTACGCAAAAGAAACCCGGGCGCATGGCGCACGTTGGCAATCGGGTTTGCGATGGTGGCCGCGCTATTCTTTCTCAACGGCCATTATCCCTCTCTGCTGCGGCTGGCCGAACTCAAGACCTTTGACTTGCGCATGTACGCCCGGGGGACCCGCAAGCCTCACGGCGAAGTTGCGATTGTCGCCATCGACGACAAGAGCATCAGTGAGCTCGGACGATGGCCCTGGCCGCGCACGGTCTTAGCCCAACTGGCGGAGGCACTCAAGTCCTACAAGGTAGCCGTAGCCGGGTTCGACCTGGTATTCAGCGAGCGCGACGATATCGATCTGGAACGCGAAAAGATCATTGCGGGCCTGCAAAGCTCCGGCCTACCCGCTGACAAATTGTCGGCCGCTTCAGGTATCACCAACGACGACACCTTCGCCAACGCTATCAAGGCACAGGGCGCCACGTTTGTCGGTTATCCGCTCCAAGTGGTGATGCCCGGAGAAGCGGTCAAAATCAGTCCGGGATTCGTCACCAAGATGGTGTCACCGGCGCCGCTGGCCTACAGCCTGGTTAGGCTTCCTCCCGGACCTCCACCGCCGGCGCCTGAAGCCGCCGCCTATCTGCCCAATTTGCCGGCGATCAACAAAGCCGCCCGCGGCACTGGATATTTCGACACGCCGACCGATTCTGACGCGGTGTTTAGGTCCGAGATGATGGTGATACGGTTCGGCAAGCGCTACTGCGAACCATTGATCCTTGCAGTAACCAGCGCTTATAGGAACGGCGCATTGACCCAGCTGACCATGGCGGACTTCGGCGTGGCCCGTGCCTCAATCGGACCGGTAAATCTCCCGGTCGACGAAAGCGGCCGGATGCTGGTCAATTTTCGCGGACCGGCCCATACCTTCCCCTACTATCCGGTCAGCGACGTGATCGCTCATCGCATTCCCCCTGAAAAACTCGCCAACAAAGTGGTGCTGGTGGGAGCTTCGGCGCTAGGGGTCGGCGACCGCTGGTCAACTCCGATGGGCGCTGATTTTCCCGGCGTCGAGATCCACGCCAACGCGATCGATAACATTCTCACCGGCGACTTTATCCAGCGCTCCGAAGTGACCGCGGGCCTGGAGCAGGTGGCCGCGGTGGTGATGGGCATTGCGGTCTGCGCAGCCGTCGCCTACCTGTCCGCGTCATGGTCGGGAGTGGCGACAGCGGTAATGATTTTTGGCTACTTTGCCTTCGCACAATACCTGCTGGTCGCCGATGGCCTTTTGTTGGGTGTGCTGTTCCCGATAGCCACGGCGTTCACCGCATACGCGGGGCCGGTCACCTACCGCTACCTGACTGAAGGACGCGAAAAACGTTTTCTGCGGCACGCGTTCGAGCATTATCTTCATCCCGAAGTCATCGAAGGGTTGGTACAGGACGGGAAGGCACTTAGACTGGGCGGCGCGCGCCGCCACATGGCCATCCTCTTCTCCGACATCGTGGGCTTTACCAGCCGCAGCGAACGCACTCCGCCCGAGGAACTGGTGGCGCTGCTCAACACGTATATGACCGCGATGATCGATGTGGTCATGCGTTGCGGCGGCGTGGTGGACAAGCTGATGGGCGATGGCATCATGGCGTTTTGGGGCGCTCCCGGCGATACACCCAATCCGGCACGCTCCGCCATCGAATGCGCGCTGGATATGCTGGCGGAACTCGATCACCTGCGCCAGACCGACCCCCGCTTCGCGGACATCGACGTCGGCATCGGTATCGCGACCGGTGACGCTATCGTCGGAAATTTCGGCGGCAAGCAACGCTTCGACTACTCGGCGATCGGCGACACCGTCAACCTGGCTTCGCGCATCGAAGGATTGACGCGCCACTTCAAGGTCCATCTGCTGGTTAATCGCCAAACCCTTGACGAAGCCGCCGACGGCTTCGTCGCCCGCAATATCGGGATGGTTCGGGTTAAAGGCAAGGCCCAGGCGGTACAGATCGACGAGGTGGCAGGAAAACGCGGCAGCACCCTCGACTCCGACTTTTACGAGCAGTTCGCCGCGGCGCTGTCGATGCTGGAGAAAGGTTCCACATATCAGGCCCTCGCCAGCTTGAAGGAGTTGGCGAAAACCAAGCCCGACGATCATCCGTTGCAAATCTACCTGGATAGGCTGCATTCGGCCAATGGCAACGGAAACCTGATGGGCCGCTTCAATCCCTTCAAGCGCAAATCCACGCTAACCGAAGGCTCCCAGCATCTGCTGTTCGAACTCGACACCAAGTAAGCTTACTGGTTTCAAGGAGACCTTCATGTTCTAATTGGCGCGTGAACCCTTGCGGGAGGCGTCCGGAACAGCGATGAGTGCGATAAACCGGGTCAAAGTGGCGATCCTGGGTGCGAGCGGATACTCGGGCATCGAGGCGGTTCGTCTGCTCGCCTTTCATCCTTTCGTGGAATTGACCGTGCTGACCTCCGAACATTACGTCGGGCGCGAGGTCGCGCAGGTGTACCGTCATCTGGCCGGTTTGGACCTGCCGGCGTTCGAGGAGCTGCGCCCCGACCTGATCAAGGGCCGCGTCGAGGTGGTGCTCTCGTGCCTGCCCGAGCATTTAGGCACCGAAGTCATCATGGAGATGCTTGGTGAAAGAATCCGCGTCATCGACTTTTCGGCCGACTTCCGGCTGAAGGATATGGAGATATATCGAGCCACCTACGGCCGTGAGCACGCGGCGCCGTTGCTCGCGCGCCAGGCGGTTTACGGACTGACGGAATTCCATCGGAGCGAGATTCGCGAGGCGCGGTTGGTGGCGAATCCCGGATGCTATCCGACCGGGACCTTGCTGGGCACGCTGCCGTTGATCAGCCGCGATCTGGTGGATCCGACATCGATCATCATCGACGCCAAGTCCGGAACCACTGGCGCGCGGCGCAGCGCGCAGTTGGAGCAGCTCTTTGCCGAAGTCAACGATAACTTCCGCCCCTACAAGGTGGGCAATCACCGGCATGCTCCCGAGATGGAGCAGGAAATTGCCGCGGCGCTGGGCCGCGACGTGGCGGTGATGTTTGTCCCGCACCTGCTGCCCATCAATCGCGGAATTCTGAGTTCGATCTTTCTGCGCCCGCGCAGCGGCACAACCACCGAAGATATCCGCGCGGCCTTTGAAGCCGCTTATGCCAAGGCGCGCTTCATCCGCCTGCTTGGCGCCGGAGAATTGCCGGAACTCAAGAATGTACGGGCAACGAATTTCTGCGAGATTGCCTTCCTGCTCAACCGTCGCTCCCAAACCCTGGTAGTGCTAACGGCAATTGACAATCTGGGCAAAGGCGCAGCCGGGCAGGCGATTCAGAACCTGAACGTGATGTTAGGGTTCGACGAAGCCGCCGGCCTGCTCCACCCCGCCCCGGTGCCCTAACGGCGCTTCACCGTGATAGGAAACCAGGAAGGCTAACGTCTCAAGCCCGGGTTACCCTCTCCTCCTCTCCGTGATCGAAGAGACGGCGCCTCAATCGTGCCGTGAAACAGGCCTCCGGTCTTTTTTCGCGTCTTGTCCGTTCAGACCCGGAAGGCCGTCGATACTGGTCCGGTTATGCTGGTTTCGATACTCAGCCAGTCCGGCGGACCCCTTGCGGCGTGCCCAGTTAAGCAGTTGCGAACGCTCTCCTTCATAGCGATAAAGCGGAACTCCATACCCGCAGGAATCGGCAATCCGGTCGAGCTCCACGAGAACAATCGACCGGACCCCGGGGAGCATGTCAAAACGGCTGAGCAGATCCGCGAAGCGTTGGTCGCCGGGCTCGATCACGCAGCCCCGGCCATAAAGGCGAAGGATCTTCGGCGCCCCCTCAAAGGCGCAGAACATGATCACGACTCTTCCATTATCGCGCAGGTGCGAAACTGTTTCGATTCCGCTGCCGGTCAGGTCAAGATATGCGACCGTTTTTGGATCGATCACGCGAAGGCTGGAGAGTCCTTTCGGCGAAAGGTTCACATGTCCGCCTCGTCCCGCAGGCGCGGTGGCTACGAAAAAGACATGCTGCGCGGCGCTGAAGCAGGCCAACGTGGCATCGATGCGGTCGTAGAGCTTGGACATGATCGTGGCCCTCGCTACAGTGGTTGAAACATCATGCTCGACTCGACCCGTTCGGATCAAACACGAGCTATGAAGCCGTGCGGCGAGTTTTCCCGCAGATGGCACGCTTCGATGAAATCGGGCCTCTTTACGATACCACTCGACGGGCCGATCCCTTTTTGGCCGGACGTCTGATTGAACATCTCGAAGTTTTGCCCGAGCAACGCTATCTCGATCTCGGATGCGGCAGCGGAAACTATAGCTTGGAAGTAGCCCGCCGCTGCGCTCGGATTATCGCGCTCGACCAATCGCCGATCATGATCGCAAGGGCAAAGACAAAGTCTTCCGCCACGGCCAACATCGCGTGGATTATCGCCGACGCGGAATCTCTCCCGCTTGAGAACGGTTGTGTGAAAGGAGTCATGTGCTTCCTGGCTCACCACCATTTTCAAGACCTGGATAACGCCTTCGCCGAGGTCTTCAGGGTACTCCAGTCTGGCGGCCGATTCGTGCTCTTCAACACCGCGCCAGATCAGCTTCGCGGTTTCTGGCTCGCGCACTATTTTCCCCGTGTTATGGAGCAGGCAATCGAAGTCTGTGCCCTGCTCCGCACCGAAGAACGCCTGGAAAGCGCTGGATTCACGATTACCCGGACCGATACCTATGACGTCTCTCCCGATCTGCAGGATTGGTTTCTGTACTGCGGCAAGCACCATCCGGCGAGATATCTGGAACCGCGTGTCCGCGATGGTATCTCCGCATTTGGCTCATCAGCGCGGGACGCGCGTGAAATCTCTCGCGGCTGCGCCAAGCTGGCAGACGACATTGCAACCGACCGGTTCAGCCGGGTCGCGTCGAGCTATCGCAACGATCGCGGCGACTATACCTTCTGGATCGCTAACCGGCCATGAGAGTTTCCTTGCGGAATTCTCGGAGCATTACGAAGCCGCAACCCACGAAGTTCTCTATTTCGCCTGCGGAGAAAACCATGGCATCCGGGCGCTGGCCCCGACGTTATTTGAGAGATCTCGCCGGGTCATGCCATCCCTCGGACCTGTGCGGCTACTTCTCCGCGCCTGCCGGGTTGGCGACGGCGGCGAGTTGTTTGCTGGCGTCGGATTCGCGCATTGAGGTTATGACGCGCTGGGCGTGTTCATCGTTGAGCTGGGTGCGGCTGCGCGACGCATCGATCATCGCGGTCGCCACCGGGTTCGATTGCAAACCGGCGTCCCGCGACAGTACGGCGGTCAATCTGCGGCAAAGTTCGGTCTGATCGCGCCACTGTCCAAGTTCGTCCTGGATGCTCTTAAGCCATTCGATCAGCCTCTGGCTCTGGTCGCCGCCGATGATCCGCGAGACCAGTTCCATCATATAGCGGTAGGACTTGGTTTTGATCCTCACCTCATGAAAGCGCGCTGAACCGAGTTGTGTGGAGGCCTCGCGTACGCAGCGCTTCCACCTTTGATGTACCTGCCGCACAGCCGAGCGCAGATCGTCCACTGACAATCCGCCGCCCTCCAGGCGCTTGGCGACGACCTTTCCTATCAAGGGCGCGATCCTGCTCAGCTTATGGCGTTTCAGCCAGCGTCCCGATTTTTTTGCCGCGCGCTCACCTTCCATATGGGTCTCGCGCGCCGCCTGGTTCCACAGTTTCCTACGATGTCCGCTGGATGCCCTTGCCGAGCGTGAACGCATGGCCGAGGCCAGGACGTCCGTGTCACGCCGGACGTTGAGCGCGTGGCGCAGTTTCCTGAGCCTTTTGCGCGCCTTGGTTGCCGTCTTGGAAGGATCGGGGAAAGTCGCGAGGTCAAGAATCGTTTGAAGCCGGCGCGTAACGACGCGCAAATCATGCACCGAGTCGGCATCTCCCGTGCTTAGCGCGGCTCTGTAGGTTCGCTTCAACTTGTGTACCTGTTTGCGAGCCTGTTTTTTGAACTGGCGCGGCAGTTCACGCTGCCGGACCGCGGAGGAGTCTCCATTAGAATTATTCATCAGACATCCGCCTGGTATGGAATCGCAGCCGAACCATCTAGCCCAATCAATTTCCATACCGGACGTTCTTTGCACACACGGATCGGAAAATCGCTCGCTGCCGCCGAAAGAACGAATTCCAGCGCCCGCGTGTGGGATGTAATGCGAAAAATTTACCGCGTAGGGGCCGGGATCTCAGCTAAGCGACGCTTTGCGCCGCTTGGTCACCGCAGCGACCAGCATCGGCAGGGCCTCCCCACTGGTGCCGCGCAGGGAATGGTCGCAGATGCCGGTAATCTCGCTTTGGTAAAGATTGACCTCGACGAGCTTTCCGCCGCGTTCCTTGACCTCGATCGCGAACCCGGCGGCCGGATAGACCGTCGCTGACGTGCCGGCGACGATCACCAGATCCGCGCGCGAGGAATGGTCCGCACATTGACGGAGCACGTCGGTCGGTATCGGTTCGCCGAAGGAAACCGTGTCGCTCTTGAGCAAGCCGCTGCATCGCGGACATTGCGGCGGCAGCATTTCCAGGCTGATTTCTTCTTCCGGGAAGCGCGCGTTGCATTCCAGGCAGCGGATGAGCTTGTAGTTGCCATGAATCTCGGCCAGAGAATGAGTGCCGGCCTGGCGATGCAAGTCGTCAACGTTCTGCGTTATCAGAAAGCGAAGGACGCCAATTTTCTCCAACTCGGCCAGCGCCAAATGGCCTGGGTTCGGTTTCGCCACGCGCAGCGGCTTCCATAACTCATCGTAACGAGGCTTGAGGCGGTCCTCCCATCCTTTTTTTGGGTCGGCCATAAAGATTTGAAAGCCGTTCATCGGCGGCTCACCATACTTGGTCCACAGGCCGCCCGGACCACGAAATGGCGGAATACCGCTTTCCACCGACATCCCGGCGCCGGTCAACGCAATCGGATACTTGGCGCGAACTATCGCGTCTGCTGCATTATCAATCTGTTGCTGCGACAGCATGGCATCGCCTCTCCCGGAAATTCGTATTTAGTTCAGCGAGCACGAAGTGAAGGTAAACGCGTATGCGTTGAGACCCTTGTTTCGCGCGGTAAGCTTGAGTCCGCCAGGGCGAACGTCGTCGTTGGCCACCAGGTTATACATGCGCGGACGGTCCACTTCGATCACGGCGCGGCCATTGTCGGCGCGGCTGTCGTGGCCCGCCTGCTGCTCGCCCTCCAGCGTCAGTTCGACGCAGATCGGACCTTCGGCAGAGGGCGCCATCACCAGATTGACCTCCTTGGCGGTGTACCGGATCGCAATCGACGCATTGTCGCCCACCGCCTCGGATGATTCGTCGCCCACCGACCACTTCCCGTCCAGGTACACCATGCCCTCCATCCGCACTCCCGGGTCACGATAATCATGCGGATAGCCAGCCTCGACTCCTTGCGGATTGCCGAATTGCCCCCGCTGATGGCCCAGATAGAGTTCCGGCGTAACGCGATGGCACACCGCGCCCGGGCGGTCGCTGTCGCGCACCGGGTCCATCGGCTCCGGCATCCGCACCGCCGGGTTTATGTCCGAAAGCAGTCGCTGGATCAGCGCCTCGGTCTCGCGATAGCCGCCTTCGCCGTAATGGTAGTAGCGGATGCGTCCTGCACCGTCGACCACGTACTTGGCTGGCCAGAAGCGATTGGAGTAGGCGCGCCAGATGACGTAATCGTTGTCGAGCACCACCGGGTAATCGATCTTGAAATCCTGCACCGCCTGGAGCACGAACTCTGGCTGGCGTGCGAAGTTGAATTCCGGGGCATGAACCCCGATCACCACCAGTCCGAACTGCGCGTAGCGCTGATGCCATTGAACGACGTAAGGCAGCGTGCGGATACAATTAACGCAGGTGTAATCCCAAAAATCGATCAACACCACACCTTTTCCACGCAGCGCGCCAAGCGATACGGGGCCGCCCTGGAGCCATTGGCCGCCCACCGGTTCCGGGGCGAAGATTGCTTCCTCGATTTCGGGCATCGATCATTCCTCTCGCACCACGACTGCCGGGCTTTGTCCGCCTGGTTACGGTATCATACCAGCGTCATGTGCTGAACGTCTGATAGAACATGACCCTCGCGCCATCTTGATCAACCGCGCGCGATTGGCGAAATTGGCTAAGCACTCATAATCAACGCCCCTGCAAGCAGCAATGGAGGACATCCGAAATGGATGAGAATGCCAAGAAACGTGCACTGCTGATGATTCCTTACGGCCTGTTCATTCTGGGCGCCAAACACGGCGAATCCCAAACCGTCGCCACCATCAATTGGGTCACCCAGGCCAGCTTCAATCCCCCACTGGTGGCAATCGGGGTCAAAGGCGACTCCAGCCTGCATCCCCTGATAAAGAATTCCGGCAAGTTCACCCTCTCGGTGCTGGGAACGGGCCAGAAGGGTATCGCCGGCGCTTTTTTTAGACACGTCGACCCCAAAGACGGCAAATTCGGAAATTTCGCTTTTGAGTCCGGCAAGAACGGCGCGCCGATCATTTCCGAGGCGCCAGCCGCGGTGGAATGCGACGTGGTCGGGTTTTACGAACTCGGCGATCACAGCGTGGTCGTGGGCAAAGTAACGGAAGCTCATGTCAAGAACGAAAGCGAAGTCCTGACCATGAAGGAGACGGGATGGAACTACGGCGGCTGAACTAGCCCAGTTCCGTTCCAGGCAAGCGATGGCGCCCGCCGCTGTGCAGATTGTGCCGGTCAGCAATGCCAACCAAATGGCGATGGCCTATGCAATCCGGCGGCGGGTGTTCATCGAGGAACAGGGAATCGACGAAAGCCTCGAGCACGATGAGGACGACCTGCAGGCCATCCACGTGCTCGCGCTCAAGGGACCACAGGCCGTCGGATGCGGCCGGATGGTAACTTCGCACGCCGGGGCAAAGATCGGCAGGATGGCCGTGCTGCCGCAATGGCGCGGGTGCGGGATCGGGCGCATGGTGCTGGACTACCTGGTTTCGGCGGCGCGCCAAAATGACGTTAAACTCGCCTACCTGCACGCCCAACTCCCGGTGGAGGGCTTCTATCTCAAAATCGGCTTCCGCCCGGTCGGCGCGATTTTCGACGAGGCCGGCATCCCGCATCGAAAGATGGAGCTGCTGTTGTAACGCGGCCGCACGCCCGTTATCCCATTTGACGGACAAAATCCTCCACTATCGCGGCCGCGGCGGCGGGGCGTTCGATGATCACGTGATGGTGTGAGTCCGGGATTACCGCCAGCCGCACCAGCGGGTTCAGTTTCATCGCGCGCTGCGCCGCTTCGGCCGTCATGATACGGGAGCGGCCGCCGCGCACCAGCAGCAGAGGCACCCGCACTTTGGCAATCGTACTCAGCACGTCGAGCCCGTCGCTGCCGTAAAAGCTGTCGCGGTCGAACTTGAATGTATATCCTCCCGCCGGCGCCGGCCCCAGACTGCGCTCCGCAACCCGCGCCAGAACGCCGGGGGCAAAATCGCCCTCGCGCGGCATCAGCCGGAACCGCGCTTTGGCAATCTGCAAATCCGGGTAGGCCACGATAGGCAGGTTTTTGAGCCGCACCAGGAAGCGATCGCGCCGGGAGGTGGAGGTGAGCGCGATATCTATCGCGACCACGGCCCGCACGGCATCCGGGTGTGCGCGGACGAATGCCAGGGCGTTGATTCCGCCCTGGCTGTGCCCGACGATCACCGCGTCCCGCACGCCCGAAAAATCGATGAACCTTTGCACATCGAGTGCGTAATCCGCTGGGCTGTACGCGGGCGGTTTGACCCATTCGCTGTCGCCGTGGCCGCGATGGTCCAACGCCAACATCCGGAATTCGGCCGGCAGGTGGGCTGCGAAATCCTCCCACCACCAAGCGTTGGCGGTGGCGCCGTGCAACAGCACCAGGGTTTTGGCGCCCTTCGGGTTCCATTCCAGGTAATGCAACCGGGGCGAACCCGGCAAGACGCGGCTAAGCGGCTCTGCCATTGTAAATTCAACCAACAAAGGCGACGCACCGGCCTGCGGTGCGCAACTCGATCGCCTCTAGCGCCTATCTGACCCACTCACGCCAGGCAAGACACTTTAACGATCTGCGGCGGCTTTGAATGGCGCGCTTTTCATGTCACGATCTATCACGGAAGAAGAATGGCTCGCGGACCTCATCGAATGTGGATCGTGTTTTGCGCGGCCGCCGCATTGCTGGCGGGCGCTCCGGCGCGCGCCGACGATGCGGCCCGCTTCAAGGCGCGGGCGCTGACCGACGCGGCGATCCAGCTCACCGACAGCAACCAGGCCGTAAAGATGCTCTGGCAGGCCACCGATATCGATCCGAATTCCACCGAGCCCTACATCTACCTGGGTCTTTACTATCAATCGCGCGAAGATTTCGGCAAATTAATCGAGGTTTACAAAAAGCTGGTCAAATACCGGCCCAGGGAGACCAGCGCCTATCTCAATATCGGCGAGGCGTACATGTCGTACAACCCGCCCAAGTTCGACGAGGCCCTGGGCTACTTCCGCAAGGCCTACGAACTCGACCCTCATTCAGCTCTCGCTGCGCTGCGAATCGGCCAGATAATGGCGCGCAACGGCGACCGCGAACAGGCCACCCGCTTTCTCAAACAGGCAGGCGCCAATAGCGGCGCCGACTCCGCAATCGCGGCCGAAGCAAACAAGACCCTGCATGACATGGCCGGGTTCTGAAGATGTAGCGGGCATACAATCAATCAGCGCTTTCAATCTTTTGGCGGGCCGGGCAGACCTGCCCGCTCCACTTCCTCGGGCGTATCCAGATCCAGGTTGACGCCCGGGTCATCGACATCGACATAAACAACTCGCGACGGATCGCGCTCGACCACGACCCGCGCGCCCTGATCTTCAGGCGCGTCTAACAACTCCCCCAGCACCGACTGGGGAAAGATAACCGGATGACCGCGCTGGCCGACGTACCGCGCAATCACGATTGAATCGGGCCGGGCGGTGAACTCCGCGATGACCCGCGCAAAGGTTGACCCAAGAACCAGCGGATGGTCGGCAAGATGCATCATCACGCCGCCCGCCTCCGGACCTATTGCGCCCAACCCCGCCTTCAGTGATGAGAGCTGACCCGCTTCCCATCGAGGATTATTGACCACAACGATTCGCGAGTCGGACGGAATTGCAGGACGGATGCGCTCGGCATGGGCGCCCAACACGATTATCAAGCGCGGCAGGACGGCCAGGATTGACTTGGCCGACTGTGAGAGAAATGACTCATTGCCGACGCGCAGCAGCGGCTTGGGAAAACCCATCCGCCGCGATTCGCCGGCCGCCAGCAGGACGCCATCGATTCGAGGCGCCATGCCGATTCACTGTGCGGGTTTGAGGCGGCCGAGCTTGACGCCCATCGACGCAGCGTCCCTCACTCCGCGTCGCCGCTCGCGAATGATCTCCGCCATGATCGACACGGCGATTTCCTCGGGAGTTTCGGCCCCGATATCAAGCCCGATGGGCGCGTGCACCTGCTCCAGGGCGGATGGATCGACGCCGTCGGCCTGGATCCGATCCAACGTAGCGCGCACCCGACGCTTGGAACCGATCATCCCGACATATCCCGGCCTCTGTTTGAGGGTCGTGCGCAACGCTAGTTCGTCGAACGCGTGCCCCCGGGTCACGGCGACCACGTAGCAACTTCGATCAAGCTTCATCGATTCGATCGCTTTGTCGAAGGGTCTGACGATGATCTCGGCCGCCGACGGAAACCGCTCCCGATTGGCGAAAGCGGCGCGATCGTCAATCACTACGACGTGAAAGCCAAGCATCGCGCCCAACTCGGCAAGCGCCTGGCCAACGTGCCCTGCTCCGATGATTATCAGGCGCTGCGCTCCGGGAAGGGGATCGACAAAAAGCTGAGCCGCCTTGTCGCTGAGATGCGTGGTTGATCGCAGCTCCCCGCCGGGCTCAAGCTCCATCAGGGCTGGCACCGCCGACGATACGATCTCCGCCAGCTGGCCAATTGCGCGGGCGGGGAGCTCCACGGGCAGTACCGCGCCCTCCGTGTTGGGGCGCAGCAGCGCTCGCGCGGGAAGCTGCCCGCGGTCGGCCGGATCGATCAGCGTCACCAGGGCCAGCGGCTGACTGCCGCGGACCGCCTCGGCCATTTCCCGCGCCACTGGCAGGTCCCGTTCCGGAGACCACAGGTCGATAAAGACGTCCATGATCCCGCCGCACGTGCCTATTTCCTGCTGCTCGAAGTCGCCCGTCAGGTCGACCTCGGCCAACCGTGCGGGCGAGGATTCTTCAAGTAATAGTTGAGCTTTACGATATACCTCGGCTTCACCGCAGCCGCCGCCGATGGTACCCACCTGGCCGTCGTCGCGCACCAACATCTTGGCGCCCACCTCGCGGGGCGTGGAGCCGCGCACGTTGACCACCGTGGCGAGCGCAAACGGCTTGCCCTGCTTGAGAGTCCGTTCAGCTTCCACCCAGATCTTGTCGGGACTTGCCATTGTGTGACTTCAATCCGAGTCTATCAAAGCGCAGCGTTACTCCAAAGAACGCGCGTTCATTGGCCGATCTGACCGACCAGCGTGTTGGCGCGCAGAAAGTCCTGCTCAGCTCTGTTGTAGTCGCCGGCGGTGATCGCCTTCTCGCCGTCGAACTGCGCGCGCTCAGCCTGGCCTAAATTTTTGAGAACCGCGGCTTTAGTCGGCCCCTGCATCCTGACATGCGCGATCTTTAACGCCACCTGCCGCTCGAGCTTGGTCAGATCTTCGGGCGGCGCCGGCGTCTGACCGAAACAGGGTAAAATCGAAATCATTACCGCGCACCAGCCACAGAAATATTGCAGGGCCGCAGCCCGGACGGTCCGGCTGACCCTGATCGCGCGGTCACTGTTCATCGCATACGAAGCTCTGCGGAAGATTGCCTGATTCGCGGCGTCACGGCAAATCATACGGCAAATCATATTGAGCACGATGCTGCGGTACGGCTACGATCATATCTGTGGCCCAACCGGAGATCATTTGCCTGCCGGCCGTGAAACCGCTGGAGTTGCTGGGTCTGCAATCTCACTTGCTCGACACGGTCAAAGGCGGCGGCACCGCGCCAGTTCTGCTGATTTTTCAAATCTCCGGCAGCGTCATTTCGCTCGGCCGCTACCACCTCTATAGCGGTCCTGCGTCGCGCTGCGAAATCAGCGCCTACCGCCGTCTGACCGGCGGCAGAATCATCAACCCCGGCGCGGGCTGGATCGGATGCGCGCTGATTGCTCCCTCGCGTACGGCGATGCTTGACGAGCGCGACAACAAATTGCGGCCGGAGCGGGTAATGAATCGTTACACGCGCGGTGCGATGGCGGCGCTGCGCGCGCTGGGGGTTGATTGCTTTTACCCAGGGCGTGACGCGATCACGTCCTCCGGACGCGAACTCGCGATGTGCACCTTTGAAGAGGACGCGGCGGGCGCGCTGCTCTTCGAACTCTTCATCGCCGTGGAGCGTGGTCTTGAGACCCTGCCGTTTGAGATGGAGCGGTTCGACCCCGATGGCGCCCTGGCCTGCCGCCTGTACGACGCTCAGACCTGCACTTGCCTGGCGCGCGAATTGGGCCGCTCGCCGGGCTTCGATGAATTGGCGGGCCACCTCGAGGCGGGTTATCGTTCCCTATTGCGAGGCACACGACGACGCGAGTTGACTGCCGCCGAGGCTGCGGCCGCGAGTGCGCCGGTGTCAAAATTGGCGCGAGGACTCTTTGGCCGCCAGCCCGACCCCTCGCTCAGCCTGACCGGGCGGCTCGGTATCCAGCTTGGATTCATCGAGGCTCACCTGGCGCCATCTGAGGAGCGAATAGAACGAATCGAGTTCTATGGAGATTTTATCGCCAATTCAGCAGGGCTGACCCGATTTGAACAAAGCCTTGCCGGGCAGCGTCTGGATCTGATGACGCTGACTTCGGTGGCATTGCAGACTTATGGCGACGGCTCGAACTTTATCCTTGGTTGCGGCGATCTGAGCAACCTCGCCCGATTGATATTGAAGGCATCATGAGCCAGCCGAAATCTTCCGATGCAATCGCGGCGAAGTTGCGCAGCGCGGAATTGCGAACGCGCAACGACGCGTTGGTTCGCCTGAGCCAGGAACCGCAGCAGGCGTTGAATGGCAGCCTCGTCGAGGCTCTGATTGAAAACCTCTCTTCGCCGAGCAAGGCCGTTGCGCGCCGGGCGGCAGGCGTAATCGCCGCAGGCGCCGTTCACAACCCCGCGATTGTCGGCCGATTGCTCGCATTGCTTGACGGCCCGCAGGAGTCCACTCGATGGGCCGCAGCTTATGCGTTAGGCCAGATCGACGGCGCGCTGGACCTGCGCGCCTGCGCGCCATTGCTCGAAGCGCTGGGCAATTCCGACGGCGACGTGCGGTGGGCGGCGCATCAACTGGTGGTGCGCCTGGGCCGCAGCCACCGCGGCCCGATCCGCGACCGGTTGTTGGCTTTACAGCAACGCGCCGACACCAACACCCGCAAGATGGCCCTGTACGCGCTACGTGACCTGGGAATCCGCGAAGCCGCAGTTGTGGCCGCCGCATGTGCGGCCTGCGCCAGCGCCGACGGCCAGGTCAGGCTCGCCGGACTGTCGCTGCTCAAAGGGATCGGCGCCGGGTATCCTGAAGCGGTCGATACCGTCGTTAAATGTCTGCAATCCGACTCCGATCAGGGCGTACGGCGATCGGCGGCGTTTACGTTGGGATACCTCAGCGACCGCTCCGCACCAGTGCTTGCCGCTTTACACGAGGCCGCAGGCTCCACGCACGACGCTGCGATGCGCAAGGCGGCGCATCTGACTTTGTCCAGACTGAAGGAGGAACCATGAGCGAAAGAGCGCCCTTGACGTTGGAAGATCAGGGGGTGCGCCGCTTCCTTTCACTGTCGCGCGTGGCGCATCTGGCCACCGCGGCGCCCGACGCCGTTCCTCACGCCGTACCTTTGTGCTTTTGGTTTGACAGCGCCAACTTTTATTTCGTTATCGACGAAAAGCCCAAGCGCCAGAGTGGATTGAAGCTCAAGCGGATGCGTAACATCGCGGCAAACCCGCGCGTCTCGCTGCTGATCGATCATTACGAAGAGGACTGGAGCCAACTCGCCTACGTGCTGGTAAACGGGTTGGCGCGCATCGTTGAAGGGCACGAGGAATACATGCTGGCGCTGCGCAACCTGCGGGACAAGTATCCGCAATATCGCAACATGGCGCTCAGCTACGAAACCAACCTGATGGTTCGGATCGAGCCGATGCAAGTGCATATCTGGGGGTCGCGCTTCCGCGACGCTTCGGGCTTCCCCGGCGTTTGATCCGGTCTCGCCAAACCTATCGCCCCGCACGCGCGCTTTCTGATAAACGGATTAGCGATGATTCGGGCCATCATTTTTGACCTCGACGGCACACTGGTTGACACCGAACCATTGCACTTCAAGTGCTTCAGCGAGGTGCTCGCCGGGGAAGGTATCGAGCTTGACGAGAAGGATTATTTCGCGCGCCTGATCGGCTACAGCGATAGGGAGTGCTTCAGCGTCGTGCTGGCCGAACATCAGCGCGCGGTCACCCGCGCAACGATCGATTCGCTGGTTGCGCGCAAGGCGGTTCGCTACATGGAAATGATTCACGGCGAAGACCTGTTCTATCCGGCGGCGCAGGAGTTCGTTCGCCAGTGCGCGCTGCGCTTCCCGCTGGTGCTGGCCACCGGCACGCTGCGCGCGGAGGCGGAAACGATCTTGCGCCACGCTGCCTTGCGCGAGTTATTCCTGGAGGTCGTCAGCGCGGAGGACGTGGAACGCAGCAAGCCCGCCCCCGACTCCTTTGTTGCAGCCCTGGACCATCTGCGCCGCCTTCCGCAGTTTGAATCGGTGCAGGCGGCGGAATGCCTGGTCATCGAAGACACCGCGGCGGGAGTGGAGGCAGCCCGGGCCGCCGGCATGAAGGTGCTCGCGATTGCGCACACATCGTCCGCGCACGCGCTCGCCAAGGCCGATTTGATTCGTCCCTCACTGGCCGAGACCGATCTCGAGGAGACGCTCCAGCGCCTGGCGGATTGAACGGCGCCGAGAAGCCGCGCGCGTCATTGCGATGGCCACTGATACCGCCTTCCTGGTTGGGACCGCTTCATGGACCGATCCGACGCTGGTGAAAACGGACCTGTTTTACCCCAAATCGCTGCGGACGGCGGAGGAGCGGCTGCGCTTTTACTCGTCGCAGTTCAACACGGTTGAGGTGGATGCCAGCTATTATACCTTGCTGGCCGAGAAGACCGCTGCAGCCTGGGTGGAGCGAACGCCCGCCGGGTTCATGTTCAATATCAAGGCATTTGCGATGCTCACCCAGCATCCGGCGGAAGTGCCGCGTCTGCCGATCGCGCTGAAGGAGTTGCTGAGCGAAAAGGAAAAGTCGCAGCGGCGGCTGACCAGGCCTTCGGCGCAATTGGTCGACCTTGCTTTCGATATGTTCTGGTCCTCGCTGGCGCCGCTCAAGCAAGCGCATAAACTCGGAATGCTACTGTTCCAGTTCCCGCCCTACTTCGTGCGCAAGAGCGCCAGTCTCGACTACCTGGCGGGGCTGCGCAAGCGCCTGCCGGATGCCGATCTGGCGATTGAGTTCCGCCACCCGAGTTGGGTCGCCGAAGGAGAGGCGCGGCGCGAAACCTTGGAATTCCTGCGCCGTCACGAACTATGCTATGTATCGGTGGACTGCCCGCAGGGGCCTTCAATCGTGCCCTCTTTCTTCGCCGCCACAACCCCCGAAATGTACGTTCGGTTTCACGGCAGAAACCGCGAAAACTGGTTCAAGAAGAACATCAGCGCCGCCGAACGTTTCAAGTACCTTTACGCCGAACGCGAACTCGATGAGCAGGCCGAGCGGCTTAAAAGCGTAGCAGGCGTCAGACGCGCCTATGTCATGTTCAACAACTGCTACAGCAATTTCGGCGTGATGAACGCCACCACGATGGCCCAGATTCTGGCCCGCGCGCCCCGCGAAACCGCATGACCAACCGCCTGTTCCAATTCTATCCCAGCGCACTGTGCGCGAAGACCCGCAAGCTGCTTGAATTCAAAGGACTCGCCTACGATGTTGTCGAGGTTGACTACGTCGACCGCGCCGCGTTGCTCGCCGCCTCGGGGCAGATCGAAACTCCGGCGCTTGAGCTTTCCAGCGGCGAGGTGCTGGTGGACTCGGCGTGGATAGTCACGCGGCTGGATGCCCTATATCCCGAGCCGGCGGTGTTGCCGCCGCTGAGCCGCGGTCTGCACCTGGCACTCAGCCGATACTTCGAAAGCGCCGTCAGCGACGCGTTGATGCGGTTCGCGATAACCGACGTACTGGAGTTTTACACCCGCGCGGGTGATCAACAGGCGGCGTTTTTCAGATTAGTCCAGGACAGGAAATACGGCAGCGGCTTTTGCGATCGGATGGCGGCGGAGCGCGAGTCGAATCTGCAACTGGCTCAGGAGCTACTCGCGCCGCTGGATGACGCGTTGACCGAGAAGGCCTTTTTGCTGGGGCGGCTCGGACTGGCCGACTTCGCCCTCTACGGACAGCTCTGGCGGCTGGCATTCACGGGCGAACTCAAGATTCCGGAGAGCCTCCGGAACCTGCGCGAATTCTTCGGACGGATCGACCGTTTGTCTTCGCGGATAGAAGATAAATGAGCGCGGCAAATGAGCAGCGGGAGAAGCGGAAAAGCCGAATTGAAGAAAGGCGGTAACTGTCTTTTTTCCGCTTCTAAATTTTCTCAATCTTTCTCTTCAGATCAGCTCAGCCACTCCACTGCTGAGGAAATGGCTGAACAGCGCGCCGCTGAAGTCCAGCGCCACGTCGTAGATCGACGCTGTGCGGTCCGGTACGAGCATCTGATGGCCTTCGTCAAGCATCGCGTAAGCGGCGCAGGCGGCGAGCGCCATGAAGGTGTGCCCGCGCATCGGACCGCGAATCAGCAGGAGAAACAAAATCCCGTATTCCGTGAAATGAGCCATCTTGCGGATCGCGAAATGCAGTACCTCGATGGTGTGCTCGCTCGCCCACGGCAATATCCAGGCGAGAACCGGTTCTATCCATGAGCCGGTTTCCTGTGCACTGAAAAGAGAGGTGGACAGAACAAAGATCACCACGGCCCATGCCGCCACCGGCAACCAGAGTTTCACTTTTTCGCGAGAATAGTCGCGGACATCATATGTCGTTCCACTTGCCACGCACACGATTCTAGCCGGGAATAGAGGACAGAGCGAGTGAGATCCGCAGAAAGCCGTATACTCGGTTGTAAACGAAGCACATTGTTTTGGCTCCGATGCGTTATTGTGTTCCAGCTTTCGCTAAGCGCCGCTTGGATCGCACAACAGGCTTTGTTGTAATAAGATGCTGTCGCTTTACGGGCCGCACGACTTCCGGCCGCCCCCTGAGGCAGCGCGTTATGGATGGGATGTTGAAGTTTGCATCACTGTGTACTGGCGTTTTGCTTTTGGTTGCCGCCGCAGCGTGCACGGAACCAAATATGCCGCCGACCGCCACTGTCACCGAGATCGAAACCACTACGCGGGCAGCCAAGGATCCGAACTGCTACATGCCCGTCATCTATGCCGAGCCGACCGTGGATTACAGGAAAATCGCGCTGGTCGACGCCTGGGCTTCGCTCAAATACTCGGAGCAACAGGTGCTGGAGGAAGTCAAGCGCAAGGCATGTGAAACCGGCGCTGACGCCGTGCTGCTGCTGTCTCACACGCAGCAGATAACACGCCAGCAACTGTTCGAAGGGGCGCCCAATTCGGCTCGGTTGGCGGGCGGGGCCAACGGACCGCCCGGCGATTATATTATGGATCGGGAAAGACAGCCCGACATCGGCGGCGTCGGCCATCGAGGGACCTACGTCGATGCGGTCGCGATTGTTTATACGAATTCCAATCCGGCCGATTCTTCCGGTCCCCACTAACGTGTTATAAGAAACCGATCTTGCCGGCGCAGCCGTCGGGCGCCACGACGTTTTTGTCAATCGCGCGCGCGTTGAAACATCCGCCACATCCTCACTCCCAGCGGATAGATTTCACCCAGGACCTGGTAGCCCTTGCCGCTGTAGTACGCAACGTTGGCTTCAGTTGCGGTCTCCAGGTAAACGCCAGCTACGTCCGGGCGCGCCTGGGTCTGCTCGCGCAGATATTCGAGCAAAGCGCTGCCCAAGTGGCGCCGCTGGAATTCCGGATCGACGCCGAGCGCCTGCAAATACAGATGGGGCTCCCTCGGATGGCTTTGTGAGAGCACGCGGAAAATAGTCAGCGCGCGCCGAATGCCGTCGACCCCGATGGCGCGGATCAGGCGGGGCATCTGACCCAGGCCGGTCAGCACGGTATCAACCATGGACGCGCCTCCCGTGCCCTCGGTGACCGCCGCGGCAACCACCTTTCGTTCATGGACGACGCCAAAGGTTGGCTGACCCGTTCTGCGCTCGATGACAAACATGGCGCGAAACAACTCGCTCAGCGCCGCGGCGCGCGCGGCTTCATCCATCGGCCGCGGCACTATCGCACGGAAAGTAGGGTCATTGATGAAGGCACGTCCAAGCGCTACCGCGGCCTGATCCTGCAATTCAGGATAAAGCAACAGGACCACGGGTTTCAGGTAATCGGACATAGAGGCCAAAACGCACCGGCACGGAATGCTGCGTTACGTAATCAGGGGAGCGCCGGGAGCTCGCAACATCGGCAATCGTCTCCGGTTCTGTTCCTGAGTTCAAACCTAGTCGATACTCAACGGCAGATTGACCAACCCTCGCACGTGGAACGATTTCTTGTGGGCAGGCTCAAGCCCCTGCGCCAGCCGCAGACGCGGAAAGCGGTCCAGCACGGCGGAGATCGCGATCGATCCCTCAAGGCGCGCCAATGCGGCTCCCAGGCAGAAATGGATCCCTTCACCGAACGCCACATGGTCGTTCGGGTCGCGTGTTACGTCAAATCGATCGGAGTCGGGAAACTGCGCGGGATCGCGATTGGCCGCGCCATTAAGCACCACCACGACCGTTCCCTCGCGCATACGTTGTCCCGCGAACTCACAATCGCGAATGATGTTGCGTCCGGTCGCCTGCACCGGGCAGTCCCAGCGCAGCATTTCTTCGATCGCGCCCGGCATCAGGGCTGGATTGCGGCGCAGCAACTCGAACTGTTCAGGATGACGCATCAGGGCATAAAGCCCATTGCCAATCAGATTGGTCGTGGTCTCATTGCCGGCCAGGAGGAGCAGATTGAAGAATCCCGCCACCTCGTCGAATGTAAGCGCGTCCTTTTCCTGGGCCTGGATCAGCATGCTCATCAGATCGCTGCCCGGATTGCGGCGCAGCTCATCATAACGCTGCTTGAAGTAGGTGCGTTCCGCCGCCAAGGCTTCTTCAAATCCTCGCGGCGGCGCCGCGCCGGGCGGCACGTTGCTGACCTCAAGCAGCGCGTCGGACCATTCCTTGAACATTTGGTAGTCGTCCGATGGAATGCCCAGAACCTCCGCGATGACCATCGTCGGCAGCGGTTCGGCCAGGTCCTTCATCGCCTCGAAAGTGCCCGCCCGCTCGACTTTGCACAGCAGGTTATTGGTTAGCTGGCGAATCCGCGCTTCCATATCGCGTATTCGGCGCGGGGCGAAGGCCTGATTGACCAGGCGGCGCAGGCGCGTATGCACAGGCGGGTCGGTCAAAATAAGGGTGGGAACGCCGCCGAAGATATGAGCCTGGGAGATTTGTCGAATCGGCGCACTGGAGAAAGTGTGCGGATCGCGCAGCGCCGCGACTACATCCGCGTAGCGGGCCAGCAGCGCGGTTGACAGCTCGAGCTGCAGCACCATCGGCGGCTGGTCATATAACATTTTGTAGAAAGGATATGGATCGTTGAGAAAGGTGGGATCGAAACGATCGAAAGTCGTTTGAGCGGCAGCCTGTTCCATCCTTGGCACCCCTTGCCTGGGCTGCCGGTCAGTCCCCTCCAGATCCCCCCGCATCCCCAAGCCGGCGGCTGTGCGGCATCGCACAAGCATGACTTAATCGTCAATGTTTGGCAAGCCGCTTAAACCGTTTGGTTAACCGAGTGGTCAGTGGCCCGGCGCAGAAAAGCAGAACGGCCGGACGGTGACGCCGTCCGGCCGTTCTGGGCGAAGCTAACTCATGTCATTACATCAACGAGAAGTTGTATTGGAACTGAGCGAAGATCAGATCTTTGCCCTTGAACACACCTCCGTCAAGCCCGAACTTGTTCGTGCCCTGCACATCGACCCACTCAAGCTTCATGAAGTACTTGTTGGTCCACGGCGGAGTCAACTGGATGTTGGGGAAGGACAGGAAGGTCTCGCCCTCGGGTGCATAAATCGTGGCCCAGGCCGGAGAGATCGCGCCCCACCACCAACTGGTGCTGACACTGACCAGCATTTGCACATCGTTGTGATATTTGCGCTCGAAGAAGCCCGCCGCACCCTGCATGTTTTTGCTATAGCTAAGGATTGTGGTATCGGTGAGTTCATAGTTCGCCGACAGGTTGCCGGTGGTGGTCAGCCAAGGCGTGTAGGCTGAATCAAGGTCCAGCGCGAACAGCCACTGCACGGTGTCGGACCACGTCGTGCCATTGGGTGAAAAGTTGCGCACCCCAACTCCTCGGAAGTTCGTAAAAGGCGTTCCCGGAATGGCCAATGTATTAAACCCGTCATGGTTCTTGTACAGCGTCTCGGCCCGGATAACGAACGGCAACTGGGCCAGGGCTCCCGGCAGGTACAGAGGCCGGTTTACGGTAACGCCGAGCGCGTTATACTGCGGGTAGAACAGCGACACGCGCCGCAGCGTCAGACCCGGTATGACCGCTAGCACATCCCGGTTCTCAATCCTGGCGACCGGGCTGTAATCGTGACTCCAAAGGTAGAACGCCGTTACCTCTGCGTTCTCAACCAAAGTGTGTAGACGGAAGCCGATCTGGGAATTATTCCAAGTAGCGTTCGGAATCACCTGTGAGACGTTGCTTCCCGCAGTGAGGTAGAAGCAGGCGGCAATTGCGCACCCAGGTGCCCCTGTCTGAAGCATCGCAAATGGGGGCGCGGTTTCAGCCGTAGTCTTGCCCGCTAAGATAGCACGGTTGTCCAGCCGCGCGCCGAAGCGGCCGCCCGGATCCTCACCGCTGATGTTGATCCGGCCCGCGATGTTGTTCAAGCCGTCGAAGGCATCGCCCGGTTGGTCAACCTGGGTATACAGGAAGTCGAAACCCGGGATATACACCAATTCCGCGAAATTGGAGCTGAACGGGCCCGCGCTGGGCAGATTCAGGATCGGATGGACCATCCACAACGGGTTGCGCGATTGCTCCAGGTTGGCGAAGCCGAAGGCGTAACTAGTGTCCGTCGGGTTGATCTGATCGCCAACGCGGAAGGAGAGCGATTCACCCCAGGTCACGATCTGTCTGCCGAGGAAGAACTGCAGCGGACCCCAGCGATGCTTGAACCACAACTCGCGGATTCCGTACTGGTTGTAGAAGTCGGCGGTGCAATGCATTCTGACCGCGAAAGTCGGAGCGCCAGTTACACTGTTGTTGAGACAGCCGGTCTCCCACGGGTAGTTCGGTTCGTACACGAACCAGGAGCGCATGAACATGCTGTCGTTTTCCGTGAAGTCGTCATTGACGTCGATTTGCAGCAGTTGGCGCTCGGCCGCAAGCGAATTGCGGTTGAGCTTGCCCCACCGGTCCAGGTTGTACTCCATCGCTCCGGAATTCACCCAGGTCGCCGAGGTGTTCTGAAAATACCCCGTGATGTGGAGGTTCTTGATGAACCCCGGCTCGTTGGAGGTGGTTGTCGTGGTCGTAGTTGTTGTGGTCGTCCCCTGAGCCCTGCAAATTCCAGCGGACATACCGATCAAGACCGCCGCCACAGCCAACATCGCCGAGATGGCGAGCGGCATCCGCCACGTACACCGTGACCCACTTGTTCTTCTCATTGTTTTACCCCTGCTTTACCCCGCTCTTTGACCGATTTACCCTCGGTTCCAGCAATCCTCCCGTAAGCGGGAGGGACTGCCTCTCCTCTTGTGCGCCGGGTGTCTAGCCCGGAAAAACGCCATCCTATGAACGCAGGCCGAACTACGTGCCCACGAAAGTGGCCCCTCGTACCTGAGAACGCGCTCCTCTTCGCGCCAGGACGAATGGAACCGCGCGGCGACGAACGCCGGCGGACGCTTCGCCTTCAAAACACGAACCTTAGCTGATGATTCGCTTTGGGCGTCGCCCTGGACCAGCGCCGCTGATGCTCCAAGAACCGTCAACCCCGCACCTCGTTTCGCGACCGCAAGCACGGCCGCGTCTTGTGGATTTAACAGCTCCGCTCGAACTGTTTTCATCCTCATCCAGCCAACGCGAAAGGCACTATCGCAATTGGAAACACATTGCAAGCCAAACAGGCCCTCGAAAAATAAGGTTTATCAAGCCTCGCGCCAGCTAACTCTGCTTTTCTGCCCACAGAATCCAGGAATCCAATGGCGCCGTCGCCACTGGAAACTCCCTGCTCGCCCGACTGCCTGCCGGGAAACTCTCCCGGACTACTGCCGCAAACGCCTTCAGCATTGCCCACCAGCTGACCGCCACCCCGCGTCCCAAAACCGGCCGGCTCGCCCAGCCTGAACAGTGCTCACTTGGTATCTCTAATCGTTTCCCAGTGATTGCCGTTATCCTGCGAAGCAATGACGGTCCCGTTCAGTCCCACCGCAACCTGTTGGTCGCCGACGATTGCCAGGTCGGCAATGTCGTTAAAAGTCGGATTTGTGACCCGCCAGCCTTCCAGTTGCTGCTGATCCAACTTGGCACTGATAAAGGTGCCATCCGCGCCGGCCATCCACAGCCCCTTGTTCGCTCCCACCGCCACATACATCGCCCGATTGATGGGTAGCTTGGTATCCTTCCAGGTCTTGCCGCCGTCCGCGGTCGATTGCACGGTGCCTTGCAGACCAACCACCCAACCGTCCTGGCTGTTTTGTTCGAAATCCACCGCGAAGTAAGGCCCCACCCGGAAGTCACGCGTAATCCCGCCTCGCTGGACCTGCCAGGTCTTGCCCGCGTCCGTGGTATGCAGAATTGTTTCGAACTCGCCGACCGCCCAGCCTTCACCGTTGGGATTCATCGCGATATCGAAAAAGGTGATGTCCTTAAATTTGGACGAGGTCCAGGTCGTCCCGCCGTCGGCGGTGTAGATCGTGGTGCCGTCACTGGCGGCGATGGCCGCCTTCTGGTCGTCCGCGATACCAATTTTCAGCAATCGGTCTTCGGTACCCGACTTCTGTTGCGTCCACGTCTTGCCTTCATCATCGGAGACAAAGATCAAACCGTCCTCTCCGGTAATCCAGGCGCGCTTTCCGGGACTGAAGCGGATGCAATAGAAATCACGGTTGATCAGCGAACGGCGATGCCAAGTCTTGCCCTGATCCGCGGTGGTCAGCAGGACGCCCCTGGCCCCCACGATAAACCAGGTTCCCGAATGGATGGCAACTCCGTAAAGCGGCTCCCACGGCCGCGGCCCCGTGCTCTCGGACTTCTCCGGAATACCCTTGGCGGCCTCGTGCGAACAGGCGCTGAGCATCACTCCCATGATCAGCATCGCGGCTAAGCCCAAACACAAACTCTTGGCTGCTTTCACTGAACCTCGCTTCTCCAACCCGAGCCGAACAACGCCGGCCGGAACTCGATTCATTACTTTCCTCTCAGCGCTGCAAAAACACTTTTCGAGCCCGCCCGGAATCACGCGGCCCGAGGCCGAACAATCCCCAAGCGCCGCATGGCGAACCCGCCTACGCGCATTCGACAACGCCGTGTACCTAAATTTGGAATTTACGTCAAGTGCCGCCCGAGTCGCTTTTCGGCGCGTTTGGATGGGCAGGCGGCCCAACCCTTTCGCAGGGCTTTTGCCGCTCGGCAGGCGGCCTCGACATTGCGGAACCGGGCCCGGTGGCGGCCTGCACAAAGGGCATCCGGGACAACGCTCGCAATCCTACTACAAGTTTATGCTTGCTGAGCGCAACCTCGTGCGCGTCGGTCAGCCCGATGCGTTATCGGCCCTCTGCTTCATGTTGAAGCTCGCGGTAAGTCAAGAAAGGGGTTCACTGAGAAAAAAAGAGCAGCTTCATTTCGAAGCCGCTCTCCATCCGAAGCCGGTTAAGCTACGGATGGAATCAGTGCTTGGTTTCGATCCGCTTGCCGTAGGTCACTTCGCCCTTGTCAACCCGCAAGCTAAAGCCACATTCAGGATTGGTGCAGACCCATGCCTTGAAAATAACCGAAGCGCCTTCCTGCCCATAATCCGAAAGTGGTATGAGTGCCCCGTTGTTGCACTTCTGGCACTTCGGCAACTCCATCGCCCGCGTCCTCCTTCGCGCCGGCCACCCGGTCCAATCCCAACAATATACAACCCTCTTTTTCGAAGCAACGGAAACTTGAGGTTACCTCTGCGGTCGAATTCTTACCCTGGCCGGAACGTGTTAGTCTCACTGACGCCGATGTTCCTGCTGCGCGAAGCCCATTCCCGCGACAGGCGCCGCCTCCTGGAGTTGGCCCGCCTGCTGGACTCCGTCAACATGCCTACCACCGGGCGGGAAATGGACGACACGCTAAGGCGCTCGGCGCGCGCTTTCCGGGGCCGAATCCGCGACCGGGCGCGGGCCGCCTATGTGTTTTGCGCGGAGGACCTCAACACCGGCCGCGTGGCGGGAGCCTCGATGATCATCGCCAAACACGGCACTCCCGCCTCGCCCCACTACTATCTACAAATTGATAGCGACGAGCGCTATTCGCACACCCTGCGCAAGATGTTCCGGCACAGCTTTTTACGCCTGCGCCATTCTATGGACGGGCCGACCGAGGTCGGCGGGCTGATCGTGGACCCGGAGCTGCGCCGGCTGCCGGAGAAGGTGGGAAAGCAACTGTCCTGGGTCCGCTTTCTCTATATCGCCCGGCATCGCGCGCGGTTCGAAAGCCGTGTCATCGCCGAGATAATGCCGCCGCTGACCCTCGATCACGGCAATCTCTTCTGGGACCATTACGGCCGCCGCATGACCGGGCTGAGTTTTCGCGACGCCGACCGCCTTTCCACTCACGATAAGGAGTTCATTCGCGCCCTGTTTCCCGACGCTCCGCTTTATACCTTTCTCCTACCCGCCGAGGTGCGCGGCTTTCTGGGTGCGGTCGGCGAACAATCGCGCGGCGCCGTACGGCTGCTCGAACAGGCCGGTCTGCGCTTCCTGGATCAGATCGATCCCTTCGACGCCGGACCGTACTACGGCGCGCTGATCGCCGACCTGGAACCGGTGAAGGCACTGCACACCTACCGCGTCGTGCCGGGCACAATTTCGACCCCGGCCGATCACGCTGAGCGTTCCTACCTGGTGTCGCGCGAGGATACCGGCACCGGCTTTCGCGCGGTCCAGGTCACCACGGCGCCCCCGGATGGAGACCGCATCGTGGTGCCGAGCGACGCGATGGAGGCGTTGCGGCTAAAGGAGGGATCGACGGTGGATGCGATTCCTCTGCCTTGAGATAAGCGGACGAAGGAAGAGAAGCGAGAACGAGAGTGAAGCTGCGGAGTTAGATCCCGATTGGTTCTGGGCTCAACGCTCTCTTCTCATTTCTGTTTGCTCTTCCTGGTACTCGCGCTGATCACAAATCCAGCAACTCGGAGTAAAACCGGGCCGCCGCTTCCACCTCGCTCAGCAGGTTGTACTCGTTGGGCGCGTGGATATTTCCCGCCGACAGCCCCGGTCCGAAGACCACCGGAAGCAGGCCGGCCGCTGCGTACACTCCCGCCTCCGTGCATCCCGTCTTGACGCTGTGCGCGACCCGTACGCCTGCCCGCGCTTGCGCTTCCATCGCGGTAGTGACCACTTCGCTGTCGAGTGAAGCGCGGTAACCCGGGCTGGCTCGGACCTCGCACAGATTGAACTTTAGCGCGGGAAACTCCCTTTGAATTCGATCGACGAGCGCTGCCACGCCCACACGCACAAAGTCCAGGGAGAGAGAAGGCGGCGGTCGCAGTTCGAACTCCAGGGTCAGCGCTGGTTCCGAGGAGCGCACCAGACCGGGATTGCAGGTAAGCGTGGGCGACGCGTAGTCCTCCTCGGGCGGTCCCGAATCTTGCGCGAAGCGTTCCAAGGCAGCGATAAAATCACCCAGGGCGCCCAAGGCGTCGCGGGGCACGCGATGTTCGGGAGCCGCACCGCGATGCTCTTCAACCTGCGCGTTGGCCAACGGCCGTCCGCCCGCCGAAACCAGCACTTCGCAATGCGCCGCTACCTTGTTGACCGCGTCCCCGCCGCTGAGCGCCCTGACTTCCAGATCGCTATCTGCGCCCAGCGCCGCCAGCGCGGTCTTAATCGCGTTGTGCCCCAGGTGCGGCGTGCTGGAATGGGCGCTGCGGCCGACAAAAACTGCCCGGCTGAGCCCGCCGCGGCTGCCTCGGGCCGGTTCAAACGCGATCGTCAGCTCAAAGACGATCAATCCCTTGTGCGCAGTCACCACGCTCAACCCGGAAGGCTCCCCGACGTAAGCCAGCGCGCGGTCGGGCAACAGGCCACGCCGCGCCATCTCCTTGGCCCCCAGCAGCCCGCGTTCCTCGCCGAAGCTCCCGATAAGGTACACTGTGCGCTTGGGACGGCCGCGGCCCAAAGCCGCTACCTTGGCGGCGAAATCCAGCTTGGTGTCCGCCGAACCCAAACCATAGATACGATCGCCCTGGACGCGCGGCTCCAACGGCTTGCCTTCGCATGCCGTCCACAGCGCCGGGTCGCCCGGCGGCACCGTGTCCAGATGGGTGTTGAACACGAAGGGAATCGCACCCGGATCCCGTCCATTCACCACCGAGATCAGGTTGACGTTGCCGTCGCCATGGACATCAGACGGAATAATGCGGGCGGCCATGCCGCGCGGCGCCAGCATCTGAGCGGCGCAAAACTCGGCGATCCCCCGCGTGCCGTCGGCGGTCACGCTCGGAAATGCAATCAGCTTTTTACACCATTCGAGCAGTTCGGCTTCCACGGATTCAGCTTATTCCTATCCTGCCCCCGGCGCCGTACCCGCGCCCGGTTTTTGTTCCTCAATCCAAATTCCCCACCCCTAAGGTAGCGACATGCGGAGCAAAAAGCGCTAAGTAATGATCCAAACACCTGGTCCTTAAAACTGAGACAAGGAGAAGCCATGCAATACGACGTCATCATCCGCAATGGCACCATCGTTGACGGCTCCGGGATGCCGCGTTATCGCGCCGACGTCGGAATCGTCGGCGACAAGATCGCGACGATTGGAAAAATTCGCGATCAGGCTCGTGAAGTAGTGGACGCCGAAGGTCACGTAGTCTCGCCCGGCTTTATCGACGTCCATACCCATATGGACGCCCAGGTATTCTGGGATCCCATCGGCAGTTGCTCGTGCTGGCATGGAATCACCACCGTCGCGATGGGCAACTGCGGCTTTTCGCTGGCGCCGTGCGCGGAAAAAGACAAGCTGATGGTGATCCGCAACCTGGAGCGCGCCGAGGACATCTCGCCCGAGGCGATGAACGCCGGGATCAAATGGTCGTGGGAGACCTTTCCACAATACCTGGACGCGGTCGAACGCACGCCCAAGGGAATCAACTATGCGCCCTACGTGGGCCACTCCGCCCTGCGCACCTACGTGATGCGCGAGCGGGCCTTCACGGACGAGGCTACGCCCGCGGATCTGGATGCGATGAAGCGCGAGCTGCGCTCCGCAATGATCGCCGGAGCGGCAGGATTTACCACCTCGCGCACGGTTAACCATCAGACCCCGGACGGCGGTCCGGTCGCCAGCCGTCTGGCCAACTGGAACGAGGTGCGGGAGCTGGTAGGCGTGATGGGTGACCTTAACGCCGGCACCTTTGAAATCGCGGGCGAGGACACCGGACGCGACCCGCAGCGGATTCGTGAATACCTGCATCGGCTCAAGGCGCTGGCGGTCGATACCGGCGTGCACGTCAGCTACGGCAGCGGCGCCAGCCGCAAAGCCCCGGACATGTGGCGTCCTTATTTCGACATCACCGACGAGGCCGCGCTTGAGGGCGGGCGGATGTCGGTCCAGGTTCACAGCCGCTGGATCGCCAACGTACAGTCGTTTGAAACCACCACGCTGTTCGACCGCAACCCGGTCTGGCGCGAGTTCCGCAAGCTGCCGCTGGAGCAGCAGGAAGCGGGTCTGCGCGACTCCGAGATGCGCCGCAAGCTGGTGCAAGCCGCCTACCAGGATCCGGAAGGCCCGCGCGCAGTGGGCGCCGAACCCCGCCGGGCGGAATTCGATTGGCTGTTCCTGATGGACCGCACCATGCCGCCCTACCGCTCGATCGCGCAAATCGCGGCCGAGCAGGGCAAGGACCCGGTCGAGACGATTATCGACCTGGCGCTGGAAAAACATCTCAAGCAGTTCTTCCTGCAGCCGCTGACCAATGAGGACCAGGAAGCGGTGCTGGAGATCATGCGCCATCCGCGATCCGTGGTAACCTTCTCGGATTCCGGCGCGCACGTGTCGCAGATCATGGACTCCTCGCTGCAGACCCACCTGCTGGCCTATTGGGTGCGCGAGCGCCAGGCGCTGACCCTGGAGCAGGCGATCAGGATGCTGACCTTCGTGCCCGCCTCGCACTGGGGCTTTACCGGACGCGGCCTGGTGCGCGAGGGAATGTTCGCTGATGTGATCGTCTTCGACCCGCAGACCGTAAAGCCGCAAATGCCGGTGGTAACTTACGATCTGCCGGCCGGCGCGCGGCGGCTCAAGCAAAAATCCTCGGGGATGCTCGCCACCGTCGTCAACGGACAGGTTCTGCTGCGCAACAACGAGCACACCGGCAACATTCCCGGACGGCTGCTGCGCAACCGCCTGGTCCACTAATCACTCGACACAAACCACGGGCTGGAAGCCGCAAGCTTCCAGCCCGTGGCCACTATCCTCCAACCCTGCCGTCTGGATAGCCTCTGCCGGAAGGAAGCTATCCAATGCACGACAGAACATTATTGCCGGACCGGCCGGTCCGAGGGCACAACCTCCAGGGTGATCTTCTCCGTTCCCCTGATCAGCGTCACAGCCGCTTTCGAACCCGGCTCTGTCTCCGACAGCACCCGTTGCAAATCCTCGATTCCGGCGATCGGGCGTTCATCCCAGCCCACGATGAGATCCTGCTCGCGCAAGCCGGCCTTCTCAGCCGGACCGCCCGCCTCCACCGATGCCACCAGCAGAGCGCCCTCGGGCTTCAACTGGTGAAAGCGCACCAGGCGGCGCGGCAGCGCGATATTCTGTCCGGCAAGGCCGATATAGCCGCGGCTTATCTTGCCGTCGCGCAGCAGCCGGCCCGCGATATAGCGCGCCGTGTTGGCGGCAATCGCAAAGCACAGCCCCTGCGCGGGCAGGATAGTCGCAGTGTTGACCCCGATCACCTCGCCCCGGCTGTTAACCAGCGGTCCGCCGGAGTTGCCCGGATTGAGCGCCGCGTCGGTCTGGATCACGTCGTCAATCAGGCGACCTGAAACCGACCTCAGCGAACGTCCCAAGGCGCTGACCACGCCGGCCGTGACCGTGTAGTCGAACCCGAACGGGCTGCCGATCGCAATCGCAATTTGACCGACCCGCACCGCCCGCGAATCACCCAGCGGCGCAGCTGTCAGGCCCCCGGCCCCGATGCGGATTACTGTCAGATCCGTATCGGGGTCGGATCCGATCAGGTCGGCCTCAAAGTGGCGCCCGTCGAGCAGAGTAACGACGGCTTTCGAGGCGCCGTGCACGACATGGCTGTTGGTCAGGATGAATCCGTCGGGAGTAAACAGGAACCCGGAACCACCGCCCGCCGGACGCTGCTGATCAGGTTGCCGCTCATGGTAAACGCGGATATTGACCACTGCGGGGCTGATTTTTTCCGCAGCGCCCGCTACGGCGGAGGAATAAGCGTCCAGTAGCTGTCCGTCGTGGCCGGGGGTGCGTCCAATTTCCGGCCCGGTGCTCTGACCCAAACTCGGTTTTTCGTCGAGAAGACGGAGCAATTTGCTTTTCATAATCGAAACA
>DATFSZ010000005.1:0-34720 GCA_035262365.1 Binataceae bacterium (SeqCode)
CGGCAAGGATGCCGACTTCGCCCGGCTGACCAAGCGCCTGGCGGAGGAACTGGAGTTCAATCGCACGGCAAAGATTCCGCTGCTACTCACTCCGACCCTGGCACAGTTCAGCGTGATCGAGTTCCTGCGGGGCAATCAAGCCGCGGCGCTAGATTACGCAGGTCAGGCGATGGAACTCGCACCGTTCCCGGTAATGCTGGGGTTCGGCGACGGAGCGAAGTTCCGGCAAATGGCCTACGCTGGCGATCGGTCCGGCGCGATGGCGCTGCTCGAGCAATCGCGATCGAAGCTGCCTCATTCCGGCGGCGCAAACACTATCGGGTCGTGGGCGATGTTGCTGTCGGTCGTTGAAGGGCTGTACGTTTTGGGCGAGCGCCGTGCCGCGGGCGAGTATTATCCGCTATTTCAAGAACTGATCGGTACTGGCGTGGTGTGCATGGGCTGGGTTGCGCGCTTTCCCCAGACTATCGCGGGAGTTGCGGCCGCGGCAGCGCGCAAATGGAGCGTCGCGCAGGAACACTTCGCTGCGGCCTTGCGCCAGGCGCAGGAGTTTCCGCATCGTCTGGAAGTGGCGGAGATCCAACGTTTCCAGGCCATGATGCTGATAGATCGGGGCCGGCGCGGCGATTTAGAGCGCGTAGGCCAATTGCTGGACGCCGCGCTAAATACCTATGAGCAGATGGGAATGCCGCGCCATACGGAGCGGACTCGCGCGCTCGCAATCAGGTAACAGCACCAAGAAAAAATCGCCGTCACAGAGCCTGCTCTACCGAAAAGCTAATTCGCCTGATGCGGTAGCTTCGGCCTCCGTGCCGGCGATTTTTTCTGCCTTCACTGAGCGGCGCCGATCAACTACCCCGTTGAGAGGCGCGTACCGCAAGGATAAGCTCACAAGGAATGGAACGCCCACTGAAAGAAGTTGACATGCTGCGCCATGAGCTTAAGGCGCTGCGCTATATCCTGGAAAACCTTCACGGCGGCAGGATGGTTGCCACCGACCTGCCTGCGCGCGAGGACTTTCAGTCCGAACAGGGACGCGAACTTTACGACGCCATCGTCAAAGCCAAGGACCGCGCGACGGCGCAAGCCGCCGTCGCCAGACTTGATTTGGAGGGAGTCGATTTGCAGTCGTTTCTGCGGCTTAGCGCTGACCACTATTACACCTATCCGGCACTGGTGAAGGAGCGCGCGGCGGCAATTCGCTCCGGCACCCTGAAGGTCGAAACCACGTGAAGGAATTCCCCGGAGGCGGCGACCTTTACTTCCTGCTCGACCGCAACGGCGCGCTGCTCGCCTTCCGCGAACATGTCGCGCCATGGGCGGCGGTTGTAGCCTTCAGCAGCGAGGCGGGGGCTGCGCGCTTTAGCCGCGACAGCAGCAGCGACGGATGCGAAATCGCCGCGGTCGAAGCGGGCGACGAGTCGAGCCTGCGCGCTATAATCAACCAGGTGAAGAGCCGCGGCATCCGCTATCTGCTGCTGGACCTGGATTACCGGCGCGGCGACTGCACGCGCTACGAGTTCGAAGGTGACTGGTTCGGTCCCTCCCAGCCGCATCAGTTCCGCCCGGCGCAACATTAAGGAGCGCCGGCCCCCGCCCCACCAGGCCGTCAGCACACGCGGGTTCATCTGCGCTATCCTGTAGGGGACGATGACGGTCAGGATCAGTGATATAGAAACGGCGCGCGGGCGCCTGGCCGCGGTCCTCAAGCCTACTCCGCTGCAGCACAGCGCAACGCTGTCGCGGATGCTCGACGCCGAGGTGCTGATCAAACCCGAAAATCTGCAGAAGACCGGCTCATTCAAAATACGCGGCGCATACAACCGCGTAATGGCGCTGACGCCGGAGCAGGCTCGCGATGGCGTGGTGGCAGCTTCGGCCGGAAACCATGGGCAGGCCCTCGCCCATGCCGCCACGGCCGCCGGTGTCAAGGCGACGATCGTGATGCCGGAGACGGCGTCGATCGCGAAGGTCGAAGCCACCCGCAGCTATGGTCAGACAGTGGTGCTGCGCGGCGTCAATTACCAGGAGGCGCGGCACGCGGCAGATCTGCTGTGCAAACAAAGCGGCGCCACCTTTATTGACGCCTATGACGATGCGTGGGTGATTGCCGGGCAGGGAACCGTCGGCCTCGAAATCGCCGAGGAAGGCGCCGACGCCGTGGTCGTGCCGGTCGGCGGCGGCGGTCTGATTGCGGGAGTCGCGGTCGCACTGGCGGCGCGCTCGCCGCACACCATCGTCATCGGGGCCGAGGCGGCCGGCTCACCTCAGCTCAGCGCAAGCCTGCGTCGCGGTGAGGCCAGCGCGATCGATTGTCCGGTTGAAACGATCGCCGACGGTCTTGCCACCAGCAAGCTTGGCGTTCTGCCCTTCGAACTCATCCGCGGACGCGTGCACGACGTGGCCACCGTCGACGATTTCGAGATCGGCCAGGCGGTCCTGGTGCTGCTCGAAAGAATGAAGCTGCTGGCCGAGGGTGCGGGCGCCGCCGCCCTGGCCGGGGCACTGAAGCTAAAGGCACAGCTTGCGGGCAAGCGGGTGGTGCTGGTCATAAGCGGCGGGAATATCGACATCAACCTGCTCGACCGCATTATCGGACACGGCCTGGTCAAGGCGGGCAGGCTATACCGCTTCCATGTGACGCTACCGGACCGGCCAGTCGAGCTAAGCCGGCTGCTGGCCTTGATCGGCGGCCTGGGCGCCAACGTACACGCGATCGATCATGACCGTACGCAGCGCGACGTCTCACTGGGCGCGGCGCTGGTGGAACTTGAGCTGGAAACGCGCGGCGCCGATCACATCGATCTGATTCGCAGGGAACTCAGAAACCACGGCTACAGACTCGAAGATGAGGATTAGGACTACCTTCACGATGCCTGCCGCCGGCAACCTTCGTGGATGCCTGCGGCTGGCGTCCGTCGCTGCGATACTGCTGATGCTGGGCGCGGGATGCTCGAGTCAGCCCAAATATCCCAAGCAAGTAATCACGGTCCTGCCTCCGCCTCCCGAGGGTCCGGCCGCGCCTCAATACCCGACGGGTCCGAGCTACTACCCGGGCGTGACCCCTGAGCATCCCGGACAGGTGCCGGCGCAAATTCCCGGCGCTGTATATCCGAATTTACCACCGACTCCGCCCTCGCAGGTTCCGGGCGAGACACGGCCCCAGGTTCCCGGCGAAGTTGGGGCACCGCCCAATCCGGCTCCGGTGCCGCCGCCCGGTATGGCGGGTCAATCGCATTATAACCAGGGCGTGCTGCTCTTCCGCCAAGGCAACGTCGACGGCGCGATGCAACAGTTCCGGATGGCAGTGGCGGAGAATCCGCGCGACGTGAGAGCGCGCAATAATCTGGGCGTACTGCTGGAAAAGAGCGGCGACTCCCACGGAGCCATTGAGCAGTACAAGGCAGCGCTGCAAGCCGAACCAAACAACAAGGTGACTCATCGGCTGCTTGCCCGCGCCTTGGCCCAGAGTGGCGATATCGATGGCGCGATCGATCAATATGAGTACACGGTAAAGCTCGATCCCACCGACCCGGGCGTGCATAACGATTTCGGTGTCGCGCTGCATCGGCGCGGCGACGACCGTGACGCAATCTACCAGTATCGCCGCGCCCTGGCGCTCGATCCGCAGGACTTCGCCGCGCATCGCAACCTGGCCGACGCTCTCAACGATACCGGCAACACGGCCGAGGCGATCAAGGAGCTGAGGATCGCAAGCCAGTTGCGCCCCGACGACCTGGTGATTCATAACGCGCTAGGCAATCTGCTTTTCGAACAGAACGATCTGAGCGGGGCAATGGCGCAGTGGCAGGAGGCCAACCGGATTGACCCAAAAAATGCCGACGCGCTAGCCGGAATGAGTATCGCCTTTTGGAAAATGGGTCTGAAGCGTCAGGCGCTGGATCACTACCGCGAGGCGGTCGCGATGGCGCCCGGTTATCTGTGCGACGATACCCAGCTCCGCGGCCAGGGCCATTGGAACGGCCCCACGCTGGCGGTGCTGCACGACGTGGCCAAAGCGCCGGGCGCCGCACGTTGTTCGGGTACCTGAAACAAAGTGTGATCATGGGTTTGACGTGAAGCTATCAGTTATCGATCAGTCCCCCGTTCCAGCCGGTTTCACGCCGGCCGACGCGCTGCAAAACACGATCGAGCTGGCTCGCCTGGCGGACCGGCTCGGCTATGAGCGCTACTGGATAGCGGAGCATCACGCGATCGACGCGCTGGCCAGCCCCGCACCCGAGATAATGATCGCACGGATCGGCGCGGAGACCTCGGGCATCCGCATCGGCTCAGGCGGCGTGATGCTGCCGCATTACAGCTCGCTCAAGGTCGCGGAAAGCTTCCGCGTGCTCCATGCGCTCTATCCGCAGCGCATCGACCTTGGTATCGGCCGGGCGCCGGGCGGCACACCACTGGAGACATACGCGCTGCGACGCGATCGCAATCAGCCCGACGTGGACGACTTTCCCCAGCAATTGGCGGAGCTACGCGCGTTTCTGCATCGCAGCTTCCCGGCTAAACATCCTTTCAGCAAGATCCGGGTTTCGCCCGACCTGCCCGGCGCACCCGAAGTGTGGCTGCTCGGCTCCAGCATGTGGAGCGCTTCGGCCGCGGCGCAGTTCGGTCTGCCGTACGCGTTTGCGCACTTCATCAATCAAAATCCGACGCGGATGGCCCTTCAGTATTACCGTGAGTATTTCCAGCCCTCGGAGGACCTGGCGGCGCCACAGGCAATCCTGGCACTCGGCGCGATTTGCGCGGATACCGAAGCGGAAGCCATCCGACTGTTGGGCAGCGCACGGCTGTTCCGAAATCGAATCAGGCGGGGTGAAGTCGGCCCGATTCCCACGCCGGAGGAAGCGATAGCGGAGCTGGGACCCGCGCGCGAACCGGGCACCGCCGCTGACGCGGAATGGCCCCGGTACATCGCAGGCGATCCAGAGCAGGTCCGCTCACAGTTGGTAGACATGGCCAGTGTTCTGCACCTCGATGAACTGATGATCGTGACAATCGTGCACGATCATCGCGCTCGGATGCGATCCTACGAACTGCTGGCGCAGGCATTCGAACTGCGCCCGCGCACAGGTCAGGCAGGCACTTGAGCTTCGCGCGGTCCGCGACCTCTCCGCTCGGTTACAGAGAGAGTTTTTCTTAAGACTCAGATGCTTTTTTCCCTCCGCGTTGCGCAATCGCTTTGAGCACGCGCGGCGGAGACATCGGAAGCTCCGTCAACCGGACACCCGTCGCGCGATACAGCGCGTTGGCGGCTGCGGCGGGGCCCGGCACGATCGCCACTTCCCCCACGCCGCGAATTCCCAGCGGATGACCCGGATTAGGCACTTCGACCACACAGGTTTCGATAAGCGGCAGGTCCAGGCAAGTTGGGATCCGGTAGTCAAGAAAACCCGGATTACGCATCACGCCGGCGGCGTCGTAGATGTATTCCTCGCTCAGCGCCCATCCCAGACCCTGCGCCGCTCCGCCCTGCATCTGCCCCTCGACGTAGCTGGGATGAATCGCGCGGCCGGCGTCCTGCGCGACGGTGCAGCGCAGCACCTGGCTCTTGCCGGTTTCAGGGTCGACCTCGATATCCACCAGCATCCCGGCGAACGTTGGCCCGACGCCCTGTGCATGTACGCTGGCGCGTCCTGTTACCGGGCCGCCGGTGCGCACGAATTGCCGCGCCAGTTCTTTCAGCGTCAGCGGCGCCACTCCGTTGTTGCGCGAGATGATCCTGCCCTCGGTGTAGTCGATATCCTCAGCCGCGATCTTCCAAAGGCGCGCGGCGCGCTCCTTCATCTGGCGCACCGCGTCGTTAGCGGCCTCGTATACCGCCAACCCGGTCGCCAGGGTGACGCGGCTGCCGCCTGTCACGTCAGTCTGTCCAATCGAGTCAGTGTCCCCGACGGCGGGCCGGACGTCCTCGACCCTCAGGCCCAGCACCTCGGCCGCGATCATCGCCATTGAAGCGCGCGAGCCGCCGATATCCGGAGATCCAGTCACCACGCTCGCAGTCCCGTCTACGTGGATATTCACCACGGCAGAGGACTGCAGCCCGCCATTCATCCAGTAGCCGAACGCCACCCCGCGTCCGCGATTGTTTCCTTCCAGAGCACAGCGGTAATGGTCGCTGTTCTTGAGCGCCTCGCATACCTCGGCGAAACCGATACGCTTGAAGCGGGTGCCGGAGGGCTGCGTCGTGCCCTCGTGCGCGGCGTTCTTCAGCCTGAAGTCGATCGGGTCCATCCCACATTTTTCGGCCAGTTCATCGATAACCGTTTCGGAAGCCAGCGCGGCATTGCCGGCGCCGGGCGCCCGGTAGCCGCGGGTTTTGGGCCGGTTTACCAGTACGTCGTAGCCGTCGATTTGGAAGTTCTCGATATTGTACGAACCGACTACGGTAATCGCGCCGGCAGCGACCGGCGAGCCCGCGTAGGCACCCGCTTCGTACGCGAGCGTGACTTCAGCCGCGGTGATGGTGCCGTCGCGGGCGGCGCCCATTTTGATTCGGATCGTGGAGCCCGAAGCCGGGCCGCTGGCGCGCATCACCTCTGCCCGGCTCATTACCATCTTGACCGGCGCTCCGGTTTTGCGCGAAAGCGCGACCGCAAGCGGTTCGAGGTACACCATTGTCTTGCCGCCGAAGCCGCCGCCGATTTCTGCCGGAACGACTTTGACGTGGCCAATCGGCATGTCCACGATCTGCGCAATCATCGCGCGCAGTTCGAACGGAGCCTGGGTTGAGCAATAGACCGTCGCGCGGCCGTCGGAATTGTAGATCGCCACCGCGTTGTGCGGCTCGATATATCCCTGATGCACCATCGCCGTGGTGAACTCGCGCTCGACGATAAAATCGGCGGCTGAGAAACCGGCCTGCAAGTCGCCGCGCTGGAACTGTATGTGCGACGCGACATTGGTCGGCAGGTCGCCCGACTCCGGAGTGCGCAGCTCAGGGTCGATGATCGGGGCGTCCGGCGCCATCGCCTGCTCCACGGTCATCACCGCCGGCAGCGGTTCATAATCCACTTCGATGAGCCCGGCCGCTTCCTCCGCGATATGCGGCGACGTAGCGGCTACGGCGGCAACCGCGTGGCCGTGATAGAGCACTCTGTCGCGCGCCAGGACGTTATGCCCGGTGTCGCGTGGATTGAACATTATCTCGCCGATCGCTTCCTTGCGGTTGGCCAGTTCGGGTAACTCGGCGCCGGTGATGATCGCCCTGACGCCGGGCAGAGCTAGCGCCTTGTCGACATTGATCGATTTTATTCGGGCGTGCGCGTGGGGACTGCGCAGCACCTTGCCATGGAGCATGTTCGGAAAGCTGTAGTCCGCGCCGTATTTCGCCCGCCCCGTGACCTTGTCGACCCCGTCATGACGTACGGGACGTGTGCCAATCACCTTGAACCGCTGTGTTGTGGCTGCACTCATTTGGCCGGGACCTCCGGGTACGGTGTTCAATGGGGAGCGTAACCTAGTTGCTTGTCGTCTTGAAGAGCGAGCGCCCCCGAGTGAAGGGTATCAGGCACTCCAACCCTCCTCATTCTGGAGGCGATTGTGGTCGAGGACCCGAGGAAAACAGAAACGCCCCGCCGGGAGTTGCGGCGGGGCGTTGTTTCAGGGGCGAACAATTGATGCTTGGGCTATTTGCCGTTGCTCATCAGCGCCTTGAGCACGCGCGGCGGCGACATCGGCGTGAAACGCATTCGGACGCCCGTGGCGCGATACAACGCGTTGGATACCGCCGCCGGTGGCGGCACGATCGATACTTCGCCGACGCCGCGCACGCCCAGCGGATGGCTCGGGTTGGGTACTTCGACCACGCAGGTTTCAATCAGGGGCAGGTCCAGACAGGTCGGCATCCGGTAGTCCAGAAAGCCCGCGTTTCTCAAGTTGCCTTTGTTGTCGTACACGTACTCTTCGTTGAGCGCCCAGCCCAGTCCCTGGGAGGTGCCGCCCTGCATCTGGCCCTCGACGTAGCTCGGATGTATCGCTTTGCCGGCGTCCTGGGCCACGGTGGCGCGCAGAATCTGGGTTTTGCCGGTGTCCGGATCGACTTCGACATCGACCAACAGTCCGGCGAACGCGGGGCCGACGGCGGCGACATGAACGGCGGCGCGTCCGCTGACCGGTCCACCCGTGCGAGTAAACTTGGACGCCATTTCCTGCAAGGTCAGCGGCGGCTTGCCGTTGCTCTTCAAGGTGACCTTACCGTCGGCGTAGTCCATGTCACCTACGTCCTCGGCGTTCAGTTTCCACATTTTGGCGGCGCGCTCTTTCAACTGACGAACTACGTCCTGTGCGGCCTGGTAAACTGCCAGCCCGGTCGCCATCGTGACGCGGCTGCCTCCGGTCAGGTCGCATTGCCCGATGGAGTCAGTGTCGGCCACACTGGGCCGCACGTTCTCCGCGCTGAGGCCCAGCACCTCTGCGGCGATCATCGCCATCGACGCGCGCGAACCGCCGATATCCGGATTGCCGGTAATGACGCTGGCGCTGCCATCGATATTGATGTTTACCACTGCGGAGGACTGCATTCCGGCATTGAACCAGAATCCGAAGCCGACGCCGCGGCCGCGGTTTTTGCCGGTCAGCTTGGACTTGTAGTGCGCACTGTTCTTGAGTGCCTCGCAGGTCTCAATGAACCCGATGCGGGGATAGGGCGCGCCGAACATTGACGGCGTGCCTTCCTTGGAGGCGTTCATGATGCGCAGATCGATTGGGTCGATGCCACATTTTTCCGCCAGTTCGTCCAGCGCGGTCTCCCATCCGAAAGCGGCGTTGGTGGCGCCTGGAGCGCGGTAAGCCGCGGTCTTGGGCCGGTTGACCACCACGTCATAACCGTCGATCAGGAAATTGGGGAGATTGTAGGGCGCCAGCACCGTCATCGCTCCGGCGGCAACCGGCGAGCCTGGGAAGCCACCCGCCTCGTACGCCAACCACACGTGCGCGGCTACAATCTTGCCATCCTTTTTCGCGCCCAGTTTAACCCTGATGGTGGAGCCCGAGGTGGGTCCGCTCGCGCGCAGCACTTCGGCCCGGCTCATGACCATTTTCACCGGGCATCCGGTGTGCTTGGAGAGCATCACCGCGAGCGGTTCCAGATAGACGGTGGTTTTGCCGCCGAAGCCGCCGCCGATTTCCGCCGGGACGACCTTCACGTCGCCCAGGGGAATCCCGGCGATACGCGCGCTCATCCCGCGGACCTCAAACGGCGCTTGGGTTGAGCAATAGATGGTGGCGTGGCCGTCGGAGTTGTAGATGCCGACCGCGTTATGGGGCTCGATATAGCCCTGATGCACCATCTCGGTGCGGTATTCATGCTCAATAATGATGTCGGACTCTTTGAAGCCGTCCTCGATCTTGCCGCGCTGGAACTGGATGTGAGAGGCGACATTGGTCTCCTTGTCGCCAGAATCCGAGTTTCGCAGGTCCGAATGCAGAATCGGGGCGCCCGGAGCCATCGCGGCCTCCACGGTGAGCACCGGGGGCAGCACCTCGTACTCCACCTCGATCAAGTTGAGCGCTTCTTCCGCGATATGCGGCGAGGTAGCGGCCACCGCGGCGACGGCGTGACCGCTGTAGAGCACTTTGTCGCGGGCCAATACATTGTGTCCGCAATGCATCGGGTTGAACGGAATCTCGCCCAGCGCTTCCGTCTTGTTGGGCAGCTCGGGCATTTCCTTGCCTGTGATGACCGCCTTGACTCCCGGCATCTTGAGGGCCTTTTCAACGTTTATTGATTTGATCCTGGCGTGGGCGTGCGGACTGCGCAGCACCTTGCCGTGGAGCATGTTGGGGAAGCTATAATCCGCCCCATACTTGGCGCGTCCCGTAACCTTGTCGACGCCATCATGGCGAATCGGACGGGTGCCGATGACCTTGAAATCCTGCGTTGTCGCTGCTGCCATGAGTCCGCTTCTCCTGCGTTTATTCCTGGCGGCGACGCCGCTCAGGAGGAATCGGTCTAAAGCAAACGGTAGCCCAAGATATGGCCCGCCGGCGGCGGGTTCAACCCATCCTAGAAAACCGCACGCCCCATCACAAGGGCATCGGACGGAGAGGGGACGGAAAGCGCAGGCCGGGCAATATCACTCGTTCAGCCCAGCATATGCCATAAGGCGGCGATCTCTGCGGCATAGAGCGCGATCAGCAACGCGATACCGGCGGGATTTATCCAGCCGGCGCCATTCTTTGCGGGTAGCAGCCACCATCTCAAAGCCCGGATGGCCAGGGGCACCAAGGGCCACGCGGTGAGCGCGATGCTGATCGCAATCTCGATAAACAGCGACAGCGCAGGGTTGAGCGCCGCCAGCAATGGATGAAGCAGGCGCAACTCCAGCATCACGAGCGGAAAGAGCACCAGCATCACAATCATCGACTGTTTCCATGCCGGTGGCGTTGCACTGGTCTCCCGATCCGCCGGAAACCACCCCGCGAAGGCGGCCGGCAGATGATGGCTCTGCCATGACGACACCAGCGCTTCGTGCTCGCGCAGCAGTTCCTGGCGCTGGCTGGAATTCAACCATGCGTCGAGATCGCGCGGCGTGGCGAAGCGCACCAGCGTGGTCCAATAAGGCTGGCTGGCGCAGGCGGGAGGTTGCAGGTAGCCGCCTCGATAGCCGGAAAACTGGGCTTCCGCCTGATGAATCCGGGCCGCCCATTCCTGGTAATCTCCGACCTTGTCGGGCCTGACGTGGGTGGTAAATACCTCCGTTACAGCGCCCTCTGCGCTTTCTTGCACCCTTTCCTCGGCTCGCACACCCGCCGCGCCTCCGCTATCCACCAGCGCGTCGGCCTCCCGCATCAGCGCATTATGAATATCCGACTGGCGCCACGCATGGAGCGTATCGAGGTCACGGAACCGTTGGATGAGCCGCCAGGCGGGCCGGCCGTCCCCAGCAGCCGCGCTTACCTCAGCGTTGACGAAACCGGCAAATCCGGCCGCCGCAGTCGACATTTTCGCGTGCCAGGAAGAGAATTCCCGCTCCATGCCAATGCGCGGTTGCATCGTGATTACGACTGCGGCGGGCGCGGATGGACGTTTAATGTCGTCGTTCATGAAGCTTCATCAACTCTCCTTCCGACGCGCTACGACCGCAGAGGATAACAAATAGTATCGGCGAGGAGCTTTTGATCAAGGACAGAACATGCGAGGCACCGGGGAATAGTTATTGTCTCACGCAGGCTCGGATCCATGGGCTCACGCAGGGAGTATGCCCCACAGCCGAAGCTGCTTCTCTTTTCGCTGGCGCTGGGATAACACTGGAACCACCCTAATCGTAAGGCTTTCCTATGGATTTCAGTTTGTCGCCCAAGGCTCAGGAGTATTGCCGGCGGGTCGCCGCCTTCATGGACGAGCACGTCTATCCCAACGAGGAGGTGGCCGAACGGCAGGTTAGCGCCTCAGGCAATGAACATCACGAGCCCGAAATCGTCACCGCCCTGCGAGTCAAAACCAAGGCCGAGGGCCTGTGGAACCTTTTCATGCCCGATGAGAAGTATGGCCGTGGGCTCAAGAACGCCGAATACGCGCCGGTGTGCGAGATCATGGGCCGGAGCCGGATCGGGCCGCACATTTTCAATTGCTCGGCGCCCGACACCGGCAACATGGAGATCATGGCCGAATTTGGCACGCCCGAGCAGAAGCGTCAGTGGCTGGAGCCCTGCCTTGAAGGCAAAATGCGCAGCTGTTTTTCGATGACCGAGCCGGAAACCGCCGGCTCCGATCCGACCCAACTGCGCACTCGCGCCGTGCGTGAGGGCGATTACTACACAATCAACGGGCACAAGTGGTTCACGTCGGGCGCACTGCATTCGCGCTTCGCGATCGCGATGGTGGTGACCGACCCAGAAGCGGAGCCGCATCGGCGCGCCAGCCAGATCATCGTCCCGGTCGATACCGCCGGCTTCAACATCGTGCGGCCAGTGCCGGTAATGGGACATACGGGCAACGGCGGGCACTGCGAGATCATTTATAAAGATTGCCGTGTGCCGGTGACCAACGTGCTGGGCAAGGAGGGCGACGGTTTCGCAATCGCGCAGGCGCGGCTGGGGCCCGGCCGCATCCATCACTGCATGCGCGCAATCGGCGTGGCGGAGCGCGCCTTCGAGCTGATGTGCAAGCGGGCCAACACGCGCTGGACCCACGGCAGCTACCTGGCTGACAAGGCCAACGTGCAGCAATGGATCGCCGACTCGCGAATCGAGATCGACGCCACCCGGCTGCTGGTGATGCGCGCCGCATGGAAGATCGACACGGCGGGCAAACGCGGCGCGCGCGATGAAATCGCGCAAATCAAGGTGATGGCCACCAACATGGTGATGAACGTGCTCGACCGCGCGATCCAGATCCATGGCGCGATGGGCGTTTCCGACGACACCCCCATCGCGCGTTTCTGGCGCGACAGCCGCGCGTTACGAATCGTCGACGGCCCCGACGAGGTGCATCGTATGACGCTGGCGCGGCGCGAGCTGCGCAAATGGAAATAGTACTGCAAGGATCGCGAGCCGCGGATAGTATTGCGCCATGACGGAACAAGCCGGGCCGCTGCCCGAATACACCGAGATCAGGGACGAAGACCGCTTCGAAGTGAAGCGCCTGCGCGAGTACCTGCGCGGCAAGCTCCCCGGGGCCGAGGGCCCGATGGAGCTGATGCAGTTCCGCACCGGCAGCTCCAACCTGACCTTTCTGATGCGTCTGGACGGCGATGAATGGGTGCTGCGGCGTCCGCCGCGCGGCCCCGTCGCGCCGACCGCCAACGACATGAACCGCGAATTCCGCATCCTGTCCAAGCTGTGGCAGGCTTTCTATCCGGCGCCGCGCGCGATGCTGTTTTGCGAGGACGCCGAGGTTATCGGCGCGCCGTTCTATGTCATGGAGCGGCGCAAGGGCGTGGTCGTAACGCTGCGCCAGCCCTTCGCACCCGCCCTGCAAGGCCACGCGCCATCCACGTATCGCCAGATGGCGGAGGCGTTTATCGATACGCTGGCGGACCTGCACGCGGTGGACTACGGCGCCATCGGACTGGCGGGTTTCGGTCGGCCCGAAGGCTTCCTGCAGCGCCAGATCACCGGTTGGTTGGGCCGATGGGAGAAGGCCAAGACCCAGGAAGTTCCGCTGATGAAAACTCTGGCCGACTGGTTTTTGGAGCATCAGCCGGCGCCGCAACCGCCGGTTATCCTGCACAACGACTTCTACTTACACAATGTGATGTTCGACGCCGCATTTCCGGGGCGCATCGTCGCCGTACTGGATTGGGAGATGGCGTCGCTGGGCGATCCGATGATCGACCTGGGGACGGCGCTCAACTATTGGCGCGATCCCGACGACAGGCAGGAACTGTTGGACCTGAGCGAAGGCTATCCGCATACGGCGATGACGCCGGGGATTCTGCACCGCGAGCAGATGGCGGAGCGCTACGCTGCGCGCACCGGCCGCGACATCAGCAAGTTTCCCTATTACCTAGCGCTGGCGTACTGGAAGTACGCAACGGTGGTCGAGCAGCTCTACCTCCGCTATTTCCGCGGCCAGACCACCGAACCGCGCTTCGCGAATTACAAGAAGTATGCCCCGGTAATGGCCCGCGAAGCCGCCAAGGTAGCTGCCCCGCTGGGTTTCCGCAGTTGAGGCCTTGGTGTTTGGCGGTTGCACTCTTTAATGCTGCTCGGGCGGCTGCCTTGCCGTAGTCATTCGTGTACGGGACCATTAGCCACGCCGGACGCAATGACGATCCGAATCGACCGCGAGAAGAGAGGCCGCTTGAATAGCCTTGCAAACGTGATGGAACGTAACAAATCCTTTTTCATATGGGTTGCGGTTAGACGAAGCTGTAATGCGGTGAGACGCAGCGGTAATGATGAGTGTTTGATGGAGCCCGTAAGTAGCCCGAGAGATTCTGAGATAATCGGTCGAGTATGATTCCCTATCTCCCTGGGCCCATCGGGAGATTCTCATGAAGCTCGAAACCAAGCTGATTCATGCCGGTGAGGCGCGCCCGAGGTTCGCGGGGGCGGTTAACGTACCGATCTTTCAGTCCTCGACTTTTGAGTATGCCGGGCAGGGAAAGTATGAAGACCTCAAATACATCCGCTTGAACAACACGCCCAACCATGTGGCGGTGAGCAAGGTGCTGGCCGCGATCGAAGGAGGCGAGGCCGCGCTGATCACCGCCAGCGGGATGGCCGCTATCTCCACCGCATTGCTGACGGTGCTCAAGGCCGGCGACCATCTGTTGGTCCAGGAATGTTTGTACGGCGGTACTCATACCTTTGTCACCGGTGAGATGCCGGGTTATGGCATCAGCTTTGATTTCATCAACGCCGGCGACCCCGCCGACTGGCGGCGCAAGCTCAAGCCCAATACCAGGGCGATCTACGTCGAGACCATGTCCAACCCGTTGCTCCAGGTCCCCGACCATCGCAAGGTGGTGGACTTTGCGCGCGAACACGGCCTCGTCTCGCTGATCGACAATACGCTGGCCAGCGCGGTGAATTTTCGGCCGCTGGCTCTCGGCTATGATTTGTCGCTCCATAGCTGCACCAAGTACCTCAATGGACATTCCGATATCGTGGCGGGCGCAATAATCGGCGCCACTGCTTTGGTTGAGCGCGTCAACCACAAACTGATCCATCTGGGCGGATGCCTTGATCCTCACGCCTGCTTTCTGCTGGAGCGCGGAATCAAGACGCTCGCGCTGCGGATGCACCAGCACAACGAAAATGGGCAGCGGATCGCGGAATTTTTGCGGTCCCATTCCAAGGTCGAACGAGTGATGTATCCGGGATTGCCGGACCATCCCGATCACGCCCTGGCGCACGAACTGCTGGAGGGCTTCGGCGGTCTGCTGAGCTTCGAGCTACAGGGCGGTGCGGCGCCGGCGCAGCGTTTTATGGAGCGGCTGGAGCTACCGATTTGTGCTCCCAGCCTGGGCGGAGTGGAATCATTAATCACGCGGCCGGTCACCACTTCGCATTCAGGTGTCGCACCGGATGACCGCCGGCGGCTGGGAATTTCCGACGGGCTGATCAGATTCGCGGCAGGAATCGAGGCCGCGGAGGACCTGATCGAAGACCTCGCGCAGGCGCTGGCCGCCACGTAAGCAAGCGAGCGCGAGCTGCCTGCCACACACCGGCGAGATGCAAGCGGAAAAGGGCGAGCCGCGCGCAGGAAACTCTTGCGGCGGGCTTTCCAAGCAACGGCGTCTGCGATATCAATCTTGAGGATAATCCCCGGCCCAGGAACAGACCGCTAAGCGCGGGCGGTTTCCAAAAATCAAGCGGCGATGGGCCGCCGAGGAGGCTACTTTGCACGAGTTCAGTTACGAAGCTCCCACCACGGTCGATCAGGCAGTCAAGCTGCTCTCCTCCGACGGTGACACTGCACGAGTCATTTGCGGGGGCACCGACCTGTTGATTCAGATGCGCAACGCGGTGCGCAAACCCCGCCTCCTCGTGGATGTGAAGAACATTCGCGAAATGCGGGACATCAGTTACGACGCGAAGGCCGGGCTGCGGCTGGGCGCGGCCGTTCCGTGCATCGAAATCTACGAAAGCGAAGTGATGCATCGCCATTACCCGGGCCTGACCGAAGCCGCCCACCTGATCGGATCGCTTCAGATTCAGAGCCGGGCTTCAATCGGGGGCAACCTGTGCAACGCTTCGCCGGCGGCCGATACCAGCCCGGCGCTGCTCGCGGTGGGCGCGATCGCCAAGATCGTGGGGCCAAAAGGGACCCGCGAAGTCGCGGTTGACAAGTTCTTCACTGGTCCGGGCCAAAGCGTGCTTCAGCCCGGGGAGATGGTGACCCAGATCCTGATCCCGCCCCCCGCCCCGCATACGTCGGATCGCTATATTCGGATGATCCCGCGCAATGAAATGGATATCGCGATTGTCGGCGCGGGCGCCAGCGTCACGCTGGACGGCGACAAGGTGAGCGCAGTGCGAATCGGGCTGGGCGCCGTCGCGCCCACGCCGGTGCTGGCGCCCAAGGCCGCCGAGTACGTAATTGGCAAGAAACTGGACGAAAAGACGGCGGAGCGCGCCGGCGAGTTGGCGCGTGAGTCGGCCGTGCCGATCGATGATATGCGCGGGACTGCGGAATACCGCGTCCACGTGATCGGTGTGTTGACCCGGCGGGCGCTGTTGGGCGCCGCTGAACGGGCGAGCAAAAACTAATTACCCAGGAGACAGGCAGGAATCGAATAATGGCCAAGAAACAACTGGTAGAAACCACCATCAACGGCGAGCCAACTGAGTTTTTGTGCGAGCCGCGTCAGAGCCTGCTCGAATCGCTGCGTGACATCCTGGGCCTTACCGGAAGCAAGGAAGGATGCCTGACCGGCGACTGCGGCGCCTGTACCGTGCTGGTTGACGGCAGGCCGGTGTGCTCGTGCCTGATGCTGGGAATGGAGGCGAGCGGCAAGAACATCACCACAGTGGAAGGGCTCGCCGAGGGCACCCAGCTGCATCCGCTGCAGCAGAAGTTCCTGGAGGACGCCAGCCTGCAATGCGGAATCTGTACGCCTGGGTTCCTGATGTCGGCGAAGTCGCTTCTGGATCGCAACTCCAAGCCGACCGAGGCGGAAATCCGCTACGCGTTGGCCGGAAACCTGTGCCGCTGTACCGGCTATGACAAAATCGTGCGCGCCGTCCAGGACGCCGCCAAGGTACTGCAAAGCCGCTGAATAGGGTCGTTGATTATGGACACGCCGCAGACGCAGCAGTTCAAGATTATCGGCACCCGGCCGGTCCGCCACGACGGTCTGGACAAAGTAATCGGACGGGCCAAGTACGGAGCCGACTACGCTTTTCCCGGGATGCTGTACGGCAAGGTGCTGCGCAGCACCCTTGCTCACGCCCGCATCAAGTCGATAAATGCCGAAAAAGCCTTGCGTCTGCCGGGCGTCAAAGCCGTCGTCACACACGCCGACTTTGCTCCGCAGACCACCGCGCCGGTCTACCGGATGGGCGGCGAGGCGGCGATCAACCCGCTTTACCTGGCCTGTAACATCCTGGCCAAGGACAAGGTGCTGTTCGTCGGCCACGGGGTGGCGGCGGTGGCGGCCACCAGTCCGCATATCGCGGAGGAGGCGCTCGCACTTATAGAGGTAGAGTACGAGCCGCTACCCATGGTGCTCGACTTGCTGGAGGCGATGAAGCCCGGCGCGCCGATTCTCAACCCTGACGTCCGGCGCAAAAGCGCGCCCGACGAGCAAACCAATATCGCCGGCGAATTCCAATTCAAGCGCGGCGATATCGAGGCCGGCTTCAAAGCTGCCGACATCATCGTCGAGCGAGAATTCCGCACCGAGATGGTGCATCAGGGCTATATCGAGCCGCCCAACGCGCTCGGCATCTTCCCCGGCGACGGCCATGCCACCGTTTATACCTCGACCCAGGGACCGTTTGACGTGCGGATTATGTCGGCCACGCTGCTGGGGCTCCCCGAGGGCAGCGTCAAGGTGATTCCGGCCGAGATCGGCGGCGGTTTCGGCGCCAAGCTCACCGTCCATATCGAACCGATCGCGCTGCTGCTTTCCAAGGCCTCCGGCGGACGTCCGGTGAAAATGGTGATGACGCGGACCGAGATGATGCGCGGCGCCACCGGGCCAACGTCGGGCTCGATCCTGAAGGTCAAGATGGGCGCCACGAAGGAAGGCAAAATCGTCGCCGCCAAGGCATGGTTCGCCTACGAGGCGGGAGCCTTTCCGGGCTCACCGGTCTGGCTCGGATGCTTCACCGGGCTTTCCCCATACAATATCGAGAACTTCCTGGTCGACGGCTACGACGTGCTGATCAATAAGCCCAAGACCACCTCGTACCGGGCGCCGGGCGCCACTAACGCCGCCTTCGCGGTCGAATGCGTGGTTGATGAACTGGCCCAGCGATGCGGGATGGACCCGCTCGATCTGCGTATCAAGAATGCCTCTCGCGAAGGCACGGCTTCCGTGATGGGGCCGAAGTTTCCGCGTATCGGCTTCGTCGAGGTTTGCGAGGCGATTAAAAATAGCGACCATTACCGCACTCCGCTGGCCCAGGTACCGGGCAAGTATCGCGGCCGCGGCGTAGCCACCGGTTTTTGGATCAACGGCGGGATGCAGTCATCGGCGATTGTCAACGTCCACGCCGACGGCACCGCAAGCCTGGTTACAGGTTCGGTCGATATCGGCGGTTCGCGGGCGTCCACCGCGATGGTGGTGGCGGAGGTATTGGGACTGCGCGCCGAGGACGTACGTCCTGCGGTCGCAGATACGGACTCAATCGGCTACACCGACGGAACCGGCGGCAGCCGGGTCGCGTTTGCCACGGGCTTGGCGGCGTATCAGGCGGCTCATGACGTGGTTCGCCAGCTCAAGGAACGCGCGGCGAAGATCTGGGAGATCACCGCGGAGGACGTCGATTGGACCGACGGTAAGGCGATTTCGAGAAAAAACGGTGTGGCACCGTTAAGTTTGAAGGAACTGGCGCCGCGGCTGACGCGCACCGGCGGACCGGTGACCGGCCGGGCCAACGTGTACGCAACAGGCGTGGGGCCGTCGTTTGCGGGATGCCTGGTTGACGTCGAAATCGACCCCGAGACCGCCAAAGTTCAAGTCTTGCGCTGCACCGTTGTCCAGGACGTCGGTAAGGCGATTCATCCCAGCTACGTCGAGGGCCAGATGCAGGGCGGAACGGTGCAGGGATTGGGCTGGGCGCTTAATGAAGAATACGTGTACGATGAGAAAGGGACACTGCGTAATGCGAGCTTTCTGGATTACCGGATGCCGACCTGTCTGGACCTGCCGATGATCGATCCGGTTATCGTGGAAGTCGCCAATCCGGGCCATCCGCTGGGCGTGCGAGGCGTGGGGGAGGTTTCCATCGTACCCCCGCCGGCGGCAGTGGCCAACGCAGTGTCAATGGCGGTCGGGACCCGGATCACGGATCTGCCGGTTTCCCCACCGCGGCTGTTCAAGGTGCTGTCGGCCAAGCGTGGTTGATTAGACGAAAGAGGTTCAGGAGCGGGGCTTAAGGCTTCGCGTGCGACATGCCTACAGTTTTTATTCCTTCGTTGCTGCGCAAATACACCAGCGGCCAGGAGTCACTCGTCGTGCCGGGACGCACGGTAGGTGAGGTGGTCAGGAATCTTGATGAAAAGTACCCCGGATTCCGCAACCAGGTAGTCGAAGGCGACGACCTCAAGAGTTCGCTCGCGGTCTCGGTGGACGGCGACCTTGCGGTCGGTGGCCTGCTGGAGCAGGTGCGCGAATCAAGCGAGATCCACTTCGTACCGGCTATCGGCGGCGGCTGATAGCCCCGCTTGCCTCAATCTCACTGTCCGGCCGGCAAACGCTGCCTGCTTCGTTCGCATCAGCCGGCAGAATTCTTTGCGGACGTGAGCTGACGCGCACACCGAAAAAGACGCCCCAGCCTTCATCCCCCAGCGACCTGGCGGCGTTCGAATCCACCGCTTAAGATCCTTCCGCCGATCGCTGTCGACCTGCGGCGGGACCTATGAGTCGATGGTGATTCGGATGCCGCTGCTTGCCCGTTGGGCTGGTCAGGCGCGATCGCGGCTGCCCCCGGTACGGGCACCGCCACCACCTGTGCTTCGAGCCTGCGCTTCATTGACCCGGATCGCCCGTCCCTTGAGGTCCCGGCCGTTGAATTTCTTGATGGCGGCCTCCGCGGATTCGTCGGACGCCATCTCAACAAATCCAAAACCTCTGGAACGGTTCGTCTCGCGGTCCACGATCACCTGAGAGTTGTCCACTTTGCCGACTTCCGAGAACAACTCGCGCAGATCCTGATCGTTGACAGCCCAAGCCAGGTTCCCTACGTAGAGTCTGCGGCCCATTCAGTTCTCCTTGCGTACACCTTGAATACTCGCCCGGCTATGAATATTCCCCGAATTTCCCCCAAAGAGATTGCAGCATTGGTTCATCCAAGGGCGCAGGCTCAGCAGGGGCGGTTCGCATCAAGGTCAACCGTTAGCGACCCCTTATAGCACCGAGTCGGCACAAATGCCTAGCGCCTTTTATGATCATTCGCAACCTTTGCCGATGAAGGGTATTCCCTGTTAAGCCGCCCCGAACATTATCCGGCCACATGATGCCCGTGCCACCGCAGGTTGGCGCAAGGAATCAAATTGACAAAGGCAATTCTAGGCTGAACCGAACATAAAATGTGGGTCTATAGATATCTTAAAGGCTAAACCACCCAATGGAATACAGCCAAGATGCCGCTATTGGCACATTCCCCAAGGGTCGATTGGGGGATGCCGCAAAGCAGAGTCACGGTCTGTTCCAGATATCAGCCCTACTTTCGGTAGTAGCCGCATACCGAGCTTAGTGCCCAGAAGTATAAACCTGTAAATAACCATCGCCATAGGGATTGCCTGCTGTGTATTATCGCTGTATATATTTTGCAACTTAGCAATGGTTGTTTATCTTAATTCGGGGACAGGAGTGCACATCTAATGCCACGAAGTACTAAGAGCGGATCAGGATCCGCGTTCGGGCAATTTCAACAACAAGCACGCGGACTTCTTGCGACGTTACGCAAGGAGATCCGTATCAAGGAAGCGGAGCTCGAGCGCCTCAAAGAAGACGAATCGCGGCTCGGAATGGTTACCGGAAGAGTATCTGCGGCCGGGCGCACAGCGCGCGCCGCGCGCGGCGCCAGGAGCGGTGGCCGAATCAACTGGCGCACCGTATTGGAACAACTGCCTAAACAATTCAAGGCATCCGATGTTCGTGGTGTGCGCGGCCTGAAGGAGAAACGGCCCTCCGAAATCTTTGCCGCGGTGACGCGCTGGATAAATACGGGCGCGGTAAAGCGGAAATCCCGCGGACTGTACGAACGCGCGAGTTGAGGCTTTCGGTGCGGATGAGTCAGCCGCAGTCAGGTCACGACTGACATCATCGCGGTCACAAAGCGTTACTCATTGCCGCAGGCTGCGTGGCTTTGTCGATACCGTGCCAAGGCACCGCTGTAACCGCCATAGCCGCCTTAATGCTCCTGTCCTAAATCCGCTAAGCCGATATACTGGGTAAGACGCCTTCGCAACCGAGTAGCTACGGAATAATCTCGCGGTGGCCATCAATACGGTACAATGGCGCGCGGACACGGTGCGGATGATCGATCAGCGGTTGCTCCCGGGCCGCGAAGTCTACCGCGTTTACAAAGACTACCGTGGCGTGGCCGATGCCATCTCTTCGATGGTCATCCGGGGAGCACCGGCTATCGGAGTTGCCGCGGCGATGGGCGTCGCACTCGGGCTTAAGGGCACCAGCGGGGCTCGCGCCAAGGCGCGGTTCAAGATTGTTGCGCGCCGGCTCAAGGCGGCGCGGCCCACCGCCGTCAACCTGGCGTGGGCGGTCGACCGGATGGGCCGTGTGCTCGACCAGAACGCGGCGCTTGATACTGCGGCGCTGTTTGCCCGATTGCGCGATGAAGCAATCGCGATCTACCACGAAGATCTGGCCGCCAACCGCGCGCTGGGCGCCTTTGGCGCCGCCCTGATCAATGATAATCCGGCGCAAATACTGACGCATTGCAACGCCGGCGCACTGGCTACTGCCGGCTACGGCACCGCACTGGGTATCGTGCGCGCGGCGCGCGAGGCGGGGAAACGAATCAGCGTAATTGCCGATGAGACCCGCCCGTTTCTGCAAGGCTCCCGGCTGACGGCATGGGAACTGAAAAAGGACCGCATCCCGGTTACCCTGATCGCCGACAACATGGCCGGCATGGTCCTGTCGCGCGGTGGCGTCAGTTGCGTAATCGTTGGCGCTGACCGCGTCGCCGCCAACGGCGACGTAGCCAACAAGATCGGCACTTATCCGCTGGCTGTGATGGCACAGCGTCACGGCGTGCCGGTTTATGTCGCCGCCCCACTCTCCTCCATCGACCTGAATTGCCCTACCGGTGCTCAGATTCCGATCGAGGAGCGAGCCGCCTCAGAATTGACTGAGATCGCCGGGCGGCGAATCGCGCCCGCCGGGGTGGGCACTTTCAACCCTGCATTCGACGTAACTCCCGCCGAATTGGTAACGGCAATCGTGACAGAACGCGGCGTCGCGCGTCCGCCATACGACAAGAGCCTGGCCGCGCTGAAGGCGAGCGCGAATCATTAACGGATGAAAAAAGCCGGCACGAAGGCCGCCGGCGCCACGAAAGATTCGCGACTGCGTACATCGAGTGTGTGCAATATTTCTCGTCGCCAGCTCCGCAGCGCCGGCCTGTGTGCCGGTTTCTGATGCCTTCCTGTCAGCACTTGTATAGTCCGTAGTCTCTCACCTTCTACGATGGCGGCCGAATAGCTGAGCCAGGCCGTCGCCCAGAAAATTAAATCCCAGCACCGAAAGTCCGATAGCCAATCCCGGCACGGTAGTCAGATGCGGCGCTACCAGCATAAAAGCGCGCCCCTCATCGAGCATCCCGCCCCAGGTCGGCTGCGGCGGCGGTATTCCCAACCCGAGAAACGACAGCGCCGCTTCAGCGATGATGATGCCGCTGACGCCGAAACTGGCCTGCACCGCCACCGGCGCGGCCACCGCGGGCATCAGATGCAATAGCAGCAGCCGACCGGGCGAAGCGCCGAGCCCGCGCGCCGCCTGCACGTAGTCGCGCTCGCGCAGGGACAGGATTTCGCCGCGCACCAGGCGCGCATAGCCAGTCCATCCCATCGCGGCCAGCGCAATAACCAGATCGACCAAACCGGGGCCCAAAATTGCCGCCAGCGCAATCGCCAACAGGATTCCGGGAAAGGCCAGAAGCACATCAACCGCACGCATCAGCAGCTCGTCGGTAAGGCCGCCAGCCAGCGCGGCCGCGCCGCCGATCAGGCTTCCCACCAGCAGCGACACGCCCACCACGGCCGCCGCAATTCCGATTGATATCCGCGCGCCCCAAAGGATGCGCGCCAGCAGGTCGCGGCCCAGCGCGTCGCATCCCAAGGGATGCGTCCGGCTGGGCGGCGCCAGCGCACGCCCGAGGTCGATAGCCAGCGGATTGGCCGCGGCCAGATGCGGCCCGACCGCGGCGAGCAGCAGCAAAAGCGCCACCATCGCGGCACCCGCTGCCAGCGACGGATTGCGCATCATGCCAGCCTCACGCGCGGGTCGATCAGGCTGTAGCCCAGGTCGGTCAACAAGTTGACCAGCACGTAAGTAAGCGCAAAGACGAGAACGCATCCCTGCGCCAGCGGATAATCCCTCGCCGTGATCGCCTCAATCATCAGACGGCCGATACCCGGCCATGAAAATATGATCTCGGTAACGATCGATCCGGTGAGCAGAGCGCCGGCTTGCAGCCCCAGCAGGCTGACGACCGAAGTCAGCGCGTTGCGCACGCCATGGGCCGCCAGCGCGTGGAAGTGGCTTAAACCCTTGCTGCGCGCGGTGCGCATGAAGTCCGCGTCGCGCACCTGCACCAGGCTTTGGCGCAGCATCCGCGCCACAATTCCAGCCATCGCCATGCCTATTGTGAAGGCGGGGAGCACCAGATGAGCCAAACCGCCGCGGCCGGTCAACGGGAACCATCCCAGATGCAGCGAAAAGATGATCATCAGCAGCGGGCCCAAATATATATGCGGGATTGAAATTCCGATGATTGCGAATCCCATCGCACCGAGGTCCACCGCGCCGCCGGGCCACGCTCCGGCGACAATTCCGAGCGGAAAGGCAATTAATACCGCCATCGCCATTCCCGCGGCCGCGAGTTCCAGCGTGGCGGGGAAGCGCGCCGCGATAAGCGTGCTGACCGGTTCATGGAGCGAGATTGACGTTCCCAGGTCGCCATGGACCAGTCCGCCCAAGTAGAGCGCGTACTGAACCGGCAGCGAACGATCCAGTCCAAGCTGATGGCGCAGGCCGGCGACGTCGACCGGCGCCGCATTCTCACCGAGCATCGCGATCACCGGATCACCAGGCACCAGATGGATAAGCGCGAAGGTTAAAGTGGCAACTCCCAGAGCAACCGGCGCCAGCGCCACGAGGCGGCGCAGGAAAAAACGAATCATCGTGCCGCTGCTTGCGCCGGCGCGCCGCCGGCTTGGGTCCCGATTTCATCGAGGCTTATTGCCGTGAATGAGCGCAGGCTGCCGTTGGGAAAGGGCTGGAAGCCGCTGACCTCGCTGCTCATGACCGCGACGTTGTCCTGCCACCAAAGCGATACATAGGGTAGATCGCGCGCCGCGAGCTTTTGCACAGCGCCGTAGATTGCCTTGCGCCGGACCGGGTCCAGGGCGGTTTCCGCATCTTCCAGCAGGCTGTCCATTTGCGGATTTGAGTATCCACTGCGGTTAAGGCCCTTGGGCGGCGTCATCGCGGAATCGAACACTATATAGTAATGATGCGGGTCGTTGATCCCGATCCATGCCAGCGAGGTGACATCGAAGTTGCCGCGTTGGATGTCGCTGTAAAACGTTGGCCATTCATAGCTCTGAATCCGCAGCTCGATTCCCACTCTCGCGAGCATCGCCGCCAAGGCCTCGGCGAGCAAGCGGCGCTCCTCTCCCTGGGTAGTTTTGTAAACCAGTGCGAAACGGTTGCCGCCGGCGCGCAGTCGATAACCCGCGGCGTCGAGCAGCGCGCGCGACGCCTGCGGATCGTACGGATAACGGGCGACATTGGGTTCGTATGCCCAGTTCTCCGGCGCCAGCATCCCGGTCGCGACCCGCGCCGTACCATGCATTATCGCCGCTACGATCGCGTCGCGGTCGATTGCCATCGCGATCGCACGCCGCACCCGCAGGTCCGCGAGGATCGGATCGTGGAAGTTGAACTCCAGGTATTGATACGTACTGCCATGGCTCTGCTCAACGCGCAGCCCGCCGCGGCCGCGCAGATAGGCAGCCAGCGCAGGCGGTAAAATGTTTTGCGCAAACTGCGTGACACCCTTGATCAACTCCAATGCGCACACCGTCGGATCCGGCACTACCTTGAATGCCACCCCGCGAATGGCAGACGGATCGGCCTCATGATACGGATTGCGATCCAGGATTACCCATTCATCGCGCACGAACTTGCCGAGCCGGAAGGAGCCGCTTCCTGAGGGCGAAGGATGGTTGCGGCGGGGCGGCGGCGTTGCGTCGGGTACCACTCCCAGCAGCGCCCATTGCATAGCGGGAGCGTACGGCCGCCTGGTGACGAACTCCACGGTGAAATCGTCCGGCGCCTTTACGGCGGCGAGCGCACTCATATCGCCTCGCTTGGGCGAGGCCGAGGCCGGGTCGAGCACCGAATCATAAGTATATTTGACGTCACGCGCGGTAAGTGTGCGTCCATCGCTGAAACGGATTCCGCGTCGCAGGTGAAACACCAGTTCGCTGGAACCGGGCCGCTCGATACTCTGCGCCAGGCTACCCGTGATTACGCCGTGCGCGTCAACACGCGCCAATGAGTCGAAAATCAGTTCGTTGATTCGGCTCGAAACCGCGTCGGTGCTGTAGCGCGGGTCCAGCGCCAGGGGCGAGGTATCGATATCAACGCGCAGATATCCCGCGGTGCCGGCGGGAACTTGATTCACGCGGCATCCTGGCAAGCCGGCGATCAGCAGCAACGCGAACACCAGCGCCGCGGTATGCGATAATAAATAAATCCTGCGTGAGAGGAGAACTCGCATGAGCGATTGGCGCACGCGCATTGTAACACGCCAGGGCGACCTCACCGAGTCCGGCTGCGACGCGGTGGTCAACGCTGCCAACACCGATTTGCTCCTTGGAGCGGGGGTAGCAGGCGCGATCCGCACCCGGGGCGGGCCCCAGATTCAGGCCGAATGCGACAAGATCGGTCCGATCGCACTGGGCGAGGCCGCCATAACGACCGGCGGACATCTCAAAGCGCGCTACGTAATTCACGCCGCCGGGATGCATCTCGGGGGTCGGGCCAGCGAGCGGAGCCTGCGCGACGCGACGGGCAACTCGATGAAACGTGCCACCGAAAAAGGAATCAAGTCGGTGGCCTTCCCGGCGATTGGGACCGGGGTGGCGGGTTTCCCGATGAGTCGATGCGCCGAGGTGATGCTGGAGGAAATCCGCGACTATCTCAAGCGCGAGGCGGTTCCGGAGCGTGTCGAGATCGTTCTCTTCGATGGGGCAGGATTAAAAGCGTTCCAGCAAGCGCTTGATCGGCTGCAAGAATAGAAAAGATAACAAACGCGAAGTGAGAAATGTGGATTCAGATGAAGGATGCCTTCGGCACCTAGCCCAAATCCTCCGGGTTCACCCTTCTCTCTTCCAGTTTCTCACTTCTTCACCTCACGCATCGCCGTCGCGTTCCTTCAGCTTGCGCATTAACTCCTGATAGCGCTTGGGCATCGTGACCGTGCCGCGCATCGCCACCGGTATCGGGTAGCGCACGCCGCCCTGTTGCGTGCCCGCCAATCCGGCCAGGATTTCATCGGTGCGCTCCCACGGAAACGTGAAGACCATCTCGGTATCCTGCGCCATCCCAAAGACCCGGTCGCCGTTGCAGGGAATGATCACCTTCGGTGCGTTGGCCGTCATCGTTTGAATCACGATATCTGCGCAGTCCAGTCGTCCGCTGGTCGTGCTCGCCAGGCGTCCGCCGCGCTTGTAGAGCGCCGCGTTGACCAGGCGCATCACCTGCGCGCTGTTGGCATATACTGCCACGACGTGAGGTTCGAAGTTGGTACGCGACAGGGGCGCCACGCATACATAGTCGTATGTGCCGGGCTCGAACTTCCACGTTCCGCCTTCCAGCCTCGCCGCGGCTTCCTCGGTCTCGCAGTACATCCCCACCGCGGTATAACCCGACAGCGCCTGGTCGTTGGGCTTGCGGAAGCCGAAGGCCACGGCGGACAGCGGGCAGACCACGTCGCGCTTGCCCACCGCGATCGACCATCCGTAGCGCCGCGCGACTCCGATCGATTGGCAGACGATCCAGTTCTCACCGAAGCTTTCACTCGGCACGCGCACGCCTTGGGGCAGCGTTTCGCCGGGACGAATCATGCGGATCGCAAGCGGAAAAGTGTCGGGCCGGATATAGCGCGCAATCGCGTCGTCGAGTTGCCCGATCCTTGCGGTAGTACGTTCGTCCATTGGCGTGGCCCGCGGTCCTCAATCGCTTTACGGAATCTGGTTGTCCAACGCTTCTTTGCGGCGCTTGGCGCGAAACGCGCCCAGGCGCTCGTGAGTCGCGGGATACTTCAGGGCCAGGATGGCGGCTGCGAACAGCGCGGCGTTGGCGGCGCCGGACTTGCCGATCGCCATCGTGGCCACCGGGATTCCGCGCGGCATCTGCACGATCGAGAGCAGCGAATCCATCCCATCCAGCGAGGTTGACGGAATCGGCACCCCGATCACCGGCAACAGCGTGTTGGCGGCGACCACGCCCGGCAGATGGGCCGCGCCGCCGGCGCCGGCGATCAAAATCTCCAGACCTCGCCGGTCGGCGGTTGACGAATATTCGGCGACCGCGTCCGGCGTCCGATGGGCCGACAGGATCCGCACCTCGCAGCCGATTCCCAACTCGGCTAGCATTTCGCTGGCCGCCGACATGTACTCCAGATCGGTCTTGCTGCCCATCATGATTCCGACCAGGGGCTTGGGCGCGTCACTCATAGGTTTGCTCCATGTGCCAAGGCTGAGGCGACAGGATGAGGATGTCAAGATAGATGGGCTTGTCAAGGCGGCTTGTAAAGCGCCGTGCGGGCCGCCAAATTTGATGCTCGATGGCAACACCGCTTCCGACCAACCGCTGTGAAATGAACCTGGCCGAAATCGCGCAGAGCACCGGCGGCGCGCTTCACGGCGACGGCGCGCAGCGCATCTGCGGCGTCAGCACCGATTCGCGCGCGATCGAGCCGGGCGGCCTGTTCGTGGCGCTCAAGGGCCTGTCCCATGATGGCTACGCATACCTGGCAGCGGCGGCCGCACGCGGCGCCGCCGCGGCGATAGTCGGACGCGGGAGAACTGCACCGATCGATCACATCGAAGTCGACGATACGCTGGAGGCGCTGGGTCGAATAGCCTCGCATCACGTCCGCGGCATCCGCTCGCGGCGCCATATCCCGGCAATCGCGATCGGCGGGGCCGTGGGCAAAACCACCACCAAGGAGTTGACCGCGGCTGCCGCGCGGGCACTGCTTGGACGCACGCTGGCGACCGCCGGCAACCTGAATAACCTGATCGGCGTGCCGCTGACGCTGTTGGGTCTGGACGAGGAGCATCAAGCGATGGTCATTGAGTGCGGCACGAATTTGCCGGGTGAGATCGCGCGTCTGGCAAGGACCGTGGAGCCGGACGTTGCATTGGTTCTCAATGCTGAGATTGAGCACACCGAGGGTCTCGGCACACAAGAGGGCGTCGCCGACGAGGAGGCCGCACTGTTTAACGGCGCACGCAAGGCGATTGTGACCTGGGCGGAGGATCCCCTGCTGGTCGCCCGTTTGCCGCGCGGCGTGCCACGGGTATTCTTTGGCACCACTGATCGCGCCGGCGTGCGCCTGCGACGGCGCTCGGTAACCGCCGCGGGCCACTCAAAGATTCGAATCGAGTTTGCGCCGGGATTAGTCGAGCCGGACGCGCCGCAATACCTCGAGGTGGAACTGTCGCTGCTGGGACCTGCTGCCGCACTGAACGCGGCCGCGGCGATCGCTGCACTGGCAGCAGTGGAGCCTTTGCGCGCCGATCAACTCCCACACCTGGCTGCTGCGCTGGGTGCTGTAGCGCCGGTACCGGGCCGCCTGGTCTTGAAACAGGTAGGTGGGGTGCGCGTTCTTGACGACACCTACAACTCCAGCCCCAGTTCTGTGCGGGTGGCGCTGGAAACGGCACAAGAAATGGCGCTGCAAAGCAACGCGCGGCTGGTGGTTGCGTTGGGCGACATGCTGGAACTTGGCGCGCTTTCGCGCGAGTCGCACATAGAGGCAATCAATCGTGCAATCGAAACTCGTCCAGCAGCGCTGGTCGTGGTCGGGCCGGAGATGACGCAGGCGGCCGCCGCCGTCTCCAGAACCAGCGGCGTCCAGTTGATCACATCGCCGGACAGCACTGCCGCGGCGCCTATCGTCCACGGGCTTCTGAACGACGGCGACCTCCTGCTGGTCAAGGGCTCGCGCGGCATCGCGATGGAGCGCGTGATCGAGCGGCTTTAGCGGGTGGACCACAACTCGGGAAGGCAGCGCTAGCGAAGTTTACTTCTCTGCTTCCTTTAAATGAGATCACAACATTCCACCAATGGTTTAGGTACAACTGGTCGCAAGGAGCAAATGCGATGAAGTACTTGCTGGCAATCAAGGGCGGCGACACTCTGTCCGAGGCTGATAGGAAACAATTCATCAAAGAACACACCCGCCTGGGAGGCGACCTTATAAAGCAGGGAAAGCTGGTGGACTCGAATCCCTTGGGACCGACGGCAGAAATGATCAGAATTCAGGCCGTGAAAGGCGGCGGCCGCAATGTTATCGACGGTCCGTTCACGGAGACGAAGGAACTCCTCGGGGGCTATTATGTGATCGAAACTTCATCCCGCGACGAGGCCGTTGAATGGGCGAAGAGGATTCCGCTGACAACGGGCAGCGTAGAAGTTTACCCGATAAGGAAGATGTAATCGGGTATAAGGATCGATGGCGCCCAGGGATGATCAACCGTTCACAGGACGCTCGGCGTCACGCGCACAGGCTTGCGCCGAGCGTTTAATAGAGTCCCGGAATCAGCCGTGAGGTGCGGGAGCAGTAGGCGTCGTACTCGGCGCCAAACTGCGAGTGCAGCAGCCTCTCTTCCGCGCGTATGCGAGACAGAAGTGGCAGGCCAATCAACCCTGTGAGCAGCACGCCGACACCTGAGCGAAAAGCGAGACCCCATCCCAGCATGTTGAGGAGCAATCCCAGATAACTGGGATGGCGAATAACTCTGTAGATGCCGTCAGTGACCAGCATGTGACCGCGCTGGACGGCTACCAATCCGCTGAACCGGCGTCCAAGCACAAAAACCGGCCAGATCCGCAACGCACCCCCGACGGCGAAGAGAATGACACCGAGCCAGCGGGTTGTATCGCCGTCCAGCGTCCAGAATCCGATTCGGTCTGTGTAGGCCGGCAAAAAGCCGTCCAGCAGCCCGATCAGCGTAAAGGCAACCAAGACCCATCGGTTGCCGCGATCTTCGCGCACTCCGGAACTGACGTTTCCCTCGGTGAAGAAGGCCGCGCCGACGAGCGCAACAAATACGATTGCGAGCGCGATCAATGCCGGGTGTGAGAAGAAGGCTGAGAATCCACCCCAGCCCATCACGGCCAAGCCAAAATAGGCGGCGCTGCCCACGGCGACTAATGTCAGCAACATGCTATCCGCATTCGGGCGGCTTCCCGCTCCCGATCAGCCGCCTGGCGCATGTATGAGATTTTTATGCATCTTCACACCCGACTCAATTCATTTGGCTTCCGCAATGGAGGCGAAGACCGATTCATTTCCCGGCGATGCAACGCTTGGGTGTGGTGATAAAAAGGTAAGATTTCGGCAAAACCTTAAGCGCTGATTTCGCGCCGGTTACCGTGTCTCTGGAGCACGACGGATCCACTTCAAGTGGATGGAAGAAAGGCCTTTATCGCGGCGGGGCGGCGGCGCTTGCTGACTCTGCCTCGACGCAATCAGCGATTTCATACCGCAGCTTGCGTTTTTTCATCCAGCGGACCGCCATCAGGTCCTGCAGGAACACCAGGCGGTTCCAGAAGCCGTAATGACTGCGGCCGGCGTGGCGGGGTTGATTAACCACCGCGATTTCGCCGACCCGGTAGCCTTCCATCTTGATCAGCGTCGGCATGAAGCGATGCATCCCGGTAAACGGCACGAGGTTGGCCGTGCATTCGCGCCTGAACGCCCGGAAGGTGCATCCGGAATCGCTGGTCTGATCCCCGCTTAGCCAGTTGCGCACCCAGTTGCCAACTCGCGACGTTATCACGCGCAGGACATTATCGCCGCGGCCCCGCGTCTGGACCCGGCTTCCACATACGCAATCGTAGCGCTCCAGGGCCTGCACGAACCGGGGAATCTCCGTTGGGTCATTCTGCAGGTCGGCGTCCATCGTGATTACATATTCGCCGCGCGCCGACCGGATCCCCGCCCATACCGCCGCCGACTCGCCGCAGTTGAATGCGAAGCGCTGCACGCGCAAGTGCGGATCGCCACGCGCCATCTGCTGCAGAAGGCGCCACGAGCCGTCGGTGCTGCAATCGTCCGTCACCACGATTTCGTACGAGAGCCCCAGCGGACCGGTTGCGCCGCGGATGCGCTCGAGCAACAGCGGCAGGTTTCCCTCCTCGTTGTAGCAGGGGATAACGATACTGAAGCGTGGATTACTCAATGGCGCTTGAAATATTCGATGATGGTATCGCAGACGTAGTCAACTTCGTCCGGCTCGATTTGGCCGTGGATCGGAATCGAGAGGATTTCGCCGGCTGCTTGTTCGGTGCGAGGCAGCGTTGGCAGCCGATTGAAACGGGATGTTACCGCGGGCTGCAGATGGTTGGGCAGCGGGTAATGGATACCGGTCTCAACGCCGCGCTCTTTTAGAAACTTTGCCAGATCGTCGCGCCACGGCGTGCGCACTACGAACATATGATAGACGGGAGCTGCCCACTCGCGTTCGCCCGGTAATCCGACGATACCCGCCAGCCGCTCGCGGTAGCGCGCGGCTACCCCGCGCCGGCGGGCGTTCAGTTCCTCCAGATGCCGCAGACCGACACGTCCCGCCGCAGCCTGGATTTCGTTGAAGCGCAGGTTGAAACCAGCCACCTCGTGCGTGTATTTGCTCCGCCGGCCATGGTCGCGCAGCATCCGGATGCGCTCGGCCAGCCGGTCGTCGTCGGTCACGATACATCCGCCGTCGCCCAGCACAGTCAGGTTCTTGGAGGGATAGAACGAAAACGCCGCCGCCATCCCAATCGATCCCACCGGCCTGCCTTTGTAGAGAGCACTATGGGCCTGGGCGCAATCCTCGAGAACCCAAAGATTGCGGCGCTGCGCGATTGCCATTATTGGATCGAGGTCCGCCGGATGGCCATACAGATGCACGGGTAGTATCCCCACGGTGCGCGGCGTAATCGCCGCTTCAACCAATTCGGGGTCCAGGCAGTAAGTATCGTCGATATCGACAAATGCCGGCCGGGCGCCGCAATGCATCATCGGCTCGATCGAGGGAAACGCCGTGTGCGAGGGCACGATTATTTCATCGCCCGCCCGCAGATTCATCGCCAGGTGCAACAGATAAACGGCCGCCGTCCAGGACGAACTCAAAACGGCGTGCTTGCGGCCGGCACAGCCGGCCAGTTCGAGCTCGAACTCGCTGCATTGCGGTCCCAGAATGAAACGGCCCGAATCCAGAACGTCAAGCACGGCCTGACGTACTTCCTGGTTGATAAAAGGTTTGGACAGCGGTACCCGGCGCACCACGATCCTACTCCCGCGCTTTGAGATCGACCCGACGTCCACTGCGCGCCGAGGCCAGCGCGGCTTCAATCACGCGCACGGCATGGTAGCCCGCCATCCCATCGGCCAGCGGCGCCTGGCGTGTCTCAACCGAATCCAGGAACGCGCGCCATTCGGTGTGCAGCGGCTCCTCGGGCGAGAACTCGAGCTGATGCATCTCGCCCTCTACCGCCTCGAACCTGCCGGCGGGCCTGGGAAGGTGGTGATTGCGAAAGGTGCGAACCTTGTACTGCGCGACGTTGTAATCGCAAATCGCGCTCATCCGATCGCCTGCCACCACGACTTCGCGGTACTTGCCCGGCAGATGGTATCCGGCCTCGACCCTGGCGGTAACGTTGGACGCCGAACCGCTCGCAGCAGCGCGGGCCGGCGGGTAGTCCATGACGATCAGGGCCTCGTCCTCCATTCCGCGCGACAGGAAATCCTCCGTCACCGCGGAAACGCGAATCGGTGAGCGGTCCAGTATGAAGTTGAACAGGTCAACGAAGTGAATTGCGTCCGCGAACATCACACCGGTGTCGTGGCGCGGGCGTTTGAATCCGGAAAAACATCCCCGCAGGATTCGCAGTTGGCCGAATTCACCTCCGGCAATCGAGTCGCGCAGCCACTGTGTGGCGGTGTCGAACCTGAAGATGTGACCGACCTGGAGAATGCGCCCGCGGCGCTCAGCCAGTTCAACCAGTGCCAGCGCGTCGACGGCCTCCAGTGTGATCGGTTTTTCGACGAAAACGTCCTTGCCCGCGCCCAAGAACTCCTTGCACAGATCAAAGTGCGACGGCGCCGGGGTGGCAATGACCACGGCGTCAACGGCGGACTTGAACGCGAGCGGATCGGAGGAGAGCCGCAGTTCTTTGACACCGGCTTTGCGGGCCAGGTCGAGCCGGTCCGCCGCCGGATCGGCTACGTACAACTCCACCGGCAGCGAGCGCGCGACCCGGAGGTGGTTGGAACCCCATCGGCCCACACCCAATAACAGAACCTTAACCACTTGCCGCCGTCATCCAACCAGGAATTTGGTCCCTCTCCAGACGACAGGATAGCGGTTTATCCGGTGCGATGCATCGGGCTCGAAGCTGGTAGTTGTTACGCATCGAAGCCGCAGTTCAGAAAATCTGCGAGGCTAATCGCCGGCACGGAGGCCCCCGCTACCGGTTCGTGATAGTCTTTTGCTTCATGCGACGTTTGTTTTTGGTATCGGTGGGCGCCGTTTTGGTTGGTATGGGGCCGGCGATTTTCGCCGCAGAATCCGCAGCTGGCAGCAAGAACAAGCTCGTCTCGATGAATTTCGAAAACGTTGATATCTCCGTGCTGGCTCAATTCATCAGCCGTATTACCGGAAAGAATATTGTTCTGGACGACGGCGTCAGCGGCAAAGTCAGCGTAATCGCGCCCGCCAAGGTTACGCCGGCTCAGGCTTTTTGTATCTTCGAGTCAGCTCTCCAGCTCAAGGGTTTCGCCGCGGTTAAGGCGGGACCCGTGATCAAGATCGTGCCGTCGCGCGATGCGCGCAGCTACGCGCCGGTGACTCGCTCTGCGACTCCGGCGGGCGAATGCGCGCAACCGATAAGTCCCAACGCCTAACTTCCGGCGCGGCTGTGGATTGTTTTCCGAGCGCTATGCCGGCGGCGCGCGATCGCGCTATAAGGCTTGCTCGAAGCAGCGGAGAGCAGTGATGGGCGCATTGACCGACAAGTATTGCATCGTGGGCGTGGGCGAAACCCAATTCATGAAGGCGTCGCATCGCACCCCGCTCTCGATGGCTTGCGAAGCGGTCAAAAACGCGATGGACGACGCCGGTCTGACCGCGCGCGATATCGACGCGATCACCAGCTTCCAAATTGGCGACTCCACCGACGTCGCCAACGTGGCCCAGGCGCTCGGCATCCGTATGAACTACGGCTCGGTGGCCTTTAGCGGCGGTTCAACCACCGAAGCGCTGGTCGCGCACGCGATCGGCCTGATCGAGGGCGGCTACTGCAACACGGTAGCATTTTTCCGTTCGATGAACGGGCGCACCGGGCGCAGGATGGGCGGGCAGGCGCCAGGCGGTATCGTTCCGCCCAGTCGCGCCGAGGGCGACGGGCAGTTTTACCTGCCATGGGGATTCACCACGCCGGCGCAGCACTTCGCGCCCTCCGCGATGCGCTATCTGCGCGACTTTGGCGCCACCACCACGTCGTTCGCCGAAGTTGCCACGGCCTTTCGCTACCATGCCGGGCTTAATCCCAAGGCGCTCCTGCGCGCCCCTATGACGATCGAGGACCATCAGCGATCGCGATGGGTCGCCAAG
>DATFSZ010000006.1:0-36873 GCA_035262365.1 Binataceae bacterium (SeqCode)
CCCGCACGGGCCCATAATCCGCTTGCTCGATCACGTTTATCGAGTCTCCTCTTGTCCGATGCCGATAACAGGATCCTGCTAAATTGAATCTGTCGAGTCGATGTCCTGGTACTGATCAAAACTTGGCACCCATTTGGCACCGGACTTGTTTCGCCTCACCATCTCCTCTGAAAAACCCTTGATTTCATTGGCGTCCCCGACGGGATTCGAACCCGTGTTACCGACGTGAAAGGCCGGTGTCCTAGGCCGGGCTAGACGACGGGGACGTTCGAGAGGGTGTGGAAGGAGCGGCGTACAGAATGCTTCCAAGCCGCTCGCTTACGACCGTGTGAGGCTATCATCGGGCGGCAAAATGGAGCAAGTAGCCTGCTGGCAATACGATTCGTCCGCCTCAGGCTACCTTGACTTTGCCGATTATGTCGCTCACCGAGGCTTTACCGTTTTGCGCCAGCAACGCCTCAAGTTCCCGATCGATTCGGCCGATTGCGCCGACGCCTTCCTTGATCAGGGCCGAGCCGACCTGGACTGCCTTTGCCCCGGTCAGATGCGCCAGGTAGGCCTCGCTGCCGCTGCCAACTCCGCCCACCGCAACTACGTCGAGTGCGCCGCCGCCCGCGAGATGGAACGCGTGCGTTTGCGACAGCGGGCTTTGCGCTCCTTTCACCGTGCCTGTTTTGGCGTCGAACTCAAGTCCTTTGGGCAAGTCGTTGGCGCATACCGCTACCGCCACACCGGTCTCCTTGAACACCGCCGCAATCGCTCCCGCCTGATCGCGCGGCACGGAGGGCGGCACCTTAACGGCAACGACGGCTTTTACTGCGTCGCGCACCCGCTTTAAAAACGCTCTCAGGCGGTCGGTCGATTTGAACGGTCCGACCGAGTTGGCGACGAAATCATCGGCCAGGTTGAGTTCGATGATTTTCGCCCCGGCCTCATCCAGCTTGCGCGCGACGCTCACGATTTCGTCCTCGGTCACGCCCACGACGCTGCCCCATACCACGGTGCCTTTGGGCGTAAGGTCGCGCGCCAGCGCGCAATAGTAATCGACGCCAGGGTTTTTGAGATTATCGGGACTTTCCAGTCCGCCCGGATTGCATGATTTGAACACCACCGCGCCGCTGTGCGCCGCGCCAAGCTCCAACAACTCCTCGCGCGTGGCGGAGCGCGGCCCCGACGCGTTGGTAACGGTCGAATTGAGATGGACTCCGCCAAGCGATATCGATGTAGGTCCCATGGTCCTCTCCTATAAACGGCGGTCCAGGCTGGCACCCGCCAGCTCCAATCACGCTCATAGTGCCAAGAATCGGCCCGGTAGTCGAATCCCGTGCCGTTGTACCCGCGTGTTTCCGTTTGTCGCGCAAACGCACGGCCGCCAGAATGTTAGATGATGAAGACCAAGCCGATTTTGATTGCGGGAGCCGGCGCGCTGGGCTCGGTGATGGGCGGAATGCTCAGGGCCGCCGGTCATCAGGTGGCATTGCTGGGACGCCCGCGTCATCTGGACGCGATCGCGCGGCGCGGCCTGGTGGTTGACGGTCTGTTCGGCCGCCGCGAGGCGGGCGGATTCGAGTGCTTCGGCAAGCCAGAGGAATTGGGCGGCCGCAGGTTCTCCCTGATCCTGGTTACGGTCAAAAGCTACGACACTGCGGAAATGGCGGCGCATCTGCCGGGCCTGCTGGCCGAAGGCGGAGTCGCCATATCGGTGCAAAACGGCCTGGGCAATTTTGAGACGCTGGCCCATCACCTGGGCAGCGAAAATGTACTGGCGGCGCGGGTGATCTTCGGCGCGGAAATCGAACAGCCCGGCCGCGTGCGCGTCACGGTAGTAGCAGAGCCGGTCCTGCTCGGACCGGCGCCCGATCTGAACGGCGCAGCGGCGCCGGCGCTGTACGAACGAGCCGGGCGGATTGCCTCGATGCTGGAGGCGGCTGGCATTCCAACGCTGCCGGCGGGCGATATCCGTCCGTGGCTGTGGGCCAAGCTCTTCTACAACGCGGCGCTCAACCCGCTTGGTGCGCTGCTCAAGCTGCATTACGGAGCCTTGGGTGACGATGCCGAATTGCGCCGCATCATGGATGCCATAGTGGCAGAGGCGTTTGCGGTGGCGCAGTGCTCGGGCTTGCACCTTCCGTACGATAGCGCCGCCGACTATCTGGCGATATTTTACGGCCGGCTCTTGCCCGACACCTTCCATCATCGGCCCTCGATGCTCGTTGACCTGGAGAATCGGGGGCGCACCGAAATCGCAGCGCTCAACGGCCGCATCGTTGAGATGGCCGCGCAGTTGGGGCTCGACGCACCGGTCAATCGAACCATCACCGCGCTTATCCGCGCTCGCGAGCGAAGTTGGCGGCGCGGAGAGTTGGAGGATCAGTGAACAAGGTCAGCATCAGGCGCGACAATTTCGCCGCAATCAGGGCGCAGGCGGAGCGCGAGTATCCTTATGAATGCTGCGGGTTCGTAATCGGCGGCGCGCAGACCGAGGAAGTGCGTCCGATTGCCAATATCCAGAACGAGAAGCATGCCGGCGACCCCACCGCCCATCCGCGCGACGCCCGCACCGCCTACCTGATGGACCCGCGCGCGCAAATTGCGGTGCTGAGCGAAGTCGACCGGCGCGGCCTGACACTTCGGATTGTGTACCATTCGCATCCCGACCACGACGCCTACTTCTCCGACACCGACCGGCGCCAGGCCTGCGCCTTTGACCCGGATCAGCCTGATTATCCCGACACCGCTTACGTGGTATTGTCGATCCGAAACGGCCAGTTCAGCCGCGCCGCGGCCTTCGCATGGGACGAGGTGAGCCGCGAGTTTGTCGAAGTCGAATTGGTCGAAACTTAAAGCGGCAGCCGCGACACCTGCTCGAATCCGCGTTTCCGAACGGCTGTTGCGCAGCGGCTTGCATGACGCCGCGTACAAAGGAGCCCCGATGGCCGCAGTCAACCGCGACCGCCTCAAGCACCTCCTGCTGGATCTGGTCCGTATCGATTCGCACTCGCGCCGCGAGCGGGCCTGTGCGATGCGGCTCAAGCGCGAGACGGAACAAGCGGGCGCCACGTGCCGGTTCGACAACGCCGCCGACCGCGTCAAGGGCGAGGTCGGCAACCTGATCGCGCATATCGAGGGCACGGTTGCGGGCGCCGCGCCGCTATTGCTGTGCGCCCACATGGACACGGTGAGTCCCGGTGAAGGGGTAAAGCCAATCGTTGACGGCGACATTATCCGCACTGATGGAACCACGGTCCTGGGCGGCGACGACAAATCGGGCTGCGCCATTATCTGCGAAACGCTCCATCAGCTGCACGAGCAGAAGATTCCGCACGGTCCGATCGACGCGGTCTTTACGATTTGCGAGGAAATAGGTTTGCTCGGCGCCAAGCATCTCGATCTGACCATGGTGCAGGCGCGCGAGGGCCTGGTTTACGACAGCGACGCGCCGGGCTACCTGTTCATCCGCGCGCCCGGCGCAAAGGCGCTGCGCTTCACGGTGCGGGGGCTGGAGGCCCACGCCGGGATGGCGCCGGAGCGAGGCTTGTCGGCGATCAAAATCGCGTCGGAGGCGATCGCCTCGATGCGCCTGGGACGAATCGACCATGAGACCACCGCCAACCTGGGACTGATCGAAGGCGGGCGCGCGCTCAACATCATTCCCAACCACGTCGTGGTGCGCGGCGAAGCCCGTTCGCGTGACAACGTCAAGCTGGATCGGCAGGTCGCTCACATGATCCAATGCTTTGAAGACGCGGTCTCACGCCATGGTGTGACCCTGGACGGTCAGGCCTTCAAGGCCAACCTGGAGTACACGGCTCATACCGAGTACGAAGCGATGAGCCTGCCCGAGGACGCGCCGATCGTGCGCAAAGTGGTGGAAGCGGCCCGCCGCTGCGGGCGCGTGGTAAAGCCCGAAGCGATGGGCGGCGGCTGCGACGCCAACATCCTCAACCGCCGCGGCTTTACAGTGGCCAACCTCGGCACCGGGATGCGAGACATTCACACCGTACGCGAATGGCTCAACATCAACGACATGGTCTCCACCGCCGAAGTCACTCTGGAATTGATACGTCTGCAAGCGGGCGGCTGAATCGACTTCCCGCCGCACAGTTGCGAACCTGAGGTTTGACAACAATACGGCAATTGTGATGAAAAAAGCCAATACGTCCGCAAAGGGAAGAAAACGTCGTGGCTTACGACATTCGTCCGCTGTCCTTCACCGAGATTCTCGATCGATCTTTTACCGTGCTGCGCGATCGGTTCTCACTGCTGGTGGGAATTTCGATCGTCGAATGGATACCGTTCGGTCTCCTACTCGCGATGGCCACCCCCAAAAACCGCGTTCTCCCGATTGTCGCGTTGGCGCTGCTGTTGATCATAGGTCCCGTAACACACGCAGCCCTGGTGATAGCCGTCTCACGCGTCGATCTGTCGGCGTCTGTCACCGTGGGTGAGGCTTACCGAGCCACGCGCCACATCCTGATCCCGATCATTGGCACCTACCTGTTGATTTATATCTTCTTCATTCCGCTGATGCTGATGCTGGTGCTGCCCGCGGTCTATTTCATGATTTGCTGGGTACTGGTGGCGCCGGTCATGATCGTGGAAGAGACCTTCGGTATCAGGGCACTGAGCCGCAGCCGGGCGCTGATTCGCGGTTCGTGGTGGCACACGTTAGGACTGATGTTAGTGGTGGGTTTGATCACGGCAATACCAGCGGGTGCGCTTCAGTTTCTATGGGCCTTCATCCCGGTTTTGGGGCCGGTTCTGAACGCCTTCACGGAGGCGATCGTTCAGACCTACAGCCTGGTTGCGATCGTTATCTACTACTTCGACCGCCGTTGCCGGACCGAGGACTTCGATCTTCGCCTTTTGGCGCAGCAGATTCGAGCCGAAGGCGCGGCGCCGATGACCGGGACGTCCGTTGCCTGAACCGTCGGATTCCGCCGTCCGCGAACTCGCCCGCCAAATCCTCGCACGCCGCGAATACGGGCTGGTCAACGAAAATCCAACGCCCGCTTGGGTGGATTGGCTCCGCCGCTTCCTGGCGTGGATCGAAATCCTGAGGGTAAATTCTCCCGGCCTCTACTGGGCGTTTATCGCAGCCCTTTCAATTCTTGTTCTGGCAGCGATTGCACAGATCGTATGGTCGGTGAGAGCAGCGTTGAGAGCCCAGGCTCCGCCCGCGCAGCCCTTGTCAACCGATCGTCGCGCCGACCTCGAAGGGGAAGCGAGCCAATTGGCTGGCTCGGGGCGTTTTCTCGAGGCTGCACACCGGTTGATGATCGCGTGCTTTGGCTTGCTGGCGGAACGCTCCGTGATAGAGCTTCGTCCCGATTGCTCCAACCGATGGATTCGATCCGCTCTGCGCGGATCGGCTCTGGCCGAGGCGCTCGCAATCGAGGTCGGGGCCCTGGTGGAGCGAACCGAGCGGCGATGGTTTGGGAACCGCGACAACGAACCTGATATCTACTTTCAGTGGCGCTCGGTTTACCGGCGTCTTCAGTCGTCAGGAGAGTGATTCCCAGGAGAGTGATTCCCAGGAGAGTGATTCCAATGTCCCGGCGAAATGCGCTGGCGGTGATTTCAGTTCTCGTCGTGTTGCTTGGAATCAATCTCTGGTTCTGGCCCGATACCGAACTCCAGAGTTCGGCCACGAGTCTTGGCGTTGGGCGCGACGGTTACAAAGCGGCTTACGATCTCCTTTCCGAATTGGGACTCCCCGTCGATCGCTCTTACCTTGCCATTGGCCAGGTGCCCGCCGATCGATCGCTGTGGCTGGTCTCTCCGTCCTTTCTTACTCCCGGCCAAACCGGCGGCGACGTTGACGAGGATGAGCACGATCTATTGAAATGGGTCGGTGCGGGAGGAACAGCCGTTGTTTTCGGCGAGCCCGGCAGCGCCTGGAAAAAGCTCGGCATCACCAGCAAAACGTCGGAAGGCGGAGAGACGTCCTTCATCACCGGCGACCTTGCGCCCGTCGCGCGCGAGCTGAAGGTCTCCGGCCTGCAGTCTTTCACTGAAGGCGGCGGGGGCCGCGCCCGCGTCCGGCTGCGCTCTCCCGAGGGGCCCTTCGCACTGGAACTGCCGGTCGGCGCGGGCCGCCTGGTCGCGGTTGCCGATGGCCGCTTCATGCGCAATGTAAACCTGGCGCAAGGCGACGCCGGCGTACTGGTCTTCGACCTGGCGCGGGGTCTGGGCGCGCCGGTGTTTGATGAACGCTATCACGGCCTGTTGGCTCCGGTTTTGCTGGCGGTTTTGATGGTGAAGTCGCGCGCTATCGTGCCTTTGGCGCTGGGCTTGCTGGCGACATTGCTGTGGATCGCCGCGCAGCGTAAATGGCCGCGACGGACGCTGGCCGACGCTCCGCAGGGCCCGCAACCATCGATCGCGTCGTTCGTGGAATCGCTGGGCGTGCTGTATTCCCGCGTGCGCGATCCGCGGGCGGTGTTTCGTGCCTATCGCTCCGGCTTTATCCGGGGCATCGCCAGGCAGATGTCACCGCGGGCCGATCTGCCCGAAGCGCGAGTGCTTGACCGGCTTGCCCGCGACCGCTCGCTGTCATACGAAACCCGCAGATGGTTGGTCGATGGAGTGTTGCCACAGGACGAAAAGGAACTGGTGGTTGCGATTCGCGCGATCGAATCCTACCCAAAAATCGGGCGATGAACGACCAACGGCCTCTGGATGCGGCGAAGGTAGCGGAAGTGTTCGCCGCGTTGCGCTCCGCGCTCGCGGCCAACGTAATCGGACACGACGAGGCGGTGCGGCTGTCGTTCGTAACGCTGCTGTGCTCTGGTCACAGTCTTTACGAAGGCGTTCCTGGATTGGCCAAGACCCTGCTGGTGCGCGCACTGGCCGCCACACTGGGCATCCGCTTTGGTCGTATCCAATGCACGGCCGACCTGCTGCCGAGCGACATCATCGGCACTCCCGTCCTGCGCGCCGACACCGGTGACTTTCGCTTCCGGCCGGGGCCGCTCTTCACCGACCTGCTGCTGGTTGACGAGGTGAACCGGGCGCCGGCCAAAACTCAAGCTGCGCTGCTGGAGGCGATGCAGGAGCGGGCGGTGACCGTGGATGGTGTCCGCCATGGGCTGGGCGAGTGGTTTACCGTGCTGGCCACGCAGAATCCGGTCGAGCAGGAGGGCACGTATCCGCTGCCGGAGGCTGAGCTCGATCGCTTTCTGTTCAAGATCATAATCGGCTATCCAAGCGCGGAAGAGGAAGTCCGCGTGCTCGCGACCCATCACGGCAGCGCGTCGCCGGCGCTGGACGCGAAGGCGATACTTGACGCGGGTGCACTTGCCGCGGCCCGCGCGGCGGTCAACGCGGTGATCGCGCGTGAGGAAATCCTTCAATACGCGGTTTCATTGGTGCGCGCCACGCGCGATCATCCGGCGATCGCGGTCGGCGCCTCCACGCGCGCCGCGCTGCTGATGGTCCGCGGGGCTAAAGCCGTTGCAGTGCTTGAAGGGCGTGATTTCGTGCTGCCCGAAGATATACAAGCCGTGATGCGCCCCGCACTGCGCCATCGCGTGGTGCTGGAACCCAGCGCCGAAGTTGAAGGGATGTTACCCGACAATGCGGTCGAGGAAGTGATCCGTGCTGTCCCTGTGCCACACTGATGGAAGACCACTCTGAGGCATTCCCACGGCAGGACCCGGTTATCGTCCGCCCCGGCTTGCGGCTGGTGGCGCTCGTCCTTTGTGCGGCGTTCATCAGCCTGGCCTCAATGGTGTTTCCATCGCTGGTAATGTCAGAGGTGGCGCTTATTGCGGTTGCCGTATTTGCGTTGGCGGACTGGCTGGTGAGCCGGCGCGATCCCAAGCCGCAACTTGAGAGGCTGCTCCCCGCCCGCTTCGTCAAGGGCAAAGCCGCGACCATGGTTTACAGGCTGACCCGTCCGTGCGCGCCGCCGACTATTGTTTCCATGCTTGATGAACTGCCCGCCGAACTAGGCGGCGATCTTGAATTCGAGAACATTAACCTTGGCCCCAGCCAACGCTGCGAGCTTGCCCGCGAAGTGATGCCGCGCGCACGCGGCCGGTATGAGGTTGGCCCGACCTACATTTCGTGGCGCTCCCGCCTGGGCTTGCTCCAGTTTTGTGCGCGCGCGCTCGGCGGAGGCCGGGTAGCGATTTTGCCGGCGGCGGCGATGCGGCGGACAGGACTTACCCAGCGATCGCTGCGCGAAGAACTCGGGCTGCGCCCGCGCACGGTGCGGGGCGAAGGAATGGAATTCGAGTCGATGCGCGAATATGTCGATGGCGACGATCCACGGCATGTTGACTGGCACGCCAGCGCGCGCCGGGGGCGGATGATGGTTCGCCAGTATCAGACGGAGCGCCGCCATACGGTTTTCGTCGCGGTCGATACCGGGCGTCTGATGGCCGCCCGCGTCGATGCGGTCTCCAAGCTCGATCACGCGCTCGATTGCGCAGTGGCGCTCGCGCACGCGTCGAAGGAGTACGGCGACCGCGTCGGATTTGTCGCTTTCGATCGTGAGCTGCGGACGCTGCTCAGGCCAAGGTCCGGGCCGAATTGTGCGGGCGCGCTGGTCGAGGCAACCTTGGATCTCACCGCGCACCAAACGGAGCCACGGTATCGGGTGTTGGTTGAAACGCTGGCCCAATGCCAGAAGAAGCGCGCGCTTGTGGTGGTGCTGACAGATTTCGTGGAGGGTAGCGCTTCCAGTGAGCTGGAGAGTTATCTGGGCGTGCTGGCGCGCCGTCATTGCGTGCTGCTGGTCGCTCTGCGCGATCGGCTGCTGGCTGAACTCGACAATCGCGAGCCGGAAATCACGCGCGATCGCCTCTATTGCAGGATTGCGCTTCAGGACCTCGCCGTGGAACGTGCGGCGGCGCTCGCTCGCATCCGCCATTTCGGCGCGCAGACTCTCGACCTCGACCCGGCCGACGTCACCGTGCCGGTATTGAACCGCTATCTTGCGATCCGGCAGGCGGCCCTGCTCTGAGGAGCCAGTCAAGCCGCAAGGGTGCGTGGCGCTGGGCCAGCCGGTGCACGTACCAGACGTAGGCCGTAATTGCCACGAGTGAGGCGCCGGCGGCGGCAAATCTTGATGCGGTAGAGAGCGCGGACTCGCGCAGGAAACTCTCCAGTCCTGCCGCGGCAAGGAACAGGGGAAATGAGGCCAGAACCAGCTGCAGCGCCGGGAGCGCAGCCTCACGCAGCGCAGCCGCAACGCCCTGACGCCCCGGCACGACGACGGCTTTGGCGATCACCAACCCACCGGTTGAGCACAGCGTAACGGCGAGTAATTCCGGAATCGCATGCGGCAGGAGCCATGCCCAAAAGACCGGCCAACCGCTGTCGCGTGAGAAGATCCAAACGAACGCGCCGAGAGTTAGCCCGTTGTAGAACACGAGCAGCACGGTAGGGATTCCCGCCAGGATGCCGGTGGTGAACGCAAACAAGCCAACCTTCGTGTTATGGACAAACAGTCCGGCGGAGAAAACCGACTTCAGCCCGAAACCAAGGGAAGGGCGCGCCAGGAACCGCGCCCTTTCCTGTGCGGAACCGGCCAGCCGGTCAAGCTTGATCGGAGGATACATGGAGGATGGAACGATGGCAGAAAGTGCCGGCGGATTTGCGGATACGATCGCCCATCCCACCAACGCGCCCGTCAGCATCAAAACTGCCACCACAACCTGCAGCCAGGCCGTGGCGGCGAGCGTGGCGGGAAACTCGCTCAGAAAAAAGCTTCCTATCAGGTGGCGGCGCGGTGCTGAAACCTGCAAATGCGTGTAAGCTCGAACGCATAGGGCGTTGAGGTAATGGATCGCTTCAGGATCTTGGTCGCGCGAGCGAAGGATTGCCAGCCGTGCGGAGGTGACGCGATAAAGACGCGCCAACTCCCTGAGTTCGTCGAAAGACAGGCGCGATCGCACCGATTCCGCATCATCGAGCAGTTGTCCCAGCCGCTCCGCAGCTTTGTGGTCAGTCTCGTTCAAGAGCAATTGTCCCCATGAGCGGTTCCCCGAGCGAAGCCGACAGCCACGCTCACGGGCTCTTCTCTACGGAGGGTGTCCGGCTCGACCTCCCAATTGCCGGTCCGTCCCCGCGAATGATGGCATACGGAATCGACCTGCTGATCATAATCGTTTTGGTGATCGCTCTACTAGTGACATTGCCGATCGGAAGCGCGCTTTTGCAGTGGTTTGCGGCCTTGCTTCGCCGCACGGCCGATAGCCTCCAACCGGGTAATCCGAAAGGCAAACCAAGTGTCGAGGTCGGGGGCGTCGCCCTTGCCATCGTGTTGCTCTGCCAGTTTGCGGTAGAAACCGGATACTTCATTTTCTGGGAGGTGCTGACCCGGGGACGTTCACCGGGAAAGGCTCTGGTTGGCCTGCGGGTCGTGCAGCGCAACGGGTTCCCAATCGAACTGGGCAACACGATTGTGCGAAACCTCTTCCGGATCGTGGACATCCTGCCATCAAGTTACGTGGTGGGCCTCATCTCGATCGTGCTGTCGCCCAATGGCGAGCGCCTGGGCGATCACGCCGCAGGCACTATCGTCATCCGCCTCGACCGTCCCCCCGCTGCGCCCGAGATTGATATGGCGATGAAACCCGAGTCCCTCTCGCTGACGCGGCAGCAGTTGGCGCGAATCGGACCCCGAGAGATCAGGCTCGTCCGCGGCACGCTGAGGCGGCTGGAAAGGATTCCGGAGGATCGTTGGGAACCGTTGCTAGTGGAAGTCAGCGAGACCTTGCGCCAGCGCCTTGAGCTGGCCGAGATGCCCGGCCGGGATCGACGGAAGTTTCTGCTCGATCTGCTGGCCTTGGCGGAGCGTCATTCAAGGGGCGATGGCGCTTGAGCAGCGCCTGACCACCTCGAAGCGTACAAGTCACGCTCGAAGCTCGCTCCGCAGTTGGGCCGCACGTTCCAGCCCGCCATTAGCGTCCGCTTGGTTGCGGGCGATTGCCTTCATGTCACGGCTCCATCGGTGAGGGTCCGATGATCGAAAAGCGCAGCACCTAGCCGGTGTATGAGCTTAATGATAAGGCGTTGCTCATCCTGGTTCGGCGAGCACCTTGCCCATCTCCGAGGTGTCGTAATAGCAAAGACGGCTTACTTCTGCAGCGAGGCGGCTTGACGACAGCGACTCGAGCAACGCCCTGACGGCGGTGGACTGTTCCTCGCGCCGCGGTATAACCAGATCGTAGCGCTCCTCGCGCAGCGGACTGAAGCTCAGGCCGAACGCCTCGGCCGCCACGCGCAGGGTCAGGCCCGCGTCAGCGCGGCCGGCGGCGATTTCCTCGGCCACCTCGAGATGGCCTGCGAGTTCCGAGTCATAGCCCGCAACCCTGGCGGGTGCAATTCCGAGGTGGGCCAGCGCCTCGTCCAGCGCGATACGCGCGCCCGCTCCGGACTGCCGGTTTGCGATACGGACACCAGGCCCCGCCAGATCCTCGATCGCGGCAATTCGCCGCACGCCCGGCCGTGAAGCGAGCCCCAACTCCCAGCGCGCGAAATTGATCACGGTCACCGGCCGCCGTCCGAACTTGCGGCGCACAGCGGCAACGTTGTACTGGCCGGTGCCGGGGTCTCGAAGATGAGTCCCGCCGACGTGGCTGCGGCCGCTGGCTACGCAATCCAGCGCCGACCTGCTTGAGCATTGGCAGCCGATCAGTTCGACGAACGGGGTCCGATGGGCCAGGTAGTCGCTCACAACCGCGACGGCGGGGTCACAGCCGGCTATCAGCAGTGTCGCGTCGATTTCGGTGGGGGTGCGGAACGAGGCCACCCGCGCCTTTCCCTCCGGGGAAATTTGCTCGACCATCCCGCCGGCCGGGAGCAGGCTCAGGAGGGTTGCGGGGCGCGGCACCGCGACCAGGCGGCCGCCGACGCGGGCCAGTCCGACGTGGGTCCCGGCGGAGGATTGGCGCGCGCCTGTTTCTTTCAGCACGAACGCCGTTACCCGCTCGAAGCCGGCGTCGCCGAACAGTCCTTCCACGGTTTTGCCCAGTGCCTGGGCCAACCGCAGCGCGACGGTAACGTTGGGAGCGTAAACGCCGGATTCGATCGCGCTCAGCGCCTGGCGCGAGATTTCCGCTTCGGCGGCCAGTTGACCCTGTCCGATTCCGCGCTCCAGGCGCGCCGTCCTGACTTTGCTTGCGGCCCGTATGGTTGGCATTTAGCCGGTATCATGGCACAAGTGCCGTAGTAACTAAAAGGCGGATCGGCACCGGCAGGAAGTCGCTTCATTCATGCGCGAGCGGAGTCCGGTAGCGGCCGCCGGCGTGCTCGGCTACTATGACGCCGCAATTGCGCGGCACGCGCGCACGGCCCCAACTGCCGGAGGCGTGTGCCCACAGAGCGGTCATCACGCCGCCATGGCTGACTACCACCAGCTCGCGCCCATGATGGACGCCGGCGAGACGATCGAGCACCGCGCCGGCGCGCAGGCGCACCTCCTCAAAGTTCTCGCCGCCGGCCGGCCGCCACAGCCAGAATCGATTGCGGTCGAAGGTGGGATCGCTGGTGATATTAGGGTAGGGCTGCCCCGCCAGAATACCCATGTGCCGCTCGCGCAGGTCCTCTTCGACTTCGATTGTGCATCCAAGCTGTTCGGCGATGATCGCGCCCGTCTGGCGTGTACGCAGGTAGGGACTGACCACCACCAGATTTGGTTTGAAGCGCTCCGCGATCCATCGCGCGGCGCTGAGCGCCTGCTCGCGTCCGAGTTCGGTTAAAGGGCTCAGATGGCTGGTGGTAAATTTCCGGTCGCGGTTGCCGACGCTTTCGCCGTGGCGGACCAGAATAAAACGGGTCGAACCGACATTGTCATCCATGGTCAATATGCCGCAGCCAAAGTTTTTCGCCGGCCGAAACGTGGGTCAAGCGGCGCTTCACGAAGAAACGAACATTTCACACTGACCTGACTTCTCGTCGCTCCGCTGTCATACGGCGCCGAGTGAGAAATCCGACCAAAATCAACTGAGCGAAGATCTCGGGCGATACCCAACTGAGTTCACCCGCCGGGAGATGGTTGAACTACTATTCGGTGGGATTTTTGTGCCGCGCGATGATTTGGAGCCGTCCTTCTTCGCCATCCTTCGCGGCAGCCAAGATGACGAAAAAAACAAATGTGCCGGGAATCGGCAGCACGCCTGGGTTGCGGGCGAAAGCTCACGCCAGGATTCTCGGCTCAAAAACCGGTGCCTGGGGCGGACGCCTGTCCCGCACAGCCAAAATAATTCCACTCAACTCCCGGCCAGCACTTCGTTTACCTGCTTTTCAACCGCTGTACCTTTGAAAAAGTCGCGATCGAGATGGGTCCAGAAGCGGGCCGGGTTGGAAAAGGTAAAGTCCTTCAATTGCGCCTCAGTTAACACACCGCGTTCCACCAGTTCCCAGGCCTCTTCGATTACTTCGGTCATCTCCAGCACATCGAAATGTCCGATGTCAGACCCAAGCAGGATATTCAGGCGGGCGCCGAAAGCGTTGGCGTTGGTGTTGAACGCCATCGCATTGAGCGGATCTTCCGACTCGCATCCGAAATAGAGGTTGTCCGCGAACAGTTGGCGCAGATCCTCGCCGCTGCCGATTTTGCAGCGCCAGAAGTCGTCCATGTCTTCGAGCCTGGGCGCCACGCCGGCGGTCTCACCCTTGCGATCCCAGCCCTGGTTCTTCATCAGGTCTTTCATCAACTGGTTGCCGTGCTGCGAGACCAGCGATACCAGGTACTCGCGGTCCAGGTTGGCGGGATCGAAGTTCTGCAGAGCCTGGGGATTGCGGATATTCCAGTGCCTGACCAGGTCGTTGTAGAGATTGCAGGCCCACCCCGCGCCGCCCTCCATGAACGCGAACTTCAACTTGGGAAACCGCAGCGTCACGCCGCCCAGAAACATCGCCTTGCACATCGCCTCGCATCCGGCGGCGAAATGGCCGACGTGGTTGTAAACGAAGTTGCTTCGCTGCGTGCGGTAGCCGAAATTCAGCGTCGAGGTATGAAAGGTGGGGACGATCTTCAGCTCCTCGCACTTCGCCCACACCGGGTCGTAGTCGTAATCGCTGTCCAGCGCCAGGGCATCCCAGTAGCGCGCGCCGTTGGCGCCGGGACTTGGCCGGCTGATCAAACCGGCGAACACCACCGCCTTGATACCCAGGGTTTTGGCGACTTCGAGCTCTTCGATCGCTTCCTTGGGCGTGTGATTTGGAATCACGCCAACCGGCGTGAGCCGATCCTCGTAGCCGCGAAAAAGGTCAGCGGCATATTTGTTGAGCGCGCGGCATCCGCCGCGTCTTACCTCCTCGTCCTCCAGGTAAGGCCCAATGGTCAAGGTAGGCGCGGTCGGATAGAGCACTCCGAAATCCAGTCCCAGATCTCCCATGCGTTCGTGGAGCAGCTTCGGCAGCATCACGGTGGCGCGATCGAGAGTGTTTTTGGTCGGTATCGGCCACCATCCCATGACCGGCAGACGCTGCTCGCGCCGCTGGGCGGTGTTAAGTTTCGGATCGCCCCAGTACCATCCCACTGCCGTCCAGTAGCGGTTGGCGCCGTCGGCGCCGATCTCCTTCTTTATATATTCGGTCAGTGCCGGCACATATTCGATCCAATGGCCGTCCGAGTCGATCACCGGATGGGACAGGTGGGCGTGAGCTTTTGCCGATTTGGTCATTTCCGCCATTTCAATTCCTCCAAAACCCCGGCCGTCTGCTCAGACCTCCATGCGGTATACACGTGCGACATTCTCGAACACGATCTTGTGCGTCACGGCGTCCGGGATGTTGGCGAAGTCGCGGTCGATTACCTTGCGCGAATTGGGCCAAGTGCAATCGGTATGGGGAAAATCGGAGGCCCACATGTAATTGTCGGCGCCGAAGAATTCGTGCGTCATCGGCCCGATGGGGTCGTCTTGAAAAGTAGCCATCATCTGGCGGCGGATATAAAAGCTCGGCTTTTGCGGCAGCGGTTGGTCCGACATCGCGTTGAATTTTTCGAACGCGTGATCCATCCGGTACATGTAATGCGGAATCCATCCACTGTCGTTCTCCGCCGAGATCAGCGTGAGCCGCGGGAAGCGCTCCAGCACGCCGCCGAAAATGATGTCGGTGAAGGAGCGCTGTACCTCCTGCATGACATTGACGTAGGTGGAGGTCATGAACGGTCCGCGCGATCCGGTCTGCGGGTCACTCATCGGACCTTTCTCGGCGCGGCGTTCCCGTTTGCCGGTGCCGAGATGGAGCGAAAGCGGCATCCCGAGTTCCTGCGCGGCGGTCCACAGTGGATCCCAAACCCGCGTCCAGTAGGGACGATCCGCTGGCGGCGCGCCCCAGATCTGAGCGCCCCGCAGTCCGGCGTGCGCGCATCGCTGCAGTTCCTTGATGCCGTCGGCGATATCTTCGAGCGCAATCAGTCCGATCCCGTAAAAACGCCGCGGATTGTGTGAGCAGAACTCCGCCAGCCAGTCGTTGTATGCGCGGAAGCAGGCGCGCTGCAATTCGGCATCGGGAAGGCTGAACAGCGGCATTCCGAAAGTCGTGTAAAGTACTTCGGCGATGACGCCGTCGATATCCTGATCCTTGACGCGCGCTACCGGGTCCCAGCCGCCGGGAGGGGCGGTGTCGAAGCCTTTCCTGAAATGTTCCTTCAACTCCTCGCCGCTGCGGCCGGCGCCAAAACCAAGGGAGGCGGGCGCGGGTTTAAGGCCGGGTACGACGAAGTAGGTTCCTTTATCGGTGTTTTCGACGTGTGGCGCGCGGTCCCTGAACTTGTTGTCCAAACGCGTTGTCCACAAATCTGGCGGCTCGATCATGTGCGAGTCCGCTGAGATGATCCGCGATGGCACCATTTTAGATTCCTCCTGCGTGCGACGGGCCTGCCCCTCAGAGTATCAGGCCAGAATTGTTTTTGAATCCGCCGTGTTCGCGCCGGGCTTTGCCCGGCCGTTTACCGGCTCATCTTGCGCCCATCGGACCTCTTCGGCAAGCTGAACGGCCGCTCCGGGAGCACGGCTCACTACTTCATCGCCACGGGATTGATCGGACTGCCGACGCCGCCCACAAAGGGAAGGGGTGGGCCCACGAAGAAGCAGGTATAGCGGCCATTTCCGCGGCAATCCTCGGCCAGCGCTTCGAAGTTGAAAACTTCGCCGATGGTCAGCCCCAGATCCCGGATTGCGATGCGATGAAACGGCGTCGGCTCGTCGCGCAGTTCCGAAGGCGTTACTTCGGCGGCAATATTGTCGACCGCCACGCACGAAATCTCATGGTCATGGATCCATTCCACGGTTTTGTAGGAAAGGCCGGGCGCTGATTTCCAGTAGTCCTCGCGCTGCCCGGGATGCTTGAACCAATGCGGCACCCATCCGGTGCGCACCAGCAGGGCGTCGCCGCTTTGGGGCGTGACCTTTTGCGCGGCCAGACAGGAGTCGATATCGGCGCATGAAATCGCGTAGCCCGGGGCAAGATGCCCGAGTTCCGCCTTTTGGTGGGATACCAGATCGAGCAGGACGCCCCGGGTAATCAGCGTCTGCGACAGCGCCGAGATTGAATTGCGTGCCGCGCCGCCGTGGGCAGTGACCCTATTTATCGGCACGCCGTTGTAGAACATGCCGTCATAACCGGCGTGGGCGAGTCCGTCCCATTGGGTAGCGATCTGCAGCGGCATCGTTACGATGTCTTCGTTCCACACCATGCTGCTCTTCAGACCCAAGCCCCAGGCATCTCCGCCCGCGTTGACCATCGCGAAGTAATGTTGATAAGGCGTGCGCGCGGGATGAACCGGCCCGCCCCGGTCGAACGGAATGGCCAGGCTGAACACCTTTCCCTCGCGTGCTTCGCGCGCGGCGGCGGCTATCACGTTGCGGGTGATGAAATTCGCGGTGCCAAGCTGGTCATCCTTGCCCCAGCGGCCCCAGTTGGACAGTTGCCTGATGCCCCAGCTTTCCGGATAGGCCATGCCATGCTCCTGCAAACAAGTTACGTTCACAGCCGGCGGATGGCACGCGCCATAAGCCGGCGAACTGCGCCAGCATGCGGCACTTCGGCCTTATGGGGCAAGCAAAAGCGGTGACCACAAGAATTCGAAATCGGCGCGCGTGGGCGGCCCCAGCACTGCCGCGGTCGGCGGTATCGAAAAGCGCGTGATTGCTGGCTGGAAGCGAGAAGTCTCATTTCCAGAACTGTGCGCTCCATTCTCCGTAGGTTTTCCCGAACGCGTGGGATTGCTCCCGGTTACGGTTATGACTCTGCCCGCTTGACTCACCGAAGTCGCGCTGATGGTGCTGTTCACGGAACCGAAACCGCGTTGCTGCTCTTGCTATAGCTGCCATCCATCCCTTTGTTTATGACTACCAGCGACGCCGGTCCGGTCGGCACTGTGGCCGGTAGCGTAAAGGTCAGGGATGCGGGACTCGGGCTCGCGCGAGGACTTAGAAAAACAGTTCCTGCCTTGCCTGGACCGAGTTTCAGGCCGGAAGCCGCATCTCCCGAGGAGCCGTTCCCGCTGCCTCCCAGATAGCTTGAGTAGACAATCCCAGGATCGATTACCAACGCACGGCGGGCATCATGCAGGGGCCTCTTTTGGGTGGCACTCGCCTTCGACCCGCCCTTTGCCTTTTTAGAATGATGACCCGAGCCTCCTGAGAAGCGCGAATTTGACGGTCGATTTTCTATCGTGTTACAGCTCGCTGCGGGAGCTGCGTGATGAGCGAAACAAATCCGAGTCGCCAATCGCCGCTGGCGGGTGTGCGCGTTGTCGAATTGGCTCAATACGTGGCCGGGCCCATTGCCGGGCGGATGCTGTCGGATTTGGGGGCTGACGTAATCAAACTGGAACTGGCGCCCAGGGGAGATTTGGTTCGCTACTATCCACCGATCCGAGGCGAGGCTTCGGTCGGGATCATCGCTTACAACCGCGGCAAACGCAGCGTATGCATCGACGTCAAACAGCCGCAGGGGGCGCAGCTTGCAGCGGATCTGATCAGCCGCGCCGATATATTCTTGGAAAACTTCAGTCCGGGAGTGCTGCCCAAGTACGGGCTTGGTTACGAGCAACTACGCCGGCGCAATCCGCGCCTCATCATGTGCTCGATCACGGGCTATGGACAAAACGGTCCCTGGGCGCACAAGCCCGCCAACGATGTGATCGCGCTGGCCAGCAGCGGTACGCTGCATCTGATCGGCGACCCCGACGGCGTGCCTTCGATCCCGGCGCTTACCGTCGGCGATTGCAGCGGCGGGCTGCACGGATTCGGCGCGGTGTGCGCGGCCTTGTACATGAGGGAGAAAACCGGCGAAGGGCAAAATATCGATCTGTCGCTGGACGAATGCCTGGCCCATCTGCTGGACAACTTCTACGTCATGTTTCAGATCACCGACGGCAAGGTTGTCCCAAAACGGACCGGATCGCATTATCCGTCGGTCTCACCGATGGGCGTGTTCAAGGCGCGCGACGGCTTCGTGACGGTGGTCTGCATGATCGATCAATGGCCGTTGTTCACGCGGCTGATAGGGCGGCCGGAAATGGCCACCGATCCGCGCTTCGAGACGATGGAAAATCGCGTCAGGAATCGCCCTGCCGTAACCGCGATGGTCGAGGAATGGCTGCAATCTTTTGACAGCCGCGAACAGGCGCTCGCCATCCTGGAAGAAAATCATATCCTCAGCGCGCCCGTGCTGGATGTGCCGCAAGCAATGGAAAAGGCGCAGATGCGGGCGCGTGACGGGTTGGCCACGGTTTCGTATCCGGGAGTTCACGATGTCCGGGTGTGCAAGACGCCGATACACTTCTCCAATGCCGAAGTTGAAGTCAGGGGCAACCCGCCGATTCTCGGCGAGCATAACCGCGCGGTCCTGGGGTCCGTGCTAGGATTGACCGACGACAAGATCGAGGAGTTGGCTCGCGCGGGAATCCTGATTGGGGGAAAATAGGATCTCCGGCCAGGCCACAACCTGCCCGAAAACAGAAATGCTTCTGGCGGATGTTTGCGAATATCGCTGGATCACGGTGCGATGTCTGACCAGGCGCGCAGCGTTTCATCTCTCTCTCAGCATCTAATAGGATAAGGCGAGGAGACGGAAAGAGGCTGTGCGCCAATGGGTTCATGGGTTTAGCCTCCAATCATTTTGGCCTTGAGGAGAAGGAGCTGGCGGCAGGGAGTTTTTGTTAGGCTGCGGCCCTATCGCTCGCCACAATGATTGTTCGTGGACTTCAACTGTCGAAGCTCTGTCCGACACGCGCAAGCGTCGTGAGTTATAGTTGAGTGGATTTGTCGCATATGCTGGCGCTCGCCCCCTGAAGCAGCCGCCGCCGGCCAACGAGCCCGGCTCGGTCTTGGCGCACCCTGCAGCATCGAGTCTTCTTCTGGCTGACCGTGGCCGCGTTGGTGTCGAATATCGGCACCTGGATGCAAAACGTTGGCGCGGCGTGGCTGATGACCTCGTTGTCGCCGTCGCCGTTGATGGTCGCGCTGATTCAGACCGCGGCGAGTCTGCCCATTCTTTTGCTGGCGCTGCCTGCCGGCGCCCTGGCCGATATCGTGTACCGGCGCCGTTTGTTGCTTTTCTCCCAAGGCTGGATGCTGGTTGCGGCTGGTATCCTCGGCGTGCTTACCATCCTCAAGGCGACCACGCCATGGTCGCTGCTGACCCTAAGCCTCGCGCTCGGCGTCGGTTCCGCGATGAACGCCCCGGCCTGGCAGGCGATCGTTCCGGAATTGGTGCCGCGCGAGGAACTGACCGCGGCGGTTTCGATCGGTGGGATCAATTTCAACCTGGCGCGAGCGCTCGGGCCCGCACTGGGCGGGATCATCGTCGCATGGGCTGGCGCCGGCGCGACGTTCATCCTTAATGCCGCCTCCTTCCTCGCCGTGATGGCGGTGCTATTCGCGTGGAATCGACCGCACTCGACCAACGTGCTGCCCACCGAGCGGGTGGTGGGCGCGATTCGCGCGGGGCTTCGCTACGCGCGCTATGCGCCGGCACTGGACGCGGTGCTAGTGCGCACGGCGGCATTCATTATCGGCGCCAGCGCCATCTGGGCGGTTTTGCCGATCCTCGCGCGATTCGAATTCGGAATGAGTGCGGCATTACGGCTGCTTGCTGGCTTTCTTCGGCGCAAGTGCGATCCTGGCAGGGGCCGCGCTGCCGCGGCTTTGGACGGCGCCTGTCGCGCAACGCGATCAGCGGTCTGTCGGCTGTATGCTTTGCGCTCGCGCTGCTGGGCTTGGCTCTCACCAAAAATCTGCCGCTGGTGTGGACCCTGATGGCGGTCGCGGGAGCGTCGTGGACCGTGACCATGACCGTGTTCAACGTGGCGGCCCAACTGTCGGTTCCCGCCTGGGTGCAGGGACGCGTTCTGGCGGTTTACCAGGTCGTGTTACAGGGCGGGATGGCAGGCGGCAGCGTGTTGTGGGATGGGTAGCCGATCGGCACGGAATCAGGATGGCGATCTGCTGCGCCGCGGCTGCTGCCGCGGCGGGCTTGCTAACGATGCTACGCTTTCGGCTCGCCTCGGACAGCGAACTTGAACTCGGACAGTTCTCGCGGCCAGTGCCCGAGACTTCCTTGGAAATCGATCCTGAGGTGGGCCCCGTGCTGGTGACGATTGAGTACCGGATCGATCCGAAGCGGGCGCGTGAATTCAACTCGGTGATGCGCCAGTTGCGGCCGATACGTTTGCGCGACGGAGCGGTTTTTTGGGGACTGTTTTTCGATGCCGCCCAGCCGGAGCGTTTCATCGAATATTTCGCCGTCGAGTCATGGGCAGAGCACATGCGCCAGCACTAGCGGAGTCGTAGCCGATCGCGCGGTGGAGAGCATGGCCCGGGCCTATCACATCGGCGACTCGCCGCCGATCGTTCGTCACCCATCAACTGTCCGGCCACGCGATCGACATCCTCGACAACCTCACCACTGTCACGGAAGAGGAACAGTCCGCTCTGCGCGCCAAGTAGAGCTCTGCTCCGTGATAGGCTTCAGGCGCCATCGCTCATTTGGTCAGTTCCTTGACGATCTGTACGGCGCGCTCGCGCAGCAGCGCGCGATCGGCGCTGACGGTCAGGAAGCGAAAACCGGCGGCGGCGGATCGCGCTGCGTCAGCCACCGAGCCCGCGGGCTTTCCAACGACAATTCCCGCCGTCTGCGTGGCCTTCACGATTTTATCAATCGCCTCCGTGAGCGCAGCCGGCGGCTTGTCGCCAAAGGCGCCGGCGGCCGGCAATCCCATATCCACGGACAGGTCCGCGGGGCCAATAAATATCCCGGCGACTCCGGGAACCGCGCAGATTTTGGCGGCGTTCTCGACTCCCTTGGCTGTTTCGATCATCACGAAGCAACTGACCCGCTCCTCCAGGGCCTTGACGTCGAAGCCGAGTCCGGCCCTGAACGGACCGAAGCTCCGCACGCCGCGAGGCGAATAGTGGCAAGCCGCGACGGCGTCGGCGGCTTCCTCGGCGGTGTTCACCAGCGGCACGATCACGCCGTCGGCTCCGGCGTCGAGCACGCGGCCGATCCGCCCGGGTTCATTGCGGGAAACCCGCACTATCCCGGCGGCAGGCGCGTTGGCGATTCCTTTCAGCAGGCGGCCGGCCGTGGCTTCGTCGAGCAGGCTGTGCTGGCAGTCGATGACGACGAAGTCGTACCCTGAATGGGCCAGGGTTTCGATCGACCATTCCGAATCCGTGGTGATCCAGGGCCCCAGCGCCGCGCGGTTGGCGCTCCATGCCTTCGACAGTGCACTGTGACTCATGCTCAACTTCCTCCGTGATTCGTGTTATTGCTCACCAATCGGCATTTTTCAAACCCGGTGCTGCTTGCCTTTGCCAGTCCGGTGTGCGAAACGGTGAGGCGCATTCGCGCTGCAAATCTCAATTCAGGAAAACAATTATGGCCGAGCGCAAATTGGTTTTCGTCCCGTCAAATTTCCTTCATCCCGACGGCGCCACCGTCTTCGAGGCCTATCCGGATATTGAAATCGTCTATGGCCTGACCGAGCAGGAGCGCCGCGACATGCGCCGCTCGCCGGAATTGCGCCGCCAGCTCGGCGCCAAGGCGCAGGAGGCGCTGGATGCGGCTCTGCCCCGGACTCATGCGCTGTTCGCGATGGGCCTGATGGGACATTTGCCGGTGACGGCGGAGATGATGGATCGCGCGAAAGTCCTCGAAGTCATCTTTATCTCCGCCGCCGGTACCGACCGGATCGACGCGGCGGCGGCGACTGAGCGCGGTATCGTGGTCGTCAATGCTCCCAGCGGCAACGCCAACTCGGTGGCCGAACACTCCGTTGGTCTGATGCTGGGCCTGTGCCGGCGGATTGTCGAGCGCGACCGCGCGATTCATCGCGAAAAGCGGATGGACATGATGGCGGTGATGCAGAAGGGCTCGCCGCTGTCCAATCTTAACGGCAAGACGCTGGGAATCGTTGGCTACGGCTTTGTCGGGCGCACCCTGGCTGAAATGTGCCGGCGCGGCTTCTCGATGAAGGTGCTGGCGTTCGATCCTTTCTACGATCCGATCGAGGCGGAGCGCCAGGGCACCACGATGGTTGAGGACCTGAACGAACTTTTGGCGGCCAGCGACTTCGTTTCCACCAACACCCCGCTGCTGGATTCGACGCGCGGAATCATCGGCAAAGAGCAACTCGCGAAGATGAAAAAGACCGCCTTTCTGATCAACACCGCGCGCGGTCCGGTGGTCGATACTAACGCGCTGGTGACTGCCTTGCGCGAAGGAGTTATCGCGGGAGCGGCGCTCGACGTGACCGATCCCGAGCCGCTACCCGACAATCATCCGCTGTTCGAACTGGACAACGTTATCATCACGCCGCATCTGGGCGGCAATTCGCCGGAGACCTTCCGTCCCTGTTCCGTGATCGCGTCGCGGCTTGCGTTGGACGTACTGCGCGGAAAACGGCCCTCGATTATGATCAATCCTGCAGCCTGGGATCGCCTGCGTGCGCGCCAGGGCAAACCGGCGGCGCACTGACGCTCGGAAGAACGTATGGCACTTGGCGCAACCAGTAATCTGGAGCAGAAGTTCGTGTACGATCCGTTCGCTGCCGATGTAATGCGGGATCCGTTTCCGTATTACAAGGTGCTGAGGGAAAAGTATCCCATCTACCGGCTCGAGCAGTACGACGCCTGGGCGATTTCGCGGTACGAAGACGTTCTGAAGATTCTCACCGATCCGCAGGCGCATCTCACCACAACCGAGGGCACGCTGATGAGTCCCTCGATAATGCGCCGGCATAATTCGGGAATCGTTCCGCCGCCCCGGCTTGATCCAATGGACATATTTCCGAATCTGCCCAGTCCTTATTACGAACAGATTCGCCAGTCCGCTCTTGGTCCGTTGCGGCCGTTCGCGGTGAACGAACTGGAGGATTTCATTCGCGCGCGAGTACGCGAACGGCTGGACGAACTGATTCCGAAAGGCCGCTTCAACGCGACCGTCGAGTTAGGCGGCTACGTGGCGTCGGGCATCACTTGCCGGTTGGCGGGGCTGCCGCTTTCGCAATCGGCGCGTCTGCTGGAGCTGGTCAACCGCGCGACTACGCGCAACCCGGAGAAAGGCGGCTTCGCGGATGAATATGCGGACACGTCCAGGCAACTGTTCGCGATCTTGACGGACCTGTCGCACAGCCGCCGCGAAGCCGGCGCGGACGGCAGCAATCGGATGGTCGACGGGCTGCTGAATCTCGAAATCGAAGGCCGCCATCTGACCGACGACGAAGTTGCCGGCGAACTGGTGTCGATCATCGTTGGCGCCACCGAAACGCTGCCCAAGGTAGTGGGCGCCGGATTAATGGAATTGTGGCGCCATCCGCAGCAGCGCGCCGAAGTTCTGGACGACCTTAAGACCAATGCCCCAATCGCCTTCGAGGAGATGCTGCGCTACGGGGCTCCGGCGCAATGGTTCACGCGCACCGTGGTTGACCATCCCTACACCATTCGCGGACAGACCCTGAAGCCCGGCCATCGGGTGATTATCCTGTATGGATCGGCCAACCGCGATGAGCGCGCTTTTGAGAATGCCGATGAGTTCCACTGGAACCGCAGTATGGAAAATCATCTCGCCTTCGGCTACGGAATGCACTTCTGTGTCGGCGTGCACGTCGCCCGGCTGGAGGGCCGGATCATGATCGAGGAAGTACTGAGCAGGATTCCGAATTATGAGATCGACGAAAGTCAGGCTCGCCGCGTGATCTCGGATTTCCAGCTCGGCTGGATGGAGGTGCCGCTAATAGTACGGTGATTCGCCGGCGCCGGCCGCCTTGTAATGATGCGCTTAGCGATGGCCGCCGAAGCCGCCGCCGCCATGAATGCCACCCCCAAATCCGCCGCCCTGAAAGCTGCCCCCAAACCCGCTTAAGCTATGAGCCGTAAAAGCGGGTGAACGGAATCCGCCAAATGCCGGATTGATAGGAGCAGGTCCTGCCGGGAAGGGCGACGGAAAGCCCGGTGCGTAACCGGGGTATGGTCGGAAGCCGGACGGTGACGGAGGGAATGGTCTGTACACGATCACCGGCGGCGCCGGCGCAAACACCATCGGAGGGTGGTAGTAACTCGGACCCCGGAAGATCGGCGGGTTGATTGGCGGAAAGATCGCGCCCGATCCGAGGATCACCATGGCCAGAGGAATTCCGCCGGTCATAATGCCGCTGTTGAGCGCCGACTCAGCATCCTGTTCCTGGTTGGCGTAAGCCGCGCGATCTCCAATCACGTCGGGAAAACCCTGGGTCTGGATTGCCTCGTCCGCTGAGGCATCTGCCTGATCATCTGTGGCGTCGGGCCCGGATTGAGCGGCGGCGTCAGGGTTCGTGTTTTGGGTGCCCAGGGTCAGCAACTCGGGCGTCACCTTGATGCGGTTGACGATCGTGACGTCGGGGTCGTCGACGTAATCGCGGGCCTGATTCTCCGCGTCGTTTTTTCCATATTCAGTGGCGACATAGCCATAGAGCAGGATGCTTCGTGCCCCATGCTCGCCGGTAACCATCTGTGCTTCGACCAGAGGTAGTGAATGAGCGTGCAGATAGGCCGACAGGGTGTTCGATCCGTCGTCGGCCGCCCCTGCGGCGCGAACGCCGGCGGCGGTCAGCAGGAACGCGGCGGCAAGAATCACGCAGATTCGATACATAGCGCCCACCTTTGCTTTTATACAATGCCACCCTTCGCAGTACGTCAAGAGACCAAAAGCATCCTTTTTCTACCCGGTGAAAGTCATCCTGGCAGCCCAAGACAATCGGTCCTCGCCGTGGTATGGTGATGCTCGGTTATGATGGAGCGTAACAATTGATGAAAATGCAGAAGAGCTTCGTAAAATTGATAGCTGTCTCGATCCTGACAGGCGGGCTGGCTCTTGGCTTGGCGGGCCGGGGCAACTGCGCCTCCAAGGACTCAGGCGGTACCGTGCTGGCCACGGTTGGTTCGATGAAGATCACCGAGGGCCAGGTTGATGAGAAGGCGCGCCCGCAGTTAGCTGCCATTCAGAGCCAGGTGTACCAGGCCAAAAAAAGGGCGCTGGACGACCTCATCGACGACTACCTGATCGACCAGGCGGCCAAGAAAGCGGGGCTGAGCAAAGATGCCTATCTGAAACGTGAAGTGGCAGACAAGGCGGCCGCGCCGACCGAAAAAGAGATGAAGGACTTTTACGACCAGAACCAGGGCCGCATCCGCCAGCCTTACGATAAGATCAAAGTCCCCCTTGAGCAGTACATGAGGCGCCAGAAGATGAGCGCGGCCCGCAGCGAACTGGTCGCCAAGTTGCGCCAGGATGCCGGCGTCAAGGTGATGCTCAAGGCGCCGCGGGTGGACGTTTCGACGCAATACAGCGCCGGTTCGGAGGGGCCCAGCAGCGCGCCCATCACGATTGTCGAGTTTTCCGACTACCAATGCCCTTACTGCCAGCGGGCGGAGTCCTCGGTAAAGGAAGTGCTGAAGAAATACGGCGACAAGGTACGATTGGTGTACATGGACTTCCCCCTCCCGATGCATCAATATGCGCTCAAAGCGGCGCAGGCGGCCCGCTGCGCCGGGGACCAGGGCAAGTATTGGGAATTCCACGACGCCTTGTTCGCCGATCAGTCCAAGCTTGACCCGGCCGGGCTCAAGGCGACTGCCGGCAAGTTGAACCTGGACGGCAAGAAGTTCGATGAATGCACCGCCGGCGACCTGCATATGGATCAAATAAGGAAGAGCCAACAGGAAGGCAGCGGCGTCGGCGTTGACGGTACTCCCACCTTCATCATCGACGGCCGCCTGATGAGTGGTGCCCAGCCGCCCAGCGAAATGGAATCGGTGATCAACGAAGAGCTGGCGCAGAACGTCAAGGAAGCCAAGGCGAACTAAGTCGCGAATCTGATTTGATCGGCGCCGGAACGGGCTCTGACCCCCCGTTTCCGGCTCCGCGTGCTCCCGGCAAAGCCTCTGGGGTGCTATTTCGCGCGGGCCGCGACCGACGCCGCAAGCACCTCGCCCATCGCCAATTCAACATACTCCCGCATTTCAGGCTCTTTGGCCGCATCCATGCGCCGTTCGAGGTCCTGCACCACCGTTTCCGCCAATCCCGGATTTGCCCTGATCAAAACTGCCAGTAGCGACTGCAGCACCAGCCTGCTGACGTGAGTCCTGGTGATCAGGTTGAGAACGACTTTGCCGGTTACCGGATCGATCGTATCCGCCATTTGCGATGCTCCTGCTTGGCTGGCGCGGCAGCGTGCCAGTGGCTATCTAGTGACGATTGTTAGCCGCTGCGCGGAGGTTTGCCAACGATGGATCCGAGAAAGGTTTTGATCGATGAGTCCCGGTAAATTCAGCGTCGAGGGTAAGGTTACGATCGTTACCGGCGGCGGTACCGGCGTCGGCGCCGGAATCGCGCATACCTTTGCGATGGCCGGCGCACCGGTCCTGATCGCCAGCCGCAAAGCCGGCAACCTGGCCCAGGTCCGTGATCGGATTCGCGCTGACGGCGGCGTTTGCGTGTATCAAGTGTGCGACGTGCGCGATTCAGCCGCGGTGGATGAAATGGTGGCGGCGGCGGTTCGCCATTTCGGGCGGTTGGACGTGCTAATCAACAACCATGGCGCCAGCCTCAGGATTCCCTCGCTTGAACTCTCCCCCAACGCCTGGAGGGCGATCGTCGCGGTAAACCTCGACGGCGTTTTCTTCTGCTCCCGCGCCGCGGCCCGGCAGTTCATCGCGCAAAAGAGCCCCGGATCGATCATCAACATCAGCAGCGAGGCGTCGCTGACAGGCTTTGCCATCTACCCGCCGTATGCCGCCGCCAAGGCCGGCGTCAACAACCTGACCAGGACCCATTCGGCGGAATGGGCGCGCAACGGAATCCGCGTCAACTGCCTGGTGCTTGGCCCAATCGAAACCCCGGCGTGGGAGCTGCTGCTCGACGAGGAAACCAAGCGCAGGATGGCCTCGACGCGGGCGCTCAAGCGGCTGGGTACGCCGGAGGAAATCGCTTACCCGTGCATATTCCTCGCCTCGGAGGCATCATCGTATATCACCGGAGCGGTGATCGAGGTGGGTGGCGGAGTGGACACCACGCCATGAATAAGGTGACGCCGCATCCGTAGGAGGTTCACGGAGGCGGCGTCACACTTTGGTATTGGCCGGCGCGAAGGCCGGCTCTGCCCGGGAAATTTGTCAGGGCGAGCTGGGCGGAGGAGCCTCGCTGCCGGGCGAACCTGCCGGTGGCGAACCCATCGCACCGCCGCCTGCACCAGCGGGGGGCGGGCCACCCATCTCGCTGCCGCCTGAGCTACCCTCTGGAGGGGTTGCCGCCGCGCCGGATGATGCGCCGGCACCCGCGCTGCTCGCCGTGCAGATCAGCTTACCGCGCCGTCCCGATTCGCACGTACCGTTGACGTCCGCGCCCTTGCTCGTGTACGTGCACGCATCGCCCGCCGATTTGTCGCTGCACGCCTTGATCCGTGCCCGCTTTGAAGAGCGCGCATGCGCCGGCGGCGCGAATGCCGCACAGGCCATCAACACAGCCAGTGACGTAAAGAACACGATACTACGCTTCACTCGTTTTGCTCCTCGCTGGGTTAGAATGTTGAGCGAACCGGCTCCGCAGTTTAAGTCGTGCGGAGCTTCGAAGAGACCACAGGCGGAGTCCGGCGGCATGCGCTCTGCGTTAGGCCGGTCCACCAGAGCTGACAAGATGAGTATCAGCAAGCCGCGAGATGTTCGCAACGATTTAGCGAGGCACTAGTCGAAGGCGTCTGAGCGGGGGCGATTGGCGGAGGATGCGTCAAGAAAAGAGCTGCGATAGCTTACATTATTGGCCTGATGGCCGGATTGCGGCTTGCCCGCGGCAAGGTCAACCGGGACCTCGTTTTTCTCGTCCTTATGGAATAGATGGCCAAGGTGGACGTTTTGCCCCTGGAGCACGATGACTTTCGTGACCTATACGCGGAGCACCAGGCGCGCGTGTTGCGGTTGTGCCGTCTGATGCTGACCGACGCGGACGAGGCCGAGGAGGTGGCGCAGGAGATTTTCCTTAAGGCGTTTCGCTTCTTTCGCTCTGGCCAGCGCCCGCAGGCCTGGAACAAATGGCTGGTTACGGTGGCTATGAATGCCTGCCGCGACCGGCTGCGCTCCAGTTGGTGGAAGCGATGGCGCGGCCGCACCGAGGAGTTTGACGAGGTGAAACATCCTGGCCATGGGCATCGTAGCGCCGAGGACGATATTGCGCAGCGCGAGACCCAGCGGCTGGTGTGGGGAGTATTTGGCAAGCTCTCGCCTCGCCAGCGCGAGATTTTTGCGCTGCGTCATTTCGAAGGATGGTCAACAGAGGAAGTCGCCACGCAACTGGGCCTGAGCCAGGGCAGCGTCAAACAACATCTGTTTCGCGCGGTGCGCGAGTTGCGTAAAGGAATTGCCAAAGAATCATGAATCGATGTCTATCCGACCAAGCATTGCTGCAGTGTTACATTGGTGACGGCGCCGCAGATGAACTGGCCCATTTGAAAAGCTGCCTGGCATGTGCCGGCCTTTACAAGCAACTCGAAGGCGACATGTCCTTTATTACCCGGGCGCTGGAGGCGCCGCCGCCCAGCCATCGCCGGACCGTCCGCGGGTTCGCCCCGTGGCGCGTCGCGGTTTCGGCAGCCGCCGTGGCGGCGGCGTTCGGCGTGGGATGGTCGCTGCGGGGTGTGCCGGTGGGCGGATTGGCTGGCCGTTCCACGCAAATAGCGGCTCATCAGCGGATCCAGTCGGCCCCGGCGATTCAACTCGCAAGTAAGGGCGGCCCACCGGCCGCGATGTACGCTGCGTACGTCCAGGACGAATTCAGCGGCGAGCCGTGTTCGGATGCAAACGATCCGCTGGAGCCAGGATGTCTGTAGGCTCCGTCCATCATAGGAAGACCAAATGACCAGAAAACTCCTCCTTACGATTCTACTGGCGGCGGGCGGTGTGGCCGCCTTTGGCGTGGCTGCACGCGCGTTTCATGAAGGACCATCTGGGCACGAACGCCTTACCATGACGCCGTTTACAGCGGTGCTGAGACCCGAACAAAAGCAGGCGCTATTTTCGATGGTAAAGGCCGACCGAGAAAAGGTACACTCGTTGCGCTGGCAACTGCACACCGCCCGTGAAGCTCTGATTGATAAGCTGATCTCCACTGACGCTTCGATAGACGTGAGCAAGGAGGTTGCCGACCTCAAGGCGGCGCAGGCGGCAATGATCGATGAGCGTGTTGCAATCGCGCTTGCGACGCGCAAGCTGCTAAGTCCCCAGCAGCTCAAAGACGCGGCTGCGTTTCACGCCAAGCTCAAAGACCTGCATCAGCAGGAAGCCGCGCTTCTACAGCAGATCGAAGGCAAGAGTGGAGCCGATCAGGGCCCCGACGAGTAGCCGCAATCATCGTCCGAGCCTCATAGTTTAGAGCTGGCCAATCCTGTGATCGACCTCCGCCTTTGCTGCGCGTTGTGCGCCCCAGCACTCGCCATTGTGACGCTAACCGCATCGGTAGCGACAGAATTACGTCTGTTGATGCCTGTAAATACGCTTTGAGCTACAACCGCAGGATCGCCCCACGTCAACCGCGGATACTTGCTTTCGTCCTAAATAGATGAGGGCCGCTACAGAGCGCGGTCCGATGAAAGGAAAAGGAGCGAATAATGAAACGGAAGTACATCTTCTCTTTGGCGGCGGCAGCGGTTGGCAGCGTAGCCCTTGCCGCTGCAGCGGTCCACGCAGAGGGATTCGGCCATCATGGACGTCATCACGGATCGGGCGCGGTCCGAGCGTGTATCGCGGTGATGAATCCCACCCAGAGGGCCAACCTCAAGACGATTTTCACCCCCGATGAAAAGTCCACGCTTAAGGGCGACTATGAAGCTGTGAAGGGCGCCAGGAACGCGCTGAATCTGGCAATCCTGGGCGGGACCACCGACCTCTCCAAACAGGAAGGAGATCTATCCGCTGCCCAATCGAAGCTGCTGGCCGACCAGGACAAGCTGGCAGTGAAAATCTGCGGATCGATCGGCCAGCCGCAATTGGGCTCAGCCGACACTCTGTACAAGAATCTCGCGGCATTGCGCGAAAGCACTCATGAGAAGGCGCATGAAATCCTGAAAGAAGCGCACGCCGCCGCGATGGAGTAAGTCGCCTGTGCCATTCGATCGGATGGCAATGATGACGCAGCGGCCTGCGCGATCAGCCGCAAGCCGCCAGGGCCGGGCGGGTTCCCCGTCTCCAACCGGGGAACCTGCCCGGCTTCATCTTTTAATTTAGATTCCAAGCTCACACATAAAATTTCTTCCCGTTGCGAGATCGATCAGAAGTGAGTGTCTCCGATCGCGCCAATTGCGCAATACGAAACCTTTTTCCACTCACCGCGTCTTGCAGACAAAATTTAAGCCGCAGCTTCTTAAAGAAGGGACTCGGCGGAGCCGGTGTGGTGGATTATCGTATGCAACGCGTAATCGGATTTGCGTTAGTCTGTATGCTCATCACAGCTTCGAACGTGTGGGGTGGGCCAGCAAATCGACAGCTCCAAAGTGGAACAGTGCAGCAGCCTCAGCCCGTGAACCTGTCTGGCTTCGGCTCGCCGTTGCCTGCGGTTGCGCACAATGCATCCGACCTGCAAATTTTCGCCACCGGCCAGATGAACTTCAAAGAGATTGAAACCGCGCCGGAAGTGGGACCGATCTTCAACAGCGTGTCGTGCGCCGGATGCCATTCGCAACCCTCGATTGGCGGAGGCGGTTTGTTCATCAATGAACTGAGAGTTCGCGACAACACGGCGCCCGGCCCGGTCCACATCTTCGCCGTGGACAATATGCTGCGCCTGGGGCAACAGTCGCAGGGCGGCACTACAATCTTTCCCGCAGGCGTCAGCGCCGAGCCCATTGGATGTCAGATCACTGCCCCGGGATGCCAACCGTCGGCTTGCCAGCGCGAAGAATTGGCGCGCACGACCTTTCAGACGAGCCTTCCCACCTGCGATCCTACCAGCGCCGCGTTTGCCAGAGGCGGCAACTGCTCGGTGGGACGTGCGGCCACGCCGCTGTTCGGCTTCGGCCTGGTCGAAGCGGTGTCGGATAAGTCTTTGACCGCATTGGCGCAGAGCGAACCTTCCACGGTGCGTGGAATCGTCAAGACGGTCGCGGAATTCGGACGCAGCCGTGTGGCGCGCTTTGGATGGAAGGACGATCACGCGACGCTGCGTGGATTTGCCGGCGACGCGTATCTGAACGAGATGGGAATTACCAATCCGGACAACCCCCATGAGCTCAGCGAATGCGCGCTGAACAAATCGCAATTCGGTGTGGTATTGCAGACCGACAACGGTGTGGAGGATCCGACCGATTCCGGCGGCCGCGCCGACATCGATCGCTTCTCGGATTTCATGCGCGCGCTCAATCCGCCCCCGCCGCTCGCGCAGAGTTTGTCGGCGCAAAACGGCGCCCGCCTGTTCGCACAGTCCGGTTGCGCCGGCTGTCATACTCCATCATTGACCACCGACCCCAATCCGGCGTCTTTCCTTCCGGCCAGCACCGGTGGGGTCCCGATCAGCTCTACGCTTAACAGCTCTCTGGCCAATCAGACGTTCCATCCTTATTCCGACTTTCTCCTGCACGACATGGGATCGCTGGGCGACGGAATTACTTCGGGCAGCGCCGATCCGACCATGATGCGGACCGCGCCGCTTTGGGGAGCGCGGGCGAAGTCGGTGTACCTGCATGATGGGCGCGCCACCGACCTTCCGACCGCGATCTCGTTGCACGACGGACAGGGCGCGGCGGCCGCCGCGGCGTTTAAGGCCCTGAGCCCGCGGCAGCAGCAGGACCTGATCAACTTTCTCAACACGATCTGACGACGTCCCCGGCGCGCAGAAAATTTTTGCGCGCGTCTTTACCGCCGGCAATTTTGAGCCTAAATTGCCGGCGGTCTTTTATCGGCAAGGGCGCCGAAAAGAAGCCCGCTTCGCGTGGTTGCGTGCACATGCGCGGGCTTGGTCAAGAACACGTTGGCGTCCACGAAACGGTGCGAAGCAGCCGAAACTTTTTCCCACTTGGGGCGTCTTGCATGTCGCTTGGAGCCGCGAGCTGGAGGAGATGACGCTGCTTCGGCTATTTAGCGTCCCGGCTCCGGCTCGGATAGTTAAAGCGATTGATGAAGTAATGGCGGAATTTTTGGACCGCAGGGGCCTTTGAGGAATTAGCTGGAGCGGGCGCGGAATGCCACTGCAGGTTTCGAGGAAACGGCCTAGCGAGCGATGGCGAACGCCGCAACCCACCGCCAGGATTCTGGCTGCACGCGCAGGCGACGAACGTGCGATGGAAGAACTGATTCGTGAATACCAGGGGCGGGTGGCCAGCTTCGTCATCGCGCAGAATGGCGAAGACCATTACGAAGACTTGTGCCAGACCATATTCGTCAAGATGGTGCTTGGGTTGGCGCGGCTCAAATCGGCGGAGATGTTCGAGCCATGGCTGTTCAGGATCGCGCGCAACGTCTGCATGGATCATCATCGCGGACGGATGCGGTGGCTCAGGATATTCGATCCGTACCAGCCCTGGCACGACACGATCGCGCAGGCCGACTCCGACTTCAAAACGGAAAGGATGGATGCCGTCAACCACGCCTTTGCCCAGCTTAGCGCGTCGCAGCGGCGGTTGTTGAGCCTTTCATTGGAGCGGCCTCGAAGCCAGAAGGAGTTGGCAAGATTAACCGGTATCAGCACGGCAGCACTCAAGCTGCGTCTGTTCCGGGCACGCGAGCGGCTGCGCCAGATTCTGCTTAGGGGAAAAATCCTGGATGAAACCTGAAGGGCCGCTTAAGGACCTTGACCCGCTGCTCGAGCCGCCATTAGGACCTGGCTTCGCGCGCCGAGTGCTACATCAGGCGCGGGCGCAAAAGCGTCGCCAGCAACTTCGCAATCGTCTCGCCATCCTGTCTGTCATTTGCGGTGTTTTGGGCTTTGGCGTCACCACGCTGGTCCGAGCCTGGCTTGCCAAAGCCGATGCGCCTGCCCTAATGAGCGGATCCGCCGGCCATACTGCCCTGGCCGTGGAAAACAATCGCGGCGCGGTGGCTGCGAACGCGGAACACACCGTGGTAGAAACCCTCATTATGAGGCGCGGTATGCGGGAGGTCTCTTCCGGCGGTGACAACGCCCTGCCGGGCGCTCGCGCGCCTGGGAGTGCTGGCGCCGCTGCTCCTTCAACCGAGCGAGAGTCGCAAACGCTGGTAATCGAAACCCCGCCGCCGCGCGAGGCGAGCGCTACTGCCGCCAGCGACGAGGCGGTGCAGGCGGAGTCGCAAACTCCCCGCCGTCCCGCGCCGCTTCAGCCGGACGCCGCCAGCGATCTTCAGCCTTCGATTCGTCTTCCCTAAGGTGTGCCGTTGGGGCAGTTCGTCCCATTGCGCCGTTAGTCAAATCGAATCGCCAGTGGCATGATTGCCCAAATCCCACGCGCGGCCGGAGCGTGGCTTTGAGGAGCAAAGTGCGATGGCGAATCATATCCTTATAACGAATGCCCGCCTCTTTGACGGCGTCGCGGATAAGGCCGTTGCCGATTCTTGGGTGCTGATCAAGGACGATCGGATCGCTTCGATGGGCTGTGGAAATGCAGAGGCGCCACAGGGAGCGCGTGTGGTGGACATCGCGGGACAAACACTTCTTCCGGGTCTGATCGACACGCACGTCCATACTTTGATGATGGGCGATGAGGGCCTGCGCCTGTTTATCGCGGCTGGAGTTACCGCGGCGCGCGATTGCGGTGGCAGGCTGGACGGTGTTAAGGCGGTGCAGAAGTCGCTGGCGTCGGGCGAAAAGCTGGGGCCGCGGCTGTATGTCTGCGGTCCACTGCTGCAGGGCGCCGTGCAAGCTTTGCCCGAACCCTTTGCTTCGGTGATGTTGGAAAGCGTCGAGTCGGTTGACGCTGTTCCAGCGAAGGTCAAACCGCTGCTAGAAAAGGAGGTAGATTGCATCAAGCTCTACTTCACTCTTCCCACGGAAACCGGCCAACGCATAATCAGCTACGTGGGTGGCAACGTGCCCGTCACGGGACATCTGGGTTGGATGCGCGCCAGCGACGCGGTGAAGGCGGGCATCAACGGCCTGGAGCACGCGTCGATCTCGCCCTTTCAGGATATTTGCCGATTGGAGCATCGGTGGGGTCCGAATCCTTCGATGATGAGCCGTGAATGGGGCGAGCAGATGCGCCTGGGATGGCAGGAGGCCGACCTCAACGCGCAGAGCGCCCGCGACCTGATTGCGAACATGGCGCAGCGTCAGGTGGCGTTGGGCACGCTGTTGTCGGTGGACTGGATGACCTGGAGCGGCTTCGACAATATTCGCACCGACCCCGACCGCCGCTACATTCCCCCGGCCGTACTGGCGCGGCATCGGGCGATGGCGGAAGCGCTGGGAGGAGGCGAGGATTGGGACCTGCGATTGCCGGGCTTCGGCGGCGGACATGCCGGGGATCCGCGCAGGGCACTGGACAAGCAGATTGATTTCTGCCGATTGCTGCACGGCGCCGGCGGGCTTATCGTCGGCGGCACCGACGCGGGCGGGGTGTCGATGCCGCCGCCGGGTTTTTCGCTGCTGCGCGAATTGGAGTTGCTGGCCGTCGCGATGGGCCATACGGCGGCGCTGCGCGCGGTTACGTCGCAGGCCGCTCGCTACCTGCGCAAGCAGGCCGATGTCGGATCGATTGCGCCGGGCCGTTTTGCCGATCTTTTGGTGGTCAATGGCGATCCGCTGAGCGATGTACGCGATCTGCGCAAGCTCACTAGCGTTTACCGCGGCGGTGTCGAATATCGCCCCGCTGATATTTTGGCCGGTATCCCGGCCAATCCGAATTACCGTCCCGAACCCGCAAAGGAAGGTTGATCGCCGATGCTTAAGACCCTTATCTGCGAGTTGCTGGGCATCGAATTTCCGATTGTCTCGGCCGGGATGGGCGGCGTGGCGCGTGCCGAACTTGCCGCAGCCGTTTCGGAAGCCGGCGCTCTGGGCACGATCGGTCTGGCCGGCGTCAGCAGCGAGGCGATTCAAAACGAGGTTGCGGCTGCACGCCGCCTGACCGCAAAGCCGCTCGCGACCAATCTCATCGCTCCGTTCCTGAGGCCAGGCATCGTGGAGACGATAGCCCAGCTGCCGATTCAGGCGGTGACATTTTTTTGGGGCGATGCGCGCCAACACACCAGCGAGATAAGCCTGCTGCGCAAAACCGCCATCAAGACCATATGGCAGTGCGGCAACGCCGAGGAGGCACGATGGGCGCGCGAAGCCGGGGTTGACGTGGTGATGGCGCAAGGGTTCGAGGCCGGCGGACATGTTCGCGGGAGCGTGACGACCTTGGCGCTGGTTCCCGAAGTACGCGACGCGATCGGCGACCTCCCGCTGCTCGCTGCCGGCGGAATCGCCGACGGACGCGGACTGGCCGCGGTGCTCGCGCTGGGCGCCGACGGCGCGGTTTTTGGTACGCGCTTTGTGGCATCGACCGAGGCCTCCGCCCATCCGCACTATAAGCAACGCATCGTGGACGCCGACGCGACCGCAACGGTGCACACCTCCTTGTTCGACGTCGGATGGCCCGAGGCGCCCCATCGTGTGCTGCGCACAAAAATCATCGACGAGTGGGAGCGGGCAGGGCGGCCGCAATCCGGCAATCGTCCGGGCGAGGGACAGACGATCGGCCGTTGGCGTCATTCCGGCCTCCACGTCCCGTTGGTTAACTACACCACGATGCCGCCGCTGGACTACGTGGAGGGCGACTTCGAGGGCATGCCATTTTACGCCGGCCAATCATGCAGCCTGGTGCGCGATATCCTCCCCGCGGGCGACATTGTTCGCCGGATCGCCGCCGAAGCCCGCGCGGTGATCGAAACGCGTCTCACCCCGCTCGCGCGTTAATCGGTGCCAGGCAACATCCGCGCGCAGGGGTGGTGCTTGAACTGAAATAATTCTCGTCGATCACGTGGAGAGGACGTCATGGACCAGACGGCAATCTTCGGCCCCTTCTTCGCGACCATTTTTCCGACTCTGCTGGTTTGGATTTACATGTACGTCCGCCGCATTAACTTCATCGTGGGCAACAAACTCAATACCCAGGATCTTGCCGTACCGGGCAAACTCGCGGAACTGTCACCCCCGGCGGTGAACAATCCTTCGGACAATCTTAGGAACCTGTTCGAAATCCCGGTGCTCTTCTACGCGCTTGTTTTATATCTGTTCGAAAGGAATCAGGTGGATGCGTTGTACGTGGACGTCGCGTGGGTGTTTGTGGCGTTTCGCGCGATGCACAGCGCCGTCCATTGCACGTTCAATCTTGTGATCCTGCGCTTCTACCTTTACCTGATCGCCACCCTCGCGGTGTGGTTCATCGCAATACGCGCGGGTCTCGCCTACTTCGGCGTCTGACCCCGA
>DATFSZ010000007.1:0-2370 GCA_035262365.1 Binataceae bacterium (SeqCode)
GCGGGGCGCGTGCGCGGTCGCATCGAGTCGATCTTGGATTGGGCAACAGCGCGTGGCTACCGTGCGGGCGAGAACCCGGCCCGCTGGCGCGGCCATCTCGAAAATCTTCTGCCGAGCAAATCCAAGATTCGAAGGGTCGAGCACCACGCCGCACTACCCTATGCTGAGCTTGGCGCCTTCATGGCGCAACTGCGGCAGCAAGCGGGCGTCGCCGCCCGAGCCCTCGAATTCACGATTCTGACGGCGAGCCGCACCGGCGAGGCGATCGGCGCCTGCTGGGATGAGATCAGCATGGCCGAGCGGTTGTGGACCGTCCCGCCCAGGCGCATGAAGGCCAGCCAGGAACATCGAGTACCGCTGTCGCCACACACCATCGCGATCCTGGAGGAGATGCGAACGGTTCGCGTGGCCGATTTCGTTTTCCCCGGCGGCCGGCCCAGCCAACCGATCAGCAATATGGCGATGACGATGACGCTACGCCGCATGGGGCGTGGCGCGCTGACGGTGCACGGCTTCCGCTCGAGCTTCCGCGATTGGGCTGCGGAGCGGACCAATTTCCCGCCCGAAGTCGCGGAAATGGCGCTGGCCCACGCGGTTTCCGACAGGGTGGAGGCGGCCTACCGGCGCGGCGATTTGTTCGAAAAGCGCCGACAGCTGATGGTAGCATGGGCAGGATTCTGTAGCGCGCTAGCGACTAGGCAACGTAAAGCGCTCTCAGCCGCCCAGCCATAGATCGCGAACAGGCGCGGAACGACCCCCAATGGCAAAACTGCCGCGCCGAACGCCGTAGGAGCGCACCGCGCAGTGCCTGACCTTTTCTTTCCAAGCGAGATGCAGGACCTGACGAAATTCGGGATGTCTGAAGAGGAAATACCCAAAGTAGATTTGATGTATTTGTATGGAATAATGTTTTATCCTCGCGACGATGTGGCCCGAGGTAAAATTGAGCAAGCTTTCGTTGCTGGAACTGTGGCCGGCGCGATAAGCGAAGCCAAAGAAATCTTTGAAACAGTTCGGGTCGACGCAGATGTCGCATTATCGCTTGCTGACGCTCCAAAGCTGCACAGCGAGCTCTACGGTGCCTTAGAGGGCGCGGGATTCGCTGGACCCGTGTCAGGAATGATTCTGGGCTGGATAGTATTTCGCCACGAGCGCCCCAACACCCGAGCTAGTGCAAGCTTGCGAGGCGCATTTCGCATGGTGGAAAAGGCGTGCGTCAAGGGGCGCATTCGTGGGGGCACGGTTGATAATTTGCGGCGAAATGTCTGGCCGGTATTTAGACCGGCGGCGCATTTGTGGGCGGCATTGCAGGTCTGGAGGGATCGGGGGTTTTCGTCCGACCAGCTGGGGACGCCGCAAGGGATGTACCTCTTCCTAATGATGTCCGAATGGTTTCGGCTCAAGGGTGAAGCATGCATCCCGCAGCGCGCTAACGCCCCGATACTCGATGCCAACGAGACGTGGAAGGTCCGCGCGGAAATATCAAAGGAGTGGGCTACCTTTAACCTGCAGTGCGGGGATCTCGATGCTTGGGATCTTGGCACAAGGATCCAAAAGCGGCCAAGGTGACCGGGGGAATTACAGTTTCCCTCTGTGAGAGGCGGTTTTCGTCGGGTTTATTGAAGCCATCGCTCTCTTTCAGAGGATGGCAGTGGAAATCCCGTCTTACACCATATCGGCGTCGGTAAAGGACTTCGCGCGGATCTCAGGGCTCGGAGAAAGCACCGTCTGGGCGATGATCCACGATGGGCGACTCGAAAGCATCGCCATTGGTCGCCGGCGGCTGGTTCTGATTGATTCGTATCGCAGGCTAATCGAGCAGCAACGAGCTGCCCCTCCGCGCGACGCACGCCGCAATTCGGCCGTCCCGCCGCTCGGCAGTACGCGGCGCGGCGCAGCGCAGTCCGAATGTCAGTGACCGACTCGGGAGTAAAAACGAAGCGCCGCAGGCGGCCCGGCCGCGCTGTGCGAGCAGAAGGGCCGCCGAAAGCACGCGAGGCACCCTAACCAAGCGCGATACTTAGTTCTCCAGAGGACGGAGGAAGCCGAGGCCTGCCGAGACGGATTAGCCATGGCCGCCTCGTTCGCCGGGCTATTGCCGGAATAGCGCACGTCAACCCATCGCCTTGCAAACGGATAATTACATGAGGTCCAAATGAGCCGACCGCGCCGAAACCACGGTCATGCTGGCCAAAACCCTGGGGCCGGCGAGGTACTCCTAACTGTCCACCAAGTGGCCGAAAACTGGAAAGTGTCGCAGCGCACGATACGTCGCATGATTGCTGACGGCCGGCTGCCGATCATCCGGCTCGGCCGAGCAATTCGCATCGCGGCAAAAGGACCAGGCCTGAAAGAGGCTTGAGCAGCACC
>DATFSZ010000008.1:0-258304 GCA_035262365.1 Binataceae bacterium (SeqCode)
GGCGGGCGTGGAATTCCGGTTCTATGATGCGCGTCATACCTTCGTGACCAGGCTGGCCGAGAACCCAGCTGTTTCGGAGGAAACTATCCGCCAGCTTGCTGGGCATGTCAGCCCGAGGATGCTTGGGCGTTACTCGCATATCAGGGCAGAGGCGCGTCGGACAGCCATCGCAAGCCTCGAACCATCCGTAGACGATGCAAAAACAGCTGAAGTTGTCGGGGATGGGGCACAAAATTGGGCACAATCGTCAAGACCGGTCTTTAACTAGAGAGCACTTGAGGTGCTAAAACTCCCTGATTTATGGACCTTTTATGTTTGGCTCCCCGGGCCGGATTCGAACCAGCGACTTGACGGTTAACAGCCGTCCGCTCTACCGACTGAGCTACCGGGGAGCATTCCAAATCCCGCGCCCCTGGCAGGGCGGAGTTCGGGGCGCGTATGCTGCCGGAACTATTCTTGGTACCGGCTCGCTTTGAGTAAAGCAAGTGGTTGCGGGCCTGAAGGCGGCCGGCGATGGTTTTGGAATCTCTACTTGCTGGCTATACAGGTGGGCCGCCGGAGTTTTCTCCGGCGGCCCGCGTCATCACGGCCGGGGCAGCGGTGGGGACGCCAGACGTTTTACAAAATCGCCAGCAGCGCCGTGCCGTTGGGAGTGCCCAGCCCCGTGCAGGCATCCCAGTTGATATCGGCCGAATAAGCGCCGTTGCTGCCGTGCTGAACGTCGTTGAAGACCTCGGGATGGCGGTAGATGACTGGATTGATGTAGCCGACGGTGTGGCCCTTGAGCTGGTTGATGCATGCGATCAGGCCGGCCCACAGTGGCGCGACGGCGCTGGTTCCACCGATTACCGTGTCGCTGCCGTCAACCCGTACGTCGTATCCGGTAACCGGGTCGGCGTCACCGGCCACATCGGGCACGCCGCGATTGCGCAGCGTCACGCGCTCACCGGAACTCAGCGTTGCCTTAAGACCGTTCTGCCAGTCGGGCACATTGAAGACCGCGCTGACGCCGCCGCCCGTGGCGCCTTCGTTGGGCAGCTCGTTCCACACCACCTCCTCAGTGATGGCGTTGGCCGATGCCGCCAGCCGGGTGCCGCCGCAGGCCAGCGCGTAGGCGCTGGAGGCCGGGAAATCGACGTGCGAGGCGCCATCTTCAACGCCGTCGGTTGAACCGTTGTCTCCCGCGGCCACGGTGATGGTCACGCCCAGGGCAGCAGCCGCCTGAAAGGCCTCGTCCAACGCGGTCATCGCCTGCTGTGTCCACTTGGGCTCCGGACCGCCCCAGGAAATCGAAATGACGGAGGGGCGGTTGGCTTGATCGTGAATTGCGGTGGTGACCGCATCGATAAAGCCGCGGTCCGTGTTGGGCGCGAAATAGACCACGATTTTCGCCTTGGGCGCCACCGCGCCCGCGACCTCGATGTCGAGCATCACCTCGCCGTCGGGACCGCGGCCGTCGCCGGTGGGACGGTTGTGGGCATGGTCGACCGATGCCGCAATCACTTCGGGCTGCTGAACGCCCAGTTCATGGAAGTACTCAGAAAGATCGTCGGGCCGGAAACCGCCGCCGAATTCGATGATCCCAATACACTGACCGCTGCCGTCCCCGCCGGCCGGAAAATTGTAGATTTTGGCGAGGTCAAGCGGCGTGAACGAGGCTGAACTGCCGGCGCTCGCGTGCCATTGCACGTTGCCGCGGTCTCCGCGATGACGCAGATGGGGCTTGACCTGCGGACGATCGTCGAGGCCGAAGACGCCGGCCACAATGTCTTTCAGTTCGGCCGGTATTTGAACCAGTCCGGTACGTCCTCGGTAGGTGCCGCCCGGATACTCGTAGCGATGCAGGTCGACGCCAAACGCCTCGCTGAAGTCCTTGACCGTACCCGACAACACCATGGTGCGGCGCGCGGCGCTCCTTTCCACCACGCTCAGTCTGTGCTGGCTGGCGAATTTCTCCACCTCGTCGAAATCCTCCGGGGCGGCGTCATGAAGGGCGAGGAAGCCGGTGCGCGCACGGCGTTCCTCCTCGGGCGACATGCGCCCCTGCGCGAGCCGCTCGATCATGTCTTTGATCTGTTTCTTGACCTCGTCTTTGGAGTTGGGGTGAACCAAAACGGTTACTTCCATGCGCTCGCCGGGATCGGCGGCGCCCACGGCGCGCGAACCCTCCAACGGTTTGCGAGCACTCCCCGGCACCGAATGTCTGACCGCTGCCATTGAACGTTTCCCCTCCGTTTTTTTAGTGCGGCCTATGGAACGCCGCTTTACGGAAGGGAAGGCGTAACAATCTTTGTCACAAAATTGTGAGATTGCGCCGAACAGCTCAGCGGGCGGCGGCTGGTCTTCGCTTTCGAGCTAGACAGGACCAGGCGAAGAGTGACCGAAAACACCCAGGCATCCCGTCGCGCCTGCTCCGCCATCGCCGCCCCTCGGCGGCCTCACGGACACTTTTCCAGTTGCTCCAAAAAGGCAGGATAGGTGAACTGATCGGCGCGGGCGCCGACGAAGTTGTCAAAATGGCCGAAGTCGGGAATTACCTTCCGCGTATAAAGTGCAGGGTCGTTGTTCTCGCACAGCCACTTGAGGGTTTTCCAGGTGGATTCGGGCAGGAAAACCCGGTTGCGTGCGCCGGAGACCAGCGTGATGGGCCGGCGAAAATGCGACGCGTCGGCGATGTAACTGGGCGGCGCCGGCGTTCCATACCGCGCCTGGTTGCCCTCGGCTCCGTAGTCGAACTTCGCCAGATGTCCCAGGTTAGTCACCTGCTGGAGATGCACGAGCGTGGTGATATCGCAGGGACCGTATTGCTCGGGAATGTTTTCGTGAGTGTCCAGGTTGACGGTGCTGTGCGGATACATGTGGCCGTACATGAAGGTCATTCGATGACACGCGGTGCTGCGGCATTCGTGATGCAGCGAATTCGCGTAGAGCTTGAGTGCCGCGTTTATCAACTTGTAATCCGGATCCGGCAGGGGCGAGACGTGCGTCATGCGAAGCGTCCGGAGCAGCGACGCCAGCCTCAGACCCGCCTTAATCCGCATAATCGTTCCGACCACCGGATGCAGCGCCACCTGCGAGCACGCCACGCATCTGACCTGCGGCAGCAGCCCCTGCGCCATCGACATAAAAAACGCCATCGAACCGACGCAATGCACCACCGCCTGCAGGCTTTTGCTCCCGGTCCGAGACAGGATCGTTTCGACGGCGGCGGGAAAATCGTTCTCCGCGGCTTCGTCCAGGGTGAATTGCCGCAGTGGCAAGTGAATACTGGAGCGCCAATCCAACAACCACACGTCGTAGCCGCGGCCGGTCAGGAAGTGGGCGAAGTTTTCGTTCACGGTTGCGATATGGAACATCCCGCTCCACACGCTCACGCCGTGAACCACCATTACCGGCCCCTTCTCCCCGCCCTTGTAGCGGGTCAGCATCAGGTCCACCCGGTCAGGAGTGGTAAAGCGTATGACTTCAGGCTGCGGCAGCATCGTGGGTGTTTAAAGTTGCTTCACAGAGCGCCGGGCATCCGCGGCCTGACGAAAACGTCATACAGGGTGCCCAAAAACAACCGGAAGAAAGCAAGCTGGCGGCCGGCTTTGACCCATGCACTACCGGTGCCGGCGACGGTAAAGGTGGTGAGTTGTTTGAGAAAATCAGGCAGGGATATCCGGAGGATTCCGCACGCCACCACCTGCCCGTCCGCGGCGCGCACAGTGGTGTACAGCGTGGTGGTCGCGGCCCAGACGTCGAAACCACCATGATCGCGAATATCCTTGAAGCCATCCAGAACGTAGTTCTTTCCGTCGGCGCCGCGAAACGGAAGATAGTAAAGCATCCGGCGGCGGTAACAATCGCCCTCGCGCTCCGCCACAAACAGGTTGAACACTCCGTTCCTGACGGCAGCGCCTTCGGGGCCGGTAATACCAGCCACCCTGACGGTGCCGCGCACGTCAGCCGTATGGCGCTTATCGATCATGAACGAGTCCAGCGGAGCGGTTGTGATGGTCAGCGACATCGCCGCGCTGGTGGCCGCCTCGCGCCCTGCGCGTTCCGCGGCATTGTAGTCCGGCGGCTCGCTGCCAATGGACAGGAAACCGGTCAAAGTCTCGGTAAAACTCAGGACTTCGGGTGGTTTGCTGGGCAGGTCGGTCCCCCCTCTTGGCACTACAATGTCGCCCAACGGCTCGTGCACCGGATGCTGCAGCGCGGCTTCCATTTGCGGTGCGCGCCAGGACGGTTCAGTGCGGATTTTTCTGATCGCGGCTTCGATATTCCGTTCCGCGACGGCGGCGATGGTGTGTGAGGGGTTGGCCCCGGTCGCGCCCGGCAGTATGGAGCCGTCGAGCACATAGAGACCCGGATATTCGTACACCTCGCCATATGGATCGACTACGCCGTCGCCTTCCACCTCGCCCATCGGGCAGCCGCCCAGGTTGTGCACGGAAACCGGGACGCGCAGGGTTTCCCACAGCGGATTGAGGGTTAGATGCCCGCGCAGGCTGTTCGCGAAATCAGCGCTCAGTTCGGATTGAATATCGTAAAGCGGATGGTTCGAAGCGACGTTCCAATCGACATAAATGCCGTGCGCGGCCGGATCCAGCCGGATAACTCCGTCGGCGCGATCGCGGCCCATCAGCAGGAAAACCGCCGTGCCATCCGGCTCGCGGAAATTCCCGCCGTGGACTCCCCCGTTCGCCACCTTGCCCTCGGCCAGCGCCTTACGTGCGCCCTCCAGCAGCCGGGCCCGCCCGGATTCTTCGAGGAGGAATGATTTGGGATGAAGCAGATGCACAAGCGCCGCCAATTCCCGCGGGTAGCCGCCATCCTGGAGCATAAACCAGGCGGGCTCATCGTTATAATGGCGGTCGTACAGAATCGCGCTGGTGATCGTGGGTCCGTTGGACGGCTCGAAGGCCGGCGCGGTGTCGAACGCCAGGGCCAGAAAGTCGCCGTTGCCGGAATAGCGATGACCCAGCTTTGAGCCAAGCATCGGCAGCGATTTGTGTTCGTCGCGGCAGCGCAGCAACAATTCGGTGGAGTTGATACTACCGGCGCAAACGAACACATAGCGAGCTTCGCTCGCAGCCTCGATATCGTGCTCGAGATCCCGCACAGTTACCTTGTAGCCGTCCGGCGAGGGCTCGATTTTGATTACTTCGCAATCGGTGTTGATATCGGCCCCGTGGTCTTCTGCAAGTTTCAGGTAGTTCAGATCGAGCGTATTTTTTGCGCCGAACTGGCAGCCGATTATGCATTCGCCGCAGAAATTGCAGCCATCCTGATGGGCTCCGAAGCGATTCTCGCCCGGCGAGCCGAAATTGATCGCGAGGTTGGGATGGAAAAACTGCTGGGCGCGCCCGCGCTCTGAGGCGGCGTTTTTAAGCAAGGTGGTCTTGGGCGGCGGCGCGGGTGCAGCCGTAATCGGCTTGACGTCGAGCATGTACGCCACCAGATCGTAATAGTCGGCGAGCGCCTCAAGGCTGTAGCCCGCCGGCCATCCGCTCGTAAACGCTTCTTGCGGCGGGCGCATCTGCACGTTGGCATACACCAGCGAACCTCCGCCGTAGCCCGCGGCAGCAACGGCGGTCATCTCGCTCAGAATTCTGATGTCGAATAGTCCGCGTCCGACCTGCCACACCCATCCACCCACGGCGTCCTTCAGGCCGCGCGGAAACGATTCGCGATGATAGCGGCGGCCCCGTTCGAAAATGCCGACCTGCAAACCCGCCTGCGCCAGCCGGCAGGCGCTGACGGCGCCGCCGAAGCCGGTGCCGATCACTATCGCTTCGTAGCTGGGTTTCATCTGAATCTAAGGAAAGACCGCACCCTAACCCTGCCGCTGGTCAGGGAGAGCGATGCGGCGAGGGCCATTTCAGGAGCCTGAGTCATTCATCCCCTCACTTGCTCCAGCAGCGACTGGGTTAGAGCTGCGTGCTTGGGCATCCCCATACGCTGATACCCCTGCAAGGCTTCTTTCAACGCCTCGCGCGCCTTTGCCAAGTCACCCGGGGCTGCACGCTCGATCAGCATCTGGCCATAGAAGCGGCGCGCCTCGGATTGCTCCAGCGGATGCGGCATCGAATCGGCGCCCTCAATCGCGGTGTTGAAATGTTTTTCGGCGCGAGGCCATTGCCGGCCCGCCGCGGCGGCGATTCCCGCCACTGTGTGGGGAAAGCGCGAAATCACCGTCATGCACAGCACACCCGTGTTGGCCGCCTGCAGGGCCAGCGGATACAGTTCCGCCGCGCGCTCGCGCTCACCCAGGACATACAGTCCCTCAACCAGCATCATCAGCATCGCCCACGATCCCATCGGGCCACGCGAGCCAAGGTTCGGCAGTCTAGATTTCTTTTCCTCCATCAGATCGATCGTTCCCGCCCGGTCGCCCATATAGGCGCGCTGGCGGATCAGGACACCGGCGCCGAATCCTTCGAAAGCGTTGGGAAACTCGGCGGCACAGGCCTGTTCGCAAAGCGTGCGCGCCCGCTCCCATTCGCCGCGCAGGAAGTCCACAAAACCCAGTTGCGCATATGAAGTCGCGATCCAGGGCAGCTTGGCCGCCTGGGTAATCTCCAAATCCTGCGCAAAGGCCTTTGCCAGCCCGCTCAAATCGGAATTCGCGCAGAACTCGCACCACGCGTTGATGCGCACGCAGAGCATCCGCGCCGCGCTATGGCCGAGGCGCGCCGCCAGCGGTTCCAGCTCGCGCCCCACCGCGCAGGCATCGGCGATCCGCCCCGCCTCGAACATCGCGGTCTGCAGGAAGCCGAGCATCTGGGCCAGCGACCATAGAGCGCCGCCGGAGCGCAGCAAGTCCGCGCTGCGCTGACCCTCCGTGATCGCGCCTTCGAGCCCCAGAAAGACGAAGTGGTGGAAAGCCTGGTAGGAAACGACGGCCCCCAGCGCTTTCTGATCGTTCAGTTGGCCCGCCAGATGGACGGCTTCAGCCAGGGCGTCATGAGCCGGTTGAAAGACGCCGGCGGCGCTGTTGATCATACCCACCGCGCCCAGCAGGCGCGCGCGGTCGGCGCTAATGGTACCCTGCAGCCGCGCAAGCGCATTGTACGCAACCTGCGCCGCGTCGATATAACGTCCGGCCCAGCTAAGCGCCTCAACAATCGCGAATGACAGGCCGCCGACCGCGTCGAGATCGCCGGTGGTGGCGTAAAACGCCAGCGCATCGCGCCAATGCGCCAGCGCCTCTTCCCATAGATCCAGGCTGCGCTTGGTCATCCCGAGGTCGGAGAGCAAATCGGCACGCAGCGCCGAGTCGCCCGCTGGCATCCGCGCCAGCGCGGTTTCGAAGAAATGCAGCGCATCGCGATACGCCGACGCCGCCGTGGCCCGCCGCCCCGCGCGGCTCAGGTATTCGACCACCTCGGCCTCGGGCGCACCCGGGCCCGCCGCCAGCAGATGGTCGGCAATTTGGGCGGCGTGCTCGTCAAGGCTTTCGGAGTATTTCACCTGTATCGAACCGGCCGCGCGCAGATGCAGCCGCTGCAGCCGCGGCGGCAGCACCCGCTGCAGGATACTCTGGCGAACTATCTCATGAGGGAAGGCGAGCGGGGCTTCGCGGCCCGGTCGCGAAACGATCAGACCGGCCTTCAGCGCCTCTTCAACCGCGTCGAGTACGGCGCCGCTGCTGGACTCCGCGACGGATTCGAGCACCTCGAAATCGAAGCGAGGCCCGATCGCGGCGGCGCTCGCCAGAATTTCACGCGTAGCCTCGGACAGGCGGTCGAGCCTTCGGCCCACGACCAATCCGACGCTTTGGGGCACCGCGAAATCGCCGGGCTTCAGGTCGGTGCGGAAACGGCCGGATTCATCGAGCAGCCGGTATTCTTCAATCAGATGCTTGAGCAGTTCCTCGACGAAGAACGGATTGCCGCCGGTTTCGTAATGTATGGTTTCAACCAATTCGGCGCTCGGTTCGTTGCCGCACAGCGCGGTAATCATCTCCGACACTGCGGGCTGCGGCAGGCCTTCGAGACGGAGCGGATGCACACCCTGGCGAATCAAGTCCTCCAGCGCCTTGACCATCGAAAAGCTCAGTTCCGCCGGCGTGTCGCGAAAAGTGCACACTAGCACCGCCGCAACGTTGTCTATACGCCGGGCCAGATGAATCAGCAGGGCCAGCGTCGCCTCGTCCGCCCAATGCAGGTCGTCCAGGATCAGGAACACGGGGCGGGCATGCGCCGAGCGCGCCAGGAATTGGTGCAGGCTGTCGAACAGGTAGCGCTGCGCCTGTTGGGGAGGCAATTCAAGGGACGCAGGGATGTCGGGAAAAAGGCGGCGCAGACGCGGCACTAACTGGGCAATTTCGGGAGCGTTGTCACCCAGGGCGGCGCGAAAAGATTCGTTGCTGCGCGCCTGCGCGAATGCCGACTCGATTATTTCGACGAAGGGGATGTAGGGATGGGGTTCGCGCGTTTCGTAGCAGCGTCCCACCAGCACCCCGGCGTTGGCGCCTGCGGCCTGGCGTGCGCATTCGATCGCCAGCCGGGTCTTGCCAACTCCAGCGCCGCCGCCAATCAGCACCACCGAACCATGGCCCGCCAGCGCCGCTTGAAGAGCGGCGCTGATTTGCTTGCGCTCCGCCTCGCGTCCGACGAACCCGGTTCGCCGGCCCGGCGCGAATGCCGCCCCGGCCGTGGCGTCGGCCGGCGCAGGCGCAGATTGACCGGCATCCAGCCCTTGCTGCGTCGTGCTGGCCGTGCCTTGGCCTTCGCCGCCGAAATCCCACTGCACCGGTGTTGCCGCGCTGCTTTGGTAAACGCAAAAGGCCCCGGTTCTGATGGTCCGCTCCAGCATCGCGGCCAGGCTCTTGTCGCTTTGATTGATCTTATCGATCGCGTACTTGATCGCCTTGGTTACGGCGACCCGGGCTCGCTCCGGCGCCGACGCGGCACGGCGCTGGCGCCCGCCCTTGCCTACCGCACGCGACAACTCGCGGCCCAGCGCGTCGATCTCGTCTTCTACCGCGGCCGCCCGGTCGGCGTCACCACGTTCATGGGCGTCATCGAGCATCTCGCGCAGTTCGGACAGGCGCTGCCGGTATGCGGTCCTGGTTTTGTCATCAAGCATTTCACCGGCGTCGCCGAACGCGGCGTGAGTGCTGGTGCGCAATTCGTCGTCGGTCAAGACCGCGCCGGACGATTCGGGCGTAGATGCTGAGTCGGAATCCCCGATCCGGGCGAGATCGAGAACATGGAACTCGACACCCGGATTGCGCAGCAGATGGGCGATATAGCCGATTCCCTTGGAATCTCTAATATGGAATAGCGCGCCCGCGTATCCGACGGTCCAGAATTCACCCGCTTTGCGAAACGAGCAGGACGCGGCGGCACCCTTCACGGCGGCCGTTTTTTGTGGACCGCGCGAGCCTAAGTCCGTGGTATCGATTCCCTTTTCCACTGAGCGAGCCACAGCCTGCAACAATATGTAGCAGCGAGGCGGGAGCATAAACCAAGCACGCCTGAGATGCTATCTTTTACCTTCTGCACGCCGACCGCCCGGCTTGCTCTGATATTTCTGTACGATACCGCAGTCCCGATGGATTGGAGCGTTTTTGCTGACTTAACGTCTGCAGGCTGCATTGCAGGGCGCGAATCGGGAAGCGTTAAGGTCTCGCAGCCGAATTTTGGAGAATCTATCCTATTTATCTTTACAACACTCTAGAATTAGTGAATTCTATTTAAATCGGGAACAAATGCGAGTTTTGTATAAAAGATAGCTATTATTAGCCTAATACTGATTCAGGGGGCGAGAATAGTGAAAAAATCTCCTGTTGTAACGATCGCGGTTATGCTGCTCATAGGGATGAGTGCGCCTAGCTGGGGCGGTCCACCCAATCCCACTGCGAGCGACGGTGGGCAGAACACTGCGGGCGGAAGCAACGCGCTGCTCAACAATAGCGGGTCGGTCAACACTGCCTTCGGCTACAACACGCTGCAGTTTACTTCCGGTCACGGCAATACTGCCATCGGGACGTACGCGCTGAACTTCAATGCCGACGGTACCTACAACACGGCCTGCGGATTTTCCGCACTCGAAGCCAACAGCAGCGGTCAATCCAATACTGCGGTCGGAGCCAGCGCCCTGGACGCGAACACCAGCGGCACGGCGAACACCGCCAATGGACTTCAGGCGTTGGCCAGCAACACCACCGGTGACAACAATACCGCCGACGGCTTCCAGGCGCTGTTCTTTAACCTCTCGGGCGGCGGCAACACCGCCGATGGTTTCCAGGCATTGTACAACAGCGTCGGTAATGCCAACACCGCCAGCGGGCTGCAGGCCTTGTACAGCAACACCAATGGCAACTACAACAGCGCCACCGGAGCATACGCGCTGTACAGCAATACGACCGGCGCCTTCAATACCGCGGGCGGCGGGCAGGCGATGTTCTCTAACGTCAGCGGCGGCAACAATACTGCCAACGGGTTCCAGTCGATGTTGAGTAATACGAGCGGAACCTTCAATACCGCGATCGGGGCGGTTGCGATGTACAGCAATACCAGCGGCAACAGCGACACCGCCACAGGCTTCCAGGCGCTGTTCAGCAATACGATCGGGGGCAATAACACCGCCACTGGGTCGCAGGCGCTGTACGGCAACACGACGGGCAGCAATGACACCGCGAGTGGCTACAGGGCCTTGGTGCACAATACCGGCGGCGGCAACAACACGGCCACGGGAGTCAACTGCCTCTACCAGAACACCACCGGCAATTGGAACACCGGAGCCGGGTTCAACGCGCTTTTGGGCAACACCACGGGAAGCAAGAACACCGGCGCCGGCGTCCAGGCCTTGGCGAACGCCACCACCGGCAACAACAATGTCGCGTTGGGTTACAACGCGGGATCCGTGCTGACCACCGGAAGCAACAACGTGGAGATCGGCAACACTGGAGCCGCCAGCGACAACAACTCCATCCGGATCGGAATGCAAGGGACCCAGACCGCAACTTACATCGCTGGTATCAGCGGGATGCCTGTTAGTGGCGGTACCGACGTCGTGGTGGCCTCGAACGGCCGCTTGGGCATAACGGTGTCCTCGGCGCGCTACAAGCACGACATCCGCGACATGGCAGGCGCGAGCAGCGGTCTCCTGAAGCTGCGCCCGGTGACCTTCCGCTACAACAGCGACCCCACCAACGCGCTGCAGTACGGACTGGTGGCGGAAGAGGTGGCGAAGCTCTACCCCGAGCTGGTCAGCTATGGACCTGACGGAAAGGTCCAGACGGTACGCTATTCAGTGCTCAGCGCGATGCTGCTCAATGAGCTGCAGAAGCAGGGAGCCGCACTGAGCAGACTCACCCGTTTCAACGAAAAACAATCGCAAATGATCGAGCGCCAGGCCGGCCAGCTTCGTGCCGAGAGCCGCCAGGTTGAAAAGCTGACCGCGCGAGTCGCTGAAATTCAAGCCGCGACCCAACGGGAGCTTGCGGCGCTGCGCACCGCTTTCGAACAGCGGCTTTCGGCGCTGGAACAGCTCACGGCGGCGCATGAGGGCAACAACAAACTCGCCGCATTCAATCCCTGAACTGGCACGCGGCACGAAGGTCGAGGCTCGCTATCTTGTTGCTCAATGGCCAGCCGGGCGTCGATCGGCCAAGATTGCGGCATGAACGCGCAACCTCAGGTGATTGATAGTGCCGCCCTCTTCCTTCCCCTTCTGGTCGGTGCGGCAACCACGGTGCTGACCATTTTCATCCACGGAGCCTCGGGCCGGGCGATGGTCTTGCTGATATTTCGCGCCTTGCGCCGCGGTGTGGCTGGAGTCTCCTTTCGCACCGACGTGCTGGTAATCGCGTTGGCTGCCCTGATTATGCTGACCGCCCACCTGGTCGAGGTGATGCTGTGGGCGGCGGTCCTGATGCTGTGCGGTGAATTCCGCAACTTCGGGTTAGCCTGCTATCACTCGGCGACCAACTACTCCACGCTAGGCTATGGCGACATCGTGATGTCGGCCCGGTGGCGGCTGATGGGGCCGCTTGAGGCACTGGATGGGATTCTGCTGGTGGGCATTTCGACTGCCAGCCTGTTCGCGGTGATAGTGCGAGTCACGCGGAGCTCGCACCCGGATGTATGGCAGGAGATCGACCGGTGAGCGCCATGGGTCGCGGCACTCACTCGATCCGCTTGAGCTCGACGATTTCGCTGGGCGTCTCCAGGTGGGCGGATTTGCCGTCGGGAGCCACGCGCGAAACATCGATGTCGTAATTATTGGGGTCGTCTTTGCGCGGCTGGTAGATCTTGACTTCGGTGCCGCCTGATCCTTCCAGCTCGGTTACCTGGTAATGAATTCCCTCTTCCGTCACCGCGTTGGGTCCGCCGCTGACCACGAGCGAATCTTTGCTAAATTCGATGGTGTCATTACCGGTTTGCTTCCTTATATTGGAGGAAAGCGGATCGACGTAGCTCACATAGGTTTCCTTTGTGCGTTGGTCGATCTTCCATTTGCCCAGCACCGGATTGTAAGTGCATCCGGAAAGTCCCATCAGCAGCGCAATCGCGCCCACCGCCATCATCCAGCAGCCGCCGCTCCCGCCGTTGTTAGCTACAACCCTCTTCCTGCAACCTGACTCAGTACCCTTAGCCAAACGTTCTTCCTCCTCCGGCCGTGTCACGGCGGTCATTCCAGGCCCAAGAGTTTGTTCCATAGATCAAAACGCTTGCCAAGAGCCCATCCCTCTCGCATCGCAGCGGCGGAGCCGCCACACTACGGCAGCAACGGGTGGCGATTCGTGGCGGCCGGTCTTGGACTAATTCTAATCGCGGTTTTGCTCGGGCCGATTTTCGTCAAGCCAATCGAGCGCAACCTGGAGCTGTTCTTTCTGATTATCGGCGCCCTGGCGTCGGCGCTGACCGGACAGCTCGGGTGGCCGATGCTCCACGCCGCCGCCACCGACCCGATCGCGCTGACCGCCGCGGTCCTTGTCTTCGGAATAATGGCGCGATTGTTCCGTTCCTTCTTCGATCGGGCGATCCAGCGGCTGCGCGCCGCACTTCCGAGCCGATGGATTTACTTCACACTGATCATCACGCTGGGCCTGCTCTCCGGTTTGATTACGGCGGTGGTTGCGTCGATGCTGCTGGTGGAAGCGGTGGCGATCCTCAAGCTGGATCGCCCCAGCGAAACCGCCGCCGTCGTGCTGGCATGCTTCGCAATCGGTCTGGGATCGGGAATGACTCCAACCGGTGGCCCGCTCGCGTCGATCGCGGCCGCCGCACTCGGCGCGGACTTCTGGTACCTGTTTCGTCTGCTCGGACCGATGGTAATCGCGGGGATGCTCATCGTAGCGACCCTTAGTTTGTTCATCTCGCCGATTCCGGCAGCGTCGCTCTATGCCGCGCGGCCCGAGGAGGGCTGGAGGGAAATCCTGCTCCGGGCGGCGCGCGTTTACGGCTTCGTTGCCGGATTGGTGGGACTTTCCTGGGGGTTCCGGCCCCTCCTCGGCGCGTATATCAGCCACGTGCCCCAAGCGGCCCTGTTTTGGCTGAACTCAATTTCTGCAGTGGTGGACAATGCCGCTTTGACGGCTGCGGAAATGAGCCCTGCGCTCGCGCCGAGCCAGCAGCGCGCTATCCTGATGGGCCTGCTGATCAGCGGCGGGATGCTCATCCCGGGCAACATCCCCAATATCGTGGCAGCCAACCGTCTGGGTATAGGCAGCCGCGAATGGGCCCGGGTTGGGCTGGCGGTCGGCCTGCCGTTAATGGCGTTGTGCTTTGGAGCACTTTACCTGGTGGGCTAGAAACTTCTTACGATTCTTTAAATCAGATCTTCGATCAATTTTCGCCCTCCCCTTGCGCTCGACGTGTGCGGCCTTAAGACTGGTATGAGCCGGCTGGCCGGCAGGAGAGCCGTGGAGGATGCCTGTTGATAACCATGTGCCTAACGAAGCCGAAGTGTGCGATAATAACGCGCCTTTGCGGCGGTTGGAGAGGGGGAACATCGGCGGAGCATGTTTCCGCAGCCGGGGAGAGGGGCAGAAGTCTAAATGAGTGAAACGACTATTGTACCGGGGGCGGCTCTACCCGACGGTGCCGGCGATGCCCCCGTCGACGGAAATGGCGCGAATCGGATCGAGGGCACATCGGCCCCGGCCGAGTTGGGTTCCACTGCGGCGGCCGGCGTTCTATCCTCAGTTCAGTCCGCGATACGGGAGCCGGCCGCCGCTCAGTTCTCCGGCGGCGGTTCCGAAGCTGGTTCGATGGAAGTTCGTTTGCAGACTGAAAGCGCTCTGCCCAGGGCGGTGACCGCGCCGGCAGTAGCCGACCTTAACAGTCCGGAACTGTACCTTAACCGCGAACTTACCTGGCTCGCATTCAACTGGCGTGTGCTGGCCGAGTCCGCCGACCGGCGCAATCCGCTGCTGGAACGCCTTAAATTCCTGTCGATTACCGCTTCGAACCTAGACGAGTTCTTCATGAAGCGGATCGGCGGGCTGAAGCAGCAGGTGGTCGCCGGGATGCAGGAACTGACGCCCGATGGGCGCACGCCGCGCCAGCAGATCGCGGAGTGCTACGCGGAAATCCGGCGAATGGAGCAGCGGCAGCGGGAAATCTTGAGTGAACTGCTCACGGCGTTGGCGGAATACGACATCCGGGTGGTCAAATACGACGAACTAAGCGCGGCCCAAATCGCGGAGGTCCGCCAGCACTACGTCAAGAACATATTTCCGCTGGTCACGCCCTTGGCAATGGATCCCGCCCATCCGTTTCCGTTCGTCTCCAATCTCTCGCACAACGTGCTGGTCAGCCTGCGCGACCCTCAGACGGCCGAACAGTTCATCGCACGCATCAAGGTGCCGCTGGGCGCCGGTATCCCGCGCTTCATCCATGCGGGGGCGACCAAGTTCGTCGCGCTTGAGGATATCATCGCGCACAACCTGGACCTGCTGTTCCCCAACCTGACGGTCGAGGCGTGCGAGTTCTTCCGCGTCACCCGCAACGCCAACACGGAGCGCGACGAGGAGGAAGCCGACGACCTGCTGGCAATGATCGAGTCCGAACTGCGCGACCGCCGCTTCGCCCCCATCGTTCGCATGGAAGTCAACAAGGGGATGGACCCCACGCATCGCGGAATGCTGGCCTTCGAACTGGGCCTGGATGAGCGCGAGGACGTCTTCGAAGTGGACGGCATGTTCGCGCTGCGCGACCTGATGGAACTGGTGGCGATCGAGAATCCCGGGCTGCACGACCCCTCGCATCGCCCGGCCGACCATCCCGCTCTGCGCAGCTCCCGCAACATCTTTCACATAATCCGCGACGCCGGCTCACTGATGGTCTTCCATCCCTACCAGTCGTTTTCGACCTCGGTGTCGCGCTTTTTGCGCGAGGCCAGCGAAGACCCCAAGGTGCGCGCGATCAAGATGACCTTGTATCGCACTTCGGCTGATGAAGAGATCATCCACTACCTGTGCGAGGCAGCGCGCAATGGCAAGCAGGTCGCCGTGGTGGTCGAGCTCAAAGCGCGCTTCGACGAGGCCGCCAACATCCGCTTCGCCAGCAAGCTGGAAGAATTCGGCATCCACGTCACCTACGGCGTGGTGGGGCTCAAAACCCATACCAAGGTGATCCTGGTTGTGCGCCAGGATTACAACGGCTTGCGCCGCTATTCCCACGTCGGCACCGGCAACTATCATCCCGGGACGGCGCGCCTTTACGCCGACTTCGGGCTGCTGACCTGCGACGACGCGATCGGGCAGGACCTCACCGAATTGTTCAACTACCTGACCACCGGCTACAAGCTCGAGCGCAGCTATCGCAAACTGCTGCCGGCTCCGGTCGCGCTCAAGAAGGCGCTGCTGGCCAAGATCGAACGCGAGATGAAGATGGGCCCGGCGGGACTCCTGCAATTCAAGATGAACGCTCTGGAAGATATGCAGGTCACGCAGGCGCTTTACCGCGCCGCGCAAGCCGGGGTCAAAATTCAGCTCATCGTGCGCGACACCTGCCGCTTGCGTCCGGGCTTGGCCGGATTCTCGGATAGCGTCCGCGTAATAAGCATCGTGGGGCGGTTCCTGGAGCACGGGCGCATCTACTATTTCCGCAACGGCGGCGCAGAGGAATATTTCATCGGTTCCGCAGATTGCATGAAGCGCAACCTCGAAGGCCGCGTCGAAGTCCTGACTCCAATCGAAGACCCCAACGAACGCAAGGACCTGCGCATGATCCTTGATACGCAGCTCAACACCAGGAGGGGCGCGTGGGAACTCCATGCCGACGGCAGCTACACACCGCTGGCGGCGGCTGACGATACAAGTCCCAGCGCGCAGGAGCTGCTGACCGTTTACGCGGACAAGAAGCTGTCGGTGAGCGAGCGCCAGCGCCGGCGCAAGATCGCGCGCCGCCGCACAATCACGCAGTAGCGCGCACCCCAACCGCCGCGGATAACCTCCCCACCCCGCCGCTGACTCGCGCGGTGCGACTTGACATATATGTAACCTCAGGGTTACATATATTTCCATGTCGATCGATCTCACTATCGCGGCGGTCGGCGACCCCAATCGCCGGGAACTCCTGCGCCGACTGGCGCGCCGCCCCTACCGGGCCGGCGACCTCGCTGAAGGCTTCAAGATCAGCCGCCCAGCCGTCTTCAAACATGCCCGCCTGCTGCGGCGCGCTGGCTTGGTCGAAGTAAAAAAAGCCGGACGCGAGCGGCTCTATCAACTGGCGCCCGGTGGCCATGCTCGGATCCAGGAATTGATCAAGCGCCTTGAGCAGGTCGGTCAGTTTTGGGACGTGGCGCTACACGCGTTCAAACGCTACGCCGAGGAGCAGACATAGCGGCGTGGTGGTTCTGCATCCAACCGCGAGAACGCCCGCCATCATCATCGGAAACAAACGCCACAGAGCGGTTTCAAAATCAGTTTGACAAATCTGAAGAGGAGCTCATTACATAATGATACTGCACGTATTTCCGCCTTCTCCGAGAGCGCTTAAAGTTGTGGCGCTCGCCAATCACCTGAAGCTCGACTACGAATCCAGGATGGTGGACCTCTCCAAGGGCGATCAAACCCGTCCCGAGTACGCGGCACTCAATCCGAACAAACGAATGCCGGTGCTGGAAGACGATGGTTTCGTACTATGGGAATCCAACGCGATTTTGGTCTATCTGGCCGGAAAAGCCGGCGACCGCACGATGTGGCCCACCGACATCAGGGGGCAAGCCGACGTCACGCGGTGGATGTCGTGGGAGGCTGCGCACTTCACACCCGCCTGCATCCCGCTGGTTTACGAGCGCGTGGTCAAAGCTTTAATGAATCTGGGAGCGCCTGACCTGGCGGCAATCGAGAAGGCATTGCCCGGCTTTCATGCGCTGGCTGCCGTACTTGACGGTCATCTAAGGGGCCGCAAATGGCTAACCGGAGCGAATCTTACAATCGCAGATTTTTGCGTAGGCTCGACTATGGCGATGGCAGCGCCGGCGCAATATCCGATTGAAAACTACTCTGAAATCAATCGCTGGTACGCCGCATTGTCCGCGCTGCCCGGATGGCGGGCGGCGCAGGCTGCACCTCCTGTCTGATCCCGGCACCAAGAAAAGCGTCGACAATTTCGGCCACCCCGAAGTAAATCCTTCCCATAACGGGCGGCGCGTGGAAATTATGATTTCAGAGGGCCCCCCGTGAAAAGCCGCCCGGCCCCAACCCCCTAGCCGGCCGCAGGTCGCAAAACCTGCGGCCGGCCGCTTTTGAATTCAAATGGAGGTAACTTCATGCCCGACCGCGCTGAAATTCTCAACGGCGCAGCAGGAAACGATCGCGATGCTCGATCTGACCATGATGCTCGGCCCGGGCGGACGCGAACGAACGCAGGCGGAATCCAACCAATTGCTGCGGCGCGCCGGTCTTAAAGCTGAGAAGGTCATTGCGACCCCGACGCCGTTGAGCATAGTAGACGCGGTGGCGGTCTGACCCTCTGCCGCTATGGGCGGAACGCCGGGTAGAAGGCTCACGCCATGGCGCTGAAGACAACCAGGTTCATCAGTCTTTATCTGACCGCGCTGCTCGCCGGCCTGCTTTTTTGCCATCTATTGGAGCTTCCCAACAAGATGAAGCTGCCGGCGGCCACCTGGCTGACGGTCCAGCAAACGCTGTACAACATGTTCGGACCGGTTTCGTCGGTGATCGAACCGCTCGCCATTGTTTCGACTTTGGTTGTGCTGCTGATTGTTCGCAGGCGGCAACCCGCCTTCATCTTAACGCTGATTGGCTTGATTTGCCTCATGGCGCACCTGGTCTCGTGGCTGCTGGTGGTCAATCCGGTCAACCTCGAGGTCAACGCCTGGACGCAGGCCGGCATTCCCGGGCAATGGACGCACGTGCGCAACCGATGGGAATATGGCCACGCGGCCGGCAGCGCACTCGTGCTGGCCGCGCTCGCAGCGCTGCTCGCCGCTGCGATGGCCGACAGCGATGCCAGTTCACGCGCGCGGCGTTAATCCCGTCAAAAGTGGGAATCGCCGCTGGACAGAAACTCCAACTCCTGAGGAGTGCTGATGCGGCCTAAAGCCTGGTTGCGATGGGGAAAGCGGCCGAAGCGGGCGATGACTTCCATGTGGCGCTCGGCGTATTGCACGTAACCGGCCTCGGCCGGATCATCCTGGGCAAGCTCGAGGAACAAACGCAGCGACTCATGCTGATCGGCGAGATCCTCGCTGTGCTCCAGCGGCATGTACACAAACGCGCGCCTTGGCGCCGGAAGGGCGCGGTCAAACCCGACCGCCACCACGTGTCTGGTCACGGCCCGCGCCTTGGAGTCGGTGGCGAAAGCCCGCGCGGCGCCGCGAAACATGTTGCGTGGAAACTGATCCAGCAGCAGGATCAAAGCGAGCGCGCTGGCAGGCTGCTTCATCCACTGATCCAGTTCGCCGCGTGCCGCACGTTCGTAATCGCCGCTAAAACCGTTCGTGCAGGCCCGATCGAATGCCGGGTCGGCGCTGAACCATAACTGCTGGCGGCCGGAATCGCCGGCGCCGAACCAGAACTCCAGGATTTCTTCGGCGCGTTCCATCTGTAACTCGGGTAACGAGCTTCTCCACCATCAAGTATATCGCCCGCTTCCCTCCGGCGGCATGAAAAATGATCCGTCCGCTGCGTTTTCAGGCGGCGCGCAGCAGCACCACGATCGAGCACGACTTGACCCTGTACACCGTTGACGCGAGCCGGGGTTCGGTGCCGGACGCGGAAAAATAGGACGGGCTTGCCAGGCTCGTATCGACGACGCGGTTCCGCTCGGCCGCCTGCCCATCCTGCACCGTGAAATCCAGATCTTCCCAGTAATCGGAAGTATGACGCGGGCGCGGACCGCCGTCGGGCGGCCGCGGCTCGCTGCGCGGCAGTCGCTCCAGCAGCGCCTTGCCGGCGTTGGAGCCGGGACCGCGAGACGCATCGCAGCTGAACCCGGGCGGAAAGAAGATCTAGCGCGCGGAGGGATCGAGCAGGACCTTGTGCGAATCAAAGCGATCGCCCGGTTGCGGCGGCGAGGACCCTCAACCGAGTAGGCGTAGTAGAGCGCGGCGCCGACCTGGCTTTGCGGTACGCGGCAATGCCAGATACGCCCGGATTTGTTTTTGAGGTAGTCCAGCCCGATACCGCCAGCGGATTGAATAGATCGACCGCGCCGTAGAGCAGCAACGTTACCGCAGTAACCTCGTGTGATTAGAGGGTGAAATTGTAGGCCCGCTCCTCGTCGATCCAGAGCGCCCCTGGCGGATAAGAAGTGCCCTCAATCCGATACCAGTCCGCCATCCGGTCGTGTCTTTCACATTGGGCCGGGCGAGAATGCGCACAGCGCGCCAACGGGAATCTGATAGCACTTCGTGGGATGGATCGTAAGGACGCGCCGGTGTAGATGGGACATCCGAGGGCACCGCTTCCCGGCGGTGTTGCTCCAGATCTTTCAGGGAGGAAGAGGGCAAATGAAATTCGGCGCCATGCTATTTCAACGTCGCGGCGAAGACCTGGCCGCCAACACCAAACTTGCCGAAGAGCTTGGGTTCGAGTCGGTGTGGATGGGGGAGCATATCGCGTTCCCGTACGAGTTCAAATCGCGCTATCCGGGCACGGCCGACGGCAAGCCGCCGGTACGTCCGGACATTCACCTGCCCGACCCGTTGATTGTGTTTGCCTACCTTGCGTCGATCACCACAAGAATCCGTTTCGGCACCGGCGTATACGTGCTGCCATTGCGCAACCCTTTTGCTGTGGCAAAGGCTGTCGCCACCCTCGACCAGCTCTCCAACGGGCGGTTCATTTTCGGGATCGGCGTGGGCTGGCTCAAAGAGGAGTTCGAATACGTGGGGATGAACTGGGAGGACCGCGCGCTGCGCAGCAACGAGTACATGAAGCTGCTCACCGCCCTTTGGAGCCAGGAACGGCCCACCTTCAAGGGCAAGACCATCGCCGCCGAGGGTTTTTATTTCAACCCCAAGACCGTCCAGCAGCCGCATCCGCCCTTCGTGATTGGCGGCCACGGCGAGGCCTCGTACAAGCGCGCCGCGCGCCTGGCCGACGGCTTTTACATTACCGCGCAGGATATGGATGACGCCCGCCAGCAGATCAAGCGGCTGCGCGAGGTGGAGCGCGGCTATGATCGGGCCAAGCCGCTGGAAATCACGATCGGCGCCGGGCCCATTACCGTGGATACGGTCAAACAATTCGAAGACCTGGGAGTGGAGCGAATCATGCCCGGCCGCGAGCTGGTCAGCCGCGATTCACTGGGCGCACTGCGCAATTTCCATGACCGCGTGCTGAGCAAGTTGCGGTAATTTTCGCACTGCCGGCGCTCGGGAGGCGGGGCGCGCATGACAATTTTCCGCCGCCGCCGTTATAATCCGGCAGCCATAGCAGGAGGTCCAAGGCGTTGAAAATTTCTGTTTTCACTGAACTGCAAATTCCGCGTCCGTGGGAACCGGGCATCGAACTGAAGACCTTTCAGCAGGGATTGGAGCAGGTCGAACTTGCGGACCGGCTGGGCTTCCACGCCGCCTGGTGCGTCGAGCATCATTTCCTCGAGGAATACGCGCATTGCTCGGCGCCCGAAGTTTTCCTCGCCGCCTGCGCCGGACGCACCAAAAATATCCGCCTGGGCCATGGCGTAATGCTGCTGCCGCCCGGCTTCAACCCGGCGGCTCGCTGCGCCGAGCGCATCGCAAGCCTGGACCTGGTCAGCAACGGGCGCGTGGAGTTCGGTACGGGCGAGTCCTCCTCCGAAATGGAACTGGGCGGCTTTGGCGTGCCGCGCGCGGAAAAGCGCGCGATGTGGCAGGAAGCGCTGGAGGCAATTTGCCGGATGATGGCCGAAGAGCCGTTCCAGGGTCATGAGGGCAAGTACATCAAAATGCCGGTGCGCAACGTCGTACCCAAGCCCGTGCAGAAGCCGCATCCGCCGCTGTGGGTCGCATGCTCCAAACGCGAAACCATCGTGCTGGCGGCCAAGCTCGGAATTGGTGCTCTGACCTTCGCCTTCATCTCACCCGAAGAATCGCAAAAGTGGGTTCACGACTACTACCAGACCCTGGAGAACGAGTGCGCGCCGGTCGGACTTGCGGTCAATCCGTCAATCGCGCTGACCACGATGATGATGTGCGGACAAACGCGGGAGCAGGCGATCGAGATGGACCGCGACGGCAGCAACTTCTTCACCTACGCAGTCGGCTATTACTACGTCTTCGGCGAGCATGAACCGGGCAAGAGCAGTATCTGGGATTCCTACGACAAGAACGTGCGGGGAACCGACAAGGTGATCAAGACCGGATTTGGTGAAAGCTCGACCGGCGCGATCAGCCCTTGCGTGGGCAGCCCCAAGGAGATCCGCGAAGCGCTGCGGATGTACGAAGACCATGGTGTTGACCAAGTGCTGCTCCAGACTCAGGGCGGGCGCAATCGGCATGAGGTGATCTGCGAATCGCTGGAGCGTTTCGCGCGCGAGGTCTTGCCCGAATTTCAGGATCGCGACCCGAGACTTTCCAAACTAAAGGCAGACCGGATGGCGCCTATTGTCGAGAAAGCCATGAAGCGGAAGCCACCGTCAAAGTTTTCCAAAGCGAGCGGACCCAGCATGGTCAAGGCCGCGGGCGGGCAGCTGTAGGATCTCCTGAGAGTACGGGAGGCTGGCTTCAAGTACTGGGTTACAGTAAGTTGGCGCAATCAGTCAGTCTTCCTTGCGCGTTTGGGGGCACCGCAAGGTTTGGATCAATGACCGCGACAAGGCTGCTGTCCCATCAGGAGGGATTGAGATGAAGTACAACATCGTATCGTCGGACGATCACGTTCAGGAGCCGGGAGACCTCTGGACCAAGCGCGCGCCGGCCAAACTGCGCGACCGCGTACCCGTTCTGAAACGTACCGACCAGGGGGATTGCTGGTTTATCGACGGTAAGATGACCGGCAACCTGGGCATGAGCGTTCAGGCCGGTCACAAGTTCGAAGAATACAAGGCAACCAAGGTCTTTTGGGAGGAAGCCCGCAAAGGGTGCTGGGACCCGGTCGAGCGATTGAAGGATATGGACATCGACGGAGTCGACGCGCAAACGCTCTATCCCAACCTGGGTATTGGACCGCTGTTCCTGCTCGACGATTTTGAACTTCAGTACGCGTGCCTGCGCGCCTACAACGATTTCCTCTCCGAGTTCTGCAGCACCGACCCCAAGCGGCTGATCGGCATCGCCCTGATTCCCACAGACGACGTGAAGACCGGTCTTGAGGAACTCAAGCGATGCGCCAAGCTGACCGGATTGCGCGGCGCGATGCTGCCGACGTATCCGCGCGGCGAGCCGCTCAACAGCAGTGCCTACGAACCGCTGTGGAGCGCCGCGGAGGACCTCGGCTTGCCGATGCATATCCATCTGCGCACCGGCGCGCGCAACGTCGCGGCGGGCCTGTTTGGCAGCACCGAACTGGTCGGCGAGAAGTGCGTGACGTTGAACATGGCCTCGCTGGCGAACTACGAAGCTCTGTCACGCATCGTGTTCGGCGGCGTGCTGGAACGTCATCCCAAGCTGAAGTTCGTGTCGGTGGAAGGTAACATCGGCTGGCTTGGATACTGGATCGAGAAGTCAGACCGCACCTACAAACGCCATCGCCATTGGACCCAGCTCAACCTGCCCAATCCGCCCAGTCACTATTACTTCCGGCAGATCTACTCAACCTTCATCGAGGACAAGGTCGGGGTGTTGATCCGCAACGTGATCGGCGTGGATAACCTGATGTGGTCCTCCGACTATCCGCATACCGACACCACCTGGCCGGATTCGAAGAAGTACATCGAGGAGAGCTTCGCCGGAGTGACCGGCGAGGATCGCCAGAAGATGCTGGCCGGCAACGCGATGAAGCTATACGGCCTGAGCTGAAATCGTACACATCCTGATTCGCATCGCGCGGGGGCCGTGACGCTATGGGCGTTCCGGCCCCCTTAGTTTTTCCGGTCCATTGGAAGAACGGTTGAACTGCTGTATAGGTGGTGTACTGAATGGGCAAAGATTTTACGGAGGCCTGATTATGACCACGATCGTTTCGGCGGATTCGCACGTGATGGAACCGGGGGATCTCTGGCTCACGCGTCTTGACCGGAAATTCCGTGAAAACGCTCCCCGGGTTGCTCCGTCCGACAATGGCAGTCTGATGTTTCAGGCTCCGGGCGTTCGTGCGTTCCCGGTGGCGCTGGGGTTTGGAATCGGGCTCAACGGCCAGCAACTCCACGATCACATGGCCAAGTTCAAGGGCTACGAGGAATCAGGCCGGCGCAGCGGATGGGATCCAGTGGAGCGGCTGAAGGACCAGGACGTGGACGGCGTCGGGGTCGAGGTGATGTACACCACACTCGGGATGCCGCTGTTCGGGCTGCCCGATCTGGAAATGCAACTGGAATGCTTCCGCGTTTACAATGACTACGTAAAGGAATACTGCGCCGCCGCTCCCAAGCGGCTTTATGGCATCGCGCTGACCTCCCTCGTCGATATCGGCGAGGGCGTGCAGGAACTCAAACGATGCGCCGCAATGGGATTTAAGGGCGTACAGATTTGGGGCGTGTCGCCGGCGGATAAGCCCTACTACCTGGAGGAATACGACCCTTTCTGGTCCGCCGCCCAGCAGCATGGCCTGTCGATTTCGCTGCACGTCGCCACCGGCAAGAACCAGGCTCCGGCACCCGGCGGTCCGGAGATGCGGTTGGGGTCGGCGCAGCAGTTGATGACCCGGATGGATACGATCCATGGAATTCAGCGCACCCTGCTGGCGTTCATCTACGGCGGCGTGCTGGATCGCTTCCCCGGACTGAAGCTGGTTTCCGCCGAACACGACGCCGGATGGGTGGCGCATTTCGTCCACCGGATCGACCGCCAGTACGAGAAGTGGGCCAGCGCCAACGACAAGCGCCTGAAACTTAAACCATCGGATTATATGCGGCGCAACGTGTACGTAACCTTCCAGGACGACCCTGTTGCCGGCATCACGGCTAAGTTTCACGGGGAGAACAATTTTATGTGGGGGTCGGACTTCCCGCACAGCGACGCGACCTGGCCGCATTCGCTCGACGCAATCGATCGCAGCATGGAGGGAGTCCCCTATTACATCCGGCGCAAGATCTGCTCGCGCAACGCGGCGCGGCTTTACGGGATGGATCTCGACTGACGCATAATCGTTGAAGCCCGATTACAGGTCGCCATCCGATTGCCCCACACGGAGGCCGCGTTTTCTCCATGGCACTCGCCTAACGCGGCAGCGCTGTAATAAAATCCCGTGAGCGCATGGGATTCATTCCGATATTCCTTCAGGTCCAGGGTAAACCGTGTCTTGTAGTCGGTGGCGGAGAGGTCGCATTGCGTAGGGTCCTGCCGCTGCTGGACGCAGGCGCCTCGATAACTGTGATCACTTCGGAGGCAACCGCAGAACTGGCTAGCCTGGCGGAGTCAGGCCGGATCGCTCTGATGCGCCGAGCCTACCGCCGCGGCGACATGCAGGGCTATTGCCTCGTCTATGCCGCCACCGACGATCGAGCGTTGCAGCGCCGCCTGTTTGAAGAGAGCCGCGAGCTCAATATTCTCATCAACATGGCCGATGAGCCCGAGAGCTGCTCCTTCATCGTGCCGTCGGTGATCAGGCGCGGCCAGCTCCAGGTTGCGATTTCAACCGCGGGCTCCAGTCCGGCGACCGCGCGCCTTTTGCGTCAGCGACTGGAGCGATCGCTTGGCGATGAATTTGAAGCTTTACTTGAAGTGATGGCAGGCGCGAGGCGCTGGCTGAAAAGCCATGAGCCCGACTCTAAGGTGCGGGCGTGCAAACTCAACGCCCTGGCGGCGTCGGGTCTAGGTGAAGCGCTGCGCGAGGGCGACGCGGCCCGGGTGGAGCGGATAGTTGCTCTATGCCTGGGCGATGGAGTCCGGGTCACCGATTTGGGAGCGGATTCGGCGATCAGCCGAAACAGAATGTGATGCTTGAAGCCTATCGGAACCCGCACCCTAATCCTTTCATTGGCCGGGGAGAGGAAAAGGAAGCTCTCACTTGGGAAAAGGGATTCGAATCCCTTTTTCCGCCGCGTGGTGCCACCGATCCGTTTGGCCAGAGAGAGGTCGCGGAGGCGGCATGACCATCTGGTTGCTCCCCGCATTGGTTTGCTACGCGCTGGCGTCGGTCCTGTTCGCCGTTGACTTCAGCTCGCGAGTCCAACGCGTCACCGGCTACGCCGTCAGTATGTTGGCCGCCGGAGCGGTCTTTCATGCCCTGGATCTCATCACTCGCGGTGTGCAGGCAGGCAACATCCCGGTCGCCAACTTCACGCAAGCGCTCTCGTTCCTGGCCTGGGTCACGGCGCTGGCCGGGCTGGTCCTGATCGTGCGTTTTCGGATTGCCGTGATCGGCGCGCTGGTCGCCCCCTCGGTGCTGATTGCGCTTGGCGCGGCCGAGGCGATGGCGGGCGGTGCCGGCGCGTTGCCTCACGCGTTGCGCAGCATGTGGCTGCCGGTGCACGTAACGCTCGCGTTCGCGGGCGAGGCGCTGTTCGTGCTCGCGGCCACGGTCAGCCTGATCTATCTGTTCCAGGAATCACGGCTCAAGGCCCATCGTCCGATGCTTTCGGGGCACGGCTCAATCCCCAGCCTGGAGAAGCTGGATCGTATCAATTACCGCTTGCTGGGCTGGGGTTTTCTGCTGCTCACGCTGGCGATACTGAGCGGCGCGCTATGGGCTCAGCATACCTGGGGACGCTTCTGGTCCTGGGAGCCGCGCGAGTCGTGGTCGTTGATTACATGGGTGCTGTACGCGGCGCTGCTCGAATCACGCATGACGGTGGGATGGCGCGGGCGCCGCGCCGCCACTCTCACCATAGTGGTTTTCGCGGTGCTGGTCGGCTCGTTCGTCGGGGTCAGCCTGCTGCATCCGGGCAAGCACGGGGGTAGCTTCGGCTGAGATGGCGTATTCGCTGCTGATCGTCGGAGTCAACCATCGCACGGCGGCGGTGGACGTGCGCGAACGCCTGGCGTTTCGCGATGACGAACTGACGCCCGCGCTGTCGCGCCTCAAGCTGGTGGCGCCGTCGGTGTCGGAGGCGGCGCTGATCTCCACTTGCAACCGCGTCGAGATGATCACGGTCGCGGCCGAGCCGGAGGCCGCCGCCAATGAGTTGATCGGATTTTTGGCCGCCGAACGGAGAGTGGAGCCGAAATTGTTTGCCGACGCCGTCTATCGCTTCGAGGGGCGTGAGGCCGTCCGGCACCTGTTCCGCGTCGGCACCAGCTTGGATTCGATGGTGATTGGCGAGCCCCAGATCCTGGGGCAGCTCAAGGACGCATACGTGCGGGCAGCGGAAGCAGGCACCGTCGATATCGTCCTGCATCGCGCGTTCCATCGCGCCTTCTCCGCAGCCAAGAAAGTACGCGAGCGCACCCTTATCGGCCATGGTGCGGTTTCGGTCAGCTCAGCCGCGATCAACCTGGCCCGGCAGATCTTCGATTCCTTCGAAAAAAAGACTGTGCTGCTGATGGGCGCGGGAGAGATGGCCGAAACCACGGCGCGCCAACTGATCCGCCTCGGGATTGAATCGCTGCTCATCACCAATCGCACCTTCGATCGCGCGGTGGCGCTGGCGCGCACCCTGGGCGGCACCGCGGTGCCGTTGGACAGCTACCGGCCGTATCTGAAGATCGCCGACGTGGTGATTGGCTCGCTCACCACCAACCGGCCCACGCTGACGCGCGACGATATCGAGGGAGTCCTGCCCGAGCGCAAGTATCGGCCGATGTTTCTCATCGACCTGGGAGTGCCACGCAACTTCCACGAGGGGCTCAACGATCTTGACAACGTCTACCTTTATAATATCGACGACCTGGCGGCGGTAACCGACGATTCGCGGGAGGAGCGCGAACGCGAGGCCGAAAAGGCCGAGCTGATCGTGGAAGTCGAGCTGGAGTCGTTCTGGCGCTGGCTTTCCGGCCTGGAACTGGTGCCGACGATCAAGGACATTCGCGCGAATATCGAACGCCTGCGCGACGCCGAGCTTCAGCGTCATCGCGCATGGCTGGCCACGCTGCCCGCAGACCAGCGCACGCATATCGAGGCGCTCAGCCGCGGCATCATCAACAAAATCCTCCATCAGATCCTCTCCGAACTGCGCCGCAACAACGGTGTGGTGGAAGGCATCTACGCCGCCGACGTAGCGCGCCGGCTGCTGGGCAGTGAGATGCTGACTGCGGAAGTCAAAGCCGCCAACCCCCGCGTGCGCGCCGGCGACGAAGAGCCGGATGACTAGCGGATAACGATGGCTCCGCGGCTTCGTATCGGATCGCGTCCCAGCCGGCTCGCACTGGCGCAGGCACAGATCGTTAACGACGCAATCCAGCGCATCGCGCCCGGGCTCACCTGTGAAATAGTCGCGATCAAGACAACGGGCGACAAGCTGACAACGCCATCGCTGGCGGCTGTCGGCGGCAAGGGCTTGTTCGTGCGCGAGCTGGAGCAGGCGCTTGCGGCCGGCCGCATTGATATCGCGGTGCATTCGATGAAAGACATGCCGGCGCGCCTGGCGGCCGGCTTCCGGCTGATTGCGATTCCCCAACGCGAGGACACCGCCGACGTTTTGCTGACCGGCGGCCCGGGTCTGCTGGATCTGCCGCGCGGTGCCCGCCTCGGCACCTCATCGCTGCGCCGCCGCTTTGAGTCCGCCCGCATCCGGCCCGACCTTGATTACCAGCCGCTGCGCGGCAATATCGACACACGGCTGGCAAAGCTGCGCGCCGGTGAGTTCGACGCGATCATTTTGGCTGCGGCAGGACTGAATCGGCTGGGACAATCGGATCTGCCGACGAGACATCCTCTACCGGAGGAAGACTTCATTCCCGCTGGTGGTCAGGGATCTTTGGCGATCGAAGCGACCTCGGATAATCTGGCCGGCGGTTCGGCCGAATTTGAACGGGCAGTCGCGGCGATGGAAGACTTGCATGCGCGAATTGAGGTCAGCGCAGAGCGCGCGTTTTTGGCCGAGATCGGCGCCTCGTGCGCGTCGCCAATCGGCGTCAGGGCCACTGCCGAAGGCGGACGCCTCGCCATTCGCGCGTTGCTGTTTAGCCTTGATGGAACCAGATCGATGACCGATTCGCTCGGCGTTCCTATGGGGTCGGATGTCGCCAATGCCGAAAAAGCGGGAACGGAACTGGCGCGCCGAATGCTCGCCCACGGCGCCGCGGAGTTAATCGGGGACGGCAAGTAGATCTGGCCGTGCAATCCGGTGGCCCACTTCGTTCGGAATGACAATCGCGGGTGAGCCGAAGGGATGAAGATTCGTCAGCCGGTGAAGTCTCATCGAAATGCGCCCTAACGGCAAAGTCTATCTGACCGGCGCGGGGCCTGGCGCGGTGGACCTGATCACAGTACGAGCCGCCGAGGTGCTCTCGAATGCGGACGTTGTTGTTTACGACCACCTGGTCAACGAGGAACTGCTCAACCTGGTGCCCGAAAACGCCGAATTGATTTACGCCGGCAAGCAAGGCAGCGGCGAACGTGCCCTGGACCAAAGCGCGATCAATCGCCTGATGATCGAAAATGCCCGCGCCGGGCATCGCGTAGTACGGCTCAAGGGCGGCGACCCGTTCATTTTCGGACGCGGCGGTGAAGAGGCGGCAGCGCTGGCGGGAGCCGGAATCGACTTCGAGGTCGTTCCAGGTATCACCTCGGCGATTGCGGTGCCCGCATTCGCCGGGATCCCGCTGACCCATCGGGATCACGGCTCCTTCGTCGCCTTTGTAACCGGCCATGAAGATGAAGCGCGCAATGCCGGCGCGGTGCCGTGGGACGATTTGGCGCGGGCCGCGCGCGAGCGCGGCACGCTGGTGCTGCTGATGGCGACCGCGCATCTGCGCGACATAACCGCGCGTCTGATCGCGGCCGGAATGGCGCCGCAAACGCCTGCGGCAGCGATCGAGCACGGCACCGGCGCGTCGCAGCGCACGGTAAGCGCGACCGTCGGAGCAATCGCGGAGGAGGTTGCGCAAGCGCAGCTGGGCCCGCCTGCGATAATCGTGATCGGACCGGCGGCGGCACTGCGCGAGAACCTGGCCTGGCTGGAACGCCGGCCGCTGTTCGGCCGACGGATCATTATTACCCGTGCGCGCGCCGCAGCAGCGCCGTTCGCGCACGCACTGCGCGAATTGGGAGCGGAGGCGATTGAGCTGCCGACCATAGAAACCGCTGCGCCTGACGACTACACGGCGCTGGATCGCGCGATCGGCCAAATCGCCTCGTACGGCTGGATTATTTTTACCGCCGCGACTGGCGTGGATGCGCTGCTGACACGAATCAAAGACACCGGCCACGACGTACGCGAGATGGCCGGCGCCAATCTCGCCGCGATTGGACCGGCAACCGCCAACCGTTTGCGCCATTACGGATTGCGGGCGGCGATTGTTCCTGACGAGTACCGCGCCGAGGCGATCGCCGGCGCGATTGGACCGCAGCGCATCCGCGGAGCCCGATTCCTGATTCCCAGGGCGCAAGTCGCGCGCGAAGCCCTGATAGATCTTCTTAAAAATGCGGGGGCCGCAACAGTTGACGTGGCTGCATCGTACAAGACCGTCCGTCCACGGTCTCCGGTGCTGGACCCGGTAAAGCGAATGCTGGCGCGGGGTGAAATCGATCTGGCCGCATTCACCAGTCCCAGCACGGTCAACAATTTTTGCGCGATGGTCGGTAACGAGGCGGCGCGCGGACTAGCCGCGGCAGTGATCGGACCGATTACCGGCGAGGCTGCTCGCGCGCGCGCAATGGAAGTGGTCGTGGAGCCAGCCTCGTATACAGTAGATGCCTTGTGTACCGCTATTCGGGATTACTTCGTCGCGAAGGCAGCCGCGCCTTCAAAATGACATCCCCTTCTCAATCTTTCCCTCAAGATGGAAGAGGTCGCGGGCGGCGAAGCGGCACGCGGGAGAGGGTGACCTAACATAGATACTGGCGCGCTTTCTCTTCGATGTTCTTTTCCGTCAGCAGATCGGGCCATAATGTGAACACCAACCGGTGACATCCCGCCTCGCGGTATTCTTGCTTGGTGCGGCGGGCCTCCGATGACTCGATCGGCAGGAACATCGAGATTTCCAACCGGTCAAAATCCCGGCCCGCCTCGACGCACATCTGCTTGAGAGTCACCAATTCGCGGGCCAGTTCGGGTGGCGGAATCGCCACGGGGCCCCATCCGTCGCCGAGCGCGACCGTATCCCGAAAGGCGCGCATGCGGCTTTTGCCGATGCCGGCGCAGATATGGATCGGCGGATGCGGCTTTTGCCATGGTTTGGGAAAGCATCGCACTGGCGGAAAATTCACGTATTCGCCCTGGAAGGCTGTTTCGGGCTTGGTCCACAACTCCTTCATCGCGCGAATGCGCTCGCGTGCGATGGGCCAGCGCTTTTTGAACGGAGTTCCGAACGCTTCGGCTTCCTCCGGCAAGCTCCCGGTGCCGATCCCGAAGATGAACCGCCCGCGGCTAAAGTGGTCGAGCGTCGCGACCGCCTTAGCGGTGGTAATCGGCTCCCGCTCCGACACCAGCGTTACCCCGGTGCCGATCTTAAGCCGCTTGGTAGCCGTCGCCGCGGACATCAGCAACAGGAAAGGGTCGGGCATGTGAGAATAAAACTCCGGATACTGATTGCCCTGCTCGAGGCGCGAATGGCTGGCGGTCGCACCGGTGCCGACCAGACCCTGCGACTGGGCCGGCATTATCGGATGGTCGCCGACGTAAAGCGCGTCGAACCCCAAGGCCTCGCATTTCCTCCCGATGGTCGCGGGGTCGGGCGTGTTCTCGGTGAAGAATCCCAGAATACAAATTTTGATATCTTCCACGGCATCCAGCCTAAGGCGATCATTCGAGACTTGCCATCACCTTCTCCATCGTGCGCCGCAGGTTCTCCCGATGATTCATATCCTGTGCGGTGAGCGTGATTCCATACTTGCTGATCTTCCATCCCTCGCGACCGCGAATCAGGTGAAAGGTATAGTGGCCGAAGCCGGTATGGCTGTCGGTGTCCTTTACGAAATGGCGGGCCTGCACGTAAACCTGGCAGACGGCCTTGTCGCCGTCGACATCGATCAGGAAATTGGACAGCGCGTGTTGGGTGGCGGCGTATGATTCGACGATGCTTTTTTCCAGTTCGATCCATTTGGCGCGGCTGATCTTGCGCGTCTCCCGGGAGCGGGGCGACAGGAATAACTCGATCGGGTCGGTGAAGATCTGCTCCCACTGCTCCCATCGCCGCTGATCGGCGCCCGCGGCGTAACGGACGGCGATCTCCTGAATTGCAAGCTTGTCCAACCAAAGCCGCAGCTGGTCTGATTCCATAATCTGGTCCTCAATCTCGCGACGCCGCCCTCAGACTCTCACGTGCTTGGGACGCGGCGCCAATAAAATCCGGGTAGCCAGCGCTTCTTCGTCGACCTTTTCGATCAAGGTAATCCAATAGGTGCTCAGCGCGTGGCGCTCGGTGAACTTCCATGCGTCGCCCACCCGACGCAGCTTGTCGAAGTAAATTCCGCCGCCTAGGATGAGCTGGCCGTTTTGCTCACGGATCTCGTCCCAATAAAGCCGCGCGTCGGCGCGGTCGCCGTCCACTTTGATGAGATGATCGGTTATGCGATGGCGCAGCAGCTTCATGTCGTTATTCACCGCCTTGTTGAAGAACCTTTCAACGGCGGCGCGACCTTCGTAGCGCCGCGGCTGTCCGCCCGGTTGCTGCGCGATCAAGGTGCATGGATTGTCGAATACCGACAACACCGCCTCGGCATCGCTCGAATCAACGCCGAAGGCGTAGCGATTGAACGCCTCCCGAATCTGCTCGCGGTCGATATATTCGCGGATTTTTTGTTCATCCATTGGTAACCTCCTGTGGGCTTGGTTGTGCGCCGGCAACCGCACGCGGCGACGCGATCCTATGCTTTGCCCGGCGGCGTTCCTTCCAGAATGTTGTGTTTGCCGGCGAAAGCGTCGAGATCAACTTCGGTGGTCTCCAGGATCGTCGCGGTCTGGCGCCAATGACCGATGATTATCAGCAGTTCGATGATCTCAGCCGGGCTTAGATGCTTTTTCAAAGCTTCCAGGGTGGCGCGGCTCGCCTTGACGTTGGCGTTGACCTCGTCGGTGAATTGCAGCACCAGGCGCTGCAGTTCGTTGAAGCAGCTCGCACTCTGCCAGTTTTCGATTGCGGCGATCTGTTCATCGGTGACGCCGACATGTTTGGCCGCGGGCACGTGATGCGTCCATTCGTAGACGGAGCTGCAGTCCTTGGCCGTACGCAGGATGGCGATTTCGCGCAGCCGCTTGTCGATCTTGATGTCGTTGAGCAGCGCGGTGCTCAGCCGGCTGCGTTGCTGGAACACACTCTGCGCGTTGGCCGTCATCCGCAGGACGTTGAGTACGACCGGCCTCTGCAAGAGTTTACGAATCTCCGCAGACGCGTCTTTCTCTTCGAGGTAAGGTAGCAGCGCCATTTTTGAAATCCTCCTCGTCTGCCCGGACGGCGAGCTCAGGTTTAGCACGCTACCACCGGTACGAGACATCGGCAATTTCGCGCATCCGAGCTTGTGACGCGCGCCTGAAATATCCGATCATTGAGTCACAACGACGCCAGGGGAGGTCGCAGCCAATGACCGATCGCGAGCTGCTCGCTTTGATGGAAAAAATCAGCAATTGGGGACGTTGGGGCAAGGACGATCAGCGCGGAACGATGAATTTGCTGACGCTGGAGAAACGCCTGCAGGCCACCAGGCTCGTGTCGACGGGTGAAAGTGTCTCGCTGTCGCTTCCGCTGGCAACCGCTGCTGCACCGGACAATCCCACTCCGGCGTTTCACCTGATGATCAGCACCGGATACGACCTCCCTGCACACGGCCTGCAAGCCAGTTCCGACTATCTTGCAATTCCCACGCATGGCCGCGCCATTACGCATCTGGACGCGCTGTGCCATATGTTTTGGCGCGGGATGATGTACAACGGCTATCCCTCCACCGAGGTGAAGGCCAACGGAACGACCAAATGCGGCATCGACACCAATTTCGGCGGTATAGTCGGGCGCGGCGTGCTGCTCGATATTCCCCGGTCCAAAGGCGTCGATTGGCTGGAGAAGGGCGAGAAGATTTTCCCGGCCGACCTGGAAGCGGCCGAAAAAAAGCACGGCGTGCGCGTTGAAGAAGGCGATATCCTCGCGGTACGCACCGGACGCCACAAATACGCCCGGGCCAAAGGCAACTGGAATCCCTGGGCCGAGGGCCAGGCCGGGCTGGAAGCAGCCTGTTTGCCGTGGCTGCGCGAGCGCGGCGTGGCGCTGCTGGCGGGCGATGCGGTTAGCGACGTAACACCCTCGGGCTACACGGAGATTTCGGTGCCGATTCACGCGGGGGCGATCGTCATGATGGGCTTGCCCTTGATCGACAATGCCGACCTGGAGGCGCTCTCGGAGTTTTGCGCCCGCGCGCATCGCTACGAGTTCATGTTCATGACAGCGCCGCTGGTTGTCCCGCGCGCAACCGCATCGCCGATCAACCCGATCGCGTTGTTTTGAACGTGCTTGTGCCGGGTGCTAAGCCGCGGCGGCGCGGCGCGGCGTGAACCTGATTGGCATTCGTTTAAGGCCATGCAATAGATTCGACGCCAGCCATTGAACCTCGCCGTCCAGTTCGACGTCCGGCATCCGGTCGAGAATCTCTTCGAAGATGAGCCGAATCTCCAGACGCGCCAGGTGCGCACCCAGGCAGAAGTGCTCCCCATACGCGAACGCGAAGTGATCGTTGGGATTGCGAGTCACATCAAATCGTTCGGGATTGGCGAAGACTTCCTCGTCGCGATTCGCGGAGGCGTTCCAGACCACCAGCCAGTCGCCTTCCTTGACCTTCCGGCCGCGAATATCGGTATCCTTCAGCGCGGTCCTCATCGAATGGGTAATGGGACTGGTCCAACGCAGAATCTCTTCGGTTGCGGTGCGCATCAAAGACTTGTCGTCGCGCAGCCGCTGCATCTGACCGGGGTCGCGTACCAATTCGAGCAGCCCGCCGGCAATCGCATTTCGGGTCGTGTCCAGCCCCGCGATAATAAACATGAATCCGTTGTAGCCAATCTCCTCGTCGGTCAGCTGCCGCCCGCCCAGCACCCGGGCATTGGCAATGACGGCGAGGAGGTCGGTTGCCGAAGTGCCGCGCCGCTTGAGGGCCAACTCGATACAGTAACGCACGGCCCTACCCCAGGCCTTGTCGCGGGTCGCAACCGAGGAGTCGTCAACCTGATACTCGGGGTCTTCCGGGCCCATCGCCCGATTGACGAGGTCGGTCATCAGAGGCCAGTCCTTGCGCGGGATGTCCATCATGTCGAAAGCGATCGTCATTGGTAGCCGGGTGGCAACCTCGGTGACGAACTCGCAGCGCCCTCGCGGCAGCACTTCGTCGAGGATTTCCACCACAAGTTTGCGCCCTGACTCCTCGTATTGCTTGATCGCCCGCGGCAGGAACATCGCATTGAAGGCTTTGCGAAAATCCCGATGAAGGTCGCCGTCGCTCGATACCAGCATCTTGTTGCAGCCGGTGAGATCGGGATCGAACGCCGCTTCAATTTCCGGGCTCGAAGGCAGACCCACACTGAACCTGCCGTTGCTGAAGTAATCAGACGCTCCACGATAAACCGTGTAGGCGTCTTCATGTTTGAAGATCGACCAGAAACCCCGCTTGAGCAGGCCCTGCGTCCAATGCACCGGGTCCGCGGTCCGCATGCGGCGGAACAGGTCGTGGATGTCGCCCCTGGTGAAGAAGTGCGCGTCGGTCAGGTTGATATCGTCCTGGTGCGTGATCATGCCTTTCTCCTTAATCCCCTATCACCCGCGTCCTCCGCCCGGAGCCTTTAGCTCCGCTCCCATGAAAGCGTACAACGAAGGCGCCGTTGGGCGCATCCCTTCGCCGCCACGGGAAGCGTCAGATATTTGACAATGGGGCAAAATTCGGACCAACCCGATCGTTTACATCAGGGTACGATCAAGCAACCTTCTCGGGCCAGGTGACTATCTTGCGTTCCTTCAGATCCTTACGCTGTGCGGCGTTATACCCCAATTCGTGGAGGATCTGCTGGGTATCTTCTCCCAGGCGCGGCGGAGGACCCTGCACGAATTCCGGCGTCTGCGAGAACCTGATCTTCTCACCCATCATTCGCAGCCGGCTCTGGGTTTCCTTCTCGTAATACTCGACTACGCGCTTGGTGAGGATTGACCACGGATCGAGCAGCCAGCGCTCCCAGTAGCCCTTGTTGATGATTTCACACGGAACGCCAGCACGGTCGAGCGATTCAAACCATTGCTGAGCGCTGCGCGTTTTGAAAATCGGCTCGATCACTTCGGCCAGTTCATAGCGCCGATCGATACGGTCGTAGTGCGTGCGGTAGCGCTGATCGCCGGCCAGCTGCGGCTTGCCAATCGCCTCGCACAGCCGGCGCCATTGCCCTTCGAACGGCGCGGTAACGAAGAGCCATCCTTCTTTGGTCGCGTAAAAGCGGTGGTCGGCGCTGATCCCGGTCTGCGTGCGATCCATCGTGGGGCGTCGGCGCACGTCGTTGCGATCGGTGACGAACGCGTCCGAGTTGACGTACAACCCGGCGTTGAGCAACGACGTGTCGACGAACTGACCCTCACCGGTACGGTCGCGATGATAGAGCGCCATCAGCGTGGCGATCACCGAGAGCGTCGCGGCGCACATATCGACCGGGCCGTAGCGGTTCCACACCGGGTCGTTGCCTTCCCCGCCGCCCATGTACTCCATCCCGCACATGGCCTGAAAAAGCTGGTCGTAGCCGCCCTCATGGCATTGGGGGCCGTGCGTGCCGTAAGCAGGCACGTGGGTGTAAATCAGGTCGGGCTTGATTTTGCTCAGCGTGGCATAATCGATCTTCAGCCGCTCGGCGACGCCGGGGCGCTGATTGTGATGGACGATATCGGCCTTGGCCACCAGCTTGTATGCGATCTCGCGTCCTTCCTCGCTCTTGAGATCGACGCCAATGGTCTTTTTGCCGCGCTGCGAGATGAAGAAGGGTTGGAACGGCTGGCGCATCCCCTCGCCTTCGATGGTCTCTACCTTGATAACGGTGGCGCCAAGGTCGGACAGCAACATCGGACCGAACGGCCCCGCCGCGTAATGGCCGAAATCGATCAGCACGGTATCGAACAGCGGATGGCGCAGCGGCCGTCGATTGATCGCCTTCGCGATCGGCCGGTTGTCCGCCGGTCGGCTCAACGCTGCTACTACCTCGCGCGTATGCTCGCCTGGCTCCGGCGCCAACCCCTTGATCGCACCGGGAGTTTTTGAGAATCGAAACGGCAGCCCCATCTGCACCACATGGCCACGCTTGGGGTCGTCGATTTCGGCCACGACTTCGTTGGCGCGCGCCTGAGGGACGAAGAACGCCTCTTCAGTCGGCAGCACCGCTTCGACCGGCACGTCGATTTCCCGCAGCAGCTTGAGCCATTCGTGGCGCGGCTTGGTTTTGAAGGCGGCAATTTCCTGCTGTTCGAACCATTTGCGCTGCTCGACATTAGCCATCAAGCGATCGCGCGTAACTCCAGCCGGCAGTTCGATTCCGAGCAGCTTTGAGATCGCCGCCACGTTGCCCTTGGCGGTTTGCATCCGATGCAGCCACTTGCCGTCGGCGCATTCGTACAGCCAGGGGCGGTAAGGCGCGCGCAGTTGGGTGCGGGCGGCAAAGGTCGGATTGGGATTGTCCGCCCACATCCACATCAGCGGCGTGATTAGCAGCATCCCGTCGTGCAGCGCGCATTCGACCGCCTGACCGGCGCCGGAATGCAGCCGCGTGCGCAGCGCGGCCACGATGCCGATCGCAATGGTGAACGAAGTCGCGTAACTGGGGAACTGACAGTACAGATAGACCGGTTCGTCCTTCTCGGGGTTGATGTAATCGCCCGGCTGGTCGAAATACAGTCCCATCCGCGCCGCGATCAACCCGTCGTCGATCGGACGGTTGCGCCAGGGATGATCGTCGCCATAACCGTTGACCGAACAGTAAACCAAGGCCGGAAAGCGATGCCGCAGGTTTTCATAATCCAGGCCCAGGCTGGCCATATGGTCGTGGCCGAAGGATTCCACCAGAACGTCGGCGCGCTCGATAAACTTTAGTAAAGTGTCGCGCTGCTCGGGATTGTTCAGGTCGAGGGTTACGCTGCGTTTGCTGCGATTGCGGATGAAGTATCCGGGCTCGACCTGACGTAGCGGGTCGCCGCCCGGCGGCTCGATCTTGATGACGTCCGCGCCCTGCTCTGCCAGCACCAGCGTCGCCATGTGACTCGCCAGGTGTTGGGAGAGGTCTAAAATCGTGATTCCTTCGAGACTTCCAGCCACGGTCGGTCCTCCCTGCGTAAGGTCGTTTTCGCCCTAGTTCGCCGGGTTGTCAACCCAGCCGGAATTCAGGATGACTTGATAGATCGAATAGCGTGCAGGGAACATCCGCCCGGTTTCGTCATTAAGGGATCAGCCGCTTTACCCAACGCGGCGAAGTGTTGTATGCGTGCATCAAAGTGTTCGGGCGGCGGCGGAACTACTCCGCTGACCGCAGTCCTTCAGGAGGGAGAAATGAAAGCCGCGATATACCAGGTCCCGGGTGGTCCTCATTCAGTTGAAGAGGTGACGATCGATCATCCAAAGCGCACCGAGGTTCGTTTCCAGATAACCGCCTGCGGAGTCTGCCACAGCGATCTGCTGGTCTGGACGGGAGCCCGCGCCGCGGATTTCCGGCCGCCCATGATTCTCGGCCATGAGATGGCCGGGATCATCGACGAAGTCGGACCCGAGGTCACATTAGTGAAGCCCGGCGATCATGTTATCCGCGGCGGCTCGGGGGTTTGCGGCAAATGCAAATGGTGCATGAGCGGCAAGTACTTCAGATGCAACAACCGGGGGCGCTATACCCGCCGCGCCGCGAACGAACCTCCTACGTCATGGAAGGGCAAGTTCATCGGCGGAATCGGCGGCGGCGCCGGCGGTTTTGCGCAGGCCGCAATCGTGGATGAAACCGCGGTGGTAAAGATCGATGACGACCTGCCGCTGGATCGGATGGCATTGATCGGATGCGGAGTCACGACGGGTTTGGGCGCGGCCTTGACCACCGCCAAGATTCCGCCGGGCGCGACCGTGGCGGTTTTCGGCGCGGGCGGCGTGGGCGGATCGGCGATTCAGGGCGCCAGGATAGCGGGCGCCCGCCAGATAATCGCGGTCGACGTGTTCGACAAGAAGCTGGAGATGGCAAAGAAGTTCGGCGCCACCGACGTAGTCAACGCCAAGAACAGCGATCCGGTCGAAGCGATCCGCGAACTGACCGATGGCGGTGTGGAATACTCTTTCGAGGCAATCGGCAACAAGAAAACCCAGACCCAGACCGTGCTGTGCCTGGCGCCGCGCGGAACTGCGACCTTCGTCGGAGTCGGCAAGGACGGCGACGTGCTGGACGACCTGCCGGTGTACTTCATCACCGCCGCCGAACGGATCGTGCGCGGCCATCATCTGAATTACTCCAGCAACGCGATCGACCTGGGTTACATTGTGAGTCTTTACAAGCGTGGATTGCTCAACCTCGACGACATGGTCAGCCGTCATGGATCATTGGCTGACGTCGATAGGGCGTTCCACGATATGGAGACTGGCGAGGTCGTACGTACGGTGCTGTTGCCACACGGAGCATGAGCCCTCACCCGCCGGCCGATCTGCGTGCAAATCGGCCGGCGGCCTCTCCGGCTTGCCCCGCGTACATGACTGCGGGCGGGGGCGAGGTCACTCAAGGGCGCTCCATTCTTCCAACTCCAACCCCCTCAGGAATCGGCATAAAGGAGACGTTTCATGGATCCTTCCAGCGCGCTTTTGACAGACAAGGTTGCGATCGTCACCGGCGGCGGCCAGGGAATCGGCAAGGGCGTCGCGCTGACGTTTGCCCGCTTCGGAGCCAATGTCGTAATCGCGGACCGCAACGCGGCGCTGGGTGAAAGTGCAGCCGCCGAGATCCGCGCCTTGGGGCGCAAAGGACTGGCGATCACCACCGACGTCAAGGACTTCGAGCAGGTCAAGACCATGGTCGATCTGACAGTGAAAGAGCTGGGCGGCGTCGATGTCCTCGTTAACAATGCGGGCGGCCAGATTCCGCATCCGTTTCTGGACATGGGGCCGGATCGATGGCGGCGCGCAGTCGATTTGAACCTGATGGGGATGGTGCACTGCACCGACGCGGTGGTGCGGGCGATGATCGCCGGCAAGCGGAGCGGCTCGATCATCAACATCTCCAGTATTGAGGGCAGCCGCGCCGTCCCCGGCTATTCGATTTACGGCGCGTGCAAAGCGGGAATGGACAATTTTGCCAAGACGGGAGCGCTGGAGTTCGGCGATTACGGTATCCGCATCAACTCAATCGCTCCGGACGTTATCGACACCGGTATCGCGAATGAACTCAAGAAGGCGGAGAACCAGCACGCGGTGCGCAGCGGGATTCCGCTGGGACGGCTGGGCACGGTGGACGAAGTCGGCGGCGCCGCCGTCTTCCTCGCCTCCGACCTGTCCTCTTATGTGACGGGCATCACGCTCTTCGTTGACGGCGGCACGTGGGCAGCGGGCGGCTGGAAGCATGAGGGTGATAGCTGGACGCTGTTCCCCGGGGTAAGGATGGCGCCGCGCAAACCGGTGCCAAAAGCGTAGACAATCGGCTTTTCATTCAGGTGCCCAAGCTCCCGGCGGTGTGCGCTGACGACACGCTCACCCTAACCCTCATCCCGGGCTCGGGAGAGTTGGGGATGAGTGTCTGTGATGCTTCGGCCTACAACCCCTGGCGCTTGCGCAGATCGAACAGGCGCGAGGGCGACATCGGCAGCTCGGTGATCCTGATGCCTAGCGCATGCGACACCGCGTTGGCCACCGCGGCGGGCGGCGGTACGATTGGAACCTCGCCGACGCCGCGCACGCCCAGCGGATGCGACGGGTTGGGCACCTCGACCAGGATGGTCTCGATCATGGGCAAGTCCAGGCAGGTAGGCATCCGGTAGTCGAGGAACCCAGTGTTCCGCAGGCGGCCGTCTTTGTCATAGACGTATTCCTCGTTGAGCGCCCAGCCGATTCCTTGCGAGGTTCCGCCCTGCATCTGGCTTTCCACATAGCTGGGATGAATCGCGCGGCCCACGTCCTGCGCGATAGTGCAGCGCAGCACCTGTACCTTGGAAGTGTCGGGATCGACTTCAACGTCCACCAGCACGGCCGAATAGTTGGGACCGCCGCCGGCGCCAACGATATTGGCGCGCCCGCAGATGGGCCCACCGGTGCGCAGCGCCTTGCCCGCGATTTCCTTCATCGTTAGGGGAGCCTTGCCGTTGTGCTTGGACACCGCCTTGCCGTCGATCCAGTCGACGTCCGCGGCTGGAATCTCCATTATCTTCGCCGCCCGCTCTTTCATCTCGCGGACCGCGTCCTCCGCCGCGCGCATTGCGGCCAGCGTCGAGGTGGCGCCGGTTCGGCTGCCGGCGGTCGGATCGGTATATCCAATCGAATCGGTATCGGTGACACCGGGACGGACGGAGCTAACCGGAATCCCCAGCACCTCGGCCGCGACCATCGCGCACGCGGCGCGCGAGCCGCCGATATCGACCGCACCAGTGACGAGGCTGGCGGTACCGTCAACATGAATGTTGATCATCGCGGAGGACTGCATCCCACCGGTGTGCCAGGCGCCGACCGCAAGTCCGCGTCCGCGCAGCTTACCCGTCAGCTTGGACTTGTAATGCTCACTGTTCTTCAGCGTCTCCAGAGTATCGACGAACCCGATCCGTGGCTGCGGCGGCCCGGCCATGGTGCGCGTGCCGGTGCGCGCGCTGTTCCTTATCCTGATATCGATCGGATCCATCCCGATCTTCTGCGCCAGTTCGTCGATTACGGATTCCACGGCAAATGCCGACTGGGTTGCGCCGGGCGCACGGTAGGCCCCGGTGCGCGGCCGATTAAGCACCACGTCGTAGCCGTCGATGACGTAGTTTTCGACATCATACGCCGAGATTGCGGTCATGCACCCGATGTAGACCACGGAGCCCGGAAAGGCACCCGCCTCGTAGGCCATCCAGACCTCCGCCGCGGTGATCTTGCCGTCGCGCTTAGCTCCCATTTTGCATTTCAGATAGGAGCCCGGCGTGGGGCCGGTGGACTTCTGCACTTCCGCGCGCGTCATCACCATCTTGACCGGATGCGCGGTGATCTTCGACAGCAGCAGCGCCAGCGGCTCGTAATACACCAGTAGCTTCGCGCCGAAACCCCCGCCAATCTCCGCCGGCACCACCTTGATGTCGCTGACGGAGATTCCGGTCAGGTCGGAGCACATCGCGCGCACGTCGAACGGACCCTGGGTGGAGCAGTAAACGACGGCTTTGCCGTCGGGCTCGAAGTAAGCCAACGCGTTGTGAGGCTCGATGTATCCCTGGTGCACGGTGGCGGTGCGGAACTCATGCTCTACCACCACGTCTGCATCATTGAAGCCTTTTTCAATGTCGCCATGATCGTAATGGATATGACGGGCCACGTTGGACGGCTTGCCGGATTCATCCTTTACATCTTGATGCAGGACCGGTGCCTCGGGCTTCATCGCATCCATCACGTCAAGCACCGCCGGCAGAACTTCGTATTCGACCTCGATCAGATCGAGCGCCTCTTCGGCGATATGCGGGCTGGTCGCCGCCACGATCGCTACACCGTGACCGTGGTAGAGGACTTTTTCGTTGGCGATGAGGTTCTCCGCCAAATGGCGCGGGTTATAGGGCACGACGCCGCCATAGCGGTAGCCCACTTCAGCAATCGGAGGAAAGTCCTTGTAAGTGATCACCGCCTTGACGCCGGGATGTTTGGCCGCCTTTTCGGTATTGATTGATTTGATCCGCGCGTGCGCATACGGACTGCGCAACACCTTGGCCCACAACATCTCGGGCATGCTGTAGTCGGCGCCATACTTGGCCCGCCCGATTACCTTCTCCACTCCGTCGTGACGAACCGGGCGTGTGCCAATCACCTTGAACTCGTGTACCTGTTCCGACGCTGTGCTCATGGCGCTCTCCTGGGCTTTGCGGCTCGCATCGAGCCGGGCTGATTATCAACGTTACCAGACAGGTCGAATTCAGTCTTGCCGCCTGGATCCGATCTTTCTGTTACAGATTGCCTCTGGCCGGGGCAAGCCGCAGAAATCATGTAGAATCACAAACTGGCGCGCCCGGCGCCCTTAGTAACCGCTGATCGAACGGCGGCAGCCGACGCAGTTCCAGGTATCAGAGCTCTCTCCAGTCCACTCCCCAGGCGGCGGCCAGTTCGGGAGCGGTGGTGAGAAAGGCCAGACCGACCAGCGCGTTCTTGAGCACCATGTCACCGTACTCAGGTGGAAAGCCAACCACACAATCGGTGGGGATGACGACACGGTAAGCGCGGTTGACAGCCTCGATGGTGGCGCCGGTTATCGCGACGTTGATCGAAACGCCGGTGGGTACGATCGTGCGGATTCCCATGTTGCGGCAGATGCTGTCCAGGCTGGTGTCATGGAACGCAGTCATCCCGTGGGTGCGCCAGATCACGAAGTCGCCTTCATGTGGCTCAAGGCCGGGCAAGTTGGCGGCCTCGGGCGAGCCAACCTGCATCCCGCGCCGGCCGGACTTCTTGAGCGCCTGCGCCAGCCGCGTGTTGGTCATCGAGCCCAAGCCGTCAGGGCGAGCGCCCGCCGGGCAGTGGAACACATGTACTCCGGCCTTGCGCGCGGCTTTAAGCAGTTTGGACAACTGCGGAACCAGGCGGCGCGATGCCGCGGCGTCGCGCAGCGCCGATAGAGGAGCCGGCGTGTACTCGCCGATCACTCCCTGCTGGACTTCGATTGCCAAAAGCGCAGTGGTTTCGGGTTGCGCAAATTCCGTAAGATCAATTGGCATCCCTAAGATCCTCTCTTATAGTTGCGCCACTGGCCCCGCCGCAGGGCCCAATTGAAGCGAACACGACGGGCCGCGTTCCCACCATAGCAAACGCAACGGCGCTTCGCGCAAGTCGACGCCGACCGATTTGAAAGCTGCTCCGACCATCAATGCTGGTCGCTGCCCCCTAACTGCCAGCAACCTCGTCAGAGGGCAGTTTTCGGACGCGATTCGCCCTGTCCGTTTGTAAAAATTGCATACAGCGGGCCTCACAAGCCTGTAAGATTTTGCGCTTGGACGAATTTATCAAGTAATTTTCAGCTAGATTCTGGATTTCCACCAGCATTACCGCTTCGTTCGTTTGCTTGTAAGATTTACAAGCTCCAAGCACTTTCTCGCATCTTTGTGACGAATTGCTTGCGTTCTTTCTGAATTCTAACCATGGCCCATTAATTGCTGTTCTCCAAAATCGGTTGTCGCCACAGGTGGTTTTTGCATCCAGGCACTAATGTGCTTTTCCCACCAGGGCGGGCGGATGACGAAGCTTCGAACCAAATCACGCGGCAGCCTGACCAGAGGTAGAAAATGATCAGCTCTAGCCATCGCGTGGAATCGGCGTTGGAGGTGGGGGCCCGCTTGGAGGCGTCACTACCGGCAACCTTTCGTGGAGACATCGTTCTCCCCGGGCAGTACTACGACATCGTTGGGCGCAAGCGCTGGCAGGACGGCGAATACCGTCTCGCATTTGCGGTTCTGGCCGACGCAATCGCCAGCTACTACAAGTACAAAGGCGCCAAGAGCCGCAAGGGCCGCTTACTGTTCGAGGAAGTTCGGCTCTGGATGCACTCGCACAGCCGCAACGGCGTGTTTGCATTCCGCAATCTCTGCGAGATGCTCGGCATTGATCCGGACGCGCTGATGGACGCGCTGGAAAAGGGGCGCGATCTTGGCGAGCCGGCGCTGCGCGAGATTCGCGTCTGGCGGGGCAAGCCACGCCGCGGAATGAGTGCCAGCAGCAGCGGTAACTCATCCCGTCGCCGTGCGGTGCGCCGACACTCACCATCCCAGGCAGTCTCCCTTTAATGTGACGACGGTTGGTGGGGGGTTGCCGCGGGCAACTGATCAACCAGGACCGACGCCTTTAGAGCCAGGCTCCGGGCTGTAAGATAATCCTGCTCGTTGAACGCTTGCTGGGCGCTGTCCCGCAGTCTGCGGATCACGGTTATCTGCTCGCTTTGCATACCCTGAGATTCGCCGTCGGCTTGCGCCAGGCGCTTGTTGACTTGCGCGATTGCGACCTGAGCATCGTGCTGTGTGGCGCTATTCATGGCCGAGGTGACGGTTGGACTGGTTGATGGCTGCGCCCTGGGTGTTGGTTGAGGCGACGGCTCTTCCGGCTTTTTCTGGATTACGACCGGTTGAGGAGGCGGCTGCGGCGGTTCCGGCTGATTGACGACCTCAGGTTGTACCTCACGCCATTGATGAGCCGGCTGCGCAGTTTGCACCGCCGGTGTCGCTATGGGCGCCGGCTCCGACGGATGGATCCATGCCGGAGTCCAGGAAGTCCAGGAATTGCCGGACTGTGCCGTGCAGCCGTACGGCGCCGCCAAGGCGATCAACGCCAGCAGCAAGCGGCCGGCCCTTAAACGCGCGAAGAACAAATGTGACATCAGCTCAATTGCGCGGCCGCCGGGGGAACGTCGTTGACTCTCGGAAGCTGAATTTTGAAGGTGGTTCCGACCCCTGGTTTCGACTCGACGTTGACGGAGCCGCCGTGCAGGTCGATTGCCCGCAGTGCCAATGACAGGCCCAGACCGGACCCCCCCTCTTTGGTTGTAAAGTAAAGGTTGAAGATTCTTTCCAGATTTTCCTTGCTGATCCCAGCCCCGCAATCCCTGATATCAATCTCGACGCCGCCCTCACCGTCGCAGTGAGCGGTGCTCAGCGTCATCACCCCGCCCTGAGGCATCGCTTCGACCCCATTGTTTATCATGTTGCGCAGCGCCTCGCTGAGCAGATCGCGGTCGGCCTTGATGATCGGTATGGTGTTATCGAGCTGATATTCCACGCGGATATCGGGACGGGTGATTTGGCTGGCGATCTCGCGCAGCAAATCGTTGACCGCGAGGTCTTCGCATTTAAGCTGCTCGGGGCGCATGAAGCGCATCAGGGCGTCAATCGCCTTGGCCAGGCGCGAGATCTCCTGGCTGACGCGGGAGATTCGCGAGGCCGGATCACGGCCGCCTTCAACGTCCTGGCGCAGCAGCTCCAATTGCAATGTCATAACGTTGAGCGGAGTACGGATCTGATGCGCGACGCCGGACAGCAAGCTGCCCAGGCGCGCCAGCCGGCTGGACTGATCGACCACCGTTTCCAGTTCGCGTACTTGCTCCAGGTCGCGCATGATTACCAGAAGTCCCGCGCTTTCGCGCCCTTGGCCCAGCGAAAGGGCCGAGACCAGAAACCGCCTGCGGTCGAAGCGATCGCCGATCTCGAAGGCGACGTCACGCACCTCGGTGCCGGCCGCCAGCGCCGGCCCGATGAGCTGCATCATGGGGTGGTCGGCACCCAACAGCATGCGCAGCGGCTTGCCCTCACTGACGCCGCCGGCCGGAAGACCGAGCACGCCCTGGGCTTCGGTGTTGGCAAACAGCAAGGTGCCGTCGCTGTCGATCAGCATCACCAGGTCCTGGATCGAGCGCAAGGCGTCAAAGATCCCGCCGCGCTCACTTTCCCAGCGGCTGCGCTCGGCACGGATACGGCGCGACAGCACGTTGAATTTGTCGGCCAGGTTGCTGAACTCGTCGCTTCCAGCGACGTTCAGGTTGACTTCCGCGTTGCCCGCCGCCAGTTGCTCCATGCTGGTGGTGACCGCCAGTACCGGCCGCAGGATTATGTTGCTCAGGGTATAAGCGGCAGCGGTGGTTATGATCAGCGCGAGCAGCGCGATCAGTCCCATGTTTTCCGCCGTCTGATGGACCTGGTTGGCGATGAGGCCGGTGGAGATCCCTACCTTGATAAACCCGAACGGCTTGGAATTGACGTCGATCGAGCGGCTGGATTCATAAAGATGGTCGCTCCATAGCGCCCGCGCCAGTCCCAGCGGCCATTGGGAGGAACTAAGTTCCTCCAAGTCGGATATGGGCAGCACCATCCGGTCCGACTTGGTCTCGGATTCGGGCTCGGTGTTGGAGCTGACCAGGTCGCGTCCATCGATCGAAACGACGCGCAAATAGACCACGTATTCGCTAAAGGCCAGTGAGGAGCGGATGGCGGCCTTCAGCGCCTTGTCATCGCGCAGCACCGTGGCCGGGTCGGCCGTGCCTGCATTGCTCAGCGCGACGCGCACCTGTTCGAACACTTCCTTACTGCAGCGGTCGGCGGAGGTCACCAGGCCGTGCGCCAACAGCCGCAACATCCTATTCAGGTAAAGGGCGCTAACCGCCAGGATCGCGGCAGTCAGCAAAGCCAGAAACGTGGTGGGTAGTTTGGCGCGCAGGCCCACGCTCAGGAGCCTCCCGGCGCGTTACTCAGCTTCGGCCGGTTCTTTACGTTCATAGCGCTCAAGCCGATTGTAGAGAGTTTTCAAGCTTACTCCCAACACTTCGGCGGCGCGAGTCTTATTTCCTCCCGTGAACTCGATCGTCTTGACGATCAAGTCCCGTTCGACGTCGTCCAGGGTGCAGCCCAACCGAATTTGCATCGTGCCGTCACCCTGACCAGGCTTGATGTCGGCAGGCAGGTCACCCAGGGTGAGCAGGGGCGGACGGCCCACGATCACCGCTCGTTCGATCACGTTGCGCAACTGACGCACGTTGCCGGGCCATGGATGGGACTTCAATGCCTGCAGGCAGTCGTGGTCGGCGGCCTGGATGGGCTTGCCGGTTTGCTCCGCGAACTGACGGATGAAAGCGTCAACCAGAAGCACGACGTCGTCGGGCCGGTCGCGCAGCGGAGGCAGTTCGATTGAAAATACGTTAAGCCGATAATAAAGGTCTTCGCGCAGTCGTCCTTCGCGAATCGCCCGATCCAGCGGCCGGTTGGACGCTGCCAGCACCCGCACATTGTAGGGCAGCTCGACGCTCCCGCCCACGCGCCGCAGCTTGCGCTCCTCGAGCACGCGCAGCAGCTTGGCCTGCAACTCGACCTTCATCTCACTGATCTCGTCGAGCATCAGGGTGCCGCCGTCGGCCAGTTCGAAATAGCCCTCGCGGCGGCGGTCCGCGCCCGTAAAGGCTCCGCGTTCGTGGCCGAACAGCTCGCTTTCCATGAGGGTTTCGGGAATAGCGGCGCAGTTGACCGCTATATACGGCCCCTGGCTGCGCTTGGAGAGCTCATGGATTGTCTTGGCCACCAGCTCTTTGCCGGTACCGCTTTCGCCGGTGATGATGGCGGAGGCGTCAGTGGGGGCAATCTGGTCGATCAGTGTCAGCACCCGGCGCATAGCCAGCGACCTGCCCAGCATCGGACCCAACTCGCCTTCGCCGAGGAGGCGGCGGCGCAGGCGGTCGTTCTCCTCGCGCACACTGAGGTGGTCGATGATGTTGCTGAGCAGCGCTTTCAAGTGCGCTGGGTCGATTGGTTTGCGCAGGTACTCGTAAGCGCCCAGTTTGATCGCCGAAACGGCATCGGGAATATCGCCCTCGCCGGAGATCATTACCACCGCCACGTCCATTCCCGCCTCGCGAATCTCGCGCAGCAGCGTAAGGCCGTCCTTGCGCGCCATTTTGAGATCCGCCAGCACGATCTGCGGGCGATGCGACAGGGCGGCTTCCAGCGCTTGCACGCCGTCCTCGGTGACCTCGACCTTATAGCCCCAGGAGATGAGCAGCTCGGACCAGCTCTCACGAGTGGCGCGGTCGTCTTCGGCAATCAGGATTCGCTTGTCAGCCATAAAGTTGGTGCCACCGGGACGCAGGCCCGGGAATCGCAAGAGGCTCTCAGTCTGTAAGGCTAAGCGTGCGATGCTCTGGACGCAAGTTGGCGCACCATGATGCTGGAAATGGGGTCCAATTGTTGCTCTTTTGAACGAACGAAATCTGCGTCCTCGCGGCGAAGCTGTCAACTGGCCGCGTCCCGCGATCCGCCGGAACTTCCTTTTTCACCGCGCCGTCCATGCACCATCCACCGGCATCACCATCCCGGTTACGAAAGAGGCCGCGTCGGAGGACAACCACGCCACGGCTTCGGCGATTTCCTCCGGCCGTCCCATCCGGCCCATCGGCTGCACCGCGTCGGCGGCTTTGCGCTGGCGGCTTTCCGGGGGCAGGTTGCGCTCCACCATCGGGGTGAGAATGAACCCGGGCGCTACCGCATTCACCCGAATATTGGCTTTGGCATATTCCAGCGCCCCACTGCGAGTGAGTTGGGCCACTCCACCCTTTGCCGCGTTGTAGGCCGCCATCCCGGTGGTCGCCACCAGGCCCATTATCGAGGAAGTGTTGACGATACTGCCACCGCCCTGTTTGACCATTTGCGGAATCTCATACTTCATGCACAGCCACACGCCGGTCAGATCTACCGCCAAGATGCGATGCCACAGTTCGTCGGTGATGTCGGGAATGTATGCAATCGGCTGCTCGACACCGGCATTGTTGTAGGCACAATCGAGCCGCCCGAAAGCGTCGACGACGCCGCCGACAAGCCGGCTTACCTGCTCCTCTTTCGAAACGTCGGCCTGGATGAACCGCGCCTCTCCACCATGCTGGCGAACCAGCTCCACTGTGCCACTACCGCCTTCGGCCGCTGTATCGGCGATGACGACTTTGGCCCCCTCGCGGGCAAACACCAGCGCCGTAGCGCGGCCGATTCCGGAACCACCGCCTGTTATCAGGGCAACTTTGCCCGCGAGCAGATCACTCATCTCGTTCCATCTCCTCGTCTTTGGCAAGCGCCAGCGTGTTGTCTGGTGCCGCGACGGCGCCTGGCGTTACGTCCGGTTGTTGTGCATCAAAGCACGGCGCGATGGCAAGGTGCGGGCGCGACAAAGTGCTACGCCAAGGATTCTTGATTAGCGCCGGTTACCGTCGTAAGAGTTCACGGTTACCCCCTGTTGCGCGCGCCCAAGATCGTCGCAGCGGCGGCGGAAGGAGATTCGACAATGGACTTGAAAGACGCGGTTGTAATGGTGACCGGCGGCGGTTCGGGGTTAGGCGCGGCCAGTGCCAGAGAATTTTCCAAAGCCGGTGCGCGTGTTGTGCTGCTCGACCTTCCCTCCGCGCCCGGTCCCGAGGTGCTCAACACGCTGGAGGCGCCCGGAATCTTCACACCCGCGGACGTGACCTCCGAACCGCAAGTGCTGGCGGCAATCGCCTCGGCCCATGAAAAATTCGGCGGAATCCAAGTGCTAATCAACTGCGCCGGAATCGCCACCGCAGAGCGCATTCTGACCAAGGAGGGAGCGGCATCGCTGCGGCGTTTTACGAAAATTATCGAGGTGAACCTGATCGGCACCTTCAACGTCATTCGCCTGGTGGCGGTGGCAATGGCCAAGAACAAACCCAACCCGGACGGCGAGCGAGGCGTAATAATCAACACCGCGTCGGTGGCGGCGTTCGAAGGCCAGATTGGCCAGGCCGCTTATTCAGCGTCCAAGGGCGGGGTGATGTCGATGACGCTGCCGATTGCGCGCGACCTGGCGTCCATTGGAGTACGCGTCTGCACGATCGCGCCGGGCACGTTCGAGACTCCGATGCTGGCCACGTTGCCCGAGCCGGTGCGCAAGGCGCTGGAGGCCAACATTCCATTTCCTCATCGACTGGGTAAGGCTTCGGAGTATGCGATACTGGCGCGCCACATCGCGGAGAATCCGATGCTCAACGGCGAGACCATCAGGCTCGACGGCGGTCTGCGAATGCCGCCCAAGTGAAGTTGGACCGTTGCGATTTTTTCGCCTTGAGAGGGAGAGAAAAAAGCGGCCCTCAATCGCCCTATTTGGCTGCTGACGGTTTGGCGGAAGGAACCGCAGCCGGTTTGGGGGACGTCAACTGATCGGGCGTCTTGATCAGGTCGGTGTAGTCGTACTCGAAAATCTTGTACACCGTGGGGCTGGCGCTGGAAAGCGCATAGTAGTCGGTGCGCGCGGGGCCGTTCTTGTCATTCTCGTTGTGCCGCTCCACTCTGGCCAGCTTGACGCTGCCCATCGCCTTGCCACCTTTGCCCGATATGACGACCTCTTCACCGGGCGCGTTGAGTCCGAACTTATCGAGATTGGCGGCGGAATCCTGTGCGATGGTTTCGGCCTTGAGATCGTGCAGGCGGTCGATGAATTGGCGGACCTTGATTTGGTCCGCATCCGATTTGCCGCCGTCGGTCTCGGTCCACTTGCCGCCCTCTCCTTTTGCGACGGTAAAGGACTTGCCGTTGCTGGTCACCTTCACCTGCTCGACATCATCCGGTTCGAAAGCCAGCACGGTGCGATCGCGCAGGTCGTTCAGACCCTTATCGGCGTCAGTGAACACGTAAGTGTGGACCGTGTACACGTTGGGCTTCTCGCCGCGCCGCACGTAATAATCGTCTTTGCCCGGACCGCTTTCCTTCGTGCCGAATTGCAGCGACTGGCGCGACTGTCCGGGCCCGCTGAATACGGACACCTCCACCGCCGGTTTATCCAGGCCGTACTGCGCCAGGTTGGAAGGATTGTCGCTAGGGAACTCGTCGATGCGGGCGTTGGAAAGCGAACCCAGCAGCGTGCGAACCCGCTCATTGTCGGCGTCATATTTGGCCGGCTTGACGATCTTCCACTTGCCCTGGTCCTTCTCCAGTTCGACCGGCGCGCTGTCGCCCTGCCTGACCACCAGCTTGTTGACATCGTCGACCTTGAAACTCATGAGGGTATGCTGGCGCAGGTCGCTGACCGTGCGCTTGGTGCCGGGGCCGAAGCCGCCCGAGGTGAGCATCACCGCGGGATTGTCGGTGGTCTTGATATAAACCGAATAACCAATGGGCGCGCTCTTACCCACCTCGACGCCCGGATAGGTCTTGTCCTTGGTGCTGACCACCACGGTTGCAGCGGGCTTGTCCAAACCGAAGAGCTTCAGATCACTGGGATGCTCGTCTACGGTGCGTTTTACATCGGCGCTGGCGACTTCATGGGTCAGTGTGGTGGCCGCCGCGGAATCGGCGTCGGTCTTGATCGGCTTGACCATCTTCCAGGCGCCATCGGTCTTTTCGATCTCGATTTCCTGGCCCGGGTATTTAAGGACCAACCTGGTGATGTCATCAGCGTTGATGTCGAAGAGCTTTTTGGTTTCCTCTTCGGGCTTGCCGGCCTGGAAGAAATAGATATATCCCCCGACGAGAACCAACAGAATCAATACGATCAGGGTATTGCGGAATTGCATATGCGGCGATGATTCGTTCCTGGAATGGTTTACCTGAATGGATTAAGCGAATGGAGGGGATGCGTATGGAGCCTTCACCTTAACCCTTCTCCTGGACAGGCAGAGGGGATAAGCATCTTTGCAGGTCAAAAGTCCGTGCGCGGGTCGCATTGATTAAAGGAAAAATCGAGCCTTCGCAACGGCTCAGACGCGCCGTTCCCACCAGACCGCTATTCCCAAAATCAGCAGCAACTCGGGAAGCAGCAGCACCGACAGCATGAAGACCAGGCTGAATTGATCCACCGTCAGCCGGAAGCTGGACGAATGCATGGTGCGCGGCCGAATCGAAATCGACTTCTCTTCACCGGCCAGCCAGTCCACGCTGTTGATCGTGAAATCACGGTTAAAGAACTGGTTGAAGTACTGGTTGGAGGCGAAATCGGTGCTGCCGATCACCACCAGCCGTGCAGTCTGGCCTTCCTTGCCGAAGCCGAGCGTCTTGAGGTCGCCGTCAACCGCGTCGGCCACTGCAATGGGCCCCTTCTGATCCTTGCCGGCGTCGAAGGACGCCTTCTGCTGTTGGAAAATGCCCACCAGGTCGGTTTCCGCCCACGAGGTCTCGCTGGTCTTGGCGAGCTCGACCACCGACAGTCCCGCCTTGAGAGGGCTTTCGGGCTGGACTGAACGGGTCATCGGGAAGACTGTGCGCTGGTTAAAGCCGTTGGTAATGGGATGTGCGCCGTAGGTGGTGACGACCGGGTTCAGCCCGAGCGCCGGGCCGGCGAACAGGCGCAGCACCTGATCAACCAGCACGTCATCGCCGACCTTCAGTCCCCATCCGCCAAGCATCTTGATTAGCCCCGCTTCAGGATCGGGCGTACCGGGCATCGAGGGGCGCAACGTCACCAATACATGACCGCCTCGCTTGAGGTATGCGGTCAAAGCGTCGAGCACATGACCGGAAACGTCGCGCGTCGGTCCCGCGACCACCACCAGGTTGGTGTCGGATGGAACCTCGGGCTTGGAGGCCAGGAACAGCTTGCGGACCGTATAGCCCTCGCCTTCCAGGGCCTGCTTGAGAGACGCGAAGCCCGTGGCCGACTTCGAATCGTCCGGATCACCCTCGCCTTCGCCGTCAAGGAAATCGACGATTTTCCTGGTCCCCTTGGTAACCTTGATAACCGCGTTGGTGAGGTTCTCCTCACTAAGTTCGGTTACGTTGGTGCCGTCGGAAGCATTGTCCCCATACTGCACCCGCGTGGTGCCCATCGTGGTGACCTTGTAGCGCTCGGCCAACTCCGGATGCTTATCCGGGTCGACCATCTGATAACTCACCTTGGGCGACGCGTAAGCGTACGCCTCGTACAGGTCCTTGGCCCGCTGATCCTGGCCACCCTGGAAGAACCCGTAAAACTTAAGCGGTCTGTTGAGGTTTCTGACCGTGCTTATCGACTGGGTGGAGAGGCTGAAAACCTTCTCCTGGGTGGTATCGAAGCGATGATCGTGCCGGTTAGCGAGGTAGTTGATGGCGACCACCAGGGCGATGAACACCAGCGAATAGAAAACCGCGTTGGCGCCGTACCGGGTGGTGCGGCTGCCGAGCGTGGCGCCAAACGATTCGCGGCTGGAAGTAGTCGCCCACAGCACCAGCGCAAAGACCCCGGCGGCCAGGTTGATAAATACGAAAAAGCGAAAGCCGGAAGCGATGAAGTAGTCGATTATTCCGAAAATCAGCAGGACCAGTCCGATGATTCCGGCCAGCGCCGAACTCTTAGCCATCTTGACCCCTTATAAAGCTAGCGCCAGCGTACCGACTCGACCGACCGCTGCGTCAGGAACAGGGCCACGGCGATTACGCTCAGGAAGTAAATGATGTCTTTGGTGGAGATCAGCCCGCGCACCATGGTGGCGAAATGCTCGGGCAGCGACAGATAGCGCAGCAGCCCCGACCATCCGCCGCCGCCGGTTTCCGCCGGCCACGAGATGACATAGAGCAGCAACAGGGCGCCAAAGCAGCTAATCGCCGCGATGATCTGATTCTGGGTCATCGAACTGGTGAACAAACCCACCGCGACGAACGACAGTCCCAGAAAGGCCAGGCCGAGATAACCCGAAAACATCACGCCCAGCTCCGGATTGCCGAACAGCACCAGGATCAGCGGAAAGATGCCAGCCAGCGCCACCATGACCAAGATCAGCACCGCGGCGGCAATAAATTTGCCGGCGACCACTTCGCCGGTGCGCACCGGCGCGGTGAGCAGCAATTCGTAGGTGCCGGCGCGCTTTTCCTCGGCGAAGGTGCGCATCGTGATAGCCGGCACCAGGATCACGAGCACGATCGCCAGGTTGTGCAGCAGCGGCTCGATTACCATCTGGTTCAGATTCATCCGCTGCAACATCTGCGGATTCTGCATCGCCAGGTACATCTGCTGCACCAGGTCAAAACGGCGCAGCAGAGCGAAGAAAAACCATCCGCCGAGCAGCAGAAAAACCGTCATCACCACGTAGGCAATAGGTTGGACAAAGTAGGCCGCGATCTCGCGGCCCGCGATTACCAGCGCGTTCCTCATTGTGCTGAACTCCGCCCTGCTCCGACCTCTTCCAGCTCTTGCTCAGCCTCGACGTCATCGTGCCCGCGCTCGCGCGCGATCGCATTGAGGAAGACGTCCTCGAGCGAGGTTCCGGCGGGCAGCTGATCGAGGCCTTCCTCAAGCACCACATGCCCTTCGTTGATAATCACGACTTTGTCACAGATTTGTGAAACCTCGGGGAGGATATGGGTCGAGAGCACGATCGTGCGAGCGCCGCCCAGTTCGCGGATGAGGGCGCGGATGTCGCGAATCTGACGCGGGTCCAGTCCGATGGTTGGTTCGTCGAGGATCAAGACCTGCGGGTCGTGAATGATAGCGCCAGCCAGGCCGACCCGCTGCCGAAAGCCCTTCGAAAGCTGGCCGCAGATCCGCGACTCCACTTCCTTGAGCCCGCACACATCGATTACGTGCTCCAAGGCGCCGTCGAGGCCGGAGCGCGAAACTCCTCGCAGCCGGCCGGCGAAGCGCAAATACGCCTCGACCCGCATCTCGTTGTACAGCGGCGGATTTTCAGGCAGGTATCCGATCCTGCGCCGCGCTTCCAGGGACTGGGTGAAGATATCCAGGTCATCAACCAGCACGGTTCCGGCGCTGGCCGGCATGTAGCCCGAGATAATCCGCATCGTGGTGGTTTTTCCCGCGCCGTTCGGGCCCAGGAAGCCAAGAATCTGCCCCTTTTTGGCCTGGAAAGAAACGTCATTGATGGCAACGAAGGTGCCGTAGGTTTTAGTGAGGTTCTTGACCTCGATCATCCGCTAAGCTCCGCGGCGGCGGCCGCCGTCAACAATTTTCGACGAAAATCATGTCCCCATATTCAGGGCACTACAACCCATGTCAATTAGTCACGCCGAATCAGGCTGTCAATATATCCAATCGGGCTGCAATACCTCTGCTGGCCTCATCCGATTTCGTTCTGTTAGCCTCCCAAACATGACGGACGGAGGTTCCACCCTCTACCTGGTTGACGGCTCGGGCTACATTTTTCGCGCCTTTCACGCCCTGCCCCAGCTCAATAATTCCCGGGGTCTGCCGACCAACGCAGTGTACGGGTTCGTCCGGATGCTGCTCAAGCTGCTGAAGGACGCGCATCCCGAGCGTCTGGCGATCGTGTTCGATTCGCCGCGCAGGACCTTTCGCGACGACCTGTTCCAGGACTACAAAGCCAACCGCACCTCCCCGCCCAACGACCTGGTCGTGCAGATTCCTTTCATTCATCGCGCGGTCGAGGTCTTTCGCATCAAAAGCCTAATCCTTCCCGGCTACGAAGCCGACGATTTGATCGGGACGCTGGCGCTGCGCGCCGCCCGGCAGCGGATCGAAACGGTGATCGTCACCGGCGATAAGGACTTCATGCAACTGGTGGGTCCGCACATCACGCTGTGGGACACGATGCGCGACAAGCGTATAGGCACGCGCGAGGTGCGCGAAAAGCTCGGCGTGGAGCCCAAGGCGGTGGTCGACTTGATGGCGCTGATGGGCGACTCGATCGATAACGTCAAAGGTGTACCCGGGGTTGGCGAGAAGACCGCCTCCGCGCTGATTCAGAAATTCGGCACGCTCGATAATCTGCTGGCCCGTCTGGATGAGCTGGAGCGCAGCGACCTGAGAGGAGCAAAAAAGCTTGCGCCGACCATCGCACAGCATCGCGACGACGTCGAACTGGCACGCAAGCTGGTGCGTATCGACACCGACACTCCGGTTACTGTGGAGCTCGACGAGCTTGCCTTCCACGGTATCGACGAAAAAGCCACCGCCGAACTGTTGCGCGAGTTGGAATTCAACTCGATTATGCAGGAACTGGCTCCGACCCAGGCCAAACTGCCGGTCTCGGCGGCCCAGGAAGTCGAACTGACCGCGGAGCAGGCTCTCCAGTTGGTCCCCCAGCTTCAAGCCGCCCCGCGCCTGGCCTTCGACCTGAAACCCGACGCCGGCGATAACGCGCTGAAGGTCAAGGCCGAGGGGCTCGAACCGGTTTATGTTTTCGGCCCTCCGGCTGCGGCCGAACTTAAACCTCTACTTGAAGCTCCAAATCCGCCCCGCGCCTGCCATGACCTGAAATCGCATCTGACAGCGTTGTGCGCCAGGGGAATTAAGCTGCAAGGGGTGGATTTCGACACGATGCTGGCCGGGTTTCTAATCAACCCTGGTCGCGCGGAGCCCGCCTTGGAAGACCTGTTCCATGAGCATTTGGCGCCGCTGGGCGGGGCTGTCGTCGGCTCCGCACCGGAAGTGGTCGCGGCGCTGCGCGAGGTGATGGTGCCACGGCTGGAGCGCGACGGACTGCGCGATTTGTTCCACCGAGTAGAGCTGCCGCTGGCTTCGGTCCTGGCGGAAATGGAGCAGGTCGGAATCAAGATCGATTCGGGCGCGCTGGCCGGTATGGGAGTGGAGTTCGGCCAGCAATTGCACCGGCTTGAAGCCGAATGCTTCAAGCTGGCCGGCAGGGAGTTCAACCTCAATTCGCCCAACCAACTGCGCGACGTCCTTTTCACCGAGCTAAAGCTTCCCACCAAAGGCCTGAAGAAAACCAAGAGCGGATACTCCACTGACGTGGACGTACTGACGAAGCTGGCGGAGTCGCACGAACTGCCGCGCAAGCTGCTGGAATACCGGACTATCGCCAAGCTCAAATCGACCTATGTGGATTCGCTGGCGGCGGTCATGAATCAAGAGACCGGGCGCCTTCATACCTCCTTCCATCAGGCCCTGACCGCGACCGGGCGGCTCAGCTCAACCGATCCCAACCTGCAAAACATCCCGACGCGCACCGCGGAGGGCCGGCGTATCCGGCGCGCCTTCGTGGCGGATGACGGATGGGTGCTGCTGTCGGCGGACTACTCGCAAATCGAGCTGCGCGTGCTGGCTCATTTGTCGGGGGACCCGATTTTGGTGGACGCATTCGCCAGCGGCGAGGACATACATCGGCGCACCGCGACCGAGGTGTTGGGTATCGGCGCGGGAGCGGTGGACTCCAACGCGCGGCGGCTGGCCAAGGTGATCAACTTTGGGATCATCTACGGCATGGGGCCGCAGCGGCTGGCGGGCGAACTCAATATTCCGCTCAAGGAAGCCTCCGAGTACATCGAGCGATACTTCAAGCGTCTGCCGGGCGTCAGTGCTTATTTGGAGGAGTGCCTGCACCAGGCGCGCGAGCGCGGTTACGTCGTGACCCTGCTGGGGCGGCGCCGCTATCTGCCCGAACTGTCCTCCCCGCAGGGCGGGGCGCGGGCGCAGGCGGAGAGGATTGCTATCAACACGCCGATTCAGGGCACAGCCGCCGATTTGATAAAGATGGCTATGGTTCGTCTGCACGATCTCCTGCGGGCGCGGTCTGATGAGGCGCGGATGCTGCTGCAAGTGCATGATGAACTGCTCTTCGAGGTGCAGCGCCAAAGCCTGGAAGAAGTCTCCAGGATGGTGCGGGAACAGATGGAAAACGTGGCACAGCTTCGGGTTTCCCTCGAGGTGGAATTGAAGTCTGGGCCGAATTGGGCGGAATTATCCTGACATAAGGATGAATTTCGCACCGCCTAAACTCGTCTACCAAAATTGAGTAGCGCCGGAAGACCTGAGGACGACGAACAGGACCTGGTCAGGCGGGCCAAGCACGGCGATCGCGAGGCGTTCGGCGTGCTGGTCCAGCGTTATCAGCAGCGGGTCGTGGGCGTGGCCAGAGCGCTGGTTCATAACCCCGACGACGCCGTGGAATTGGGTCAGGAAACGTTTATTCGCGCCTTTCAGAATTTGAAGAGTTTCGAGGGGCGGTCCAGTTTTTCGACCTGGCTTTACCGGATCGCCTCGAACCTTGCGATTGACTGGCGCCGCCGGGAGAGCAGGTACATGGTGGCGCATGGGGAAGAAGCTGAAAACGAATTACGCAAGATACCTTCCGGGGAAGGCGACTCCTTTCGCGCCCTGGCGCGCGACGAAACCAGCCGCAAGGTACGGGAGGCCTTGAAAGAGTTGACGGCGGAGCATCGCCAAGTGATACTTTTACGCGAGATGGAGGGTCTCAGCTACGAGGAAATCAGTGATATCCTCAGTTGCCCAAAGGGCACGGTAATGAGCCGTCTGCACTACGCGCGCAGCCATCTACGCGATCTGCTCAAGGATGTGGAGGCGAGTTGACCGTGTCTCATTGCGACGACATCGCCCCGCTGCTTAGCGCGTACAGCGACGGTGAACTCTCTCCGCTCGAAACCGATCAAGTCACCCGCCATCTTGATAGCTGCGAGGCCTGCCGCGATACCCTGGTGGACTTCGTCCTGCTGGGCCATCACCTGCGCAGCGCCGTGCCGATGCCCTCGCTGGATGGATTCGTGGAAAACGTGATGGGCAGCATCGCGGCCGAACGCCGGCCGCTTCGCGACCGGGCGCTCAACTGGTTGGATGAACTGCGCGGGCGATGGGTGGCGATAGTATCGCTGGGGGGCGCTGCAATCGCCACCGCTGCTCTCCTCCTGGTTTTGGCGGAACCCGCGACTGTGGGCAGGCTTGCTAGCCTGTTTCACGGCCCCGCCAACCCCGTCGTCGAGGTGGCCAAACAAGAACCGCCGCGCAACCCGGTTGAACCTGAGCCGGTCGCGGTGACCGCATCCGTACCCTCGAACAGCCAGGCATTCATCTCGCGGCTGGAGGCCAAGCCTCCATCTGTAGCTACCTGGAGCGAGCCGGACAATAAAACCACCGTGATCTGGCTCGGTGATGACGCTTCGGGAAATGACTGAAAGTTTTTGCAGACGCTCGACTATCGCCGTCGCGGTCGTGCTGATCACGGTCGTCGCCGTTGCCGCCCAGACCGGCAGGCCCCAGGTGAACGTAAAAATTGATTCGGTGCTCGCGGCCGATACGAATCAGGGATGCGACCAGCGGCTGAGTTGGCTCAAGCATCGCCTGAAAGGCCTTTTTCACTACAGCACCTACCATCTGATGCATCATGACGAGAGCCATACGGGATTCGGTCAGACCGCTACCTTTCTCCTGCCCGGCGGACGCATCCTGCATGTCGAGCCGATGGGCATGGACGGAGAAATGATCCGGATGGAGGTGATGTTGTTTCAGGGCGAGGAGCCGATGATGACCACCGATTTGAAGATCATGAACCATGGAATCTTCATGGTCGGCGGTCCCCGCTACGAGCGCGGAACTCTAATCATCTCGATCGAGACCGAGGCTCCGGAATCTGCCGGCGACACACCCGCGCCCGCCGCCGTTCCGGCTTCAGATCGCTAACAGACTGCGAGATTGGCGGGCATCCGCTTCGCGCCGCCTTGTTAGTCTCGCATCCTCACGTACATCAGCGCGTCGCCGATACGATTGTCCTTGAAGATATAGTTGCGCAGGCGGCACTCCAGTGTGAAACCGGCTTTCTCCAATACTCGGGCCGAGGCGGGGTTCCATTCGAAAACAGTGGCCTGGAGGCGGCGGATGTCGAAAGTTGCAAACGCATACTCGGCAACGGCCGTAGCCGCGATGGTTGCAAATCCGCGGCCCCACATGGTCTCGCCCAGCCAGTAGCCCATCTCGGCCGTCATCCGATGCACGTCGGTGAAGAATTCAAGACCGATTCCGCCGATCGATTCGGCTTCAAACTCAATCGCGAAATTGTGCGGCTTGCCGGTGTCGGCGGCGCGAAGCGTAAGCCATTCGCGCGCATCTGCCTCCGTGTATGGATGGGGAAACCGATCCCTCAGATTGACCCAGATTTTGCGGTTGTTGGCGTGGCGTACCAAGGCTTGAATGTCGGACATCCTCCATGGTCGCAGCACCAATGGATTGGCTTCAATCATTTTTATCCCGTAGCGCCGGCCTCCGTGCCGGGTTCTTTTTCGCCTGCACGTGTCTTTGAGGCCCTCACGATGCTAAAAGCAGGGCCATGAAATTTGGAACGTTCATAGCTCAAGTTCCCGGATTCGATTTGGCCTCGGGCGTGCGTACAATCGAAGCACTCGGTTTTGAATCAGTATGGGTCGGCGATCATATCGCCCTGCGCGACGATCACAAGGCCCCCTACCCGTATTCCCCCAACCAGCGCTACCAGTTACCGGCCAATTATCCCTTTTCGGATCCGTTCGTTCTGCTCACCTATGCCGCTGCTCTGACAACGCGGCTGCGGCTTGCCACCGGAGTTTACTTGCTACCGCTGCGCAACCCCTTCACCACCGCCAAGGCGGTGGCGACGCTCGACGCGCTCAGCAACGGGCGATTCATCTTCGGCGTCGGGATGGGATGGATGTCGGATGAATTTGAACTGATGGGCTACGACTTCAAGGATCGCGGCGCGCGCATGGTTGAATACATGGCGCTGCTGACGGAGGTTTGGAGCAAGCCGGTCGCGGCTTTTGAAGGCCGCACCGTGAAGACCGAGGGCTTCAGCTTTTATCCGCAGCCTCTTCAGCAGCCACATCCGCCTTTTGTGTTGGGCGGCAATACCGACCCGTCTTTGAAGCGCGCCGCGCGTCTGGGCGATGGATGGTTCGGGATTGTCACCAGTATTGAACAGGCGCGCGATTACCTGGGACGGCTGGCCGAATTCGAACGGCAGGCGGGACGGGAACGAAAGCTGGAACGCACGCTGCTGCCAACCTGGAATGTAAGCGTGGAGGATGTGAGGCGGCTGGCTGAACTTGGAGTCGAGCGGGTTATCGACGCCGGCTGGTTCGGCATGCGCGATCCGATGGGGTATTTGAAGCAGTTTGCTGACCGGTTGATCCAGGAATTCGCGGAGTAGCACAGGTCTGATCCCGCGGAAGCGGAAGTTAATTGCCGGTCTCCGCGATCACATGGGCGATTGCGTGCTGCGCACTGTGACTGATGCTCAGTTGAAAGCTCACCACGTTGCGCCGACCCGCGAACTCCGCCGCCTTGCCCGACAGCTTGATAGATGGCGGACGGCCGCGCGACCTGTACACCTCTATGTCCCGCCATCCGACGTGGCGATTCCATCCGGTGCCAAGCGCTTTCATGACCGCTTCTTTGGCGGCAAAACGCGCGGCATAGCTCTGAAAGCGCCCCCGCCCACGCGCTTCGCAGTAATCAATCTCGCCTTGAGTAAAGACCCGTTGGCGGAAGCGCACGCCGGTTGCCGGGCGCTCCAGCGCCTGCCTGACTCGTTCGACCTCGATCAGATCTATGCCGGTACCGAAAATCACCCTTCGCGTTCCATTACGGATGAGGGGACAAGCGGCGCCGCACGCGTAATGTCATTGCTCGTCGCGGCATCCTGCCGCATGATATCAACCACTGCCTGAAAAGGAAGCCGGAGAAGTTTCGATGGTCACAGTTACAGTAAACAAGGCCAAATGTATCGGCAGCGGCGACTGCGTCGAGACCGCGCCCAAGGTTTTTGCCTTCGATGATAAAGGCAAGTCCGAAGTGATCGACCCCAAAGGCTCCGACGACCGCGTGATCGTGTCGGCAGCACGCAGCTGCCCGGTCAAAGCGATCACAGTGGTCGATGAAGCGGGCCAGCAGTTGTTCCCGCCGCCCAAGCAGTGATTACCGCGTGCGCTCAGCCAGCGAACAGGCGTTTGTAACTGCGCTGCACTCGAAGCGCGGCCGCGTCGGCGCTCACTGGCTGCTCGCCGGCCGGACCCAGATCAAGGAGCATGCACTTGATTGAGCCGCCGCCCTTGGCGAGGAACTCGCTGACGTCCACTGTCACCGGTTCCACGCCGCGCTCGCGCACCGCACGGCGCAGCTCCTCGCTGATGCCCTCGGGCATAAACAGATACAGACGCCCCGCGTGCTGGATCTGGAAGGAGTTGGCCGCGTAGATCGCGGCGTCGGCCTGGCTCAGCTCCACCAGGTCGGCGCCTAAGGCTTCGCGCACACGGCCGCGCGCCGGGACGCTCAGCCCGTCAAGATAGGCGAGCAGGAATTCGCGGCGCGGCCCGAATGAGCACAGCACCGTGTCGCCGTGATAGTACGCTTCAAGAACCAGTTCAAGCGCCAGGATTTCGCGCTCTCCCGCTATCGGCCGCAGTTCATCTATCGCGTCCGCTTCGGAACGCAGGCCATAGACGCGCCGCCACGGCGGTATCTGGAGCGTAGGCACAAAGCGCTGGCGCTCAATCTTGCCATAAGTGAACAGCATGTAGCGGCCCGCCGGAAAGAAGTCCGCCTCGCCTTCGAACCGATGTAAGACGGGGCTGGTTTTGAAGCCGAGCGACTCGATGAACGGACGGTACACCTCGCGCTCCGGGGCGCGCGTCGGCAGGAGGTTCGCGAGATGGAAAGTCTTGTCCGCCGCCGCACCGTCTTCCAACGGATAAAGAAAGCCTGCGTTGGCGGGATAGACCAGACCGGGCAGATCGGCGCGCGGTCCGATAACGAAGACCTCGGCGCCATGATCGAGCAGCGTGCGCGCCATCGAATGCCATTGCCGCCGCGCCAGTTCGGGATCCACCTTCTTCTTCATCCCGAGCACGTTGCGCGTGTGAGGATTGGCGCCGCCGCGCACCGAGAAATAGCGCGGGTCCCCCATGATGATAGTCCTGGCCATCGGCTGTGCCTCTGATCGAGATCATATCATTCGAGGCAAGTGCGGCGCGGAGAAAGAAACAGGTCTTTACGAGCTATCGCAAATAGGCCTCGGCTATCGGCGTCAGGATCCGATCGGTTTGCCCCGGCGGAATTGGCGTCAGCAGGAAGAGGATGCGCGTGGCACCGGCCTTGCGATATTCCTCCACCTGCCTATGCGCTTCCGCTGGGCCGGTGGCGGCTTGTATTAAGATCGTAATCTCGATGGAGTTGAAGTCGCGTCCTGACGCAGCGCACATCTCCTTGAGCTTGGCGACCTCCTCGGCCAGGCGTTCCGGGTCGAGCCCGGTCGGCATCCATCCTTCGCCGACGGCCACTGTGTCTTTCAAGCGGCGATCGAACTTCGGCCCGGCGCCGGTGCAGATGTAAACCGGCGTGTGTGGTTGCTGAATCGGCTTGGGCCAGCACTTCACCGGCGGGAAACTGACGAACTCGCCCTGAAAGGAGGCCTCCGGCTTGGTCCACAGTTCCTTCATCGCACGGACGTACTCGCGCACGACGATCCATCGGCGGCGGAAGTCCTGACCCATGATCTCGGTCTCCTCGCGCAGCCATCCGCCACCCACGCCCAGGATGAAACGGCCCTGCGAGTAATAGTCCAGCGTCGCGACTTCCTTCGCCAGAATGATTGGATCGCGCTCCGCGGCCAGGCAAACTGCAGTGCCCAACACCAAACGCGTGGTCGCACAGGCCGCGACGGTGAGTGAAATGAACGGGTCGAGCAGACGTTCGTAATACTCGGGCATCACGGAATCGCCGAGCGCGATAAGCGCCCCGGCTACCACCGGGATTATCGGATGCTCGCCGGTGAACATCGACTCGAAGCCCAGTTCCTCGCACTTGCGGGCAACCACGTCGGACGTCTCAGAGCGGTCGGTGAAGCCGAGACAAAGGCCGATTTTCATGCGTCAGATCTCTCCTGCAAACAATGGATTAATGCCGGGAGCGTATTTTCCCGCGCCTGCACCCTACTTGTTGAACGGCTCGATCAATTCAAGGAAGGTGCCGTCCGGATCCTTGAAGCAGAAAAAACGCGCCCCGGCCTTTCTGCCGGCGCTCATCACCACCGGCTCCGAAACCATCTCCACCCCCGCCGCCACCAGGCGCGCGTACTCCTCGTCGAGATTCTTGGTGAACAGCGCGATACGATTGATCCCGGCGTGATACAGATGCGGATACGGCGCGCCATCGGTTTTGGGCTGCTTCCATTCGATTAGATCGATTCGAGTCGCACGCGGATCGTCGCTAAGCGCCAGCAGCGCGGCCCGTGCGACGCTGCCTGGAATGTTGAGACCCTTGTCATTGCCCTTGTTGGGACCCTCGCCGATATCGAGCACGATCTTGAAGCCGAGCATTTTGTAAAACTCGAGCGAGCGCTCGAAATTCGTGACGTTTACGTTGACGTGAAAGACCGACTTGATCATGGCGGCTAACCTCGTCCGGAAAATTCATTATGTGAAAATGCGGACACCAGCTTCCGATCGCCGAAACAACTATCCGGAAAAAACCGGCGGCGCAAACATCGCGGGCGGGCCCGCCGATGCCGGCGGCCCTTGACATTATTTTGAACGCGTTATAAAAACGAACGCATACCGTCTTTGATACATGTTATGGGTTTAAGGGAAAAACGGAAGCTGGAGCGGCGCGAGCGCATCCTGCACGCCGCACAGCGGCTGATCCGAGACACCGGCAGCGTCGGCCTGTCGATGCGGGCTTTGGCGCGCACGGCCGAAGTGAGTCTGGCGACCCCTTACAATCTATTCGGCTCCAAGGGAGCTGTTCTGGCCGAACTCGGATTGGCAGTGCTGAAAAAGCTGGAACGCGAGATGGATCAACTCCGCTCGCGCGATCCGATCGAAGATCTGCTGCATATAGCGGAGCTCGGCGCGAACACCTACGCTTCCGATCCCCGGTTTTACCGGACACTGATGGGAACCCTTACGGCGTCGGCCAGGGGGCTTCACGATGACGCAATCTCCGGCGGCAGCGTCAGGCTGTGGCAGCGGCCGGTTGAGGCGGGGATCCGCGCGGGTCTGCTGCGCGCGGACGCCGATTCGGAATTCGTCGCGCGCGACCTGGTAATCACCTTTCTCGGGGTACTGGATCTGTGGGTACGCGGAGTTCTGGACGGCGACGCGATGCGCGTTCACATCTTGTACGCCTTCGCGCTCACCCTGCTGGGTCTTTCGACCGGCGCCAGCCGACCTAAGCTGCTGCGCCACTACCATCGGTTCCAGCGTCAATTGCCCCGCGAGATTCAGGTGGTTGAAAACGGCTCACGGCCACGCAGGAAGGCCGGCCCTGCGGCGGGCGGCGCGCGCAACAGAAAAACACGGGCGCTCGATGCGGCGCTTCCAGGATTGCATTGAAGCAACTTTCCTAAGTAACGGAGGGATGAAATGAAGTTCGGATTACTCGCAGCACTGCAGCTGCCCAAGCCTTGGAAGCCGGATTCGGAACTCCGTGTCTGGCGTGACGGACTTGAACAAATGGAAATCGCCGACCGGGTCGGCATCGACTACGTCTGGCAGGTCGAGCACCATTTCCTGGAAGAATACTCGCACTCCTCCGCTGCCGAGACTTTCCTGGCCGCCGCCAGCCAGCGGACCAAGCGGATGCGCCTAGGGTCGGGGATCACCCTGCTGCCGCCCAACTACAATCATCCGGCGCGCGTCGCGGAGCGGGTAGCCGCGCTGGACCTTGTCAGCGAAGGCCGGGCAGAGTTCGGCACCGGCGAGTCATCAACGTTCGCAGAACTGGACGCGTTTCACGTGTCGCGCACGGAGAAGCGCGCGATGTGGCGCGAATCCCTGCAGACGATCTGCCGCATGATGGTGGAAGAACCCTTCCGCGGTCATATTGGCAAGTACTTCAAGATGCCGCCGCGCAACGTGATTCCCAAGCCGATCCAGAAGCCGCATCCTCCAGTGTGGGTCGCCTGCTCGCGCCAGGAGACCATCGTGATGGCCGGCAAGCTCGGCCTGGGAGTGCTGACCTTCGGTTTCCTGTCCCCGGTGGACGCCCAGAAATGGACCGCGGACTATTACCGGTCGCTGACCGAGGATTGCCAGCCGATCGCCTACGCTGTCAATCCCAACGTCGCCTTCCTGTCCGGCTTTGCCTGCCACAAGAATGGCGATTTTGCCCGGCAGATCGGAACCGAGGGGCGCCAATTTTTCGGTCACGCATTCCGCCATCATTACGTGGACGGCGTGCATCGCCCGGCAATCACCGATCTGTGGACCGATTTCAAGAATACTCCTCCGCAGCTGCTCGCCCCGCTCGATCCCAACAATGAATGCATGGGCACGCCCGATGATATCCGCAAGGTTTTGCTCAATTACGAAGCATCCGGCGTGGACCAGGTCATACTCATCGCGCAAGAAGGCAAGATCACGCACGAGCAGATTTGCGAGGGCTTCGAGCTGCTGGGCAAGAGCGTGGTGCCCGAATTCAAGGAGCGCGACGAGAAGCTGTCCAAGCAGAAGGCCGAGCGGCTCGCGCCGGTGATCGAGCAGGCCATGAAGCGGCGCATGAAGCCGGAAATTCCCGACTTCGGCGAGGAATACCTGGTTCGCGCCGACGGTCTGAAGATCAAGCACTTTGGTTGGGATCCCGCCTACGCCGACCTGCTTGAACAGGCCAAGGCCCAGCTCGCCCAACAGCCTGCGCCGGCCCAATCCAACAAGTAACTCCGGGCTTTTGATTACACCCGCGTTCGGCGACGCTGCCGAACGCGGGTTTTCGCCCACGTGGCAAAGATGGTAGAGGGGGAAGCGGAGGATAAAGTCATGAGCGCGAGCTGTCGCCGGATGTGGGGTCTCCCAGGCGCCGAGTTCATCATTCCGCCGATGGGGCCCGAGCGGCCGGAACCGTTTACCTTCGTATGCCCGCCCATATTGATCGAACACGACAAGGGGTTGGTGCTGTTCGACACCGGATGCCATCCGCGGATCATGGATGATATCGTCGGCTACTGGGGCGACTTCTGGAAGATGATCGAAGTCAAATTTGCCGCCTCGGACACGCTCGACAAGCAGATCAAGGGATTGGGTTACAAGCTGGACGACGTCAAGTACGTCATCTTGTCCCATCTGCACATGGACCATACCGGCGGGATGTCGCTGTTCCCCAACGCAAAATTCCTGGTCGGCGCCAACGAAATCCGTTTCGCCTACTGGGCCGATCCGGCGCAGCGGCCGTTCTTCGTGATGGGCGACCTGGTTCCGGCGCGCGGCTTTGACTGGCTTGAAGTCGGCGAGGACTACGATCTGTTCGGCGACGGGAGCCTGCAGATGTTGAAGACTCCGGGCCATACGCCGGGCGAATCCACCCTGCTGGTGACGCTGCCCAGCCGCAAATTCGTGCTGACCGGCGATACGGTCCATACGCGCCAGGACCTGGCGGAGGAAAAGCCCATGGTGATCGATTACGATCCGGCGCAGGCGATCGAGTCGCTCAAGCGGTTAAAGCGTCTGCGCGACGAGCATCACGCAACCATCTGGATTCCCCACGATATCGACGACTGGCATGATTTTCCGCACGCCCCGAAGGCGATCGAGTAGCAAGCAAATAAATTGGAGAGGACGGTGAAATGAATTACAAAGTCGTATCCTCCGACGATCACGTGCAGGAACCCGGCGACCTCTGGACCAAGCGCGTGCCCGCCAAGTTGAGGGACCGCGTACCGCGCCTGGAGCGCCGGCCCGAAGGCGACATGTGGATTATCGAGGGCAAACCCACGATGGGATTGTCCCTGAGCGTGCAGGCGGGCAAGAAGTTCGAGGAGTACAAGGCCACCGGCGTGCTGTGGGAGGATACCCGCCCCGGATGCTACAACCCGGTGGAACGGCTTAAGGACATGGACGTCGACGGGGTGGACGCGCAGGTGCTCTACCCGAACGTCGGCATCGGACCGCTGTTCCTGCTTGACGACACCGAACTGCAATTCGCCTGTCTGCGCGCCTACAACGATTACCTCTCCGAGTTTTGCAGCACCGATCCCAATCGGCTAATCGGCGTCGGGCTGATTCCGACCGACGACGTGAAGGTCGGCGTCGAGGAGATCAAGCATTGCGCCAAGCTCACCGGTATTCGCGGCGTGATGCTGCCGACCTATCCGCGCGGCGAGCCGCTCAACAGCAGCAGCTACGAGCCCCTGTGGCGGACGGCGGATGACCTGGGTCTGCCGGTGCATATCCATCTGCGCACAGGCGCGCGACATGCGGGGTCGCTGTTCGGCGCAGGCTCCGGCGAGCTAATCGGCGAGAAGTGCACGGTTTTGAATTTGGCGTCGTTGGCCAATTACGAGGCCCTGTCACGTATCGTGTTCGGGGGCGTTCTGGAGCGCCATCCGAAACTGAGATTCGTTTCGGTGGAAGGCAACATCGGATGGCTGGGCTATTGGCTTGAGAAGTCCGACCGCACCTACAAGCGCCATCGACACTGGACCAAACTCGAGCTGCCCAATCCGCCGAGCTATTACTACTACCGGCAGATCTATTCGACCTTTATCGAGGACAAGGTCGGGATGATGATTCGCAAGGTTATCGGCGTGGACAACCTGATGTGGTCCTCCGATTATCCGCACACCGACACCACCTGGCCGGATTCGAGGAAATATATCGAGGAGAGCCTGGAGGGCGTTCCAGCGGACGAGCGCTACAAGATCCTGGCCGGCAACGCGGTGAAATTGTACGGCCTGAGCTGAGCATCGAGGCACAGGCCTTCCAGCCTGTGCCTCGAGTTCTAACATCGGGCTGATTAGCGCGCTTGCCTGCGCCGGCCTTTCTTTGTCAACCCGAGCGAAGTTGAGAGTCAACGCGAAGCGATTTGCACAACGCGGAGCAGACCAGTCTCGCGTGGTCGATTCCCCCTCCGCTCTGACTGACGCTCGGTTGGCCGGAACGGCAGTGGTGCACCCGCGGGCTGATTACTTCGCCACACTCCAGTGGAAGATCTTCCCCTCCGTGCCGTCGTTCCACTTCACCGGCTCGAACACCAACTGCACCGGCATATCGAGCTTCAGCTGCGCGGCGTCGCCGCCGGGCATATCCGCAACTATGATGGGACCTTCCTGAATTTCCGCCAAGACGACCAGGTTGGGCGGCGGGATTTCCGGAAAATACTGGCGGTAGAAAACGCACCACGACATTATGCGCCCGCGCCCGCTCATCAGATCCCACTTATAACTTTCCGACAGACACTTGGGACAGACTCCCGTGGGTGGATAACGCACAAATCCACAGTCGTTACATCGTTGAAGGCGAAACTCACCCTTGTCCACGGCTTCCCACAGTGGACCGTCGAACATCCCCTTCGGCGGCGCCGGACGAACCTTTAGCTCGCTCATGACATTCTCCCGTAAATCACCGAACCCGCCTTGGCATTCTGGTTGACCATGAAGTGGGCGTAGCGCGCGCCCTCAACCTGACGGGGTCCGGCCTCACCGCGCAACTGGCGGACCATCTCGGCTTGCGCGTTCCAGCCGTGCATGTAAGCTTCGGACAGCATCCCGCCGGAAGTATTGACCGGGAATTTGCCACCCGGTCCGATTCCTTTTGTCCTGATGAACTCGGCCGCGCGGCCTTCCTCGCAATAGCCGCAATTCTCCAGCATGTAGAACAACTCGCCGCTGAAGTTGTCGTAGTAATAAAATGCGCTGATATCCTCTGGCCCAACGCCCGCCATCTGGTAGGCTTCCTGCGCAGCGCGGGTCATCTGCTTGCGGCTGAAGTTTAGCTTTGGCCGGAATTGGGCCATGTCGGAGTTGTCCTCGCCGAAGCCGACCCCTTTGACTGCGACCACGGGATGATTCTTCATCCGCTTGGCGCGTTCGATACTGGTCAGAATCAGAGTGACGCCGCCGTCATTGATAAGGCAGTAGTCAAGCAGGCGCAGGGGCGCGGCAACGAAGGGCGAGCGCAGGTAGTCTTCAAGCGTAATAGGGTTGCGCATGATGGCGCGTGGGTTCTTGCTCGCCCAGGCGCGCTGCGCAATCGGAACCATCCCGATCTCATCATGCTTGAGCCCGTACTTCTCCATGTAGCGCTGCACTACGACCGAGTCGAAAGCGCCTTGCGAGGTAAAGCCCCACGGGCGATACCAGTAGTAGTGCAGGACCGCCTCGGTGGCGACCGCGTTGGGACCGCCGAATTGGCGGCCCGAGGACCGGTAGGCGTTGCCATAAATGACCGCGACGCATTCGGCGCGCCCGCTGGAAATGGCTTCGATCGCCAGCGCCATCGCCTCGTGCACCCAGAACGTGCCCCAACTGAATTGCAGATCCAGTCCCAGGACTTCTTCCACGCGCATCCACGGCACCAGCGCTGCAACCATCCCATCTACGTCGCTGGCCTTAAGTCCCGCATCCTCCAGGGCCAGTTTAAGACCCTTGGCGGCATAGCCAAAAACGTCGGCGGTGGGCGGTTTCCTGGCCCGGGCGGCGGCGTAGTCGGCGCCGAAATCGGTCTCCCCGATTCCCACAATCGCCGCCACGTCCGCGCCTGATTTCAACAGCTTTGGATCGTAGGCCATGCTGGCTCTCCTTCGGGCTCTGTGTATCGTTGGGCCGCCATCCCGGTCAAGCACCCATGGGTCGCATCTTGGTCCGCGAAAAGATCACAGACCAGAGGGCCGGATTTATTTTTGGGAAAGATTTCGATAACTCGAAAAAAAATTTGACAGACGCGCATGGCCCTAACTCCGCCATGCTTCGCGCCTTGACGGCGAGGCGGCCGGCGCTGTTAATGGTAGAAGAACGGAGGGTCTTGAAATGGCAAAATTGCGATTCTTCTCCGCCGATTCGCACCTGATGGAACCGGGCGACCTGTGGGAAAAGCGGCTGGACAAAAAATTCCGCGACACTTCGCCGCGCGTGATACCCAATCCCAGAGGCGGCTTCCTGTTCACCGCGCCAGAGATCAGCCCCTTCCCGGTGTCGGCGGGTTTCGGCGCCGGCCACAGCCCCGATGAAATGCTGGAGTTCCGCAAGAAAGGCTACGAAGCCTGCCGCCCGAGTGGATGGGATCCCGCCGAACGATTGAAGGACCAGGATATAGACGGCGTTATTGGCGAAGTGTTGTACCCGACGCTCGGAATGCCGCTGTTTCAGCTCCAGGACGGCGAACTCCAGAGGGCCTGCTTCAAGGTCTTCAACGATTTCAGCGCCGAATTCTGTTCGCACAACCGCAACCGCCTGATCGGGGCGGCCCTCATCCCGCTCGCCGACGTGGCCGAGGGAATCAAGGAACTGCACAGAGGCGCCAATATCGGTCTGCGCGGCGCCATGATCTCCGGCAGCCCAACAATTCCTTACTACGACCATCGCTATGATCCGTTCTGGGAAGCGGCCTCCGAAATCGGCCTTCCGCTCTCCCTTCACGTAATCACCGGTTCGACCAAATCGAGCACCGGCGCCATGTCGGGAATGGGCGACGCCGCGGCGCGGGCGGTCGGTGCCGAGTTTTATATGTCGATGGTTTTCGAGGTGCAGCGCTCCGTCGTCCACCTGGTCTCCGGACGCGTGCTGGAGCGCTATCCAAAGCTCAGATTCGTCTCGGCCGAGAATGACGTGGGCTGGATCCCGCATTTCATGTTCCGCATGGATCACGCCTACGAGAAGCTGACTCCGCCCACCGAGCGCGCGCTTGCGAACCTGCCAAGCGAATACATCAAGCGGCAGATCTTCGCCACCTTCCTCGAAGACCCCGTCGCACCGGTCGCGGTCAAGCTGTTTGGCGAGGACAACTACCTGTGGGGCAGCGACTTTCCGCACACTGACTCGACCTGGCCCAAATCACGTGAGACCATCGAACGGGTATTCGCGGGAGTTGAGCCGGATATCACGGATAAGATACTTTATCGCAACGCGGCCAAGGTCTACGGCCTGGAGCTCTGAACAGTTACCGCTGGGGACCTGACGGCAGGGGCGCTCGGCACGGGCGCCCCGCTGTACTTTCTTCCCTTTCCAATTGCGCTGGCCTTATTCTTTAGCCGACGAGGTTGGCGCGACCGCCCGCCAGGAAGAGGCCGTGTATGAAGCGCAGTATCGAGCGCATTTTAACCACGCACACAGGCAGCCTGCCGCGGCCCGCGAAGCTGCTCGAAATGATGGTTTCGGGCGACATGGCTCGCCTGAAGGATGATCCATTCTTTCAATCGCGCGTGCGATCCGCCGTCGGTGAGATGGTTCGTCTGCAGACCGGCAATGGTATCGACGTGATCAATGACGGCGAGCAGAGCAAGGCGAATTACGGGATCTACATCAAGGAGCGGCTGACCGGCTTTGGTGGAATCGGCAAGCCGATGAGCTTCTCCGATCTGGAGCCCTATCCCGAATATTACGAGCGAATTTTTCCCAGCGCGATGCGCGTACCGATGGGCGGATGCAACGCGCCCGTGTCATACGTCGGCCTGGATAAAGTGGATCGGGACATCTCCAACTTCAAGTCCGGGGCGGAGGAAGTCCGTTACGAAGAGGCTTTCATGAGCGCCGCTTCACCCGGGATTATCGCCCATTTCCTCGACAACGAGTTCTACCCGAACGACGAGGCCTACCTGATGGCCGTGGCGGACGCGATGAAAGTCGAATACGAGCGCTTGCACCAGGCGGGCTTTATCGTGCAAGTCGATTGCCCGGATCTGGCGATGGCACGATGCGAGAAAAGCTTCGCCAACGCGAGTTTACGGGAATTCCAGAAAGCCGCCGAATTACACGTCGAGGCGCTGAATCGCGCACTTGCCGGGATTCCTCCCGAGGCGCTCCGGATCCATCTGTGCTGGGGCAATTACGAAGGGCCTCACAATCAGGATGTGGAACTCAAGGACATCATCGATATCGTGCTCAAAGCCCGCCCGGCGGGACTCGTGCTGGAGGCATGCAACCCGCGCCACGAGCATGAATGGCTGGTGTTTGACAAGCGCAAACTGCCGCCGGACAAGGTGTTGATTCCGGGCGTGATCGACACAGTTACGAATTTCGTCGAGCATCCCGAGTTGGTGGCTCAGCGTATCGAGCGTTGGGCGCGCGTGGCGGGACGGGAGAACGTTATCGCCGGAACGGACTGCGGCTTCGCCAGCGGCGCCGCGTATCTGACGGTCTATCCTGAGATCGCGTGGTTAAAGCTGCGCTCGCTGGTGGAGGGCGCGCGGCTCGCCAGTTCGCGTCTGTGGTGATTAAAGGCATGGCGAGATGGATTCCGCGGACGGAAGGCAAACCCTCGCCCCCGAAGCTTGATTCCTAGCTCTCTCTGAACAGGATGGGGTTTAAGCCCCGAGTAGATGATCGATTGGGGCTAATCCACCCGCACCATCAGCTCCGTGAGCGCGCGGTTGCGATGGCCGCCGCGGTATTTGAACGGAACATCCGGGTTGGACAACCGGATGTTGGGGAAAGCTTTCAGCCATGAGCTCAGCGCGATCTGGTTTTCCATCCGCGCCAGGTAGGCGCCCAGGCAGAAGTGAAGCCCGATTCCGAGACCCAACTGCTCATCGGTATTGCGCGTGATGTCATAGCGATCGGGGTCGGGAAACTTCGCCGGGTCGCGATTGGCCGCGGCCAGGATCACAAACAATGGACCGTTTCCCGGAATATCCGTTCCCTCGAAATTGATATCATCTTTCGCGTAGCGGGTGATCAGCAGCACCGAGTTGTCAAAACGCATGGTCTCCTCAACCGCGTTGTTGACCAACTCGTGGCGGCCGCGGACCAGCTCCAACTGGTCCGGATGCGTCAGCAGATTCTTGCCGACGTTGGCCAGAAGCCCGGCTGTGGTGTCCTGCCCCGCCAGCAGCACCAGCATCATCATGTTCACCGCGTCGTCGTAGCTCATCTGACCTTGGCGGTAAAAATCGATCATCTCGCCCAGGAAATCCTCCTGCGGCGGCTCCTTCAGCCGCCGGTCCATCATTTCGGCGAAGTACTTGCGCCATGAGGCCTGCGAGTTGGAAAACATGGCCGGAACGTCCTGGCCCGGCTCCGTCTCGCCGATGGCGCTCAGCCCCTTGGCCCATCGCTCATACAGTTCGCGATGCTCCAGCGGCATGTCCATCATCCAGCAGATCACGTAGAGCGGAATGAGATACGCAAACTCAGTTACGAAATTGAACTCCTTTTTCTTGCGGAGGCCTTCGATCAGCCCATCGACGATTTTCTGGGCTTCCTCCGTGTAGGTTCGCACGCTCTGGGGCGAGAAGGTGCGCCGGACCAGCTTGCGCAAACGGCCATGGTCGGGCTCGTCGGCAAACGGAATCACCTTGGCGCCGCCGAACACGTCAAGCGCGGCGTTTACTTCGTCCTGGGGAATTTCGTTTTTGAAGTTGTCGAAATCCTTCAGCACCCTGACCACATGGTCATACTGTGCGATCAGGGTCGTGGTTTGGCCGAGGAAGATCTGTTTGGGCGGCCCATGCATGAGTGGTTTGTAGAAGGGAAACGGATCGGCCACGATTCGAGGATCCAGCGGATTGAAATCTACTTCATTGGTCATCGCGCAACCTTCCAGTCTTGATACTAAGCTCCGCCATGGCGAGAATCGTTCGGATTCTTGCCGTTTCCATGGAAATTGTTCCGAACAGAGCGCACGGAGCCTCGAGCACCGGCGCTGGCGCAGGCTATTAATCGGATTGCTTCTTCGCAGCGGCCTCCAGAGTGACATCAACCGGCGGCAGCGGATTGCCGCTCATGCGATGCTGTTCATGCTGCTCGTTGGTGCTGCGGATACCCTCTTCGAGCGCGGCGAGCTGAACGTCGCGGTTTTGCAGATTGAAGTCGTAAGACTTGCGCCGCGTGGAGAAACCGTTGTTGAAATGCGGCATGACGTAGCGCGCGATCAACTCGTAGCTGCGTTTGGTCTGTTCCCAATCCGCCCAATCGTTGGCCAGTATCAGATGCGCACCGAACTCGCCAATCCGATGGATGCGCTCGATGTGCCCGATCGCGTCTTCCGGCGTGCCAATCGCCGCCAGTCCATGTTCTATCAGGAAGTTGGCGGGATCGGTGATATTGGGCGGTACGATTGCAAAGGTCCCAGCTTCAGCCAGGTAGCGGCACCACTGTTCCAGGCCAAACTTGACGTTTTCAAACGCCTTCTCGCGCGTGTCCGCGATATGCATCAAGGAACAAATCCGCAGCCGGCTCCGATCGACCATGTGGCCGTGGCGCGCCGCGGTTTGCTCCGCCAGCCGCCAGTTGTCAAACAGGGCCTGCAATGCCGCATCCGAAGTTCCGCTGATCGAGACCATTCCCAGGTTCCATTCGCCGGCCAGCAGACCTGCCACCGGAGTTCGCGAGGAGCTGATAACCACTTCAAGGTGCGGATCGCTGAACGGCGGCAATTGCAGGCGCGCATCGCGGAGCGTGAACCAGTCGGTCTCCCGGGTGACGGTCTCGCCGCGCAGCAACCGCATGATGACCTCGACCGAGTCCTGCACGCGGCGGCGCTGATCGACGGTCTTCACCCCGAACATCATCGCGTCGCTCACCAGCGCTCCGGGACCAACACCGAGCATCGCGCGGCCGCGCGTCATGTGGTCGAGCTGCGTCATCCGATCAGCCACCATCATCGGCGAATGATACGGCAACGACACCACGCCGGTGCCCAGCTTGATGTACTTGGTGCGCTCGGCGGCGGCCGCAATGAAAAGTTCGGGCGAGGCGATGATCTCGAAACCGCCGGAGTGATGCTCGCCGATCCACGCCTCGTCGTAACCGAGATGGTCCAGCAGTTCGACCAACTCCATGTCACGGCCAAGTGTAGTGGTGGGGTCTTCCGTAATCGCGTGAAAGGGGGCCAGAAATATGCCCGAGCGCAATCGCTTTTTCATCGCATTCTCCCGCAAATTTTCTGACCACCCAGAGTAGCCTTAGGGGTCCCTTGAGTCACCTTGAGCTTCAGCGCGTTCCCAATCCGATATAAACCGATTTGATTTCAGTGTATTCCTCGATACCCTGCAATCCACCTTCGCGGCCGATACCCGAACCCTTGAATCCTCCGAACGGAAGATTGGGCAGCGTGGCAAAGGTGTTCACCCCGATCTTTCCCGCGCGAAACCCCTTCGCAAAGCGCATCGCGCGGCCGATGTCGCGCGTGCAGACCATCGCCGCCAACCCATAACTCGTGTCGTTGGCGAGCTGCAGCGCTTCGGCCTCATCCTTGAACGGAATCATCGCGAGCACCGGGCCGAAGATTTCCTCGCGCGCGATCGTCATGTCGTTGCGCACGTCGGCAAACAGGGTCGGATTGATGAAGTTGCCATTGGCAAGTTCCGCGCTTGAAGGCCGATCGCCGCCGACTACGAGCCGTGCTCCGCCTTCGGACCCTGCCTTGATGTAACCCATGATGCGGTCGAGTTGCCGCTCGTTGATAATCGGCGCCGAGGTGGTGGCGGAATCGAACGGGTCGCCAAATTTGACATTGCGGGCGAAGCCGGCAGCTTTTTCCACGATCGCGTCGTAGATCGATTTCTGAACCAGGGTGCGCGTCAGGCACGAGCATCCCTGGCCTGAGAGTCCCATCGTGACGCCGCCCATCGCAGCCGCCGCGGCTATGTTGAGATCGGGAGCATCGTCGAAGATCACCTGCGGACTCTTGCCGCCCAATTCCAATGATACGCGCTTGATGCCCTTTCCCGAGAGCTCGATGATGTGCTCGCCCACCCGCCTGCTTCCGGTGAAATGGATCTTGTCCACCATCGGATGCGTGATCAGCGCCTCGCCCACGGTTGGTCCAGTGCCCAGCACCAGGTTGAAAACACCCTCAGGCAGGCCCGCTTCTTCCAGCAGTTCGGTCAGCCGGATCACTGTCAGACTGGCGTACTCCGAGGGTTTCATCACCACCGTGCAGCCGGCGGCGAGCGCCGGTGCGACCTTCTTACAGAAGAGATTGAGCGGAGCGTTCCACGGAAGAATCGCCGCGACCACGCCGACCGGATCGCGCATCGTCATGGCGATTACGTCATCGGCGCCGCCCATGTCGGGCAGCGTCTGGCCGCCCAGTTTGTCGATCCATCCGGCGTAATGTTCGAAGGTATCCGCAAAATACTCGGGTCCCAGCGCATAGGTCGAATGCGATGAGACCGGCAATCCGTTATCCATCGTTTGCAGATGACTCAGTTGGCTGGCGTTGGCCCTTGCCAGGTTCCCGATCCGATCCAGTATCCGCTTGCGTTCGCGGGCCTTCATTTTTGGCCATGGCCCCTCCTCGAACGCTTTGTGGGCCGCGCGGACCGCCCCATCTACGTCGTTGGAATTCGCTGTAGCTATACGCGACACCGCTTCGTGGGTCGCGGGATGAACATGGGTCCAGACCTCATCGCTTTCAGGTTGAACCCAGCGGCCATTGAGATAGATGGCAGGACAATCCTTTATTCCAAGCTCCTCACGATGCGGCAAAACGCTGATCGGCATGTTGATCCTCCTGATCGATTGCTAAAGCGGTCCGAGTGCGATTGCTCAAATGCTGGCCCGGGTCTCCGTTTTTTGAAAAGCAAACCGGGTACTGTCTTTGGCGTCGCCCATAGGCGGCGGGAGTCGTGGCCACCAGCTTGTGGAACACCGCGGTAAAATGACTCTGGCTCTCGAATCCCAGGTTTGCGGAAATTTCCAACAGCGGACGGACGCCTGCGGTTGGCTTAATCGAAAAACGCCATCCGATGTCCCGCGGTCCAACCGCCGTCGACCACCAGCGTATGCCCGGTGATAAAAGCGGCGTCGTCGCTGCACAGGAACAATGCGGCACGCGCGATCTCTTCGGGCTGCGCCTGGCGCTTGATCAAACTATGGGTCATGGCAAGTTGTCCCATCTTGACCAGTTGCTCGGGCGGAATTCGGCCTACTATCTCCCTCGCGATATTGGTCTGGACGCCTCCGGGGCATATGCAGTTGGCGCGGACCTTGTAATGCGCATAATCCATCGCGATGGACTTCATCAGGTTGATCACCCCAGCCTTGGCGGCTCCGTAGTGAGGCTCGCCGTTGTGGCCCTCCAACCCGGCGATCGACCCGGTGGCGAGAATCACGCCGCCGTGCTTCATGAATTCCGCCAGCGCGTACTTGCAGCCGAGAAACACGCCCTTGAGGTTGATCGAGAGCATCCGGTCCCATTCCTCTTCGGTCATGGAATGTACCTGGGCGGGAAAGAAGATGCCGGCGTTGTTGTAAATGATGTCGAGGCGGCCGTAGCGCTTGACCGCCTCTGCAACCATCGCTTCGGCGTCGCGCCCCTTGGAAACGTCGGCCTTGAAGGCGAAGCCCTCTCCGCCGGCTTTGGTGATTTCCGCCACCGCACCGTCGGTGCCTTCCAGGTCAACGTCGACCGCCGCTACCTTGGCGCCTTCCTGCGCGAACAGGATCGCGGTTGCGCGCCCGATTCCAGAGCCCGCGCCGGTGATAAGCGATACTTTCCCGTCCAGCTTTCCCATGATCTTTCTTGTCCCTCCAGAGGAATGCCAAGGAGCGCGCAGGGCCGCGCTGATCCCATCTTGTCGTTACACTTCATGACTGCCTTGGGTCAATCTCGCTCGGTTGGATGGAACCGTCCGAAACTTGACAGCTGCGGCCTGGCCGCTCTGCCTGGGCAGGACGTGGAATTTGACCCGCAGATCGAATCCTGCGAGGCTTCAGAACGTAACCGCGCGCTAGTGAACGCGCAATTGGAATAACCCGGGAGAGGATCAGATCTGATGCCGGTTCCCACCTACAGGCGGCGCATTCGCATCACCACCGTACCCGGAAAAGCGCGCGCCGATATCGAGGACGATGCCCACCGCTACGGCGTCGCGCTGTTGCATAACGGTACCATGGTGACCGCCATCAGAGGGGAAGGACTGCGAACTCCCTGGACTCTGTGTATCGACGCGGCCAAATTGGTTGACCGCCTGGTTGGCATGGCGCTGACTCCCGATGCCGGAGCGATTTACAAGTACACGGACGGGCGCTTTCAGTGCACGCACGCATTTGACGTGGCCGGCCTGGCGATCGCACACGCCTTCCGCGGCACGCCGCATCGGCAGTACGACATCGACGTTCCGTATCCGGTGCTCGAGCCCAACGCACGCAAAACCGTGACCCTGCTCCGTGACGGCAGGCTGGCGCTGCAATGGACCGTCGAAGGCGGCAACATCATAACGCCTGAGCCCTATGCCGGGCGCAGCCTTGCGGACGTTGTGCGCTGGGCGAAGAAGTCCTTCACTGACCCCGACGATTACGAAGCGGTGGTGGTGGCGCGGCGCGCGACGCATATTTCGGGCGTCAAAACGCAGGACCTGGATACGCGCGTGTCGGCGGCCGACGGAGGGCAATCGATGGGGCGATGCTGGGTGTTCCAGCCGGAACGTGCGCATGTGTCCTGGAGAATTCGCGGCAACACGCGCGATTTTACTCCAAGCGCAGATCCGATGCTCAATGACCTCGAAGAGATCGCGCCCGATGGGCTGGGTCCGATGCCGGAAGATCCGAACCAATAGAGTCCGACGCTGAACGGATCAGAAACACCGCAACCTTATGCGCCGCAGTCCTGACGGCGCCAAAAAGCAGGAGGTTTCGCGATGGCTTTATTTCTCGACACGATCTATTTCACGCGCCAGTCGCCTCAGAAGCTGAAGGAAGCGCTGGGCAACATTCACAAGAATCTGAGCACCGGCGCCGGTCTTCCCAAGGGCGTAACGGTAAAGGCGGGCCCCTGGTATTCCAACGAAGAATTAAAGCTGGTGGTTGTGCTCGATATGCAGGACCACAGCCACAGTTATGGCGCCTTCTCCAACGCCATCGCGAGTGGAATGGTGGAGCGGCGCAAGCTGGAGCCGATCGTTGAGTGGAGTTCGGTGGAGGCGTTTATCAAGTCGTAGAGTTGCGTTCCGGCGCTCGACGCAAGAGCCTCCGGTGTAATTTGCGAATGGTGTTCTCGTGGTATTCGTGCAGGCCGCTGAACCCGAACAGCATCAGGAACACCAGGGGAATCGGAAACAGGACGCCAAGGCTGGATTCCGGCCTATAGACGAAAATCAGGAACAGCGCAACGCTGGCGGCCAGGTTTATCCCGACGCCGGTCCAGAATCCGAGCACCCGGTAGGCAAAGGCCAGGAGCGCGCCGATTATTGCGGCGAGGATCAGCGAATCCAATGCGGAAGGCAGCAGCGGTCCGCCGCCACTGGCCTCGGTCTCCAACGCGTCGGCGATGATCTCGATGCCGGGTAATTTGCCATTCACCGTCTCATGGAAGTCGTTGCTTTCGCGATAGACTCCGCCGGCGATTACGATTTTGTTGCGCAAGGTGGCGGGATGCGCCAGCGCATCTTTCATCGAACAGGCGAGGAACGTACCGGCGGGCCGGCTCGATTCAACACATCGATCGGCCAGGGTCAGCGGACCTCCCCATAGCCTGAGCAGGCGTTTCCGATCATCGGGCGGCAGGTCTTCAATCCGATCGTCCGCAGGTACCCGAATTGCCGCCGCATACGGGAGCGTGTCCAGACGTCCGCGGCCGGTTATGAATTGCCGCAGGTAGGTGGTGACGGCACGATTCGGATCGATCGGAAATGCCGTCGCTCCCGATTCGCTCCACAGCCTGGAACCCGGCGGCGCGTCCTCACCGAGCACGGCTTTGGGCACGTAGGCATCGCCCTGCGACGCGACGGGGCGCGCCCAGACGAATTTGTCATGCCAACGGGTTACCTCGGCGTCCAGCCGGCTTGAGGCCTTGGCATGACCGCCCGATAGCCGCAGATATTTGTGGTGCGAAGTATCGATATCGACCACGATCAACTTCGGCCCGGCATGCGCGATATTGATTAGATCGGCGAGCAATTTGGCGGGATTCAATGGGCTTTGGCCGCCGAAGTCGCGGTCGTATTCGTTCTGCGAAATCGCGACTATCACGATCCGGTTCAGAGCGCTCTCGCGGGTTGGATGAAACGTCGCCGCCGCCTCGCCCCAAATCAGGCTCTCCAATCCCAGGATTTCGAAGCGAGCCAGGAAGTAGCCGACCATCAGGATTATGACGACCAGCCCCGCAATTCGGAGCGTACCCAACCCCTCTCGTGCCTCCGGCGGAGGCGAATCGGCGCTGCTCGAGCCCGCGTTCCGCTGCTGCGCCGGTTCGCTCAATGAACACCGCTTTGGCGCGCGAGAGCGACAAGATAAGCGCGCAGGAAGTTGTGTACCGACTGCTGGTTGATGTTGTCGCCCCAACCGTCGGTCAAAGTTTTGGCGTTGCGCAGGGCGCGCGCAGCCGACCTGTATCCAGGCTGATCCATAGCCAAGACCCAATAGTTCGCGTTGACAGGTCCGGCAACCGTAACGCCATACAAGCCCGGCAAAATCGGTCCGAGGCGCGTCGCGTCCGGGTCCAGTGCCGGAAGCGTGATGGTGAATGATTGAACGAGCGGGCTGACTGCGCTCGCAGGGTTAGCCGTGAACCGTAAACTGTACGTCCCGGGCGATACATCCAACAGCATCGGCGCGACATCGATGCTGCCTCCAAGGCTTTCCAGGACCATCTCGCCGATGCCGGGGCCGCCCCGAACGTTGGCTAGTTCATACTCCTGCGGGTCAGGTGGCAGGGTTATGTTCTTCATTTCCTCCAAGGCCGCCGCCGCGGAGCTATTTTCCTTTTCGGAAGCCGGCACTTCATGATTCCACCAGCACGTGAACCATCCCCAGCAATCGACCGTGAACACACGACCGTCAGGCAGCAGGAGATCGATATGGTCGGTACTTTTGTGCGGGTACGGAAAGCGGAACTTCTGCCCCGGAATAAGTTTGGCGCCAAAGGCTATCGGCGTGCGCTGCGGCAGCTCAATGCACAACCCCGAGATGCTGATGACTCTGGGCATCGGAGGAGCCTTCTTTAACGCCGCAGAGTGCGCCATCACGGCGGTCGCGACCATGATGGCGACTGCAGCAAGCACCAAAGCCATTCGTTTCGGGGACGAAATGAAGATCTTTCCCAGGTCACGCATTGTCCGGGCCTGAGCGCCCGCGGCTCTTACCGGGCGCATTCATTTTGAATCATTTTCCAGCACGACATCGCTCGCTGGTGGTGCCAGGATCAACTCCGTCATACTATATCTTCTGATATACCGTGACAGCCCAAGGTCATCAATGTCGCAGATAGCACGCCGGCGCAACGGCGCCGAGTCTCGCCGGATTTTGAATTTGCTTTTGCTGCCTCAAGCGTTAAAGCTGTGGGCCGCAATTTTGACGGCCTTGGCTCTTCTGAGCACCGTTGCTGCGCAATCCGCCGCTCCGGCCCGCCGCCAAAATTTCAGCGCGCTTGCCGCGCTGTACGATTATCCCGGCGAGCATCCCGAAATGGAGAAGCTTGCGGATAGTGGCGCTGCGCCGCCGGCGCCGCTTCAGGGCGCCATTGCTGCCTCTACTGAAGGGGAGAATGCGTGGCGCGACGGCCGCTACAGCGACGCCCGTGCCGCTTACGAAAAGGCGTTCACAATCGCGAAAGGCCTGGCAAACCCCGATCCGCGCGCGCTGGGCGCGGCGGCCAACAATCTGGGCGCAGCGTACCAGGATGAAGGTCGCTACAAGGACGCCGAAAGCTTGTACGCTGCCGCATTGAGCGGACAAACCTCGCCCGACGATCCGCTGCGCGCCGTAACACTCGCGAATCAGGCCTCGTTGCTAGAACTCGAGGGCAATTATCTGCAATCGGAAGCCGTCTTCGAGCAGGCCATATCACTGATGCAAGCCAGGCGCACGCCAAGCGCTGCTGCGCAGGCGCGCGCACTGAACAACTTCGGCGTTCTACGCCATGACGAAGGCGACAATCGCGACGCTGAAACCCAACTCACAGCGGCATTCCAAATCCGCAAGCAGCTCGGCGGGCAAAGCGAAATAGCGGAGACCATCGACAATCTCGGCAACGTCTATCGGGCGACCGGCCGGTACGATCAGGCCAAGGCCAATTATGAAAGCGCACGCGACTTGCGGCGCACAGCGCTAGGCCAGGACCATCCCGACTATGCCGGCAGCCTCAACAACCTCGCGAACTATTATCGGGGCCAGTACGACTACGGTGCGTGCGGGCCGCTGTATGAGAATGCCGCCGCAGTCTGGCGCGCGCGGCTGCCGGCGATGCATCCGGTGATCGGCGGTATCGATAAGAATCTCGCCGCGCTTTACGACGGTCAGGGCGAGTACGGCCGGGCCGAGGAACTCTACCAGCTCGCTCTCGGGATCCGGCATCAGTCACTCGGCGAACGCCATCCGCTGTATGCAGCGAGTCTGCGCAACCTGGCCACCTTTTACGCCGAGCAGGAGCGCTACGACCTGGCGCTTCCTTTGTACAAGCAAGGCCTTGCCATTGAAGTCGCGGTCCTGCCCCCCAATGACCCCGATATCGCCGCGACCATGGTGAGCATGGGCGGCATCTATGATCGACAACACGACTACCACGACGCCGAAGCCAGTTACCTGAAAGCGATGGACACGCTTCGGAGCACGGTGGGTCCTGACCATGTGATGGTGGCTTCCGCGATGGCCGACCTCGGCGAGATTTACGCCGACGACAACCAGTTCGATTTGGCCGAGCGGCAGATGCGCGGCGCGCTTGACATCCGGCTCAAGCGGCTGGGACCCAATCATCCGGACGTAGCGCGAAGCGAGGCCGAGCTGGCCGATCTCTACGAGCGCCGCGGCGGTCTTTCCAACGCCGAGCCGCTGCTGAGCGACGCCATCCGCATTCACAAAAACACTCCCGGCGAGGAGCCGATTTACGTCACCGGCATCAATGGCGAGCTGGCTTACGTGCTGGCTAAAGAAGGCCGCGTGACGGAGGCACGCGGCGTGTTCGAAGATTCGCGCAAAGCTTTCATCAAGGCGCAGAGCAACCATGCGGGAGTTGATGATGACACGCGGCGGGGGCTGCTTGCCGGCGAGCGCGTGATGCTGGCGCGCTACGCGGCGTTGCTCGCCGAGATCGCCGCCAAGCCCTCGCTCGATCCCAAGGGCTTGTCCGCAGCTGATGCCGCTTTCGTGGCCGTCGAGCAGGCCAAGAGCAGCGCGGCGCAGGCCGCGCTGGCAATGGCTGCAACGCGGTGGGCCGCTACGAATCCCGATGCCGCCGGACTGGTCGGTGTGGTCCAGGCGCTGCGTAATCAGCGCCAGGGGCTGTCGCGCTCGATCGCGGCGCAGGCCGCCAAGCCGTCTTCGCAGCGGGCGCCGGGCGCACTCGAAAAAGCTCTGGCGCGGTCGGCGGACGTGGATCGCCGTCTCGCATCGGCCAGTGCGCTGCTGCTCAAAACTTTCCCCGACTATGCCGCGATTGCGAATCCGGTTCCTATCGGAAGTAAGGACGCCGCTGCCATCCTGAAATCAGATGAAGCGTTGATCAGCTACTTTACCATCGACGACGGGGTGATGGCCTGGTTTCTGAAGCGCGGCCGCGCGCCCATTTATGGCTTGCTGCCGGTCGCTCGTGCCAACCTGATCCATGCGATCGCGCGTTTGCGTGCGAGTATTGCCAGTCCTAAACAGCCTTACGACGTTATCGACGCCCACACTCTCTACAAGCAACTGCTCGAACCGTTTGCGGACAGCCTTGCCGGCGTGACGCATCTAATCATCGTACCCGACGACGTGCTCATCGCGGTGCCGTTCGCGGCGCTGATCACCAGCAATCAGGGTCCCGCGTTCGCGGAGCTTGCTGACGCGTATCGATCGAAAACCACGCCGACGCCCGAGCAATTGAGCCTTGATTATCCGCAGATTGCATGGCTGGTGCAGCAGCCCTATGCCATTTCCGAAGTGCCGTCCAGCACGGCGCTGGGCGTTTTGCGCAATCGGTCGTCCCGCAAGCTGGCACGGCTGCGCGATGGCGCCGGCGATGGCGGCTACCTGCGTCTGATCGGCGTCGGCGACCCGGCGCTGAGCGGGCGATGCGGCACGGCGCGCGGTGACGAAACGGTTTCTTCCGATCTGGAAAGCGTCGTCGATCAGATACGCGACATGCCCCGCTTGTGCGGCGCACGGCAGGAATTGCTGACCGAGGCCGAAACGCTCGATGTACCGGCGGACCAGTCGCTCTATATCGGCAAACGCGCTACCAAGCCCGAAGTGATGCAGCTTAACCGCGATCGATTGGCGCGCGCCCGCGTCGTGGTTTTCGCCACTCACGCGTTGATTGGCGGAGCGGTGTCCGCGGTCCGCGAGCCGGCGCTGGTTATGACGCCGCCGCTCGCCCCGACGCCGCAGGACAACGGCCTGCTTTCGCTGACGGATATTTTGGATCTGCGCCTAAATCAGGCCGATTGGGTAATCCTGTCGGCCTGCAACACGTTTTGCCCGGCGGGCAGTGGCGAGGGTTTCGATGGCCTGGCGCGGGCGTTCTTTCACGCCGGCGCGCCGTCTATCCTGGCTTCACAATGGAGCGTGGACGATCGGGCCACTCGCGATCTCATGACGCAAGTGCTCGCGGCCTACGCGCGCGCCGATTTGCCGCTCGCGGGATGGCGCCGGGCGCTGGCTGCGGTTGGCCTGTACGGCGCACCGCGCACTTCGCGCGCGGAGACCCTGCGCCAGGGCGAAGTCGCGGTGATGACCGCGGAACATCAACCAGACCAACTCTACTTCTCGCATCCCTTCGCCTGGGCCCCGTTCGTCGTTGTCGGTGAAGGTGGACCAGTTCCGGGCGAATGATGGATTCTCCTGATTGATACGGGGGCGGGCCGCTGTGCCCGCCTGCCTCGGGTCGTGTGCTTAACGGCGGCGGCGCAATCCGAGCCTCTTCCCGGAAAGCGCTGACGAAGAATTATCAACCCTTTCCCACAAGCAGCTAAAGGTGGTGCTCGCGGACGTAGTCCGCTGCGACGACGGTCTTGCCGTTGAAGAACATGATATTCGGATGCGTACACAGGGCGGCTACCGTCTTGGCCGCCAACTCCATCGAATGTGCCTGGCTGACATCCAGCCCGCCCAGGCGGCCACTGTTCTTCTCGACTCTTTCGGTCAGCGTGTAGCCCGGATCGACGAGGATCGTCGGGATACCGTGGACGCCGGTCTCCTTGGCGAGGCCCTGAGAAAAGCGATGCATCCCGCCCTTGACCGCACCGTATGTGATCGCGGCGCCGCCCCTTCCGGGCAGTGCAGCCATCTCCGTGGTGGCCAGGGCAGACGTAATGTTGATGATCGTGCCATGCTTGCGCTCGATCATCGACGGAAGCAGTTCGCGGCACACGAGCACCGGCGCCAGCAGGTTAGCGTTGACGTAATTGTGCCAGTTTTCCCAACGAAACTGCAGGAACGGAGTGTAATGCTGATCCTCACTGAAGTACGCGGCGTTGTTGACCACGATGTCCACGTGGCCGCAGCGTTCAAGCGCCTCGCGGCACATCCGCCGGACTTCATCTTCGGAGGTCACGTCGCACTTTAACTGCACCGTCTTGACGCCCAGCCGTTCGCATTCGGCGGCCGCCTCCTGCAGGCTGCCGGGATGATCCCCGGTGCCCGGCTTGAGGGTTCGCGCGCTCAGGATCACATCGGCCCCCTGCCCCGCCAATGAGACCGCGATTCTTCTGCCGATTCCACGGCTGGAGCCGGTGACCAGCGCCACTTGTCCCTTAAGGTTCATATGCCATGCCTCTATAAATTGATCGATGTACCAGTCGGCCAGAAAAGAACTCTTACCAACATTTGTCAATGTCGAGGTTCGATCTAAGATGACGCGGGGTGCAAGCAGATGTCGAATTCCCTCTCTGGAGCCGATGGAGCGGGCGTCGAAGCCAATCCCGACCTGAAGTTCAAGTACGACTCCTCCGATCCCGTGGTCGGCGCCGATCCGGTTCCTTATTACAAATCGCTACTGGCGGACGCGCCCATCGTAGTGGAGCGGCGCGGCATCCCGTGGGGAATAGTGTCGCGCTATCGCGATTGCGTCGATGTGCTGCGCGACCACCGGCACTTTTCCAGCGTCAATCCCAATTTGCCCGGCACCGAGGATTTCGACGCCTTTCGCGGTGTGCCGGTAATGACCTTCGTCGATCCGCCGGTTCATACGCGGCTGCGGCGCGTCGCCGCACCTTCGATGGCGGTGCGCAGAATCTTTGATATGGAACCGCAGTTCCGCGCGATCTGCGGCCGCATTATCAATGGATGGGCCGGCCAGCACGAGGTTGAGGTCGTAACCGGACTGGCAGTGGAGCTTCCGGTGCGCGTTTTCGGCTACCTGCTCGACATCCCCGAGCAGGACTATGAACTGGTCCGCAGCATCGGAGCGCCGGGGAAGACCCTTTACACCGAGAATTACCTCGCTTCGCGCCAAGCCTACATCACCGATCTGATCACCCGCCGCCGCACTCGCAGCGGCGGGGAAGATCTGATCAGCCTCGCAATCGGCGCGCACGAAGCCGGTGAGAAAATCAACGAACTGGAGCTGTTCGGCATGGTGATGGTGCTGGTAACCGGCGGCATCTCAACCACCGCCGATTCGATCAGCGGAGCCATCTACCAGATGCTGAGCCGCCCGGAACTGTCGGGGCAGCTGCGCAAGAATCCCTCGCTGGTCCCGGACTTGGTGGAGGAGAATCTGCGCTACGACGGGCCGGTGCAGACCCTGTTTCGCGTCACGACGGAGGACGTGGTGGTTGGCGGAACGCCGATTGCGGCCCGCACCCCGGTTTACGTGGTAACCGGTGCGGCCAATCGCGATCCGGCGGTATTCAAGGACCCCGATACGTTCGACATCACGCGTAATCCCAACGACCACCTGGGCCTGGGCGAAGGGGTGCACTTCTGTATCGGCGCGGCCCCCGCCCGAGTGCAGGGCAAAGTCGCCGTCCAGATGATGTTGGAACGCTTCCCTCGGCTCAGGATCGCCGCAGGATGGCGGCCGCAGTACACTGTTCAGGCGTTTGGCCGTGGACTCACCAGCCTGCCGCTAAGAATCGACTGAGTCGTTGTTAATACCGGATTACAAGGGCGCCAGAACCACGTTGCCCGCCTTTATCGCCTCGTCGGTGTTGCCTGCAATTTTGAACCTGTAGGCCAGCCGGATGCGGCGCTCCGCAAACTTCCATCCGTCCCTGGTCCGCCGCAGCTTGTCGAAATAGGTTCCTCCCGCCTGGATGAGGGTGTTTTTCTCTTCGCGGATCTCGTCCCAATAGACGCTGGCGCTGGCGCTATCGCCCGCGAGTTCGATCAGCGGATTCTTGTAGCGGTGCCGTACCAGGCGATTGGTTTTGTTATAGACGGCCCGGCCCTGGTAGAAAGTCTCGACCGCTTTGCGGCCTTCGTGGCGCTCTTCGGGTCCGCTGCCGTTCTGGATTATCAGGTTGGACGGATCGTCGAAGGTTGAAAGCACCATTTCGAGGTTGACGGTATCGACGGCGCGGCCATAGCGGTACATGAGGTCACGAATCGCCTCGCGGTCGGCAAGTTCGCGGATTAGCTTTGATTCCTGCGCTTCCATCTGACTCCCGTTTTTTGGTTCGGTGGATTTTGCGTACGTTAACCGCCATGACTTGATGGTTGTCAAGCAGAGCCTCCGTTTCAACGTCCGCTCCGGCACGGTAAACTCGAATATACGAGGAAATTGCGGAGTCACCGAGCCGATGGATGAACGGTACGAACCGAAATCAATAGAGCCCAAATGGCAGGCGGAGTGGGAGCGCAGCGACCTGTACCTGACTCCATCCGACCGCGGCAGGGCGAAATTTTACCTGCTGGAGATGTTTCCCTATCCCTCAGGCGAGGGCTTGTCCGTCGGACACCTGCACAATTACGTCCCGTGCGACGTCACCGGCCGCTTCCGGCGCATGACCGGCTACAACGTGCTGCATGCGATGGGATGGGACGCCTTCGGCCTGCCGGCCGAGAACGATGCGCTGCTCAAAAAGCTCCATCCCAAGGAAACCGTTCCGCGCTACGCCGCCAACTTCAAGCGCCAACTGAAGCTTGCCGGATGCGCCTACGACTGGACCCGCGAAATCAATTCGTCCACACCGGAATATTACAAGTGGACGCAATGGTTCTTCCTGCTGCTCTACAGCCGCGGCCTGGCTTATCGCGCGGTGGGCTCGCAATGGTGGTGCGAGAAATGCCTGTCGATTCTCGCCAATGAACAGGTGATCGACGGATGCTGCTGGCGGCATACGGACACGCCGGTCACCAAGAAGGAATTGGAGCAGTGGTATTTCAAAATCACCGCCTACGCCGAGCGCCTGCTCGACGATCTGGACACAATCGACTGGCCCGAACGGATCAAGCTGATGCAGCGCAACTGGATCGGCCGCTCCGAGGGCGCCGAACTCGCCTTTCCCGTGGACAGCCATCCCGGAGAGTTGGTCAGATTCTTCACTACCCGGCCCGACACGGTCTTCGGCGTTTCTTTCATGGTGCTGGCGCCCGAGCATCCGCTGGTCGCGCGGATCACCACCACGGACCGGCGCGCGGAGGTTGAAGAGTATATCGTGCAAGCGCGGCGCCAGAGCGAAATCGAGCGCCTGTCCACGGTTAAGGAAAAGACGGGCGTCTTCACCGGCGCGTACGCGCACAACGTCTTCACCAATGAAGACGTCCCCATCTGGATCGCCGACTATGTCCTGATGGGCTACGGCACCGGCGCGATCATGGCGGCTCCGGGCGAGGACCAGCGCGACTTCGAGTTCGCCCGCAAATACGGCCTGCCAATTCCCCGCGTGACCGCGCCCGCGGACGGCAGCCAGCCGCCAGAGGATCGCGCGTTTACCGAACATGGAGTCGCCGTCAACTCCGGCTTCATCACCGGCAAGCCGACCACGGAAGCGATCGCGTCGATCGCGCGATACGCGCAGGAAAATTCGATCGGCCGCGCGACGGTCAGCTACCGGATGCGCGACTGGTTGATCTCTCGCCAACGCTACTGGGGATGCCCGATTCCGATCGTTTACTGCAAGCAGGACGGCATCGTTCCCGTCCCCGAGGATCAACTGCCGGTCCTGCTCCCCGACCTGAAGGAGTACCAGCCTTCCGGGACCGGCCGCTCTCCGCTGGCCAACGTTCCGGAATTCGTCAACACCACCTGTCCAAAATGCGGCGGACCAGCCGAACGCGAAACCGATACAATGGACGGATTTGCCTGTTCGTCATGGTACTTTCTGCGTTTCGCGTCGCCGCATGAGACCTCCGCGCCCTTTGATCGCGAGGCGGCCGACTACTGGCTGCCGGTCGATCTGTACGTGGGCGGCGCGGAGCACGCCGTGATGCACCTGCTGTACGCGCGGATGTGGACCAAAGTGATGTACGACGCAGGGCTCATCAGCTTCAAGGAGCCGTTTCCGGCCCTGCGCAACCAGGGGATCATCTGGGCGGAAGACGGCCAGAAGATGTCCAAGAGCAAGGGCAACGTCGTCACTCCCGACGCGATGGTGGAAAAGTACGGCGCCGACGCGCTGCGCTTGTGGGAGTTGTTCATGGGTCCCTTCGAGGAGCCGACCAACTGGAACGAAGAGGGCGTGGTCGGAACGGCGCGCTTCCTCACTCGCGTGTGGAACCTGGTGCGCCGCTACGTCGAGGCAGGATGCCCGCAGGGCAATCCCAGCGAGCAGACGCTGCGCAAGACGCATCAGGCGATACGCACCGCTACCGATCACGTAGAGCGGCTGCGCTTCAACACCGCGTTGGCCGCCTTGATGGACGAACTCAACTACCTGGCGCGGCTGGAACCAGCCGAACTCGGCCGCGCGGCGATTGAGACCTATGTACTGATGCTGGCGCCGATGGCGCCACATATCACTGAGGAATTGTGGCGCGCACTAGGCCACAAGGACTCCGTTCATCTGCAGAAGTGGCCCAGCTTCGACCCTGTCTTGGCCAAGGACGAGATCGTAACCGTCGTCGTGCAGATCAACGGCAAGGTGCGCGACAAGCTGGAAGTCGCGGCCGACACCGCTGAGGACCAGGTCCGGGCGCTCGCCCTGAAAAGCGCGGCCGTCAAGCGTCATCTGGACGGCAAAACGCCGAAGAAGGTTATTTACGTACCCAACAAGCTGTTGAGCATCGTGATCTAAGCAGCTCACTCGCGACCAGCGCTTTTTTCACATCGGAGCCGCAGCGGGGTTATAACCCGCAATGGAGCCGATATGATGAAAACCCAAGCATCGCTGTTTGATGAGACGGCAGGCGGGAATGAAACTCTCGCCTCTATCCTGGAGTCGACTTTTGAAAATAGGATGGCGCAGCCGTCCATGCGCGCCGCGCGAAACATCCGCCGGCCCGAGGCCGCCATCGGCTTAATTCGATCATCGCCGGTGGGTTCCCTGGTGGTCTGCGTCAGCGGCCGCGGTATCGCAATGATCCGATTCATCAGGCGTGAAGCGGACCTTGAATTCGCAATGTCAACGCTAAGCCGGGACTTCGATCTTATCGCGGATGACCGCGCCGCACAGGGCGTGGCCGACGAGTTGATCCGTTTCATGGCTGGCGACGAAACGGCGCTGCGCAGCAGCCTTGACCTGAGTCTGGTCAAATCGCCTTTCCAGCGCCGAGTGCTGCAGCTTCTGCTGCGCGTCGGCCCAGGCGCGATACTCACCTATTCATCCCTGGCTTCGTGGGCTGGCGCGCCGCGTGCCCCGCGAGCGATCGGCGGCGCGATGCATGACAATCCTATCCCGGTTTACGTGCCGTGCCATCGCGTACTCCGCTCCGACCTGAGCCTTGGGGGCTACGGAGGCGGTCTGGATGTCAAGCACAGGCTGCTGCAGGTGGAGGGTTTCTCGTTCACGGCGACGGGAATGGTCGCGGAGCAGGGCGCGGTTTGGGCAAATCGGAACACCCAAATCTTCTGCCGCTCCGGCTGCCGCGCCCTGGCGCGCTCCAGCCGCACAAATGCGCTGTTGTTTCGCGACGCGGCAGCGGCTGGACAGGCTGGAATGAGCGCTTGCCGCATCTGCCTACCGCGGTAGCTCAGGCCGCGTTGTGAAAGATGATTCCCAGCGTGAACCTCAATCCACTGCGCAACGGGCTGACGCCGTGACGCATCCTCGCCCGGTAGTATCCGCGCGCACCCTGAATCGGGCGGAAACTGGAAGGAAAAATTATCGCCTCGCCGCGTTCCAGGTTGATCGCTGAACATCGGGCCTGGGCGCGCGGGCGATCTTCCAGCAGCAGAAATTCCCCGCCGGTATAGTCGGTCTCGCGGCGGCTCAGCGCCACAGTAATTTGCAGCGGGAAAATCATTTCGCCGTAGATATCCTGATGCATACAGTTGTAGCCGCCCGCTTCATAGCGCAGCATCAGCGGCGTCGGCTTCGTCTGGCCGCGTCCGGCGCACAAGCGCAGATATCCCGCGAGATCGGACGGCAGAGCAGGGGCCGACGAATCAAGCGCATCCCGCCAGCGATTGGCGATCTGCGCCAGCCTGCGATAGAAAGCGCCGCGCAATTGCTCTACGACGGCCGGCATCGGATCGGCGAAGTATTTGTAATCGCCGACGCCGAAGCGCAAGCGCGCCATGTCGATCTTTTTGCGGAACCGCTCGCGCTGCGGATAAAGAGCAATCAACTGCGCGCATCGGCGGGAGTCGAGGATCGGCGGAGTGGTTGCATAACCACTGGCTTCGAGCGACTGCTCGATGCGCTCCCAGTCAAGCAGCTCGATTTTACGCAGCTCCGAGCTGTCACTCATAGCTAACGGCCATGCGGCAGTGTTTTAGCCGCCGCCCTGCATGCGCCGCAGAATCGCAACGGAGTCGAATATCCCCTGGGGCAGATTGAGCGTGCCCGCAACGTTGGAGTAGGGGAACCGGCGCACGTTGATGTGAGCGTGAAGAGGAAGTCCGTGTGCCTGATGGATTTCGTAGTCCAGCGGCAGCGGTCCGATAAACCTCAGGATGCGATGGATCGCCCGCGCAAAAGTCCGCAAGCCCTCGCCCTCAAGGTGGTGGAGCAATTTTCGATGTCCCGGCATCACCACGTCATAGGAGCGAGGGAACGCACCAACGGGACTGGCGTAGCTCACTACGTCTGGCCCGTTCTCGATGGTCAGATCCAGCTCCTTCATCACCCTGAGAAGATCGTCCCACAATGTCGGATCCGACCGCTCCGCGCGCAGCTCCACGTCGGCCGCCGGCAAGCATACGGGTGAGCCGATAATCTGCTGATGGATATGCGGCTGGGAAGCGCCCGACTCGGGTCCCTGGTTTTTGCGTACAACGACGGATTGCACGGTAGGGTTGCTGAGAGAACGTTCAACGACCTGCGCGTTTACCTCCATCAGGCGGACGAAGTGAGCTTCGCTTAGCGCGCCGGTAAAGAGCAGGTCGCCGGGTCCGCGCGCGTCGGGCAGAAAATGGCGCGAATCCTCGACCACGACGTACGACTCATTGCGCCCGCCGGTAAGTTCGGCCGGGATGCGCGGAAAGAGGTTGTTGAAGACGCGCAATGCCCATGGGCTGGCCGGGTCGCCGTCCCAGCCGGGAACTTGCTCAGGCTTGATGCGGATCAATTCGGCAGGCGCTTTGGACTCGTTGCCCGGGCAAAACGGACAGCCAGCCTTGGCCCTCGCCATCCGCTCTGCATCCGTATGCGTGGGCGGAGGCGCCGTGAAGGCGCGAGCTCCGAGGGTGAAGGAAAAGCTCTTGTCGCGCAGGTCCACAACATAGGAGATGACCCTGGTGAACGGATTCCTCATCCACAGCAGGTCACGGCCGCGCACTTCGTATTCGATCGGCATGCTGATACCGGATCATTTTTAAGCATCGCCGCATACCTGATACAACGAGCCTCGACCGCACCGCGTGCCGCTGAGGGTCATCGTTGTCCACACAAGCAGGTCGCCGGAAGGGTTTTTGCCTGCAACTTCCGGTTCAGATGATGCTCCGGGCGTGACATCGCCGGAGATACCGGCGAGGAAATGTGACAACACTGGCGCGATGACACGGCGCCCGATACAGGTAAAACGATCGGCGGGAGGCGAAAGCGCGCGGCTATTTCAATCCTACGAGATAAAGCGCGATCGCAACGAACAACATCACCGCCGCGGTGGTAAACCATCGGCTGTGTCCGGCGATGTGCTCTTCAGCCGGCTCTGGGACAGGTTCGGCAAACCGTTCCAACGGCTGGATGCCGCGCAAGAAGCGGCTCGCCAGCGCGCCCGCATCAAGGTCGAGGAAGTCCGCGTAACTGCGTACGAAGGGCAGCAGGTACAATTCGTCGGCAATTGCACCATAATCGTTGGCCTCGAGCATCGTCAGGTAACCGGATGGAATCCGGATTTGCTCCGCAACCTCGCGAATCGTCAGCGCCCGGTCCTCACGCGCCGAGCGCAAAATCGCGCCAACGCTGCGTGCCGGTTCGGCCTCTTCTCCGTATCCGCAGCTGTTTAACAGATCGTGCTCCAGTTTATTGGCTTCCATCTGCTTCACCGATCACAGCGTAATGCTCGCGCATCGGGAGAACTGTTGGTTTTGGTCAGGCTTTTTACTGACAAAAGGCAGAAACCACGCCGGCCACACCTATCCATAACACGACACCTCATCTCAACCGCACCGCCAATTATATGACACAAAACGCACAAAATGTCCAAAGATCGGTGCTTTAAATTGCGAGCCCCTATCGACCCTCCGGGAGATTGGTGATCACCAGCTTCTTTCCCTCCTCCGCAATCCGGCGCGGCGCCGGATCCAAAGTCGCGCCAAAGCCGGCGAGGTCGCGCCGATTGATCACCATGATAACGCAGGCGCCAGAACTCCAGCGCGCACGCAGGGCGTCGTCGGTCGCGATAAAGCTCGGCGCGGCCTCGGGGCTCCATCCCCACGGCGCCAGTTCGCCCCGATAACTGACCAGCACCTCGCGCCATCCGGTGTAAAACGGCAGCGCCTGGACATGATGGCGGTACGACGCCATCACGCAGCCGGGCCGGAGTTCGCGGGCGATCGCCGAGGCGAGGTTTCGATACGAGTTCAAAGCGGCCGCGTCCCCCCGCGCCTTAACCATCGCTCCAACGGCGATGATCATGCCCAGTGCAATCATGCCAATCGCTGGTATTGCGCCGGCCGCCAGGCGCCACAACGCGAATGCCGCGACCGCGCTCAGCGCCATCGCGCCGACCCCGACCAGCAGGTCCGGTCGAAGCGCCGGAACCGCGCGCACTTCCCGAACCCGGGTAGCTGCGATTATCGCGGCCAGCACAACGATGACATCGATCGACGCGACGGCGGCAAGAATCCGCGACACCCGGCGCGGATCGATCCGAGGCAGGCGACTGATGCCGTAACCAGCCGCGACCGCCGCGGCTGGGATACCCGGAAGGATGTAGGAGCCTAGCTTGGAGCGCGGAATGGTGAAGAAGACAAAAACCACGGCGAACCATATCAGCGCGAAGCGCAAGCCGCATTTGGCGTCATCATTTCGTTGGCCCGGCTTGAACGCGTCCCGGATCGAAATCGAAACGAAGCAAATCCATGGCCACATACCCGCGGCCACAACCACGATGAAAAAGTAAGGGCCCCATTGATGCTCGGTGCTGACGGCATAGCGCTGCAGATGCTCGTGAACAAAAAAGAAGCTGATGAAACCCGGATTGCGCCACGACACGGCGGCGAACCATGGCAGATTGACGGCGGCAACTGTCAGTCCGCATCCAAGCCAGGGAATCTGGACCAGCTCCCTGCCCCGCCCTTCGACTAGCAAATAGACCAGCGCGGTCGTGCCGGTTAGCACCAAGGCCACCGGACCCTTGGCCAGCATACCTAACGCCGCGAACAGAGCCGCCGCGTAAAGCCACCTGGTCCCCGCGCTGAAGGCCGGTTTGAGCGACGCGGCATAGAAGCTGGCCAACGCCGCGGTAACCAACATGGCGAGAATTGGATCCAGGGTCAGAAATCTGCTGAACGCGAAAAACAAAGGGCTCAGGCCAAGGCAAATCGCCGCGCCAACACCGGCCCATGCGCCGAACATTGACTCGGCCAGAACCTCGACTATCGCGATTTGCGCGATACTGGCGAATGCAACCGGGAGGCGCACGGCGGTCTCGCCACACCCCAGAACCCGGATTGACGCGGCCGTGATCCAGTAAACCAGCGGGGGCTTTTCGAAGTAGCGCACCCAGTCATCGCGCGGGGTGACATAGTCGCCGCTCACAAGCATTTCGCGCGCGATTTCCCCATAGCGCCCCTCATCAGGCTCCCACAAAGCGGCATCGCCGAGGCGGGGGAGATAAAGCAGGCAGGCAATCGTGACGCACAGCGCCACACGGGCCAATCGGCTATCCCACCAGGTCACGACGACAAAGTTTCCTAGAGGGCGGCGCTGACAGTCAATCGCAGGGCGCCGGTTGGAAGACAGAGCCGCAAGATAGTTTCACTGGACCGGTGACCGCGTTAGGTTCTCCGATTCGACGTCTTACTTTATTCCAGCGTCGTCGAGCACACCCAGCGCCAGCGCCGACCAATCCATCTCCTCGCGTCCGTGCGCGAGTCCGGCGACTATCCGCTCGCGCACGACAGCCGCCGTGGGAGCCGGAACGCGCGCTTCGCCAGCGGTCTTCAGCACGAGTTCCACGTCCTTAAGGCCAAGCGGCAGCTTAAAGCCCGCCGGCGTGTGGCGCTTGGCTGCTACCATATCTCCATAAGTCTGATAAACCGGACATGCAAACAGCGTCTTGCCCAGCATCTCCGCGACCTTCAACCGATCGATTCCGTTTCGTTCAACGATCGTGAACGCCTCCGCCATCGCTTCAATCGCCGCCGCAATCAGGAAATTCCCCGCCAGTTTCACTACGTTGGCGGCGCCGGGTTCCTCGCCATAGTCATAGATTGCACGGCCAATCGCCTCCAGCAGCGGGCGGACCTGGTTCTTTGCTGCAGCCGGGCCGGACGTGCATACCACGAGTTGGCGGGCCGCGGCGTTTTGCGGACGACCGAAGACGGGCGAGGCCAGGTAAATGCTCCCACGCTTTTCATGATAGCGTGCCAATTTGCGCGCGGTGGATGGTGCGATCGTGCTCATTGAGACGTGGATTCCACCCGGCGCGAGCCGCGCTGCGAGGCCGTCGTCTCCCACAACCATGCTTTCTACCGCCGCGTCGTCCGCAAGCATCGTCATCACAACGCCGCCAGGTTTAGCCGTGTCACCAGAAACCGCGGCCAGAATCGCACCCTTGGCGATCAACGGATGCGCCTTGGCGGCAGTGCGATTGAAGAGCGTGAGCTTCAGTCCCGCAGCAAGGAGATTCTCCGCCATCGGTAAACCCATCGAACCCAGGCCGATAAACCCCGCTTCCAGATTCATTTGAATTCAATCCTCAGATGGTTTCGCCCTGATTCAGGATGGGGCGCACGTCCGGTGGGAGTAAAGAGTTTTTTTCATCCATGGCCAGTCCGGAGATTCAGGCGCGACCGGGGATTATCATCCCAAACCCACCTTTAATTGGTCTCTCGCCTCTGCCAGAATGCCCAAGTTGAACAATCAGAGCGTTCGATGGCATCCAGTCCAGGCAATTTAGCCCCGCCAGGCAGGCTGGCGATAGCGGAGCAGATTTCCAAAGCCCCGGCAGGATTGGTTTCGATCGTGATCCCGGTCTACAACGAGTCGGCCAATCTCACCGCTTTGTGGCAGCGGCTGAGCGCGGTCCTGGCAAACATCGTGGACTGGGAAGTGATCTTCGTGGACGATGGCTCGCGCGACCGTTCGCTGGAAATGCTGCGCGAAATCGCTGCCAATCATGCCGGGGTGCGGGTTGTCGAACTGGCCCGCAACTTCGGCCAGCACGCCGCCATATTGGCCGGCTTTCGCGAATGCCGCGGCGCGGTGGTGGTGACGCTGGACGCCGACTTGCAAAATCCACCCGAAGAGATTCCGCGGCTGCTCGACGCCATCGCCGCCGGCAACGATGTCGTCGGCGGATGGCGCGCGGAGCGCCAGGATCAGGCTTACCGCCGGGTGGCGTCGCGCCTGCACAACCGGGTGACCTCACTGATCGTCGGCGTGCCGATGCACGACTACGGATGCATGCTGCGGGCCTACCGCCGTCATATCGTCGATACGGTGATCGAATGCGACGAGAAGGCCGCCTTCATCCCGGCCCTGGCCAACAGCTTTGCCAAGCGGGTATCGGAAATCCCGGTTGGCCACGAGGAGCGCGCCGGAGGCCAATCGAAATACAACCTGCTGCGCCTGGCGCAGCTCAGCCTCAACCTGGTGACCGGCTTCTCTCTGCTGCCCATCCAGATCCTCAGCTTGACCGGCATCGCCATCGCCATCCTCGATATCGCCTTCGCCGGCGCCCTGGCTGGCCATCGGATAATCTACGGCCCCCAGCAGGAAGGCGCGATGTGGACCCTGTTCGCGGTGCTGTTCTTCTTCGTCGGACTGCTATTCCTGGCGCTGGGACTGATCGGTGAGTACGTCGGCCGCATCTACCTGGAAGTGCGCCGCCGTCCGACTTATCTGGTGCGAGCCGTGCACGAAGGCCGCCCCGCACCCTGACTCCCGGGCGCATCGGTCTGGTCTTGCCTGAGCAATCGCAAATCACCTTCGAGCGGGCGCCCTGCGTCGTGTTCGGATATCACGAGTTGGGCTACACGTGTCTCGAAGCCCTGCTTGAATTGGGTGCGCCGATTCGGGCGCTGTTCACCCATCGGGATGACCCCGGTGAGGAGATATGGTGGCGCTCATGCGCGCGGCTCGCGGCGGAGCGCAACATCCCGGTTTATACCGAGGAGGCATTCGGCGCCGGCCACGTCGCGACAATGAGCGCATGGTCCCCGGCGATTATCTATTCTTTCAATTATCGCCGCCTGCTGCCAAGTGAGATTTTGGACTGCGCGTCGATCGGTGCATTCAATATGCATCCATCGAAACTGCCGGCCTATCGCGGGCGCGCGCCGGTTAACTGGGTGCTGGTGAACGGCGAGCGTGAAACGGGCGTGACCCTTCATTACATGGTGGCGCGCACCGACGCCGGCGATATCGTCGCGCAGGAAACCGTCGCAATCGAGGACACCGATACGGCGCTGACGTTAGCGCGCAAGCTGACGCCGTTGGCCTCGGGACTGATCACCCGGTTCCATCCGCTGATCGTGGCGGGACGCGCACCGCGCCGCCGGCAGGACTTGAGCGCGGGCAGCTATTTTGGCCGCCGCACCCCCGCCGACGGACGAATCGACTGGAATTGGCCGGCGCGGCGGATCTTCAACCTCGTGCGGGCCGTGACTCATCCCTATCCAGGGGCGTTCTGCACGGCCGCGGGGCGCAAGCTGTTCGTCTGGGAAGCATCGATCGGCTCCGAACAGGGCCGCCTGGGCGAACCCGGACAAATCATTGAAAGGGGAGTGTCGGGTTTGCAGGTATCGGCCGGAGCAGGCAGCGTATTCTTAAGTCGAGTTCAGTTCGACGGTGGGCCAGAAGGGTCGGCAAGCGAGATTCTCGGCGAACTGAACGCTCAGGAAGCATACGTTGAAGCAACTCTGAAACTTGTTTAATTAGATTGCCATGCGAGTTTTAATCACCGGCGGCGCTGGATTTTTAGGATCTCACCTCGGCGAGGGTTTCATCGGGCGCGGGGACGAGGTCTTCGTTCTGGACACCGGTTCAATCGCCAAGGTGCGCCATCTGCTGGACAATCCGCGCTTTCACTATGTCCATGATTCTGTATTCGATCTCGAACTGCTTGACGGATTGGTCTCCAAAGTCGATCTCATCTACCATCTGGCGGCCGTGGTCGGGGTCGAGCACTACGTGGCCGATCCTTACGAAACCCTCAACGTCAACGTCAACGGCACTCAGAACGTTCTTAAAGCCGCCTACAAGTACAACAAGCGGATGGTCTTCAGTTCGACCTCTGAGGTTTACGGGCGCAATCCGAAAGTACCGTGGAAGGAAGACGACGATCGCGTCCTCGGCGCCACGACCGTGGACCGATGGTGCTATTCGACCTCCAAGGCAGTGGGCGAGCATTTCTGCTTCGCATATCACAAGCTCGGTCTGCCGGTTACCGTGGTGCGCTACTTCAACATCTACGGACCGCGGCTGGACAAGCTGGACGTCGGGCGTCTGTTCACGATTTTCATGGGGCAACTGCTGCGCGGCGCCGACCTGACCGTGGTCGGCGACGGCAAGCAGACCCGATGCTTCACCTATGTCAGTGACGCGATTGACGCGACCATGGCGGCGGGGTTGAGCCCGGACGCTGACGGGCAGGCAATCAACATCGGCTCGGACCTGGAGACGACGGTACTGGATTTCGGCAAGCTGATGCTGGAGCTGTTCGGCTCCACGCGCTCCAAAATCAGGTTCGTCAGCCAGGAAGAGGTCTACGGGAAGAGTTACGAAGATATTCCCCGCCGCGTACCCGACAACACCAAGATGCGCACGCTGCTCGGATGCACGCCCAAGGTCTCGCTGCGCGATGGCCTGATCCGCACGATCGAATGGTTCAGGAGCGAGAATGCGCGCGCATGAGGCGCTTGAGCGCGCCCGTGCCGCGCGCCGCCAATTCCATCCTTGTGGCCCGGTTAAACCCAGGACGTCGAAGTGCAGGTAGCGCTCAAAATCGACGTCGATACGCACGAGGGACTCAAAACCGGCGTCCCGGCGATGGCGCAGGCGTTACTGCGTGAGGGGGTCACGGCATCTTTTTTTGTCGCGATGGGCCCGGACAACTCGGGCAAGGCCATCCGCCGCGTGATAACCAATCGCGGCTTTTTGTCCAAGATGTTCCGCACGCGCGCGGTGTCGATGTACGGATGGCGGACGATTCTGTCCGGAACTTTGCTCAAGGCCCGGCCGGTTGCGATAGCCTTTCCAAACATACTGCGAGACCTGACCGCGCAAGGCTTCGAAGTCGGCGTTCACGGCTACGACCACGTGCGCTGGCAGGATCGAATCGACGAGCTTGGAACGCAGGGAGTGGAGCACGAATTGGAGGACGCCTTGGAGGTGTATCGAGCAATCTTCGCCGCGGAGCCGCGCGGATGGGCGGCTCCGGGCTGGCGCACTAATCCTACCGCCATGCGCCAGTTGGATCGCGCCGGGTTCTTATACTCCAGCGACACACGGGGCACGGCGCCGTTCAGGCCGCAAATTGATGGGGAAATGATATCGACGCCGGAGATTCCAACCACGTTGCCTACGCTGGATGAAGTCTTGGGGCGTGAGAAGCTGCCAAACACGACCGCCGTGGCACGCTTTTATATAGATCAAATGAAGGCCGACCGCCTGAATGTTCATACCGTGCACGCCGAAACCGAGGGAATTGGGCAGTTGAGGAGCTTTACGACGCTGGTGAGCGAACTCAAACAGGCAGGCGCCGAATTTCTCCGGCTGGAAGCGGTCGCCTCGCGCCTAGACGGCGAGTCGCTGCCGGTTTGTCCGGTTGTGCGAGGCTATCTTCCGGGCCGTTCGGGCTGGGTAGCCACGCAAGGTGCGTCGTTGTCGGCAAACGTTTAATCGCCGAGCTCCGACCTTGGGTTAGCGTATAGTCTCGCCTGAATATCCAAGCTATCCTGATTTTCAGGCCGAATCAGGCGGCTTCCGAAAGAATCAGACCCAACGATCTCAAAGTGCCCCCGTTTAAGAAGTATCTATTCGCCCCGGGTCCCACCCCGGTACCGCCGGAAGTGATGCTGGAGATGGCCCGGCCGATCATTCACCATCGGACGCCCGAGTTCAGCGCCGTTCTCGACCAGACGCGCCAGCGGCTCAAACCGCTGATGGGCACACGGGAGGAGGTGCTGTTGCTAGCCTCTTCGGGTACCGGCGCGATGGAAGCGGCGGTCACAAACCTGCTGGCTCCGGGCGAAGCCGCCATATACGTGGACGGGGGAAAGTTCGGCGAGCGTTGGGGCCGTATTCTGGGCTCGTTCGGAATTACCGCGCACGAAGTCAAGGTGGCTTGGGGATGCGCCGTGCAACCGGGTCAGATAGAAGACGCGTTGAGGCGCAACCCTGAGGCACGCGCTGTCCTTTTACAGGCGAGCGAGACTTCGACCACCGCGGTTCATCCCGTCGAGGAAATCGCCGCGATCACCCGCCGGCGCGATGTGATGCTGATTGTTGACGGAATCACTTCGGTCGGCGTCTTTGAGCAAAAGATGGACGAGTGCGGAATCGATGCGCTGATTACCGGGAGTCAGAAGGCGCTGATGCTGCCGCCAGGCCTGGGAGTTATTGCGCTGTCGCCCCGCGCCTGGGCGCGCGCCGCCAAGCTGCGCTCGCCCCACTTTTACTTCGACCTCAATCGCGAGCTGAAGGCTCAACGCGACGAACACACGACGGCCTACACGCCGGCTATTTCGCTGATCTTCGGACTGAACAAGAGTCTGGAGATGATTCACGCCGAGACCCTGCCCGCGGTGTTCGCACGCCATCGCCTGATGGCCCACGCGACCCGGGCCGCGGCCACCGCGCTGGGCTTGAATCTGCTGGCGGCGGAAAATCCAGCGCCGGGAGTGACCGGCATGATGGTGCCCGATCGAATCGACGGGTCTCGGCTGGTGCGCCACATGCGCGACGAACTTGGAGTTACAGTGCAGGGCGGGCAGGATCAGATGAAGGGGAAGCTGGTGCGAATCGGACATATGGGGCACATCGCACCGTTGGACATTCTGGTCGCGATCGGGGCGCTGGAGCTGGCGCTTCGCCGCGAAGGCTATGACTTCCACAGCGGCACCGGAGTCGCCGCGGCTCAGACTGAAATCGCCTCCGGCGCCTGATATCTGTCATGGGAACCCATCGTGTCCTGCTAAGCGACACCCTCTCCCCCAAGGGGATCGAGGTGCTGCGCGCCAACTCGGCTCTGGCCGTGGACGTCAAAACCGGCCTCTCATCCCAGCAACTGGCGGAAATCATCGAGCCCTATCACGCCCTGGTGGTGCGCAGCGCAACCAAGGTTACCCGCGAAGTAATCGAACGCGCGCATTCGCTGAAAGTGATTGGACGCGCTGGGGTTGGGGTCGACAATGTCGACCTGGAGGCGGCGACCCGACGCGGAATCGTGGTGATGAACAGTCCGTCGGGCAACAGCGTCACCACGGCCGAGCACGCCATCTCGATGATGATGGCGCTGGCGCGGCACATCCCGGCCGCCGACGCCTCGACCAAGCGCGGAGGCTGGGAACGGGAGAAATTCCTCGGCATCGAGGTGTGCGGCAAGATCCTGGGCGTGGTGGGACTCGGCAATATTGGCAGAATCGTCGCCGACCGCGCGGCCGGATTGAAGATGAAGGTTATCGGTTACGATCCGATGCTGGCCGCGGCCGCCGCCGCCCGACTCGGCATTGAACAGGTGAGCCTGACTGAAATCTACGAGCGTTCCGACTTTATCACGGTGCATACTCCGTTGACCGAGGAAACGCGCGGCATGATTGGCGACGCGGCGATCACGCGCATGAAGCCCGGCGTGCGGATTATCAACTGCGCCCGGGGCGGGATCGTCGATGAGACCGCTTTGCTCAAGGCACTGAAGACGGGCAAGGTCGCCGGCGCTGCGCTCGACGTATTCGTGGAGGAGCCGCCGCCGCCGGACCATCCGCTGCTCAAGCTGCCCAACGTAATAACGACTCCGCATCTGGGCGCTGCCACCGGCGAGGCACAGGTTCAGGTGGCGATCGATATCGCGCAGCAGATCACCGATTTCCTGCTCAATGGCGCGATTCGCCAGGCGGTCAATATTCCCACCCTGACTGCCAAGGAACTCCAGATACTGGGACCGCATCTGAAACTGGGCGAGCAGTTGGGGCGCCTGGCCGCGCAGATTATTCACGAGGCCCCGAGCCAGGTGACGGTAGGCCTCGGCGGAGAGGCTGCCAGCCTCAACTCGGAGCCAATCACCGCGGCGGTCATGAAGGGGTTGCTCAGCGGTTTTCTGGATGAATCGCTGAATTACGTCAACGCGCCGTTTATTGCGCGCGAACGCGGTATCCAGGTGGTGGAGACCAGATCGCGCGAAGCCACCGACTATATCAACACGCTGACGCTGACGGTGAGAACGCAGGCAGAAACCTACGAGGTTGCGGGAGCGCTGATCGGCAACCGTGCGCTACGGATAATCAGGATCGACGGCTTCAGGGTCGAAGCCGTGCCGGAAGGCTACTTCATCCTGTGCCGCAACAGCGACGTCCCGGGCGTGGTGGGCGCGGTGGGTACTCTCCTGGGGCGCAACAACGTCAATATCGCGGGCCTTGCCTTGGGGCGCGACCGCAAGAACGGAATGGCCATCAACCTGGTGCAAATCGACGGCCCGGCTCCGCCCTCCGTGCTCGAAGAGCTCCGGGCGCTGCCGGCGATCACCTCGGCCACCTTGATCAGACTTTGAACAGCACGGCGTCGCCCCGACCGGAAATAATCCTTCAACAAGGCTCGTAACGCGGTTGATTTAGCTCATACGCACCCGCACACTGTCACGGGCGCGTCGCGCATCGAGGTTCGCTATCCAATGAAAACAGTGGCCGTAGTCGGCACACAATGGGGAGACGAGGGTAAGGGCAAGATCGTCGATCTGCTGGCCGCCGACGCCGACATCGTGGTCCGTTTCCAGGGCGGCAACAACGCCGCTCATACGCTGGTGGTTGAGGGACGGAAATTCATCCTCCGGCTGGTTCCCGCCGGCGCGCTGCATCAGGGCAAGACCTGCGTAATCGGCAGCGGCACCGTCGTGGATCCTTTCGCGTTGATCGAGGAAATCGATAACCTGCGGGCCAGCGGTTTTTTGGGCGGCGAGCACAGCTTCAAACTCAGCTATGACGCGCACATGGTGATGCCGTATCATCGCGCGATCGATCGCGGGCGCGAGGCGCGCCTGGGCCGCAACGCGATCGGCACTACAGGTTTTGGAATCGGACCCGCGTACGAGGACAAGGTGGCGCGCAGCGGGTTGCGTTTTGCCGATTTGGTTGACTTCCGGTCTTTTACCGTAAAGCTGGAACGGAATCTGGCCGACAAGAATGCCTATCTGAAGGCTGTGCTCAAGGCCAAACCGATCAAGGCCGATGAGTTGGTTGCGCAGATGAAGACGGTGCGCAAGCGCCTGGTCCCCTTGATGGCGGACACGGCCAGCTTTCTCTGTTCGGCGCAGCAGGCCGGCCAGCGCATCCTGTTTGAGGGTGCGCACGGCGCGATGCTGGACATCGACTACGGCACCTATCCGTACGTAACTTCGTCCAATTGTATTGCGTCCGCCGCCTATGCGGGAGCCGGTCTGCCGCCCGGAAAATTGGATGCGGTGCTCGGAATCAGCAAGGCTTACACGACGAGGGTGGGCGGAGGTCCATTCCCAACGGAGATCAAGGGCGGAGTCGGCAAACGCCTGCGCGAGGAAGGCGACGAATTCGGCAGCGCGACCGGCCGTCCGCGGCGAATCGGATGGTTCGACGCGGTGTCGGCACGCCATGCACTGCGCCTCAACGGAGCGTGGGGCCTGGCGCTGACCAAGCTGGACGTCCTGACCGGAACCGATCCGGTCAGAATCTGCGTTGCCTACGAGCGCGGCGGCAAGCGCTACGAGGAGATGCCGCCGGGACGACTTGGGTTGGACAAGGCGCGTGCGCTTTACGAGGACCTGCCCGGATGGACCCAGAGCCCGCAAGGGGCCCGGTCGATTACGGACCTGCCCGCTGCAGCCCGCCGCTACCTGGAGCGGATCGCTGAACTAACCGGCGTCCAGCTTGCCATGGTAGGCACCGGCGCCGCCCGCGAGGCAACGATCATGATCAGCAATCCGTTTCGCGACTAAGAACCGCGCACTCATTTTCGAGCTCTATTCCAGTGCGCAAACGGCGGCGCGGCTGGAGATTGCCACGCCGCGGCGGCCTTGGCGGATGTCGTTGCGGTCGAATCCGTTGGTGCAGTACCCCATTGAGATTCCGGTGGCCGGATCGCCCCAGGCGATCTGACCGCCGGCACCGCCGTGGCCGAAGGCGGTGGGCGAGTTGGTGCGACCGAAGCCGCGCAGGTTGCCGTTGCCGTCGCTGCCCGCGATCACCACGCCGAGCCCCCGATTGGGTGGCAGACCGAACACCGGATCGACGTAGCCTTCAGTCCGCACCCGCATCGCGTCGCGCAGGGTTTCCTCCTTCCATATAGGCGTGCCGTCGTATGCTTTTCCTCCCGCAAGCAAGGCCTGGTAGAAGAGGGCCATGTCCGCAGCAGTCGCAATCGCGCCGCCGCCGGGCACGCCGGCTTCGCGCACCTCGGGCAGGTTGAAGCCCAAAATCGCGGTTTCCGTAACCTCCGTTTCAGGTGGCACCGGCAGGCCCATCCGGGTCCAATCTTCGGGCTTGAGCGGTTCGCCGACATACATCAGGTCGGCAACCCGCGCGCTTTCGTCGCGGGGAACTCCGAGCCGGAGTCCCGGCAAACCCAGCGGCGTGGCGATACGGCGGTGTACGAACTCGCGGAAATCCAACCCGGTCAGCCGCTCGATAATCTCCGCAAGCACCCACAAGCTGGAAGTCGGATGATACATGTACTTGCTTCCCGGTGGCCATTGCAGGCGCCATTTGGCGAAGCTCTGAAGGCGCTTGTTGCGGTCGAGCCATCCATCCTGCGCATAGGGCGCATCGGGAAAGCCCGCAGTATGGATCAGCAACTGCTCAACCGTCACCACTTCCTTGCCGTTGGTGCCGAACTCCGGAACGTACTCCGCCGCCCGCTTCGACGGATCCAGTTTGCCCTCCCCGATCAGCAGCCATGCCGCAGACGCCATGATCGCCTTGGTGCATGAGAAGACGATATAGAGGGTCTGGTCAGTGGCGGGCTTTTCGACTCCGCCTTGGACGGCGCGGCCGAAGGTGCGCATCGCGCCGATCTTTCCCCTGCGCGCGATCGCGATCTGGCACGATGGCAGAAGCCCTTCGGCTACTTCACGCTCTGCACGGTCGAACAGGTCCTGGACCTTGGCTTCATCGAGCCCCGCGTCGGAGGGTTGCTGCGCGAAAAAATGTTGTGCCGGCATATTCGCTCCGCCTTTTGCGGCGCCGCAATCGCAGATCGGGCGCCCGGTTTGTCGCAACTGAAGTTAGCCGAACTGCGCCGTGAAGTCACCCGACAAAAGCCCGGCGGTACTTTCCTCCAATATGGAGGGCTGTTAGTAACAGCAGGACGCATGCGGACGGCCCTGATGCTTCGGCACTGCCGAAAAGGCGCCGGCGCCGCTCGTTTCAGGTGACAATGAACCGGATCTGGAAAACCAGTCTCTATATGGTCGCGGGGTTGTGCCTCGCCACAGTTGCGGCCCGGCCCGCCGCCGCGGTTATCGCCAAAAATGGGATGGTCGCCGCGGAACATCCACTGGCGACCGACGCCGGAGTCAAGATTTTAAAGGCCGGCGGCAACGCGGTTGACGCGGCGGTCGCGACGGCGTTGGCGGTGGGAGTCGCCAACCCGTCTTCGTGCGGAATCGGCGGCGGCGGCTTCATGCTGATCTACATCAGGAAAACCGGCAAAATTTATGCCCTCGATTATCGCGAAAAGGCGCCGCGCGCTGTGACCGCGTCAACCTACACGCGCGATGGGAAACCGGATGAAAGGCTGTTGCGCAGCGGTCCACTCGCGATTGGCGTTCCAGGTGAAATCGCCGGACTTTACGCGGCACTCAAGCGCTTCGGCAAGCTCAGTTTTTCACGCGATGCCCAACCCGCAATCGACCTTGCGCATAATGGCTTTCCCTGCGGAGAGCATCTGGCAAAGGAAATCGCGCGTACGGCTCCCGACCTCGCCCGCGACGACGGGCTTAAATCCGTTTTTCTGCACCTCGACGGCACCCCGCGCGGGGAAGGCGAGCCGATTACACAGTCGCAACTCGCGGCGACGCTGCAATCGCTGGGCGACCATCCCGTAGACGATTTCTACCACGGAGCTGTGGCGGCGAAGATCGCAGCGTTCATCAAAAGTCGCGGGGGCTTGCTGAGCGCGGAGGATCTGACGGCCTACTCTCCCGTATGGCGTGCGCCGTTGCATCGGGATTACCGCGGCTACCGGGTTTTCTCGATGCCGCCTCCGTCTTCGGGCGGCGGGATGCTGCTTGAAGCGCTGGAGATACTGGAACCGGGCAAGACTGCCGCATTGGGGCTTAACTCTCCGCCTTACCTGGCGCGCCTGGTGGAAGCGATGCGCCAGATTTTTATCGACCGCGCCGCCTACTATGGCGACCCCGACTTCGTCAAAGTCCCAATCGGGTTTTTGCTTTCGCCGCAGCGAATCGACGAAATCCGGCGCAAGGCCCTCGAAATCCATCCGCAGCCCGAAGCTCCTCGCGATCACGGCACTTCTCACCTGTGCGTGGTTGACGGCGACGGAAACATTGTGTCGCTGACGACTACTATCAACACCCCGTTTGGCGTCCGGATGACGGTGCCTCAGACCGGTATCATTCTCAACGACGAGATGGACGATTTCGCGCTGGCCCCCGATGTCGCCAACGTTTACGGACTGCGGGGCGCAAGCCCCAACTCGATCGCTCCAGGCAAGCGGCCGCTGTCCAGCATGACTCCGACCATTATACTGAAGGACGGATCGCCGGTGCTCACGCTAGGGGGTTCCGGCGGTCCGACGATCGTCACCGCGACGTTGCAGGTGCTGCTCAACGTGCTGGACTTCCATCTTAATCCCGAGCGGGCGATTCGCTCGCCGCGCATCCATCATCAGTACGTTCCCGCCACGGTTGTGATCGAACAAGCGATGCCGGCAGCGGATCGCGGCGCGCTTGCCGCGATGGGCTTTCAGGTCAAGACGGTGCCGGCGCTGGGTGACGAAGAAGCGATCCAGATCACACCCGACGGCTATGACGGCGCAGCCGACCCGCGCAAAGGCGGCGCCGCGATGGGCTATTAGCGTCTCACTATAATCTTCCTTATCCGATAGACTGTCAGCCCAGTACGATGGCGAGTGGGTTACATACAGCGCTGTCTCCGGCAGCGTCCAGCCGCGCTGACGCCCGCGCATCGATGCCGCATGGACGCGAGCTGATGCAAGCCGCTGCACTTGGCTCGCTCGCGCTGGTGGTTTTTTTCTTCCACCTCGGCAGCTATGGGCTATGGGAGCCAGACGAGGCGCGCTACGCGGAAATCGCCCGCGAGATGCTCGCGACGCACAGCTTCATCGTCCCTCATCTCAACTACGTTCCCTATATCGAAAAACCTCCCCTGCTCTACTGGACGACTGCGCTGGCGTTTCATTTTCTGGGCACCAGCGAGTTCGCGGCGCGGCTGGTACCGGCGCTGAGCGCTCTGGGCGGCGTGGCGGCAACCTGGTGGTTCGGACGGCGCGCATTCGATCATCGCCGCGCGCTGCTCGCGGGCGCCATTCTGATAACCAATCCACTTTATGCCGCGATGGCCCAGGTGCTCACCACAGATATGCTGCTGACCGCGATGCTGTCGGTGGCGTTCTTCTGCTTCTTTCTTCAATGGCGCGAAGGCGGTCGATGGTGGATCGCTCTTTACCTCGCGATGGCGTTTGCGGTTTTGGCAAAAGGCCCCGTGGGCGCGCTGCTTCCCCTTTTGTCGGGTGTTATTTTCCTCTGTTTGGAGCGCGATTTGCGCGCCGCGATCGCGAAATTCCACGTCGCCGCGGGACTGCTGCTGGTGGCCGCAATCGCAATCCCCTGGTTCGCGATCGTCGCGGTCAAACTGCCGGGCTTTCTGGATTTTTACATAATCGGCGAGCACTTCCGGCGCGCGTTCGTTGTCAGCTATAGCCATGACCAGCCGTTCTATTTCTTCGTGCCGGTCATCATCGTGGGTCTGCTGCCGTGGTCGGTCTGCGCTCCTCTGCTTCTGGTCGAGGGAACGCGCGGTCCAGCGCGCTCATGGTGTGCAATCGTGTCAGCGCTGGTGCTGGTATTGTTTTCCATAGCGGAAGCAAAATTGATCCCGTACGTACTGCCCGCATTGCCGCCGCTGGCGCTGCTGCTGGCGGACAGTATCCTGGGCGCAATCGAAACCCGCCGCGCGCAGCTGCCGCAGCGAACCTTAACCGGCACAACCATCGTGACCGCGATGGGCCCCGCACTGTGCCTTGGCGGGATCGGATGTATCGCGGTTTTTACGGCGGCGGGATATTTCCACAATCGCGATATCCCGACGCTCGCGCGCATCATTCTGATGACCGGCGTCATCATTCTCATCGGCGGCGCCGCCGCGTCGACGCTGTTCGTGCGTGGGCGCTTCGAAGCAGGGCTGACGACAGTCGCCGGCGCGGTCGCGGTGGCGATGCTTACGGGCACCTACGGCCGTATCGCTGTGGAATCGCTTCATTCCTGGGCACCGCTAAGCCGGGAACTGGCGTTGCGGGCACCGGACGCCACCCTGATCGACTACCATCGCTATCCTCAGGCGATACCGTTTTACACTCGGCGCCGCGTCATCCTGGCCAGCCCCTTTCTCAGCGAGTTGCGCTTTGGCGCGGAGCACAGCACCGATCGCGATCGCTACTTTCTGTATTCCGACGCCGATCTGCTGAGCCTGTGGGCCAAAGATCGCTCGGCGGTGCTCATAATCGATGAGGCCGACCTGCAACGTCTCGCCCCGCAACTGGGGCCGACGCGGATTGTCGCCAGCCAGAGCCATAAACTGGCCGTTGCCAGTATCCGGGAGCCGGGCTGACGTATGTCCGGTGCACCAGCGGAACACGGCCGGCAGTCCATGACGGCAGCCGCCCAGCCCGTACGCGCGCGCCGCGCGATCGGGAGCTATGTGCTGCGCGCCGTGCTCGGCCTCGGCATCCTCAGCTTCGTGCTGAGCCGCATCAACGTGAAGCAACTGCTTCATCTGCTCACGCGCGAGCGCCCGGCGTATTTCCTCGCCGCGGTCGCCATCTACATGGTTGGCCAGATGGTAGCGAGTTGCCGATGGCAGATGCTGGCGCGGATGATTGGCCTCGTGGGGAGTTACCTGGAATTCCTTCTTTTCTTCTTTATCGGATCGTTCACCAACCTGTTCGTTCCAGGGCTGGTGGGCGGAGATGCGGCGCGCTCATTGTATTTGGGCAGACGCCATCACGAGATCGGCAAAGCGGTGGCGTCGGTAGTTGCTGACCGTGGCTTCGGTCTGCTCGCTCTGATCTGGTTAACCGCAGTTTGCGTTGGCGTCCTGGGACGCGGCGTTTTCCCTCGAACGATAACCACACCAATTTTCCTGATCGGGGCAGCAACGGCGGTGGGCTACTTTATGATGCCCGCTGCGGCGGCGCTCCAAAAGGTCGTGCCGCCTCGCATCGCGTCGACTATCAGCATGCTTATGCCATATCTTCAGGGTCGGATCGCGTTGATTCCCGTGATCCTGCTTTCGCTTGTTCTTCACCTGATACAAGTTGTGGCTCAGTACATTCTTGCGTTGGGTCTCGGCCTGACTATTCCGCCATGGATGTTTCTGCTTTGCGTGCCTACCACCAATACGCTTGCTTCAGTTCCGCTCACCTTTAATGGACTGGGCTTGCGCGAAGGTCTCTATGTCGTCCTCTTCGGCATGGCCGGTGTAGGCAAAGCGGATGCGGCCGCCCTGGGACTGGTTTGGTTCGCTCTTACGACATTCGCTGGACTTTGCGCTTCTGTTGCGTTCATCGCTGCTCCGACGCCCGTCGAACGCCAGACCCCGCTTCAAGATGCAGATTTTCAGACCGATCTGAACGATTAATTGCGCAAAACTCGGGCCGTTTTTACTCCCTGGTCGCATCTGTTGAGCTTAACCAAACCACTAACTTGCGTCGTCGGAGATGTATTTGTAATATCAGACTAACCAAGCGGACAGGATGCTGATGAGGGGCGTTGCATGGACGTGATGAAAACCTTGTTCCTTAATCCTCCCTCGTATGAAGACTTCGACGGCGGGGCGGGTTCCAGATACCAGGCGACTCGCGAGGTGTGGTCGTTTTGGTACCCAACGTGGCTGGCTTACCCGGCCGGGATGATACCGGGCGCGCGGCTGCTGGACGCACCCCCCCACGGCTACAACCTGGCCCGCACCGTGGAAGAGGCGAAGAACTACGACTTCGTGGTAATCCACACCTCGACCCCCTCGCTGCGCATGGACAGCCGGACCGCTGAGGCGATCAAGGCCGCGAATCCTGACGTGAGGATCGCGTTCGTCGGGGGCCATCCGACCGCGGCGCCTGAGGAAACTCTTAACGTTTCCAATGCTATCGATATCGCCGGGCGCAAGGAGTTCGACCACTCGATGGTGGAGGTGGCGCGCGGGATGGATTGGAGCCAAATCGGCGGGATCAGCTACCGCAAAAATGGCGCAATTTCTCACAATCCGGACCGCCCGGTGCTGAGCGGCAAGGAGTTGGACCGCCTGCCCTTCGTAACCGAAGTTTACGAACGCAGCCTCGACTACCTTCGGTATAACAGCCCCTACTGCCAGTATCCCTACGTATCGATCTACACCGGGCGCGGATGTCCGGCGAAGTGCACCTTCTGCCTGTGGCCGCAGGTCACGCAGGGACACAGCTACCGTACGCGCAGCCCGGAGAATGTGTTTGAAGAAGTCTCCGCGATGAAGGCCAAGTTTCCCAGGATGAAGGAGGTCTTCTTCGACGACGACACCTTTACCGCCGATCCGCCGCGGGCGCGGAAGATCGCGCAATTGCTGAAGCCGCTTGGTCTGACCTGGTCCACCAATTCGCGCGCCAATGTCGATTTCGAAACCCTGAAGGTTCTCAAGGAAGGCGGGTTGCGCCTGTTCGTGGTCGGCTATGAAAGCGGCAACGCGCAGATCTTGAAGAACATCAAAAAAGGTGTGGGGCTCGATCGTGCCCGGCGTTTCACCCAGGACTGCCACAAGCTCGGCATCCTGATTCACGGCACCTTCATCCTCGGATTGCCGGGCGAGACCAAGGATACTATCGAGGAGTCGATGCGCTTTGCGCGCGAGATGGATTGCGAGACCATCCAGGTGTCACTCGCATCGCCCTACCCGGGAACCGAATTGTTCCGGCAGGTGACTGAGGCAGGTTACCTGGCGGTCGATCCGCTGTTGGACGAATCGGGCTATCAGCGCTGCACGGTGAAATATCCGGGACTAACCGCGGACGAAATCTACAGCTCCGTCGAGCGATTCTACCGCAGCTTCTATTTTCGCCCTCGCTACATTTTCAAATCGCTACGCAAGATGGCGACGTCCACCGAGGAGTGCAAGCGCCTGTTGAAGGAAGGAATGCAGTTTGTTTCCACGATGCGCCAAAGACGGGCCCAGGCGGCGTCGGCTTGATCACCAAGAAGGGGGAGCGCAGGCTTAAGGCCTCCTTCCATCGGGTACAGATTGCCACATGACGGCTGCGGTTTGTGGGCGCGCGGGGGATTTCAGTGAACATCGTATATAGCCTGGCATTGGCCGGAATATGCATCTCGGTTGGCTACTACGCAGCCACCCTGGCCGCAGCCTGGAAATTCAATCGGCGCGCCGGAGCACCGCCCCGTCCGTTGCCGAAAATAGTTCCGCGCGTGGCTATTTTGAAGCCGCTTCACGGCGTTAGTGACAGCCTGGTGGACGACCTGCTGAGCTTCATGGAGGTTGACTACCCGCGCAAGGAGTACCTGTTCGGTGTTTCCAGCTACGAAGATCCGGCCGCGCAGATTCCTCTCGCGTTCAAGCCCCGTTATCGATTCGACCAAATCAGCCTGACCGTAGGCGGCGACCCATCCGCCGCAAACCGCAAGGTGGGCAAGCTGATCAAGATGGTGCCACGCGCGTCGCGAGCCGACGTGTTCGTGCTGAGCGACGCTGATATCGCGGTGGAACCTGATTATCTGCGCCGCGTCGTGAGCGATTTGTACGCGGACGAGAGGACCGGACTGGTCACCTGCGCATATCGGGCGCGGCCGGCGGGGCGGGACCCCGGTGCGCGGCTGGAGGCGCTGTACATCAACACTGATTTCATGCCGATGGCCATTCTGGCAGACTCCTTCGAACCGCTGCATTACGCATTCGGCGCCACGATCGCGATCAAGAACACGGTGTTGGGTGAAATCGGTGGCTTCGAGGCGCTCAAAGACCTGCTGGCCGACGACTTCCATCTGGGCAACCGCGCCGTGCAGCGCGGCTACAAGATCGGCCTGTCGAGCGCGCTGGTCACGATCGTGCCGGGCGAGCGTACATTTTCGGACTTCTGGCACCATCAGTTGCGCTGGGCCCGCACCTATCGTACCGTGCGCCCGGTCAGCCTGGGCACGATTCTGACTCACGGGCCGTTCTGGGCGCTGATTGCGCTGCTCGCAGGCGGCTTCAGTCCAACCTCGATTGCGGTCGCCGCGATGGCGGTGGCGGCGCGATTGACAATGGGCGCTTTGATGATAACTCGCGTAGCCAAATTGCCGCTTTCCATCGCGGACTTCGGCCTGCTGCTGGTCAAGGACTTCTCCATAACCGGGATCTGGTTCGCCAGCCTGCTGGGAAAGACCGTACGATGGGGCGATCGCGTCTTCAAAATACTGCCCGAAGGCAAGCTTGAGGAAATCACCAAGCGCGAGGTCAGCATCAAGCCGGAACCGGCTGCTGCTCAGCCTCCGGTGGCCAACATGACTCCCGCACGAATGCCCGACGCCAGCCCGGCTCGAACCGAGCGCGCGCTGTAAGAACGCTCGCCAACATCCTTGAAGGGTAGGAGATCCGGCACGGAGGCCGGCGCTGCGAGATATCCACTCTTCCCCTAGCCTCGGCCTCGGTGTCGGTTCTTTTTCTCTAACGCAGCTCGATTAGTCTTTCAGCGCGCCGGAGTCTCCGACCACCATGCGCGACCCGCTACTTGATCCCCAAACCCGGGGGCGCGCTGGCTATCTCCCGCTGCTTGAACGCGACCGCGATACGCAGCCGCTCCAGGTGCTGTTCGATCGTTTTGCCGCCCTGCTTGACCTTGTGGGTTTTGAAAAACTCCTCAACGCCGCTTTGCTGATCGACCAGCGCGGTAATCCCGCTGCACATCCGCGGAATCGCGTTTTCGGGGTACTGCGCCATCATTTTGTCCCAGTTCGCCTTCAGAAAAGCCCACGCCTCATAGCGGCATTCGATGTTCATCAGCAATTCCGCCATTACGTAGGGCGCATTCTGAGTCCGGATCTCGCCGTTGAGCGTCATCTGCATCACATCGTGCAGAGCTTCGGGCCGGCGGAAGTCGCCAAGCGCATACAGGTAACGCTGCTCCTCCTGCGGAGTTTTGGCGGTCTTGAAGCGCTCCTTGAACTCGCGGTAATCGGCGTCGGTTCCGGTGTGCGCCACGATTGCGATAAGCGCCGGCACCAGGTTGTTGTCCACCGAGCCGGGCTCGCGCTTGTATTGGGCGTATAACTCACGGGCACGCGTCTGCACCTGTGGATCGTCGCCCTGTACGCCCAGCGCCCCGATAAGGGTCCCGCGCAGCTGGCTTTGCAAATCGCTCTCGCCCTTTTTGGGTTCCCATCCGAGCCGCTGCACGGCAGGGGTCAGCAGTTTGCGCACTTCGGCCTGCAGCGCCGGTCTATGACGCTGGTCGACGACGTTGTCGAGGTACGCAAACCCGCCGAGTATCGAGCGCCACACGTTGAGGTCGGACTCATTGCTGAACTTGTTGGTCATGCTGAAAAAGTCGCGCAGCGGAGCAAGTCCGGCAACCACCGCGGCCCACGTGTCGCTGACCAGGCCGAAGCGCTCGATCGCGCTCAGCTTCTCCAACTCGCCGCTCACACTCTCCAGCAGCTCCGAGCTGTAGCGCACCCGGTAGAAACCGTAACCGCCCTCGTTGACGACCACCCATTTGACCGTGCCCGGCAGCTCAAGTGTGGTATCCGCCGCGGTCAGAAGCACTTTATGCTCGCTGATTCCCTTATCCGTCGCCGCTTTGATCATCACCGGAACGTGCCATTGCTGGGAAGCTTCGTCCGCACCGCGCATGTAGAGAAAACGGTTCTGGCTCAGCTTGATGGATTTTCCGCCGTCGTTCCTGGCCGCGCTGATAATCGGAAAGCCGGGCTGGAAGATCCAGGTATCCATCATCTTGCGCACCGGCTGATGGCTGGATTTCTCCAGCGCGTCCCACAGATCGCTGGTTTCGGCGTTGCCGTATTCATGCGAGCGCAGGTAGAGCGAGATACCTTTCCGAAACTCCTCGGCGCCGAGGTACTGCTCCAGCATCCGCAACACCGACGCGCCCTTCTCGTAGGTGAGCACGTCGAACATTCCCCCGGCGTCGGCCGGGGAATGGACCGGATATTCGATCGAACGCGTGCTGTTCAGCCCGTCAACCGCCATCGCGGCGCCGCGCGACAACCCGAAGCTGACCCATCGCTCCCAATTTGGTTTCCAGGCGTCCACCGCGAGCATTTCCATGAAGGTGGCGAACGCTTCGTTGAGCCAGATACCGTTCCACCACTGCATCGTGACCAGGTCGCCGAACCACATGTGCGCGTTCTCGTGCGAGACCACGTCGGCAACGCGCTCCAACTCGGCGCGCGATGCGGTCTTTTCGTCCACCAGCAAGGCGGTTTCGCGAAAAGTGATTGCACCCAGGTTTTCCATCGCGCCGGCGGCGAAGTCGGGGATGGCGATCAGGTCGAGTTTGTCGCCCGGATACTTGATACCGTAATATTCGGCAAAGAACTTCAGCGAGAACGCGCCGATCTGCTGCGCATAGGGGGTCAGCGCTTCCTTGCCGGGAACATGCCATACGCGCAGCGGCTTGCCGTCAACGTCAACCGGCTCAGTGCCCTTGAACTCGCCCACGACGAAGGCGAGCAGGTAGGTGGACATCCGGATCGTTTGCCTGAACGTCACAGCCTTTTTGCCGTTGTCCAGCGCTTTTTCATGTTCGATCGCGGTATTGGAAATCGCCGCCAGGTTGCGGTCGATAACCAGCGTCACCTTGAACGTGGCCTTGGCCGCCGGTTCGTCCCAGCACGGTAGCGCGCGGCGAGCGTCAGTTGCTTCGAACTGGGTGGTCGCGATGGTGTGCGACTGGCCGGAGGGATCCTTGTATTGGCTGCGATAAAAGCCGTGCAGCTTGTCGTTCAGAATTCCACGAAAACGGATATGCAACGACCATTTGCCGGCACTGAGCTTGCGGCCGAAGTTTAGGATGGCGCGCTCGTTTACCGGATCAAGCTGGGCCTTTCCGTTCAGGCTTTGGCCGTCGCCGCTCAGCGTCACCTGGTCGATCTCCAGCTCCAGGGCGTTGAGCTGAATCTCATCGACCGGTTCATGAATCTGGATCGCGATGGTCTCGTCACCGGCGAAGGTGAAGTTGCTGAGATCCGGCTCAAGACGAATGTCGTAATGCTGCGGCTTGACGGACGCCGGCAGGCGATACACTTCGGCCGAGGTCTGTACGTTAGCGCTGTCGTGATAATGCATGTGGCTCCTTTCCCTGGTCCGCACCCGCGCGATCGCGGGCGGGTTCTAAAAGCCGGTCCCCCTCATGTTTATCCGAAGGCGGCGTCGGGTGAAACAAAAATTCGCGGACCTTCTTCGTCTTGATAATCCGGCCATACGGCGGCCGAATTCAACATCCTGGAGCTTTATTCACCGACCGTCCGAGGATCAATCGGGTCCGTTTTGGCGCCGTCTGGATTACCCACGAATGGCGGCGTGATGCCCGCCAACTCGCCGTAGGTGGTAAGCCGGACATTGTGGGCGGCAAGCAAATCTCGCAACTGCGGGTCGGTCAGCAGCTCAACTTCGTTTTGCGCCGCGACGCCCGGCGAGCGCTCCCCGATGTCGGCGGCAGGATGGAAATAGAGCTCGGTCGTGCCATTCTCCGGCAGGCGCGCCAACAGACCGTGTAGATAACGCCGCGTGAAGTTGCCGCTTTGATGGAGTCCGAACAGCCAGTCCACCGACTTGATACCTCGCTGGGTCATCAGGCGCCGCGCCCGCTTGGACAGGGTGCGAAACACCACCGCCTCAGCCAGCTTGCGCGGAGCATGGTCGCGGCTGAGCCGGATGGTGGTCATGACCGGCTCACGGGGCAGCCGCAGGCATGGAACGCGGTATTCAACCGCCAGATCGGCCAGGACTTCGATGATGACTGGATGCACGTGCACGTTCAGATGGCCGTCGATATGGTTGAGATAGCCGATAAGGTGCAGGTGCGCTTCGATCTGGGCGCGGCATTCATCGACAATCTTTTGCCGCAGCCCGCGATTGAAGAAATAGCGCAAACCCCCGGCAATCGGGTTGTCCACGAAAGCGGCGCGCGAATTAACCAGGCCCCCCAGCTTAGCGGGCGGCAGCACGCTTTTACCCTGCACGAACACCAGATGGAGGCCAACATCCAGCGCCGGACACTCCGTGGCCAGCGCCGCCGCTTCATGGCGGGCAGGTTCAGCCACCATCAGGCTGGTACTGGTAAGAATGCCCTCGCGATGGCATCGCACGATGCCGGCATTCTTTTCGCGCGACGCCCCGAAATCGTCGCCATTGACGATGAGCCGCTTCACCACTTATTCAAGTACTGCTTTAAATTTATTCCCGGCGCTTTCCAATCGCTCATCTTCGCACAATTCTGCTAGCAATGGTGTCGGTCACTCAAGACGCTGTCAGAATCCGGCTGAAGTTTTTGAATCATGATCCTGGTCTTCTATGCCTTGCGGCGGGAGGTTGGCGATCTGCGCAAGCGGATTGCCGATCGCTCCGCCCTGGCCGAGGGGCTGCGCGGTTTCAAAGGCCGTATCGGCGGCGAGGACATCGCCCTGATTGCAACCGGGATAGGCGTCGAGCAGGCACGTCGGGCAGCACGCCTTGCCTTGCAAATGATACCGCAGCCACGAATGGTGATTTCCACCGGCGTCGCCGGCGGGTTAGCGCCTGAGCTGCAGGCCGGAGACCTGGTAATCGCGGACCGCATGCTGCTTGAATCCAGTGGCGATGGTGTCGTCACGGAGGTTACACGCATAGCGCCTGAGATGATGCGGTTTGCGCAGGCCGCGCTGCGCCGCGCCGGTCTGAACGCGGCGTCGGGAGCACTGCTGACGGCGCGGCGCGTGATGGCCAGCGCCGCCGCCAAGCACGATGCATATTTGCGCAGTTCGGCAACCGCGGTAGACATGGAGAGCGCCGCTATCGCGGAGGAGCTCGCCAGCGCGTGCTGGCCTTTTGTTTGCGTCCGCGCGGTGATCGATGGAGTGGATGATGAAGTACCCGGCGCCGATCTACCCGACGAGTTCGGGCATGTGCCGCCACTTAAAGCCGTCGCCTACTTTGTCAAGAATCCATCGGCGCTGGCGCAGGTGCCCGCGACCCTTAAGAACTTCAGACGCGCCACTGTCGCAATAGCAGCGGCAATGGAGGCTCTGTGCGCCGGCAATGACGGCTGATTTGATGCGGACCGCAAACGCGGCTATTGAAGTTAACGGGTAAGGAGGACTCGTCATGGCGGATTCCAAAAAGCGACTGGCCGGCAAGGCCGCTATCGTGACAGGCGCAGGCAACGGAATCGGCAGGGCCGAGGCGCTGGAACTGGCCCGCCAGGGCGCCAAAGTCGTGGTTAACGACTTGGGGGGCGATACCAAGGGCGAAGGCGCTGACGTCGGCGTCGCGCAACAGGTGGTCCAGGAGATCCAGGCTTTCGGCGGAACCGCAGTCGCAAACGGCGATTCGGTGGCCAGCTACGCGGGAGCGGCACGGATAGTGGACACCGCGGTCAAGTCCTTTGGACGGCTCGACATCCTGGTCAACAACGCGGGCAACGCGCGGCCCCGCGTCATCTACAACCTGAGCGAGGAAGACTGGGACGCCGTAATCGCGGTACATCTAAAGGGATGCTTTAACATGGTGCGCCATGCCGCGCCGATCTTTCGTGAGCAGCGCTCAGGCGTAATTGTGAATACCGGCTCGGAGTCCGGTCTTGGCCATTTCGGACAGGCAAACTACTCGGCAGCCAAGGAAGGAATCATCGGCTTCACGCGCACTGTCGCTCGCGACCTGGGGCGCTTTGGCGTGCGGTGCAACGCCATCCGGCCCCGCGCGTTGAATACGCGGCTGGCCGGCGGGGAAGGTGGAGGTGTGGCGGCCGGCGAGAAACTGGTCCAGACCTTTGGCAAGCACGTGCTCGGAAATCGCGGCATGGCCACCCCCCGCCCCGCCAAGGCAGAGGAGGTGGCCGCGCTGGTTGCCTGGCTGTGCACCGATTCGATGGCAGCCGTCAACGGCAGGACCTTTCAAATCGGCGGCGGCGAGGTCGGCCTTTGGTCCGAGCCCGAGTTGATCAAAGCTTCCTTCCGCGAAGAAGGCTGGGACATCGATGCACTGGACAACGAGGTGCTGCGCAATTATCTGGTGGGCGACATAGTAGATGGGTAGCCATGTCCGTCCCCCGGTCATTCACGCTTGCACAATCTAGATACAGAGGCTGAATATGAGCATCATCGATGAAGCACTCAAAGCCAACGAGACCTACGCTCGTAACTTCAAGCTGGCCAGTCAGCCGATACCGCCCGCCAAAAAGCTCGCCATCGTTGCCTGCATGGATGCGCGTCTGACTATCGAACCGATGCTGGGGCTCAGCACCGGTGAGGCGCACATCATCCGCAACGCGGGCGGAATCGTAACCGAAGATGCAATCCGCTCGCTGCTCATTTCGCATTATCTGCTCGGCACGCAGGAATTCATGGTGATAAACCACACGGACTGCGGGATGCTGACCTTCAAGGACAGCGATCTGCTGGCGCGGCTGGAGCGGGAAAAGGGCGTTTCGGTCCTGGCGCCCAGCCATTTCCATACCTTTGAGAATCTGGAGGCCAACGTCCGCCGCCAGGTCGGACGAATTCGGTCGCATCACTGGATTCCCAAAGAGCTACCAGTGCGCGGATTCATCTACGATGTGAAGAGCGGAAAGCTGAATGAAGTGAAATCATAATGAAGTGAAATCACGATGATAGTCTGTGCCTGAAGTGTATCAGTCATCCTCTCCGCCGCCCTCTCAGACGGCTGTGGAAGAGGGAACAGAGGGGCATCCAATGAAAACGCTCAGGGTAATCGCAGGATCGCTGACCGTGCTCGCAATTTTCACCCTTGCCCACCCGGCTATCGCCGCCGCCGACGACCAGCAAGATATCAGCGACGTTGAACACAAACTAGCCGCCGCGACCACGACGGATGAAGCGATTAAATATTACGACTCCGGCGACGACGTGACGCTCTTCGATATGAGCGGTCCGCCGCGCGAATATGAAGGCCAAAAGGCGATCCGCGCCGACTTCGACAAGGGATTCAACGGGCTTAAGGATCTCAAAGTCGAGTTCGTCGAACTCAAAGTGGTAACCGACGGCAAATTCGGTTTCGCCCGCAGTGTCCAGCATTTCACCGCCAAAACGGCTGACGGCAAGCCGGTCGATATCACGTTTCGCCAGACGGACGTGCTGCACAAGGTCAACGGCGAATGGAAGATCATGCATCAGCATATCTCGGTGCCGGTCAATCTGAAGACTGGCCAGGCTGACATGTCGTCGAAGATGTAGCGCTTGCGGTTCAGTGCGGGTTGAGGCGCCGGTCAACCGACACACCCTCCCTCCTTCCTGGTCGCGGCAGGGAATAAGAAGCACTTACTTGCGCCAGAGATGGTCGCTGGCGATGCGAGCTCCCTCCACCATCGCGCCGAGCTTTGCCCATGCGATTTCGGGCTCCACTCGCGACACTCCCGCCGTGCCGAAGCCGCAATCGGTTCCGGCGAGCACGTTCTCACGGCCGACAAGTTCGGCCACGCGGCGCAGACGCTGTGCGATCAGCTCCGGATGCTCGATGAAATTGGACACGGAGTCGATCACTCCGGGTATCAGGGCTTTGCCCGCGGGTAATTTGACCTGCGAGAACACTTCCCATTCATGCTCGTGACGCGGATTGGCCGCCTCGTACGAGATTGCGCCGACGCTGGCCTTAAGCACGATATCGATAATGTCGCGCAGCGCGACGTCGTGATGATGCGGTCCCTCGTAATTGCCCCAGCATAAGTGGATCCTCACCCGCTCAGGCGATATTCCGCCAAGCGCATGATTCAGCGCCTCGACATGCATTGCGGCGATTTTCCTGAAATCTGCCAGACTCTTGTCCTTATGATGGATATGCCGCGACATCGCGAGGTCGGGGCAGTCCACCTGCAGGGTGAAACCCGCTTGAACAATGGTCTGGTATTCGGTCTTCATCGCGTCGGCCAGCGCACCCACGTACTTTTCGTGGTCATTATAATGGGCGTCGCCCAAAAAGAATGAAATGACTCCCGGAGAGGCTGCGGTCATGAAGCCCCGCTCTTTGGCGTCGCCCAACGCGGCCGTGAGATTGTCGATGTCCTGGCGGACTGCTTGCACGTTTTCGTAACGCACCGGTCCGTTGCAAGTGGGCATCCCCAACTCCACGACGCCGATTTTTCCAACCGCGCGGCGCGTGAAACTGCGAAACTCCGCCAAATCTGCCGCCGGTGGAATCCTGCCGCTCGCGCCCTTGAACCCACTTAACCGGTCCTTGACGTAAGTCGCGTACGACGGCTTACTCATCTCTCCATCATTGACCAGATCGATGCCGGTCTGCATCTGCCGGCGCGCGACCTCGGCCACGGCCGACCTGACCCGCTGCTGCAAGGCGGTGCGGTCCACCGCCCTGCCCGACTCGTTCGATCGCATCATTTCGAGCAAATCTTCAGGGCGGGGCAAACTTCCCGTGTGGGTCGTCAGAATTCGTTCCTCGCTGAGCATCATATGAAAAATCTCCCATCGCGCTTCGTTTCAGGTCGAGTTCTGCCGGCAGGATAGCAAAGCAGGATGCGCCCCTGCACTCATCGCACCCTGCTGGCGAACAACTCGGCTTTCCGATATATGCCTGCTTGTCGGCGTCCGGCACCGGCGAGGGAGTTTTGCGATGGTCGATTACAGCAAGTACAAAGCCGTCCTGATCGAAAAGGACAACCGGGTCGCGACCGTGACGCTCAACCGCCCCAACTCGCTCAACGCCGTCAACGACGACATGGGCGCCGACTTCGATACGCTCTTTCGCGATCTGTCGCGCGATGAAGAGATCGACGCGATCATCATTACCGGCGCCGGGCGCGCGTTCTGCGCCGGCGGCGATGTCAAGGGCATGGACGCACGCAACGTCGCCGCGACGCGCGATTTCCCGATGAACCCGCGCGACCCAGGGCAGCTGCTCAACGACATCCTCGACGTTGAACAGCCGATAATCGCGGCGATTAACGGCGATGCGATCGGTTTGGGCGCCACGATCGCTCTTTTCTGCGATATTACTATCGCGGCAGAAACCGCCCGCCTGGCCGACACTCACGTCCGCATCGGGGTCGTGGCCGGCGACGGCGGCGCGGTCATCTGGCCACCGCTGATCGGCCCCAATCGCGCCAAGGAATACCTGATGCGCGGCAACCTGCTGAACGGCGCCGAAGCGGCCCGCCTGGGGCTGGTCAACTATGCAGTGCCGGCAGCCGAAGTGATGCCCAAGGCGCGGGAATTGGCGCGCGAGCTGGCCGATGGTCCGCGATGGGCAATCCGATGGACCAAGCAGTCGATCAACAAGTTGGTAAGAAAGGCGCTTCACCAGGTCCTTGACACCTCCGCGGCGTTGGAGGCCGTGACCTTTGTCACTCCGCAGCATCGAGAAGCCGCTCGCGCCTTCGTCGAAAAGCGCAAGCCCAACTTCCGTGCCTGACGGTAGCGCCGGCCTCCGAGCCGGCGTTTTCGTCTCGAGGGGACCGATCCCGGGCTGGCGGTCAAAAATGCCAATTCGCTGAATTAGATCGCCCGCGCAAAAAATTTTCTGCAAGCTGTGCGTGTCATCCCGTTCAAAGCCTTGAAGGCTTGATGGGATGTGTACCAATGGCTGGATTCGTTCGATCGCGTCGCCCTTGCGCGGCTGTGACCCGCGCCTGGCGCAAATCCTGTTCCTGGGACTCTTGCTGGCGGCGGGCGCCTACCTGCGCGACTTCAGTATCCATCCTGCGCAGATCGCACTCACCTTTGCATGCGGGCTGTGCTGCCAGAATGTTTGCGATCGCCTCGCGCGCCGACCGTCCCGATCGCTGCGCAGCGCGATTATCACTTCCTTCAGTGTGACCCTGCTCCTGCGCGCATCCACCTGGTGGATCCATCCGATCGCCGTGATCGCCGCAATCGCTTCGAAATTCATCCTGCGGATACGCGGCAAGCATCTTTTCAATCCCGCCAACTTCGGCGTGCTCTTCGCGCTGGCCCTGCTGCCCGGAACCTGGGTCTCGGCGGGTCAATGGGGCCAGGATGTCGCGCTTGCCGGATGGATGATCGGCATGGGCAGCATCGTTACGCGCCGGGCGCGCCGGGCCGATATCAGTTGGACCTTCCTGAGCTTCTACGTGGGCGCGTTGGCGATGCGGGCGACGTGGCTGGGCCAGCGATGGGCCGTGCTTATCCATCAGCTCAGCAGCGGCGCCCTGCTGCTGTTTGCCTTCTTCATGATCTCGGATCCGATGACGATCCCTAACGACCGGCGGGGACGCGCGGCGCATGCGGCGCTCGTCTGTGCGGTCGCCTATTGCTGGCAGTTTTATCTCTACCGGACCAACGGTCTTTTGTGGGCATTGCTGATCGCGGCCCCGGCGGTCGCGCTATGGGACGCGATTTGGCCGGCGCGCAAGTTTGAATGGAACGGCAAAGGAGAAACCAATGAAACGGCTTTCGAACCTGTATCGCATCGCGGCGATAGCACTCGCCTTGAGCGGGCTGGCCATGGCGCCTTCGGCGGCACAGGCCTTCTGCGGCTTTTACGTCGGCAAAAGCGATACGTCACTGTACAACCACGCCTCGCAGGTCGTGATGGTGCGGCATGAGGACAAGACCGTGCTCAGCCTGATGAACGACTACCAGGGCGAGCCGTCGCAATTCGCGCTGGTGGTTCCGGTGCCGGAGGTTTTGCAGCGCGAGCAAATCCACGTCGGCGACCGCGAGCTGTTCCGTCGCATCGACGCCTACAGCAGCCCGCGCCTGGTGGAATACTACGATCCGAGTCCATGCGAGCTGATGATGAACGACTTGGCGGCTCCCCGGGGCGTCGGCGGGCTCATGGCGATGAACCAGGCTGCCAGAGCTGAACGGGAAAAAAGTCTGGGAGTCACAATCGAGGCGCAATACACAGTCGGCGAATACGATATAGTCATTCTGTCCGCGAAACAGTCAGACGGGCTGGAGCAATGGCTGCATGAGAGCGGCTATCATATTCCCCTGGGCGCCGGCCGCGCGCTGAAGCCCTATCTGCGCCAGGATATGAAGTTCTTCGTGGCCAAAGTTAACCTTAAGGAGCATGCGGCCACCGGGCTCGGCTATTTGCGCCCACTGCAGTTTGCTTTCGCCTCACCCAAGTTCATGCTTCCCATCCGGCTTGGAATGCTCAACGCGCAAGGGCCCCAGGACCTGGTGGTTTATGCGTTGACAGAAAGCGGACGGGTCGAGACGACCAACTATCGCACCCAAAAGCTCCCCACCGACGTTGATCTGCCAGGTTCTGTCAAGGACGAGTTCCAGGCGTTCTATAAGGACATGTTCGATCATCAGGTGATGCTAAGCGGGATGACTACCGTATTTACCGAGTACGCGTGGAACATGGGATGGTGCGATCCGTGCGCGGCGGAGCCGCTGACGCGCGAAGAACTTCGCAAGCTAGGTGTGTTCTGGCTGGGCGACGCGAATCCGCCGATCGGTGGCGTGCCCCGCCCGATGTTCCTGCCCGGGCCGGGAGGTGTGCCGGTGATGATCACGCGCCTGCACGTTCGCTATTCAGCTGACACTTTTCCCGAAGACCTGGTGTTCCAGGAAACGCAAGACACCGAGAACTACCAGGCGCGCTACGTACTGCATCGCCCATGGCAGGGTTCTGTCCAAGAATGCGCGGCCGCCAAGAGTTACTTCGAGGAACTCGATCAACGCCGCCGCAAAGAAGCGGAAAACCTGGCCGATCTCACCGGATGGGACATCGAAAAAGCTTTGCACAAGGCGGGCCTGAATCCGTCAGAGAAGCCCTCGCCGTGGTGGCATGGATTGTGGAATTAATTCCCGGGAGGAAAGAGTATGAGCGTACAACTCAACCATCTTATAATTCCAGCCCGGGACAAGTGGGAATCGGCGCGATTCCTCGCTCGCATCCTTGACGCGGAGCCGGGACCCGAGTGGTCCATTTTTGTCCCGGTTCGGGTCAGCAACGGCGTGACTCTCGATTACGCCGACGCAACTGACTTCCACACGCAGCACTACGCCTTTCTGGTGAGCGACGCCGAATTCGATTCCGCCTTGGCGAGAATTCGCAATGCCGGCATCCCGTTTTTCGCGGACTTTACGCACCGGGGACGCGGTGAGATCAACCATCTCTACGGAGGCCGTGGAGTGTATTTCGATGACCCCAGCGGCCATCTGCTGGAGCTGATCACGCGACCCTACGGGCCTGTGCCGGAACACTGGACTCCGGACAAAGCCGGCTAGCAGCGATCGGTTGCGCGCGTCAAATGCACCACTCTGGCTCGGCCGCGTCAACGCGGTACGGTCGAGGCCGAATCCGTACGATCAGCTTGCTGCAAAATTCTTACAATTCGCTTGACGTCATCCGGCGGGCTCGGATAGTCGTGGCGGCATTCGGCGCTCGCATTGCGTGATGCTCCGGAAAAAGCCGTCGCTTGAAGACGGCCCCTGTCGACGCAAAAGAAGGTGTCTCGGATGACCGCTGGACTGGCCCGCTTTGCCTCACCTTCCCTCTGCCTATTGCCGCTGGACGGAGTTCGGTACAGCCGGCACGCACAAAAACAGGATTATGGAGTGGCGCGACGACAGGAAACTCAAGGCTACTGAGGTTATGATAAAGCGCCGCCTGAGCATGCCCGGCTTTCAATTCCGCAGCACACGCAAGACGATGACCGAGCCGAGCATCATTGAAGAGGCAATACGCGCGGAATCTTTCGGTCAGGAAAAGCAAGATGCTGGTCGACAAGCTCCTCCATATCACTCACGCGGTTGAAAACAACCAGCGGCGCGCTGAGCTGGAAAAATTCTATCTCGACGTCTTTGCTGCCCAAACCTTTTACGAGGCCCGTCCCGCTCAGGGTCTGGAGCGCGACGAGACGCTTACCCTGATTGGAAAGACCCAGCTCATCCCGCAGGCGCCCAGCGACGAGAGCGCTCCCGTAGCCAAAGCGATCAAGGCTTACGCTCCCGGCCTGAAGGGTATGGCCGTGAAGGTCGCCAACCTGCGCAAGACCGACGCGCACCTGGTCCGCCATGGGCTGCATCTCAATTACACCGACCCGATGTTCCAGGACGTTTTCTTTCTGACCCGGCCCGAGGAGACGTTCAACTTTCCGGTGGAGTTCTGCCAGGTCGAAATGCCCAACGATTTGCGGCTGCGGCCGCAGTGGTCAGCGGACTGGTGGCGCGACGTCCATCCCCTGGGGATTCAAAAACTCTCCAGTATTGAAATAGCCACGAAGGATCTGGACGCGGCCAGGAAGTTTTACCGCGAGGTCTTCGAATTCGAGCCGATTCACCAAGGAGTCCTGGAATCTGAAAACGCCAGGGTGGCGGCGTTTTTCGCCGGCGATTTCATTTTCGAGGTCCTTGCGCCGATGGCCGAGGGTACGCCCGTCGCCGACCTGGTCGCGAGACGCGGCGGCGGCATCTATGCGTTGAGCTTCAAGGTCAGGTCCACTTCCGCAGCGGCTGATTATCTCAGGTCAAAGAACCTCAGGCTGCTCGGCGATACGAGCCGGCGCTTTACCATCGATCCGCGCGACTCTTTCGGCGCGCGTTTCACTTTTCTGGCGGAGGAGCTGCCTAACGATCCACGCTCGTAGCATCTTGCCGACGGGCGGAGCAGTCAAGCAGGTATTCGGAGGAACCGGCCGGTAATTGGCCAAGGAGAACAGCGCATGCTTCCATTCAAGCTGGTGTCGGCCGATTCCCATGTTGTGGAACCGCCCGACCTGTGGCTCAAGCGCATAGATCGGCGCTACCTCGACGTCGCACCCAGGCTGATCCGCGAAGCGGATCAGGATTTTTTCTTTGTCGCCGGCTCTGAGCGGGAAAAGGCGGGGATCGGAATGGCTTCGGCGGCCGAGAAGAAGGCGGAGGAGCTGAGCATGGCGGAGCGGTGGGAAAACGTCCTGCCCGGCGCCTACGATCCCTTCCCCCGCGTCAAGGACATGGAGCGCGACGGCATCGAGGCTGAATTCCTCTACACCAGCTTCGGGCTTCGGATGTTCTCCATCACGGATCTGGACTACCAGTTCGCTTGCTTCCAGGCGTTCAACGATTGGCTGGCCAATTATTGCGCCAGCTTTCCCAAACGGCTCTTCGGCGCGGCCATGATCCCCAACGAACCGGCCGGACGGGCCACCGCAGAGATGGAGCGCTGCGCCAAGATGGGGTTGCGAGCGGCGATGATCAGCGTCAGTGAGGGGAGCGGCAAAGAGTACGACAATCCAATCTACGAGCGCATCTGGTCAGCCTCCGAAGGCCTGCAAATGCCAATTAGCCTGCATCTTGCGGCGAGCAGAAAGTCGTTCGCCCATAGCGGCAACGTGCTGGTGGACTTCTCCCTCGGTTTCACGCCCGCGATGTATTCGGTGGCGCTAATGATCTTCTCGGGAGTGTTCGATCGCCACCCCAAACTTAAAGTGGCAACGGTCGAGAACGACGCCGGATGGGCTGCGATGCTGCTGGAGCGGATGGACTTCCGCTACGAGCGCGACCGTTTCTGGGCGGGACCCTCCAACGGGATTACCTCAGGCCGTCTGCCGAGCCATCAGTTCCGCGAACACGTCTACTGCACCTTCATGCGCGACCACACCGCCGTCCGCAACCGTGAATTTATCGGCCGTGAAAACATAATGTGGGGTTCCGACTATCCGCATCAGGACAGCAGCTTTCCAAACTCCGCCCGGATAGTGGCCGAGCATTTTGCGGACGTTCCGCTGGAGGATCAAATCCGCATCGGACGGCAAAACGCGATCGATTTGTACCATCTGCCGCTGCCGTCCTGAAAAAACGAGAATGAGCCCGGCAACAACGCCAGGAAGATCGCATCACGAACAGCCACGCGACTTCCATGCGCGCGTCACCAGAGGAGGACGAAATGGGACTGCACAAAGGGCTGATGATTGGGTTACTCGGGTTATGCCTGATTGCGCCGTCCGCGCGGGCCGCGGACGATACGATCCCGGTCGGCACCAAGATTACCCTGCAGAACTGGCAGAAGTACAAGGACTACATGCCGCAGGGCCTGCAGACGGTGCTCGCCGGTACGACGGTGTGGAAAGTGCCGGCGGACGCGGTAATGGAAGTCGGACCCCCGGTTGACTATCCGTTGCCCAAATCCTGGTACGACGCGAGCGAGAAGTACAAAAACCAGACCAAGCTGGTGAAACTGGATACCGGCGGATACACGCTGCAGGGTTACCAGGCTGGAATTCCTTTCACGGATTATTCGGGACCGGACGCCGCATACAAGATTCTTTACGATCTCTATTACCATTACGGCGGAGTTATTGCTCATTACGAGAGTACCAGCTACGAAATCGACCGTTATCTCAACACCGCCAACAACTTATCATTCCAGGTTTTTCTGCAGTTTACTCATATAAGCGATCCAGGCTTTCCCGGCTACGCCAGGGAAATGCCCGGTTACTTCTCGAGTTACTACAACGAGCTGGAAGAGCCGGAACAGTCCAAATATACCACGCCGCTGGAGTTGATATTCGACGATCCGCAAAAGCTCCCGGAGTTTTACGTATTCCTGCCGTCGCTGCGCAGAGCACTGCGGCTTTCCAGCAGCGCTCGCTGCGCGCCTTACGCGGGCGGCGATTATGTGGGCGACGACATCTATGCGGGCGTTCCGCTTCCGGTGGGGTGGTTCCAGGCCAAATACCTTGGCAAAAAGAAGATGCTTATGTTCCGGCCCAATCCCTCCAATACCGAGCAGTTTGATATCAAGAATTATTACTATCCGCCGCTGCTCTTTCCCAAACCGACCATCGGCAAATGGCAGGTCTTCGACGCGGTTATGATCGATATAAGCCGCGTGCCCGGCGAGTCCGCCGGATATTGTTACGCGAATCGCCGCGTGTACGCCGATCCGCGCACCTGGAACATCATGTGGATCGACCTCTTCGATCAACAGAACAAATTCTGGAAGGTGATGGGATGGCTGGAGTCGCCCGAGCCGGTGCCCGAAGGCGGCTATGTTCCGAATATCCGGGGCGTAAACTGGATGGTGGACTTCCAAAATTCTCATGCGAGCTTCGCGCTGGTCGGTAAGGATACGTTCCAGGTCAATCAACAGGTGCCAAAGCAGTTCTACGACGTCACACGTTACGGTTCGCCAGCCGGGTTGCAAAAGATCATGAAGTGATCCGAAATCGGCATTCGGCGCGCAAGCGCCGGATGAACTTGAGCGGGCAGGTTCCGTGGCAGGGGCTTGCCTGCTCAAATGGAGAACGGCCCCGATGTTGCCCTTCAAACTGGTGTCAGCCGACTCGCACGTGCTGGAACCGCCCGATATGTGGCTCAAGCGGATTGACCGCCGCTACCTGGAGCGGGCGCCGCGGATTGTCCACGAGGCTGATGCCGACTATTTCGTCTGCGCCAGTTCCGAGACGCCCAAGGTCGGTATCGGGACTTCCTCCTCAGCCGAGAAGAAACCCGAAGAAATCAGCATGGCGGAGCGATGGGAAAACGTGCTGCCCGGCGGCTACGATCCTTTTGCCCGCGTCAAGGACATGGAGCGCGACGGAGTCGAGGCGGAAATCCTCTATACCACGTTCGGTCTTTTCCTGTTTGCGATCGACGATTTGGACCTTCAGTTTGCATGCTTCCAGGCCTTTAACGACTGGGTGGCCAATTACTGCGCCAGCAGCCCTGGCCGCCTGTTCGGCGTGGCGATGATTCCGACCGAGCCGGCCGAGCGTGCTACGGCCGAGATGGAACGGTGCATGCGGGCGGGGCTGAAGGCGGCAATGATCAGCGTCAGCCAGGATCATGGCAAAGGCTATGACCATCCGATGTACGACCGGATCTGGTCAGCGTCGGAGGACCTGCGGATGCCGATCAGCCTGCATCTGGCAGGGAGTAGGAGGTCATTTGCCCGCACCGGCAACGTGCTGGCCGATTTCGCGCTCGGCTTCACCCCGGCGATGTACTCGGTAGCGCTGATGGTCTTCTCGGGTGTGTTCGACCGCCATCGGCGGCTCAAGGTAGTAACGGTGGAGAACGACGCTGGATGGGCCGCGATGATGCTGGAGCGGATGGACTTCCGTTACGAGCGGGATCGGTTCTGGGCCGGACCGGCCAATGGGATCAGTTCGGGCAGGCTGCCGAGCCGGCAGTTTCACGAACACGTATATTGCACCTTCATGCGCGATCACACCGCGGTTCGCAACCGCGCATATATCGGCTTGGAAAATCTAATGTGGGGCTCCGACTATCCGCATCAGGACAGCAGCTTTCCCAACTCGATTAGGATTGTCGGCGAGCATTTTGCGGACGTGCCGGTCTCCGATCAATGCAAAATCGCCCGCAGCAACGCAATCTCACTTTACAACCTGCCGCTTCAACCCTGAGCACGATGCACTCCGGGCAAGACAGATCGGCAATACCCAGCAGCAAATTAGCAGGGAGGTAATGAAGTCATGCTTAAGGTCGACAAGATGCTGCACGTGATGCACGCGATCGAAAGCGACGAGATACGCCGCCAGGCGGAAAAATTCTACCTTGACGTGTTTGCCTCCCAAACCTACTACGACGCGCGCCCGGTGCAGGGCCTGGAGCGCGACGAGACGCTCACTTTGATCGGTAAAATCACCATCATCCCTATGTGTCCGGTGGATGATGTCTCGGACGTAGGCAAGGTCATCCGATCATATGGGTCTCGTTTCATGGGTGTCGCACTCAAGGTGAAGGACATCCATCAGGCCGATGCGCATATGAAGAGCAAGGGCATCACTCCCACCTACTTCGATCCCATTTACCTCGACGTCTTCTTCTTCACCAATCCAAAGGAAACGTGCGGAATTCCTTATGAGTTTTGCCAGGTCGAGATGCCCAATGACCTGCGGCTGCGGCCCGAATGGTCACCCGATTGGTGGCGCGACCACCATCCGCTTGCCATCGAAAAGCTCTCCAGTGTAGCGACGGCAACCGACAACCTGGAACGGACGGCGAAATTCTACCGCGAGGTCTTCGAGTTCGAGCCGCTTGGAGAGTGGAGCGTGGAAAGCGAGGGGGCCAAGGCCGCGGCGTTTCGAGTTGGCGATTTCGTGCTGGAGGTGATGCAGCCCGTCAGCAAGGGAACCGCGCTGGCCGATTTCGTCGCAAGTAATGGGGGCGGGGTTTACTCTTTGAATTTTAAGGTCAAATCCACTGCCAAAGCTGCGGAATATTTGAAGTCGAAAAATCTTCGTCTGCTCGGTGACCCGCAGCGGCGGTTTTCAATCGACCCGCGCGACTCATTCGGCGGCCGATTCACCTTTGTAAGCGAGGAGCTGCCGAACGCTCGCGGCAGGTGAAGAATCTCAACGAGCACGGGTCAAAAATAAACTTTGTTGAGCTGTCGGTTGGACGATAACAATCCGTAACGTTGGATACAACGCGCCGGCACCGCTTGCGTCGGCGGGTTGAAACCAGACTCAGTTCCCCGCGCCGTACGTGATCCGATCCATGATCACTCATGGCGGCGTTGGTTGCCGATGGATGACGACCCTGGTGCCGGGCAGGTGATTGCCTCGCTTTCCAGGCCTATTGTCAGGCGAAACGTGCTTTCGGAATCCGCAGGCCCGGGATGTCCGACTTCATCCGGTAAATCGTTCCGGCGGCGATCTTATCCTTCGCGGTCACCACATAGAGATCCTGAAGGTCGGGGCCGCCAAAGGTGAGGCTGGTAACGAAGGACTGCGGCATTTTGATGCGACGGTCGATAGTGCCGTCTCTTTTGATGCGCACCACCTCACCGCCATGCGCCATTGCGACGAACACACCGCCCTCCGCGTCCACCGCCATCCCGTCCGGCCACCCCTGGACTTTAGCGAAGATGCGGCGGTCCTTCACCGTGCGATCGGGCTGCACGTCATAAACCCAAACGGCCTCGGTAGCAGTATCGCAGTGGTAAAGTAACTTGCGATCCGGACTGAAACCCAACCCATTGGTCACCTGGATCCCTTCCCAGAGTTTGGTGACGGTCCCGTCCGGATCCACCCTGAACAGGTTGCACGGAATCTGCTGCGACTCGTCGGATTCCAGGGAGCCTACATAGACGCTGCCGTGGTCGTCGGGCTGCAGGTCGTTGAGACCCTTCAGCGGGCGGCCTTCAAACTGCGTGAAAATGTCGCGGCTTTGCCGGGTCTGCTCATTCCAGTACATCAGGCCTCTGCCGCCGCAAACAAAGCCGCCGCCTTCATCCAAAGCCAATCCGCCAACGCCCTTGCGCTTTGGTATCAGCATCTCGACCGTGCCCTGCGGCTCGCGCCGATAAACGCCGCCGTTGCCGCGCACATCGCTGAAATACAGCCGTTCTTGTTCATCGACGCGCGGAGCTTCGACCAAGGTGTAGCCACTGGAAAGTATTTCGATCGCCATCACGGAGCTCCATTATGTTTCTAATTCTTGGGCTTCTGCTCAAAACTGGGTCCCATGAAACCACCCGGCGGCGCCTGAACCGCGGTGCGGTCACCGAACAGCATAGTGCCAGCCGTAAGCCCGCCGTCAACGACCATCGCCTGACCGGTGATCCATTCCGCGTCGTCGCTGGCCAAAAACGCGGCCATCGCGGCGATGTCTGCTGGACCGCCTGCACGCGGGATAGGCTGAATCGTCTTGAGGAACTGGTCTGCGACTTCGTAGCCGCCGGGTACGTTGTTGAATATCAAAGGCGTATTGATTCCACCCGGGCAGATGCAATTGACGCGAATCCGATCTTTGCCGACCTCGATCGCCACCGAGCGCGTCAGATTAACAACCGCGGCCTTGGCCGCGCTGTACGCGTGCGGCCCTGCCCCGCCGCGCAATCCGGCGATTGACGCGGTGGAGATAATCGAACCGCCGCCCGCCTTACGCATCTCGGGCACCGCGTACTTCATTCCCAAAAACACGGCCCGCAGCAGGATCGACAGCGTGCGGTCCCAATTCTCCGCCGTGGTTTCTTCAATCTTGCCGACCGCCCCAGCCAGGCCCGCGTTATTGAAGATGACATTGAGCTTGCCGTATTCCGCGACCGCGCGATCGACCGCGCCCTTGATGTCCACCTCGTTCATCACGTCGACGCGCTGGAAAACGGCGCGCCCACCGGCCTTTTTGCATTCGGCGACGGTCTCCTCGCCACCCTGCGCGTTAAGGTCAGCGATCACGACCGCGGCGCCTTCGCTCGCGAAACGCAGCGCGCTGCCGCGCCCGATTCCACTGGCCGCGCCCGTTATTACTGCAACCTTGCCGTCCAGTCGTCCCATCGGCTTCATCTCCCTGCGTAACTGACTTCCATGGCCACGCCGCTTTCGCGAAGTTGGCCATGGCGGATTGACCCGATCGGTCTTTCATCGGGCTGTTTACCATGATCGGAGCCCGCCCGACGAGAGCCACGCACAAGTCGACAATCGCGGAGCTACGAACTCGCCCCGGCCCGGGCCTCGGCGTGTTCCTCGATACTTCGAGGAGTAACCTCGGCGGGATCTTCGATGTCGCGCAACTCTGGAAACAGCCACCATCCCGCCGCCACAACGACCAGGGTACCGACACCCCCGATTACCACCGCTGCAACGGTGCCGAACCACGCGGCCGTCACACCTGATTCGAACTCGCCCAGCTCATTGGAGCCGCTGATAAACATGCCGTTGACCGCGCTGACGCGCCCGCGCATCTGGTCGGGCGTGGCAAGCTGCGCGATAGTTGCGCGCACGTAAACGCTGACCATGTCGCTAGCGCCAAGCAACGCCAGCGCTCCCAGCGAGAGCAGGAAATTGCGGGAGAGACCGAAGACAATGGTGGCGATACCGAACAAAGCAATGCAGGCAAACATTTTGCGTCCGGCCTTCTCGCGCATCGGAGCGTGGCCAAGAATCACGCCCACACTGGCAGCTCCAAGCGCGGGCGCGGCGCGCAGCAAACCCAGTCCGCCCGGTCCGATACGCAAGATGTCGCGCGCGTAAACCGGCAGCAGTGCAGTCGCGCCGCCCAGCAGGACCGCGAAGAAATCCAGCGCCATCCCGCTTAGCAACAGCGGATTGCTCCATACATATTCGACCCCGGCGACAAGGCGCCTGAAACCCGCTGGTCCGCCGGCGGCGGCCCTGGCTTTGCCGCTGGTGCGTATTGCGCAGGTCGCGGCCGCCGTCGCAAACATTGTGGCGCTGCATGTGCCGTAAACCACCGCGGGACCCAAAAGATAGAGAACTCCACCCAGAGCAGGCCCCAGAATGGTCGCGGTCTGAAACGCCGCCGAGTTCCAGCTAATCGCCTGCGCGAAACTGCCCTGCGGCACCAGCAGCGGCAGAAACGACTGCCGTGCCGGCCATCCCAGCGCCCGCCCCGATCCGAGCAGCAGCAGGACGATGTAGAAGGGCCACGCCTGGTTTGTGCCTTGCAGCGTCAAGGTCATAAACAAGGCGCTCACCACTGCTCCGACCAGGCTCGCACAAACGATCAAGATCCGCCGGTCAAACCGGTCGGCGAGCCCTCCCGCCGGAAGCAAAAAGCATACGATGGGAAGAAAAGGCATCAAGCCTGCCAGGCCCAGCGCAAGCGGGCTGTGCGTGATCGAGTAGATTTGCCAGCCGACCGCCACCGTCTGAGCCTGCGCAGCCAGCGCGGAGAAAAACGACGTGCCCAGATACAACCGATAGTCGCGGTAGTAGAGTACGCTTGGTTGATGGTCGCCGGTGGGCTCCGGCTCCGGGCGGGGCTTAGGCAAGCCGCGCCCCGTTGAGGGGGTAAATTGGATGAGAACTTACGTTCGACGATTCAGGCCGCATACGAAGCAGTTACCCTCCGCTAGTGGAATTATGCCCGCTTGCGCAAGACGAGGCATCGGCCAATTCAGTTCGAGCCGGGGTCTCCCCAAATTAAGGCAACGGTGCGGGCTTGGTCAGGCGGAGGAAATATAGAGAGCTAGTTCGGTTTGCTGCGTTTAAACTGGCAAGCCGTTCGCGTCGAGGCCGACCGTCGAACGGCGCGGCAGTTATTGCTGTGTGAACTCGCGCGAACGCTCAGGTGATGTTCCCGATGTGCCCAAGCCTCCACCGCATCGAGCGCGGCGAACGTAAGCCGGCAGCGCTCAATCCATTCCTGCAGCGCGCCTTGTATGCAGGGGCACCCCAACCTGCATTCGTGTCCGATAGGCAAGCTCTGCTCGTCGCGACATTCGCTGTGATTCTGCACTTCAAGCATCTAAATAGCAGTTAGAGTCCAGCTGTTTTTGATTCAATAGCGGCGGGGCATTTTTTAAAAACAATCGCGAACATTTATTAACAGTTTGTCGGTTCTTTTTCACCAAACGGTGAGAATTCCTTTACAGTGGGCTCTAAAAACGCTAGGTACCGCGCGCCGGGTGATAATAGTGCCTGGAAATCAGCCTGCTGTCCCGTACGCCTTGTCGCGAGTTCGAACTCCTGATGAACCGCGCTGACTTCATCGCCAAAGCGGGTGTCATATTCTGGCAAACCGGCAGGCCGGCCCCTCTTGGATCAGCCGCGCCGAACGCTCAAATACAGCGGCGCCTTGGTCCCCGTCAACTATATGAGGAAGCCCCTGGTCTTTGGAGCTGAAAGTTTGCGCCGAACTTGATGCAGAATGCGGCCAGCGACCCATCGGCATTTAAAAAAATTGGGGCGCCAACAGCTCGTAAACGACGCGCCAGTGCTGAATATTTTGCCATCGAGGCCCCGCCTAAGAAGGTATGGAGCAGACATTCTTGACAGGCCGCTAAAGAAGGCCGCCGCGTGGCTTGGCGCCGTCACCGGTGAAATGCTTTCCACCAAATTGACCGAAGGAAACCCTGACGGATACCGACCTGCAAGTTGCTCGCCTTCCTTGGCGTTTCTGAGTTAGATTTCCGCAGCATAGAGCGCGGTGTCACCGCAGAAATCCAGCCGAATCCGGCAGTGCAGCCGACCGGCTGATGGTATACCGGGCGGAACTGCCGCAAGGAGAACAGCGATGTCTCATTCATTCAAGTACGTATCGGCTGATTCCCATGTCGTCGAGCCGCCTGATTTATGGCTAAAGCGTATCGACCGCCGATACCTGGACCGGGCCCCGCGCGTGGTCCGCGAAAAGACCGGCGACGCGTTCGTGTGTGCCGACGCCGACCAGCGGCGAATGGGGATCGGCACGTCCGCCACGGCAGAGAAGAAAAGCAAGGACATCGCCCTGGACAACGAACGATGGGAGAACGTGTTGCCCGGGTCCTACGATCCTTTTGCGCGCATCAAGGACATGGACCGTGACGGCGTTGAAGCCGAACTGCTCTACACCACCTTCGGACTTATTCTGTTTGCGATCGAAGACCAGGATTTTCAGTTCGCATGCTTCCAGGCTTTCAACGACTGGCTGGCAAATTTTTGTACAAGCTTCCCTAACCGCCTGTTCGGTGCCGCCATGATTCCAACCGAGCCGCTGGAGCGCGCCGTCCGGGAGATGGAGCGCTGCGCCAAGGCAGGGCTGAAGGCAGCGATGATCAGCATCAGCCAGGACGCGGATCGCGGCTATAATCACCCGCTTTACGATCCGATTTGGTCAGCGTCGGAGGACCTGGCGATGCCGATAAGCCTGCACGTGGCGGCCAGCAAGAAAAACTTCACTCTAACCAACATCATGCTGGCGGACTTCTCGCTGGCCTACACGCTTACGATGTATTCGATCGCGGCGATGATCTTTTCCGGGGTGTTCGACCGCCATCCGGGGCTGAAGGTGGTCTCGGTGGAAAACGACGCCGCGTGGGCCGCCGGAATGCTCGAGCGGATGGACTACCGCTTCGAGCGCGACCAGGGATGGGCGGGGTATTCCAGCGGGATAAACTCAGGCCGGAGCCCCAGCCGCATTTTCCACGAACATATCTATTGCACGTTCATGCGGGACCGCACCGCTGTCTTCAACCGCAATATCATCGGCGTGCGCAACCTCATGTGGGGTTCCGATTACCCACACTTCGACAGCACCTGGCCCCACTCAGCGGAGGTGCTGAGTGGACATTTCGAGGGCGTCGCGGAAGAGGACCAGCTCAGGATCGCGCGCCGCAACGCGATCGAGCTGTACAATCTGCCTCTGGTTTCGTAAGTGAAAAGAAAAGAAGCTACGCCCGCTTGTTCACGGGCTTTTCTTCTTTGGCACGTCGATGCGCGCAAACATCTGTTCTCGGCAGTCTCCGGATTCTAGCCACAAACTAAAGCACAGCAACCATCTGCAACGAGGAATTACATCTACCCGCCCCGGGAAAGCAAAAATGGTCAGCCGCGTATGTTCGCGCCGGTGCACGTGCTGCGGCGCACAATCAGATTCGCGTTGTGAAATCCAGACTTTGCGTCGTACGTGCGGCCCGGTTTAATCCTATGCGCGTCCTGGCGGAGCATCCTCTGCTTCCAGAACCTCAACTTCAGCCCTGCCAGGATCTTCAATAATGGACGCGATCGCGTTGGGTGGCGACGAAATGTAGCCCGGCCGGGACCAATTTCGCCGTTGGCGCATACCCTTCTGCACCCCAGCCGCAATTCGCGCTCGGGCCATTACCTGAACGGCTTTCAAGTCCAGTTCGAGGGCCTCGCAAAGAAAGCGCAGGCTGAGTGGCTCGCCCGCCTCGGGTCTGGTGAAAAAGCTTTGCGCCTCTGCGCGGATGCACTCACGCGGTGAGCCGAGATCTTCCCAGGCGGTAATGAAGACTCCCCAAAGAAGGTGTAGTTCCCTACTCTCGACCCGCCGGCGAAGCATTCCCGCCCACTGGCTGGGAACCAGATCGTTGGACGCCATCAAAGAAGCGACAACGGAATTGGCAACATCGTAGCTATTGGGTGAGAAGCCGGAGAGATTGTTCGGTATGCCGTTCACGTCGTCGCGGTAAAAGTTGAGACCACGTACAGTCGATCGCGTCATCGCCGTTTATCTCCAATTATGACAAAACTCATTGAGACTTATTTTGATAGCATAACTTTAGCTACAATTGCAATAGTCTACAGAATATTGGTCTTATTAACACATAGATGGAAAGTAATTCTTGCTGTCAAAGGGGCTGACTTGATCCCAGGGCGAGAGAGCGCAGAACTCGCCACGCTACGAGAACCGACGCCTTTAATGCAGAACCGACGAGCAGAAAGGCAACGTCCTGCGTCAAATGCCGAGGCGACTTGAAGCGTATGTTGGCGAAGACCGGTTCAGGTCTCTCGCTGTACCAGAGCACGGCATCTGCTACTTCGTATCGACGAGGAGGTGGAGGAGAAGATAACGGAGCGCTGGAAAAGCAGGGAGATGTGAATCAGTTCACGCCGTGCCGTCTGCGGAACTGCGAAAAGAACTACAGGCCCTGCCTCTTCAGATTGGCTATCACGTTACCGACGCGCTTGTTGAAGTCGGTGAGGGGATGAGCCTCGAAAAGGATAAATGGCGCTGCCGGCGATTCCAACGCCTCCGCCAGCGCCTCACCGGAATCAGCATTCGCGATTCCAACAGAACCACTCCCATCAGCAAAGCTGTAGATGCAGTCGAGAATGCCGCCTTTCAACTGACGATTGACATGATCCAAGGCGGATTGGAGCATCTCGCTGGTCAAACCTTGCTGAACTACCGGACGGGGCCTCGCGATTACGAGGAACTTCATGACTTTTCCCTCCGATGAACTGATTCAGAAGGGGACACTTCCCGGCAAGAAAGCGGTCGGTCAGGTACCGCTCCAGGTCTCATAACAGCTCAGGAGGGTCGCGTCAAATGAAGCAGATGCAAGTCAAACCTAGCTCTGTTGGTCCAGACAAAATCGAATGCAGAATAAAATCGCATGGGTCCCCCTGCGCAACTTCGAAGCTCCCTAATAGGCGGGAATTTCGATCAGAAGGAAACTATCCGTGGGCACGGTAGGGAGGCGGTCGCTGGTGGAGCATGATGCGATTTTTCTGGCGCGGAAAGTTCGTTTTAAACGTCAGCCAGCTCGCACGATTGTTGAGGAAAATTCTGGAGGCGGCGAGCGGATTCGAACCGCTGAATGGAGGTTTTGCAGACCTCTCCCTTAACCACTTGGGTACGCCGCCCCGGGGCCAAAACAGAGAAGATACCTATCACGGCCCTGAACTCGTATCAATTACCACTTAGGCCAAAGTAGGCATTTCCTTCGCGAGGGAGCCATCCTCGACGATTCTTTTCCGTTCACCTGCCCATGGCGGGCCGTGCGGCTCTTCGGAAGAGAGCTCTGCCCGCCTCTCGTCGCGCGTGCCATGATGGTTTTATGGCACCAGTCAGCGAATACAATCTTTTTATCGATGGCAAGCCGTGCACGAGCGACGACCGCTACGAGCGCGCCTATCCGTATACGGGCGAAGTGGTTGCCCGAATTGCCCGGGCGACGGCTGCCCAGGCCGAGGAGGCAATCGGTGCGGCCGCCCGCGCCTTTGCCGAAACGCGCAGATTTTCGCGCGCGCGGCGCGCCGAGCTGCTAATCGCTATCGCGCAGGGGATAGCCGAGCGCCGCGCCGAGTTCGAGCGCGCAATCGTCTATTGCACGGCAAAGCCGATCTCCTACGCGCGCGCGGAAGTTGCGCGCAGCGTCGGAGTTTTCACGCTGGCCGCCGAGGAGGCGAAGCGATTCGGCGGACACTACGAACCGCTCGATTTCGATCCGACGCGGCCGGGCGCGGTGGGGATGGTGGAGCGGTTTCCAATCGGACCTGTTACCGCGATAGCTCCGTTCAACTTTCCGCTCAACCTGGTCAGCCACAAGGTTGCGCCGGCCATCGCCGCCGGCAACACCGTCATCGTAAAGCCGCCGCCCCAATGCCCCGGGCCGGCCCTGATGCTGGCCGAAATCGCCACGTCCGCGGGCGCACCCGCAGGCGCGATAAACGTGCTTTCGGCCGACCCGCCGGTGGCGGAACGCCTGGTCACCGACGACCGCGTCAGGATGCTGATGTTTACCGGCAGCACCGCGGTCGGCTGGGCGCTTCAGGCCAAGGCGGCGCGCAAGCGCGTAACCCTGGAACTCGGCGGCAACGGCGGGCTCATCGTGGACGAGAACGTCGACCTGGCGATCGCCGCCCAGCAAGCCGCGCGCGGCGCCTTCGTTCACGCGGGCCAGGTGTGCCTGTCGGTCCAGCGCATCTTCGTGCATCACAAGGTGTACGACCGCTTCCTCAAGCTTTTCGTCGTCGAAGGCGAGCGCTTCCCCACCGGTGATCCGATGGACGACAAGACCCTGGCCGGAGCGATGATCGACAACGCCGCCGCCGACCGCGTGATGAACTGGATCGCGCAGGCGAAGGCGGCGGGCGCTCCCATCCTGTGCGGGAATCACCGCCGGGGCGCGGTGGTGGCGCCTACCATAGTCGAGACCCGCGACCCGAAGTTTCATCGCCTGCGGGTGTGGTGCGAAGAAGTTTTCGGTCCCGTGGCGACGGTCGAACCGTTCGAATCATTCGCCGACGCGGTGCGCGAAGTCAACGACTCGCCTTACGGTCTGCAAGCCGGCGTGCTGACCAACAACCTCGACCATGCGATGTTCGCGTTTCGTGAAATCGATGCCGGCGCCGTCATCGTCGGCGAGACCGGCGTGTTCCGCGTTGACAGCTATCCCTTTGGCGGCGTGAAGGACTCCGGTATGGGGCGTGAGGGGGTGCGTTATGCGATGGAGTCGATGACCGAACCGAAGATGCTGGTACTCAACCTGCCCGCGGCGGCAGGCGGCAAGCGTTGACTTTCCGCTGTGCGGCGCGCATTTTCGCTTCGCAACATCGCGCGTGAAGCCGGACCGCGGCCGGTGCAACGCAAGTTTCATGAAGCGAGGAATACCCATGGCAAGCGCGCCAGGGCCGGAACTTTATGCCCACCTGTTTTCGCCCTTCCGAATAGGTTCGATGCAACTACCCAACCGCATCACGATGGCGGCGATGTACACCGCTTCGGGTTCGGCCAACGGCATGGTGACCGAACGTCAGATCAACTATTACAAGGCGCGCGCCGCGGCGGGCGTCGCGCTTATCGCGACCGAACTAATCGGCGTTGATCCTTACGGCTTTAGCAACCGCTTCATGCTGCGGCTCGACCACGACCGCTACGTCGCGCCGCTGCGCCGTCTGACCGGCGCGATTCACGACGCCGGCGGACGTATCGCCGCGCAGATTTCCCATCAGGGACGCATGGTGGCTTCCACCTTCAGCCAGCGCACACCGGTGGCGCCTTCGCCCGTCGCCTTTGCGATGTCGGAAACGCCGCGCGCGCTGCGCCGCGACGAAATTCCAGGCATCGTGGAGAGCTTCGCACGCGCCGCGCTGCGCGCGCGGCAAGCCCGCTTCGACGCCGTCGAATTGCACATGGCGCATGGCTATCTGATCAACGAATTTCTCTCCAAGCTGACCAATCAACGCACCGACGAATACGGCGGCGACGTGCACGGGCGCGCGCGCTTCGCCCTTGAGGTGGTAGCGGCCGTTCGCGCGGCGGTGGGCCAGGACTTCCCAATCATATGCAAGCTCGCGGTAAACGAAGGCGTGCTCGGCGGCTACGACAGTACCGAGGGCGCCCAGATTGCGCTGATGCTCGAGCGGGCAGGCGCCGACGCGATTAGCACGTCGGTGAGCGAGGCCCAGGGACAGGGCTCCGAGTTCACCAAGGAAGTCCCTCCGATGTACTTCGCGCCCGGCTCCGACGTACCGCTGGCAGAGGCGGTCAAGGGCACGGTCAAGATCCCGGTCGGCGCGCGCGGACGGATCAATACGCCGGAGTTGGCGGAGCAAATCCTCGCCGCAGGCAAGGCCGATTTTGTGGTAATTGGACGCGGGCTGATCGCCGATCACGAATGGGCGCTCAAGGCGATGCAAGGGCGTTCCGCTGATATATGTCCCTGTATCGGATGCCTGCAGGGATGTTTTGACCGCCTGATCGTCGATCTGCCGATTAGTTGTCTGACCAATCCGCGCGCAGCCAACGAAGCCGACTATCCGTGGACCCCGGCGCCGCGCCGCCGCCATGTGCTGGTGGTCGGTGGAGGGCCGGCCGGGATGCAGGCCGCGCTCACGGCCGCCCGCCGCGGCCATCGCGTTACGCTGTGGGAGAAAAACCCGAAGCTGGGCGGAGCATGGACTGCGGCTGCCAACCCGCCGGGGAAGGAGGATTTCCGCAACTACACTTCCTACCTGACGCGGGAGTTGGAAAAGGCGGAAGTCGCGGTGGCGCTGGGCAAGACCGCCGACGTACAAGGCATCGTCGCCGCGCAGCCCGACGTGGTAATCGTCTCCACCGGCGCCGCCGTAACCACCCCGCAGGTGCCAGGCGACGGCACGATGCCGGTGCTCGACCTCTACGGTGATCTTTACTACCGCGACGTTCCCGGCAAGCATCTGGCGGTCGTGGGCGGATGGCGCGCCTGCTGCGAAACCGCTCAATGGCTGGCGGCCAGAGGCAAACAAGTCACGCTGATTGCGGAAGAAGCGACGTTGTTGCGCGACGCCGGGATGTATATCCGCCGGGTGCTGCGGGAGCAGATCCACGACAGCGACATCGCGATCTACTTGAGGGCACGCGTGGTTGCGGCTTCGAAAGGGAAGCTCGTGATGGAGCGCGACGGAATTCGCGACACCCTAGACGGTATCGACGCGATAGTCGTGGCCGGAGAGCGGCGTAGCAACACCGAGCTTGCGCAGGCTTTGCAGAAAGCGGGCCTGCGCACCATCGTGGTGGGAGATGCGGCCACTCCCCGCGACGCATTCCGCGCGACGCAGGAGGCGTTTGCGGCGGCCTATAACCTGGAGTGACACATCATTTACACGCACGTGCGCCGTTGGCGAGGCTGGCACGATGAGCGACGAACTTAGTTTGAGCATCACCGGCGTCGAGCCGCAAATCGAAATCGCGGGGGCACGGCGCTTACTGCTGGCCACAACGCGCGGCAAGATCCGATTGATTCTGCACGGCGTGGAGAAGGCGGAGCGCGCCGTAATCTGCCTGGGCGGAGCCACCGGGAGGTTGGACGGACCGGCGATGCTCTACGCGCGTCTGGGGCTCGAGGCGCGCACGCTGGGCCTCAGCGTGATGCGGTTGGGCTACCGCGTTCCCAACGATATGACTGAATGCGTACTCGATACGATGGCGGGGTTGTCTTTTCTCAAAGGTATCGGCCATCAACGGGTCGCGCTAATCGGCCATTCCTTCGGCGGCGGCGTAGCAATCGCCACCGCCACCCTGAATCCCATGGCTGTGGCGATCATAGCCATATCGAGCCAGCTTGATGGCGCACACAATGTGGCGCAGTTGGCGCCGCGGCCGCTGCTGCTGATTCACGGCACTGCCGATGTCATTCTGCCGGACGCAAGCTCGCGGATGATTTTCGAGCGCGCCGGCGAACCGAAAACGCTAAAGCTTTTCCCCGGCGCCGACCATGGCCTGACGCAGGTGGGCGACGAGGTGCATCAGCTGGTCAGACAGTGGCTGACCGAAAGGATTTGATATGCGGTTGGCGCTTGGGTCCAATCGAGCCGATGGCTAAGTCGAAGGCGAAACGCGGCGTTAATTGCCTGAAGTGCATCAGTCACCCTCACCTCCGACCGCTGAGTTGTGGAGGAGGGAATGGAAAGGTTACGAGCCCTGGCTTTCGTTCAGGTCGCGCTCTTCGGGGGTGAAGGTAACCAGCAAGCGCGAGGGGTCTTCCAGCGGGATAATCGCGAAGCGCGCCACCGGGGTCGTGTTTACCGTTACGGTGGTGCTGCCCCCGTCGGTCTTAATATCGGAGTCCTTGAAAATCGAACGGTCGAACACGATGTGATGGTCGAGCTTGGAGTCCGGTTGGGTGTTGATCAGATGCACCGTGAGTGAGGCGAACCCCGGACCGCTGGCTAGATGCTTTTCGAACTTGACTGGCCCGCTCACGTCAAAAATCACCGACAGCGGGTTTGCCGAAGAGGCTAGCCGGATTCCGCGCAAGGTCACCGGCTCGCCTGAAGCGGCTTTTTCCGGGCCTTCGGGCAGCGGAGCATCGAGCTTGGGGGGCGTCTCGCTGTCACCGCCGGGACCGAGATCGGCGGCGGTAAGATCGGGGTTGGCGTTGGCCTCCTCATGATGCTTGGCGACTACCAACGGTGGCTCGGGCTGTGGCGGTCCAAATCCACCCTCCGCCAGCACCATCCGCAACGGATCTTCCTCGGTATCGATGGGCTGGTTGAGTTTCTTGAGTTGTGCGCGCGCCATGGCAGCGTACTTGGTATCCTTGTAGTGGCTGTCGACAGCGGCGAAGGCCTGCGCCGCGGAGTACTTCTTGCCCTCTTTCTCCAGCGTCACGCCAAGGTTATAGAGCGCGTCAGGAGCAACCGGCGTCTCCGGGTACTTTTCCATCAACTCCGCCAGACGCGACTCCGCCGCCCGGTAATTGGCCCGCTTCTGGTAATAGGTCCCAATCATTAATTCGTTGCGGGCCAGCATCTCGCGGCATACTTCGATGCGGTCGTGGGCCAGCCCCGCAAACGGGCTCTCCGGATATTGCCGCTCGATATTTCTGAACTGCTCCAGGGCCTTTTCCGTAACGCTCTGATCCTGCCACGGAGCGGGGATCTGATCGTAATAAGCCATCCCGAGATAATAGGACGCCATCGGCAGGTTCTTGTTGGTGGGATGCATCCGGATAAAGTCCGTTAGCGAGTTGATCGCTTCGGGATAGTCCTTCATCTGGTAGTACGCCAGCCCAATCTTGAGTTCAGCGTCGTCGGCATAGGTGCTGAATGGATACTGGTCGATAAGGTGCTGGTAATTGTCGATCGCGCCCTTGTAGAGATGGCGATTATAGAAGTTCTCGGCCTGGCTGTAGTAATCCTGGCCGGTCGGCAGCTTCTTGGTCGCGCAACCAGCCCCCAGAAGCCCCAACAACAGAAGCGTCAAAAACCGCCGATGCTTCATAGGAATTTTTAGAGCGTATAAATTACGGGCTCTCGGCGCAACCCATTCCTGCTCACCTAAACGTCACCCGTGACCGTGCACCGCAAGTTGGTCCACAGGCTTGAAGCATCCCGCGTGAATCGCCTTACCAGCTGTTGCGAACCTGCGGCCGAAGTTGGTCTTCGCCGCACCGGGGACGTGCTCCTCCGCAATCCTGAAGCCATGCTCAGCGAAGAGTACTGCGGCATGATCGAAGTACCATTTAACGTCGGTTGCCAGGTAAACCTTGCCGCCCGGCTCCAGACATCGCGCCAGGCCACGAATCAGCGCAGCGCTTAGCAGGCGATGCTTGGAGTGACGCGCCTTGGGCCATGGGTCGGGGAAGTACACGTGGAAGGCGTGAACGCTGGCCGCCGGCAGCAGCAGATTTACCACCGGACGGGCGTCGGCACGGACTGCCCGCAGGTTGCTCAACCCGCTGCGCCCAACGCGTATCGCAAGCCATTGGAAAACGGAGCCACCAAGCTCAACCGCCAGGAAATTGTGGTGTGGTGACTGGCGGGCCAATTCCAGGATGAAGTCGCCCTTGCCTGCTCCCAGTTCGACCTCCAGCGGCGCCGCAGAGGCGAACAGTTCGCTCGGCTCAAGTGAAAAGAAATCGGCGGCGGCTGACCCGGATTGCGCCCGATGCATCTGAAGATGGGCATCGGCAGCTCCAATGAACCTACGGGATTTTCGCAGACGCGCCATTGTTGTGCGATGGAGCTCTCGTGCGTTCAAACCGTCGGGCGCCGCGATCAGGGAGTTGTGGAAGTCGAGTTTTTACGCGTGCGGCAAGAGCGGTAGGGCTGATTCCCAAAAGCTGCGCCTTTGCGCCGGATCAAATTCTGCCCTTGCTACATCTCGGGGCGGGATTGGACCTTGTGCGGTCGAGCTAAAGCGCAGCGATGTCACTTACGCGGGTATCAGGTCTAGATCACACCCTGCTCCTTGAGCTGTGCGAGTTTCTCCGCGCCCAGCCCCAGCATCTCGCCGTAAATCTCGGCATTGTGCTGGCCCAACAGGGGGGCCACGCGCAGTTCGACCGGCGAATCCTCAAGCTGTATCGGACAACCGGGCATCGAGAACTTGCCGCGCGACGGATGTTCGACGTCGACAATCATGCCGCGCTGGCGCAGATGCGCATCCTCGAGGATCTCGACGCTGTCGAGAATCTTGCCGCACGGCACGCCGGCGTCGCCGAGTATTTTCATCACCTCGTGCTTGGTATGCGCGCCCGTCCAGGCGTTGATGATAGCGCTGAGCGCATCGACGTTCTGCCAGCGCAGCTTGTTGTTGGCGAAGCGCTCGTCCTTGGTCAGCTCGGGCTGGCCCATCGCCTTGGCTAGGAGCTGCCACATTTCCTCGTTGCTGGTGAAGATGAAGCAATAGTCGTCGTCGCCCCCCGGCGCGCATTTGTAGATGCCGTAAACGCCCATCCCGGCGCCCCGGTTGCCGTTGCGCTTGACCGGCTTGTGCGTCATGTAGGTGCCCATCATCGGCACCCGCACGAAGTTGACGATCGCGTCTTGCATCGAGACTTCTACTTTCTGTCCCTTGCCGGTGCGCAACCGCTGAATGTAGGCCGCCAGGATTCCAAAGGCGGCATGGACACCGGTCCCGGTGTCGCCAATCGTCGGTCCGGGCTTAAGCGGCTCGGAGCCGGGAAACCCGGTCAGCGACATCGCGCCGCCGGTCGCCTGCGCGATCATGTCGAAGCTCTTGTAAGGACTGTAGGGACCGTAGGTGCCGAATCCCTTGATCGAGAGATAGATCAGCTTGGGGTTGATGGTGCGCAGGTAATCGTAGCCCAGGCCGAAGCTTTCCAAGGTTCCCAGCGAATAGTTCTCGGTCAGGATGTCGACCTTTTTGACCAGGTCAAGGAACATAGCCTTGCCGCGCTCGTCCTTGAGGTTGAGCGTGACGCTGCGCTTGTTGGCATTGAGCAGGATAAAATAAAAAGAATCGATGCCGGGACGATCGCTGATTGACCAGCGTCCCTGGTCGCCGTTGCCCGGGCTTTCGACCTTGATCACGTCAGCGCCCATCCATCCCAACAGCTCCGTGCACGAGGTGCCGGCTTCGAATTGAGTCAGGTCCAGAACCTTGACGCCTGCCAGGGCCTTGTCCATGGAAATCCTCCTCGCTACCCACTGAGATGTTGAATCGCCGCTATGCGCGAACATGCGGGGCAGCACCATCTTTGGCTGATTTGTAGCGCCTTCGGCAGTCCGCAGGCAAGCTGCGGCCGCGGCCCGTACTTTGAGCGATCGCGGGGCTCTGATAACCTTTGCGGGTGGCAGCGATGATTGAAGGTCAGGGTAAGATTGCGCGCATCCGCGACGAACTCAACGCCCAGTTCCTCGAGCGCGGCGAGCTGATCGACGGCGCACTGTGCGCGCTGCTCTCGGCCCATCACGTGCTCATCATCGGACCGCCGGGGACCGCCAAATCGATGCTGGCTGAGGAACTGTGCCAGCGCATCGAAGGCGCCGACTATTTCCAATGGCTGCTGACCAAGTTCACCACTCCGGAGGAAATCTTCGGTGCGGTAAGCCTTAAGGCGCTGGAACAGGATGATTACCGGCGCGTCACCACGCACAAGCTGCCCGAAGCGCATATCGCGTTCCTGGATGAAATCTTCAAGGCCAATTCGTCGATTCTCAACGCGCTGCTGACGCTGATCAACGAACGGCTGTTTCATAACGGCCGCGAGCGGATCGGCGTGCCGCTGATAACGTTGTTCGGCGCCTCCAACGAGCTGCCCGACGAAGAGGAGCTGACGGCGCTGTACGACCGCTTCATGCTGCGCTTTGTCGCCGATTATATCGGCGAGGACTTCCGCTTCCTCAAGATGTTGGAGTCGAGCCGGCCCACGGCGCGCACCCGCCTGGGTTTTGGGGAACTAACGGAGCTGCGTGCAACGGTCGCGGCGATGCCGATTCCGGCCGCGGTGTTGCGCGCGGTCGCCGACATCAGGCGCGAGCTGGGACGCCAGCAGATTGTCGCCTCGGACCGCCGCTACCGGATGTCGCTCGATCTGCTGCGCGCCCATGCCTTCCTGATGCAGCACTCGCAGGTCACCGAGGATGACCTGCTCTTTTTGCAGCACATCTTGTGGAAGGATCCGGAGGAGCGCGCCAAGGTGCGCGACACCATCCAGCATCTGATCAAGGGTCACGAGGAGGAGGCGCGCGAACTGCTGATCCAGACCCAGGAGTTGCAGGAATACGCGGCGCGGCAATGGGAAAGTGAGGAGATGCGCAAGCGCGCGATGTTCGAAGCGCATACCAAGATTGCCAACATCCTGACCCGCTTCGACGCTTTGGTGCGCGACGCTTCCGAGGGCGGGCGGCCGCTGGACGCGGTTGAAAGCATGCGTGCGCAGGTCAAGCGGATTCAGCAAACGATGCTGCGTCAAATCTGATCATGCCGGCCGAGGAATCCAGCCCCGCGATCGTGCTCCGCACCCGGGACTACTCCGAATCGGACCGCATCGTCACCCTGTTGACCCGCCATGCAGGCAAGCTGGGCGGAATCGCCAAGGGCGCCAAGCAGTCGCGGCGGCGCTTTGAGCGCAAGCTGGAAGTCTTCTCGCATGTGATGGTTTACTTCCGCCGCCGCCCGCACGGCGAGCTGGTGTTCATCACCAAAGCCGAGGCCGGCGACCTGCCGCCGTTCGATCTGACCGACGACATCGGCAAGATTGCGTTGGGCAGCTACATGGTGGAGCTGGCCGACGCGCTGAACCGCGAGGAGGCGGACAGCACCGGCGCATACCGTATCGTCGCCGACTCACTCGGCGCTGTTGCGCGCTGTGGCGCCAGCCGCGCGCTGCGCCAGGCGTTCGAGCTGAATCTGCTGCGCTGGGCCGGTTACCAGTTGGAGTTCCGGCGATGCCAGGTATGCGGCCGGACGCCGGCCGAGAACGCCACTTCGTTCGTATTCATCCCTTCCCACGGCGGCATCGTCTGCCATCACTGCCGCGAAGGGGTCGCCGGCATATTCATCGGCTTGGGCGCGCTCAGCGTCGCCGCGCTGGCGCAACTCGGCTCAATCCCGGTGGAGCAGGCAGCGCAAGCCGAATGCGCCGGCCGCGACGCGGAAGCCGCACTGGCCCGTTTCATGACCACGGTGCTCGATCGCAAGCTGCGCTCAGTGGAGTTCCTGCACCGCTTCTTATGAAAAAGTGGCGCGAGCCGGCGTCTTCATTTTTAGAATCCGAACTCCGCCTAGACTCGAGCCTCCGCGCCGCGCCCATGGCTGATACTCGCCCGCTTATCGAAATGCGGAATCACATATTTGCCGAACAGGCGAATCGATTCCATCGTGCGCTCGTGCGGCACGCGGCCCATTTCCATGAAGCACAGGATCATATCGACGCCCAGGGCCTCGAACTTCTCCAGCACCTTGACGCAACTGTCCGGATTGCCCGCGCACAGCAGGCCCATGTTGAGCAGGTTTTTCGGCTTCATCGCCTCCTGCGCGGTCTTTTCATCGGCGTCTACACCGAATAGCAGAGCCTCAGGCGCCCGCACGGCGGCATACTTGTAGCTCTCCACGCTGGCGAAAACCTCGTGGCGCTGGCGCTCGAAAATGTTCATCCAGTAAGGACTCTGGCCACGCTGGACGCCCATGTACCAGTGCATGCCCTCGCCCGCCATCTCAACGGTTTCATCGTTGCGCTCGCCGCACAGCGTCATCAGGAACACAGCGATCTGATTGTTGACCCGTGCAACGACCTGTTTTTTCGGCGTCTTGATCATTTGCCGATAGTTGTGAATCCGCTCCGCCAGCGTTTCCGCTTTCGCGATATTGAAGGAAAGCACGCCCAGCCCGTGATCGGCGGCGATATAGAAGCTTTCGGGCGAGGAGCAGGCCATCCAGAACGGCGGATGCGGTTTCTGCAAGGGCTTTGGCAGTACGTTGCGGTTTTCGCCGACGGTGAAGTATTTGCCCTGGTAGCCGGGAAAGCGCTCGGTGGCCATTAGTTGAGGAATGATCTCGAGCGCCTCTTCCATCATCGGGCGCGTGTCGTTCGGATCGATCCCGAAACCGCCCATCTCGGTGAGTGTAACCGAACGCGCGAAGCCTACGTCGAGGCGCCCGCCACTCAGGATGTCGAGGGTCGAAATCCGCTCTGCCACACGCACCGGATGGTTATAGGGCTGCGGCAGCAGGATCGCGCCGTGCCCGAAGCGAATCCGCTGCGTGCGCTGGGTGGCCGCGGCGAAGACCAGTTCCGGCGACGAGCAATGAGACAGCTCTTCCAATCCATGATGCTCAACGGCGAATACGTGAGAGAAGCCCATCTCGTCGGCAAGCTGGATCTGATCCAACACCTCCTTGAACTTCTCCGCCTCGCGCCCTTCATGCCACGGCTTGGGCATCTCGATTTCGTACATCAATGCGATCTTCATGCGGTACGCTCCTGAACGCTCGATTCAAAATCATTACAACCCGCGCACACAAGTGTCCACAGAACTCCGAACCGTTTGCGCTGAAACTTTCGCAGCGCAACAGAACGTCGTCGCGCAAGCAGGGGCGTTACATCGAACGTAAAATCAGCGAGCTGCCGCCGGTTTCCGTGCGCCAGCCGATGCAGGCTGCGATGTGGGCGTCGCGGACCTGGCGGCAGCCGCGCTTGCGGTCGTAGGTGTGCTTGCCATCGGCCCACCCCGGGCAGGCGTCGTCGGCGCGATGGCGCAGCTGGCGTACGTTTTCCGCCACCAGATTTATTCCGTGGGTATAGCCTTCCGAAAGATGTCCGCCGCCGGTGTTGCACGGCAGTTCGTGGTCAAGCTGCAACCGCCCGCCTTTGACGAAATCAGCGCCCTCTCCCCGGCCGCAGAAGCCATACGCCTCGAGCTGAATCAGAGTCGTGAAAGTGAAAGCGTCGTAGCAGGAAATGAGGTCGATATCCTGATGCGTCACGCCGGACATTCCGAGCATCCGCTGGCGCGCGTAATTACCGCCCTGGAAGTGGATTTCCGGCCGCGAATAGTTATTGGCCGGATCGGGTGAGAACGTGCGCGCCGTGCCGCCCATGATAAATACCGGCGGCTGCTTCAGGTCATAAGCGCGCTCGCGGCTGGTCACGATCAGCGCGCTGGCCACGTCAGTCTCCAGGCAGCAGTCGAGCAGCCGAAACGGCTTTGCTACCCATCGCGAGCGATGGTGGTCTTCGATCGTGATCGGCGTGCGCATCAGCGCCTTGGGATTGAGCGACGCATGATAGCGATGCGCAACCGCGATCTCGGCCAGGCAATCGGTGGTCGCACCGAAGTCGCGCAGATAGCGCATCGCCGACATCGCGAACAATTGCGCCGGCGAGGTCCATCCGTTGACCACCATGTACTGCCCCTCACCAGCAGCCGGTGTAGCGGGCACGGGACCGCCGGGAGCCTGCCCACCATAACGGCGGCCCGAGCGCCCATTCATCGAGCGGAACACTACGACCGCGTTGCAGTAGCCGCCTTCGATAAGACCCACGGCGTGGGCGACAAGCATCTCGGTAGCAGACCCGCCGCCCAGCATCTCGCTGGCATAGTTAAGCCGCAGCCCCAACGCGCTGGCGATATGGGCGGCAGTGGTCGAATCGCCGCCGGCGCCGCCCTGGTAGCTGGTCATGCCATCGACTTCATCAGGCCGGAGTCCGGCGTCTTCGATCGCGTTGCGAATCGCCTCGCACGCCATCGAAAGCGTCGTGCGGTTGGAAGGACGCATGAACGGCGTCTGCCCGAGACCAACGATACAGTATTTGTCAGTAAGCGCACCCATCGTTAACGGCTGTCCACAAATACGCCGCCGTAAATAGCGGAATTATGATTGTAGTGAAAGAGAAAGAGCTGGCACGGAGGCGGGCGCTCCTTGAGAAAAGGCGGGTGCTGTCGTGGCACCCGCCCCGCAACCTACAGCTTCATGAACACCGATTTGATTTCGGTGTACAGCTCGATTGCGTACTTGCCCAGTTCGCGGCCGAAGCCTGATTGCTTGTAGCCGCCAAACGGCGAGATTGGATCGAGCATTCCGTAGCAGTTCACCCACACCGTGCCGGCTTTCAGTTTGCGCGCGACCGCGTGGGCGCGGCTGACATCCTTGGTCCAGACCGCGGCGGCAAGACCATAAGAGGTGTCGTTGCCCTGGAACACCGCGTCGTTCTCGTCCTTGAATGCAATTGTCGCGGCGACCGGGCCGAAGATCTCCTCGCGCGCGATACGCATCGAGTTGTTGACGTCGGCAAACACCGTCGGCTTGACGAAATAGCCCTTGTCCTGGCCGCCCTTCTCGCCGCCCGCCTTGACCTTGGCGCCCTCTTTCTTGCCGATATCGAGGTATCCGGTCACACGCTCGTACTGTTCCTTCGACACCAGCGGCCCCACCCGGGTAGAAATATCAAGGGGATCGCCGATTTTCATCTTGTCTGCGAGCTGGCTTAGCTGGTCGGTGAACTGATCGTACATTTGCTGCTGCACGAAGACGCGGGTGCCGGCACAGCAGACCTGTCCCTGGTTGAGGAAAACGCCGCTTAAGGCGCCGAACGCGGCCGACTTCATGTCGGCGTCGGGAAAAATGATGTTGGGCGATTTGCCGCCCAGTTCCAGCGACACACGCTTCAGGTTGCCCGATGCCGCTTTCATTATCTCACGGCCGACTTCAGTGGAACCGGTGAACGCCACCTTGTCGATTCCCGGATGCGCCGCGATTGCGCTGCCCGCGCCGGGGCCGAAGCCGGGCAGGATGTTGACCACGCCCTCCGGCACGCCAGCTTCCATCAGCAACTCACCCAGGCGAAGCGCGGTAAGCGGGGTCTGCTCGGCCGGCTTGAGGATCGACACGTTGCCGCAAGCCAGCGCCGGCGCCAGCTTCCACGACGCCATCAGCAGGGGAAAATTCCACGGGATGATCTGTCCGCACACTCCCACCGGCTCGCGCAGCGTGTAGCTGAACATGTCGGGTCCCGAGGGGTTGGTCTCGCCGTAAATTTTGGTCACCCACCCGGCGTAATAGCGGAAGGTCTCGGCCGCCATCGGGATGTCGATATTTTTCGACTCGTTGATCGCCTTGCCATTGTCGAGCGTTTCGAGCTGGGACAGTTCCGCCGCGTTGGCGTCGATCAGCTCCGCGATCTTGAACAGCAAGCGCGCGCGGTCGGCCGGGCGCATCAGCGGCCATTTGCTTTCCTCAAACGCGCGCCGCGCGGCCTTGACCGCTTCGTCAACGTCGGCCTGATCGGCCTCCGCGACGTGGGCCAATACTTCCTCGGTAGCGGGGTTGATGCTCTCAAATGTTTTGCCGGATTTGGCTGGCACCCATTTGCCGCCAATCAGCAGATGTTTGGGGGCTTTGACAAATTCCGAAACTTTGGGATTGATCCTGGCGGAGGCGCTCTCCGCTCCTGGCGCTGCACCCATCGGTTGGATTCCTCCGGTTTAGGTTCTCGGGCAGCTCCAGCGTTGCACGGAACGCGGCGGTTAGCCAATAGTGTGCGAGACGAAAGCACGGGCGGGCGCTTTGTTGATCGCGACGCAAATGCCGCGGCAATCCCCCCAGAGTCCAAAGGGAGCATGAGCAATGAGTGAATGGCGAGTCGGAGACCTCAAGGTTGTCAAAGTCCTGGAACACGAGGATCTGTGGCAGGGCCGCATCATCGCTCCCATGATGACGGCCGAAAATGTTCTAAAGGAAGCCGACTGGCTGGTACCCCGCTTCGCTAACGAACAGGGACGCCTGCGCCTCAGCTTTCACAGCCTGATCGTGGAGTCGGGCGGCCTGCGCATCCTGATCGACACCTGCGTGGGCGACGACAAGCAACGCAATTTTCCGCGCTGGAACCTGCGCCATAGCAGCTACCTGTCGGACCTGGAGAAGGCCGGCTATCCGCGCGAGTCGATCGACCGCGTCGTCTGCACCCATCTGCATATCGATCACGTCGGATGGAACGCGATGCTACAGAACGGTAGCTGGGTTCCGACCTTTCCTAACGCGCGCTACCTGCTAAGCCGCCGCGAATGGGACCATTGGTCCCAGAGCCAGGACGAAGAAATCCAACGCATCATGGATGACTCTGTGCGCCCGGTTATCGATGCTGGTCTGGTCGACTGGATCGAGGGTGGTCATGCTCTGACCAAAGAAGTCGCCACCGAATTTACGCCGGGCCACAGTCCGGGCCATATGGCGGTGCGGATCAAATCGGGCGGTCATGAAGGGGTGGTTACCGGCGACTTGATCCATCATCCGATACAATGCGGACATCCGGAATGGAATTCCGCCGTTGACTTCGACCCCGATCAGGCCTGTGCCACGCGGCGCGGCTTTCTGGCGCGCTGTGCCGATGAGAGCACCACGTTTTTCGGTACGCATTTCGCCTCGCCTACCGCCGGCCGCATCGTAAAACGCGGCGACGCCTTTCGGTTCGAAGGCTGAGATCGCGCCAGCAAGCCCAAAACGATAAGACCGTTCACTCGCGATTTTTTTGCTGGGCTCACCGGTTTGCGCTTCCGCTTGAATCTAGCGCTAAGCCATCTTGTTTTTAATCACAGCCCACGGGATTTCATTTAATCTCTGCTTATGCAATTCTGTGCCGGTCTTCTTATACGAATCATGGCTGGATTGTTCGAAACACGCGCGGTTGTCAATCTATGGAAAAAAAATTCCCCCTGATATCGAAAACTTCTCTATTCATGTTGCTGGTAGGCGCCCTGACCCCCCTGACGATCTCGTGCAGCGGAGGTGGCGGTGGCGGAGGGACTCCGCCTGCTCCGTCGTCTCCCGGTCCGATCGCCGGGTTGTGCTCACATGCCTTCGATCCTGCCTCTTCAGCGAGCATGCCGCTGCCGGCGCCGGCGGCAACGGCCACCGCAAACGCCCCAGTGGCACTGTCCACCTGTTCGCTTGATTCCAACCGCAACGTAGTGATCGGTTCGGGCGCATGCGGCCCCAATGTCTACGTCGACCAGTCGTTCACCGGCACCAAGGGGTTGGGCAGTATCACCATTAACAGTGATGGCCAGCTTGTTTTTCTGCATGACCCGGGCTTCCAGGTCGATACATCCGGCATCGTGGTCAACGGCAAATTTCAGGTGGGCAACTCGTTCTGCCCGGTGGGCAGCAACAACAAGTCCAGTGTGGCGGTGGTCAATTTCACGGACGCGCGGGCGGTTAGTGGAGTGGTGAAAGGGATCACGGTCAATAAGGGCGGTACGCTTCAACTATACGGCTCCACTGGCGTTGCGGCGGCAAGCCCGCCGCCGGGAGCCAATTCCCAGGCGCCCAGTTGGACTTACCTTTCGGCTCCGGCGGGACCGCCGAGCCTCTACGGCGCCGGGATGGGACTGGGAAGCGCAGTAGGAGCCAATGGCGCCACCACGCTGCAACTGGCCGATCGGGTGGACTGGCAGGCTGGACAGTGGATTGTCGTCGCGGGGACCGATTTCTCGCCCGACAGCGCCGAGTTCGTGATGATCAACGCGGTCAGCAATTGCAAGGGCTCATCCACCGGAACCTGCACCATCACGCTGGATTCCGCCACCCCGCTGGTCAACTACCATTTCGGCGGTGCAGCTCCCGATGTCGGCGCCAAGGCCGCGAGCGATGGCCCGAAGCAAAACTATGGCGTGGACGAACGAGCCGAGGTTGGCCTTATCAGCCGCAACGTCAAGCTGACCTCCACGATTACGGGCACCGATAACCATCGGGGCGGCGAAATCGTGATCATGTCCGGGTACAACGCGGTGGAAATCCAGGGCGCGGAGCTGGAGAAATTCGGCAAGGATCAGATCAACAGCTATCCGATTAACTTCCAGACGGCGGGCAATGCGGTGGCGGGCAAGACGCTCATCGACAGCAACAGCATCCACCACGGCTATAACCACTGCATCACGCTGAACAAAACCAACAACGTGACAATCAGCAACAACATCTGCGCCCGAATTGTAGATCACCTCTATTATCTTTTGACGGGCGCGGAGACCGGCAACACGTTCAGCAACAATCTTGGCGTCGGCGCGATGAGCAATCTGTTCAGCATCCCGGTCGCCAATACCGCGGCGAAGGCCGCGTTCTGGAGCGGCGACTACCTGACCAACGATCCGACTCAGCCCTGGTACAACGGCTACAACGGCTTCAGCATTCCGTTCACCGATACCAATCCGCCGGCCACCGTGCTGGGCGCGCCCGCGGGCAACACTTCATCGGGCTTCTGGATCACCAATCCCGGAGCCAACAAATTCGTCGGCAACTCGATCGCCGGATGCCAGGGAGTAGGCCGCGGCTTCTGGATCTTGCCCTCCGGCGTCGCGACCGCACAGGTGCCGCTGCCCAAGGGCAACTTTGCCTCGAACCGGGCCCATGGATGTTACACCGGCTTCGACACGGCGGCCGACGACGGTGTCAGCAACGCGTTTCTCTATACTCCGCAAGGCAAATGCGTGGGCGGACAGGGCGTGAGCAAGGGTCTGACCGACTGCGATGTGATCGCCGAATTCGACGACCTGACCGCCACGCGCAATCGCAACCGCGGCATCTGGGTGCGGGCAAGCTGGTATGACCTCGAGCGCGCCCACCTGGCCAGCAATCGCGACGGGGTGTCGTTGGTTTCCAGCGGCGGCACGGAAGGCTCGCCACCCGGGGAATGGGGCCGGCTGGCTGATTCGATCGTAGTCGGGATCAGTACCAACAATCCCAATCGCTTCGGCCCCTGTCCGTACAACGGGCAAAATGGCTTTGGGGGCGTCGCCGGATGCTACGAACCCGTCCAGGGCAATGGCTACCCGGATCCGTTGTGGAACATCTTCGGCTTCATGTTTTACGACGGCCCCGCGCGTGTGGAGACCCCCAAGTTTGTCAACTTCAATATCAACGCCGTGCCGTTCCTCACCGCGTCCGACGTTGCCTTTCTAAATTACTACTCCTCGATCAACAATATGCCGTGCGGCGCGCCGGGAAAATTCATCTACGAGGGCGACGCCGCGATGGGCTGGTTCCAGTCCAACCTCAACAGCTACCCACCAACGCAGTACACAGAGGAACTGAGCTTCGCTAACGTCGACCTGCGCCATCAGATCTATACGCAGAGCGTTGAGAACACCTGCGCGCCGTCGGGCAAGGGAGGCAATTTCCGCGACGGCGACAAGTTCACGGTGATTCTCGATCATGATGCTACCCTCAGCGATTTCCAGGTAGTGCCTAGCGGTGGCGGCAAACCGATCGCCGGCATTTTCCCAATTTCGCTGAACAACCTTCCATTCCTGGCGGGTCCCGGCACGGTCGACGAATGCCATTCCACCGGCGCTCAGGACGCCGCGATCGAAAACCGTCCAACTTCACTCATCAGTCCATACAGCTATGCCACGCTGGAGTTCTCCTCCCTTACCGCTCCATGCAATGGAGTTCCCCCGCCTCCGAAGCAGCCCAACTGCGCGAACAACAACGTGATGATCTTCACCAAGGACGAGATCGACTACCCCAACAACACCGGCGGTGCCCAGATTCAGTTCAGCGATCAGACCATCACCGACAGCGGCCCGGCTTTCACCGTCCAATGCGGCGGCACCGCAAGCCCGAGTTCCTCCGGGGTATTGGGCCATGCCTGTATCGCGCTCAGCGGACGCAACGGCAACGGAATCTACGAGCCCAAACTGGTCAACGGCCTGGGCTACACGGTTGGGGCCAGCGCCGGGATGCCGAATTTCGCCACGCTGATGTATGGAGACGCAGACCTGCCGGGCGGAATTTCGAGCGCTAACTCGTTCCATGCGCGAATCGGTATCTGCTACAAGAACCAGGGTTCTACCGCACCACCCGTTACCGCGTTTACGGTTTACAAGGGCAGCAAATCGTTCTCCGGTCCCAACGGCAACCTCGACAGCCTGGCTGGTTTCTTCACGCTCTTGGGATGCAATGGGCTGGACAACGTGATGTGCACTTCGCCATTGTCGCCCTTCTGCTATGAGTCATTGTGTCCGTCGGCTCTTTATTACGCGTCGAGCGGAACGGTCGGGTCCAAAACACAGCTCAAGCAGGTCACCTCGGTGGCTCAACTCGAAGATTCCACCATGTGTCCCAATGGAACCTGCTTCTTCTATGACCAGACTTCCGGCCTGCTCTTCATCAACATGGTACAGGAGCAGCCCAACGCCGGCGGACAGTTCAGTTCTCCGCTGGGCAGTTGCACCGGCAGCGCGGCGGGCAGCGATCCGGCCTGCGCGGATGAAAACTTCTATTCCTGCCCCGGGCCCGGATGCGAGCTGTACACGATCCAGGTGGATTCGGGCAGTTACAAGCCAAATGGTAATCCGTCCGCCTGTACACCATACGGCGGAGCTGGCGGCGCGACTGACTATACCCAGGCATATCCTCCCAAGCTGAACCAACTCGCATATGCTTCCAACGGCGTCGTGGTGCAGAGCCAACTCCAGGGCGTGGCCACGCCCTTCCCGCATCAGGCGGAGACCAACGCGCCTAAGGGATTCTGCCCCACCAACGCGCCGGCTTCTCCGGACTGGGCGCCCGCGCCGCCTTCCGCTATCCCGTTTATCTTCAGCATCGGCTTGCCAGCCAAGGTGTCGGTGACGCTGTCGCCCACTGTCACTCCGATTCCGGTCACCGGGCAGCCGCTCTACCCGTTGACGCTGCAGACCTACACGTTGATGGCGTCGGCACCCACCGGTACCAACGGGTGCTCAGGCGCCAATTGCTCGTGCAAGCAGAACTTCACGGTCACGAACACAGGATGGACCAGCAGCGGAAAGAACTGCTGTGCCTTGGGCACCGGCAATTCAAGCACGCAAATCGGCGTGGGCGGCGCACCCTACGCCTGCACAGGACCATAGGAAATCGGCATCGATTGAGAATCAGACTGTCTCTCCTGCTCCCTCTCCCACAATCAGTTGCGGGAGATGGGAGCAGGGTGACTGATAGACTTCGGACAATCGGCGGCTTCATCCAGGGATGCCAACTGCGAAAAAAAGGCTGCGGGCGCGCTTCGCTAATCAACACCCTTTCCATGAAGGAAATCCGACATCAGATCCGCGATGTTCAGGCTATTAAGATCCGAGAACGGAAAGTGAGTATTGCCCCGAATACCAACTGAGGGAAGATCAAGTATACTGGCGTCTCCGCCGTGCCGGTTGACCCGGTCAACGAACTCGCGCGACGCCATTTTGCACAGCCGCCACACGTCGGTCGCGACAACCGGATGGGGATCTTTTGGAATATTATCGCCCCACACGATCTGAATCGGGATTTTCGCAATGCTCGCAAATTCCTTGGCCGATACGGCCTCGGCCGAGGGCGCGCGCGAACCGTCCGAGAGCGGCGGCAAGTCCGGTAACTCGTCTTCGGAAAAGCACGAGACAAACGGTTCGTAGGCAACTATTGCTTTGACGTTGGCGCTCTTCGCGGCGGCCAGCCATCCCATCAGTCCGCCTTGCGAATGGGTGACGAGGATTGCCGGGCCGATCCGATCAAACAGCGCCGCGATCGCGTCTGAAATCACGCCCGCGTCATCCGCGATACCCGCCACGCTCTGGCGCAGAAACTCGCCGAGCGCCTCCTTTGGGAACTGCGTCTGCGGGTAAAATTCAAACGGCTTCGGACCCAGGCGCCCCGCCAGGAAGGATAGTTCATGACCAAAGTGAACGGTGACGGCGGGAATCACCTGCGTGCCCGCCAGATTTCCCAATGGTCCGCTGAAGGAAGGAATACCCGCCCGTCCGCGTCCGGGAAAGTCGATCACATACACCGCGAACCGGCGCCTGACAAAGATGGTTTGAAATCCTTCGCGGCCGTCCGGGGTCGTCTCCCATGACTTTCCGGTTTGACCGCCGCCGTGCACCATCACGATGGGAAGCTGCCGGGCTTTGGGCGGAATCTGATACTGGGCATAGAGGTGTTCGATCGCGTAGGTTTGTCCTTCGCTCGAAAACGGCAGAAAAAACCGGCTTGGATCGTAGCTCCCAGCGGCCTTGATTATCCGCCCGCCAACGAAAAAGCTGCCTTGCTCGGAGATTGTCAGCGGCTCGCGAGGGTTGGAGGCTTTGGACTCTGTTGGCATGATCAGTAGGTTCTCCTGCTCGATTGGTTCCGATTTTTGTCGCAGAAAACCGCAAGCGGAGCTAGTGTGCAGCATCCCGTCATCGTGAAGCGGATGCTTGCGGCGCGAACGATGGCGAGTAAGCGCGCAAGGGCGCTTGATTTTGAAGCTATTTGGGTTACCCAAGAGAGCGTGGACCACCTGGAGGACGAAGCATGAATCTTGAGGGCAAAGCCGTTCTGGTAACCGGGGGAGCCTCGGGTATCGGCCGGGCAACCGCGGCCGCCTTCGCGCGCAATGGCGCCAAAGTCGCGATCGCCGATATCGACGGGCGCGGCGGCGAAGAGACGCTCGGGATGATCCAGCAAGCCCGCGGCGACGCATTCTTCGCCGGCTGCGACGTTTCCTCGGCAGCGGACGTCAAGGCGCTGATTGATCGCATCGTGGCCAAATACGGCCGCCTGGATTGCGCCGCCAACATCGCTGCGATCGAAGGCACACCGCGGAGGATCGATCAGGTCCCGGACGAGGAATTCGATCGCGTCATACAGGTCAATCTGCGCGGCGTCTGGCTGTGCATGAAGTATGAGGTCGCGCAGATGCTCAAGCAGGAGAGCGGCGGCGCGATCGTAAACCTGTCATCGGCCGCCGGCCTGGTGGGCAGCGTGCGCTCCCCCGCCTACGGCGCCTCAAAGCACGGCGTCATCGGGCTAACCAAATCCGTCGCGCTGCAACTTGCCAAAGAAAGCATTCGGGTCAACGCGGTCTGCCCCGGCGGTATCATCACGCCAATGACCGAGCGGATCGCCGCTGCCGGCGGCAGCACGCAAGATCGGCTCGGCGCCGCCCATCCGATCGGCCGCATGGGCAAGCCCGAGGAGATCGCCGCCGCGGTGCTGTGGCTGTGCTCGGACCAGGCATCCTACGTCACTGGCTTCGCGGCCCCGGTGGACGGCGGACTCACCGCGATGTGACGGGAATTTTACGGGCTGCCGGAGGGAACAGAAACGCAACTCGATGTTGATAGTGTCTTGAGAAAGCTCGGTCGCCGTCTCCAGCCGAAGGTGGGAGACGGCGACCGATGAACATATCAGTCCTGATGCTTGCGCAGGAACGTGGGGACATCCAAATCGTCGTTATTGTCCACCTGGTTGCCGGGTTCGAGTTTGACCTGGCCTTGGCCGCTCTCTTGCGCGCGGCGCTTGAAGGTCGGGATGTCGAGGCTCTCGTCCACGATCAGGCCTAGCCTGCGCACCGGTTTGCTGGGAAACATCTTAACCTGACTCGGCGACGGCACTGGTTCGCTCACGGGCTCCATCGGGCGAGTGGCCGCGGACTGCACCGGGGCCGTAACGGCCGAGTGCGTCGGAATCGGTGCCGGCGGCGGGGTCAACGGCGCGGTGATTGTACTGGTGACATGCGTGCGGGGCGCATAGCGCGTCTCTAGGTCGCCGAATCCGGTTGCGATCACAGTGACGCGAATCTCGTCTGAAAGTTGATCGTCGATCACCGCGCCAAAGATGATGTTGGCGTCCTCGTGCGCCTCTTCCTGGATCAGACTGGCCGCCTCGTTGACCTCATATAGCGACAGATCGCTGCCGCCGGTCACGTTGATAAGCAGGCCGCGGGCGCCTTTGATCGACAGATCCTCGAGCAGCGGGCTCGATATCGCGCGCTGGGCCGCCTCGACCGCGCGGTTTTCGCCCGAGGCCGCCGCCGCACCCATCATCGCCAGCCCCATCTCGGCCATGATCGATCGCACGTCGGCGAAGTCCAAGTTGATCAAACCATGCACCGTAACCAGCTCCGAAATTCCGCGTACCGCCTGCAGCAGCACCTCGTCGGCGCGCTGAAACGCCTCGCGCAGCGGAGTGTTGCGGCTGGCCACCGACAGCAGGCGCTGATTGGGGATGGTAATGAGCGTATCGACGGCGGCTTTGAGCTCGCGCATCCCGTCATCGGCCTGGGTCATGCGCTTGCGCCCCTCGAACTGGAAGGGCTTGGTCACCACGCCCACGGTGAGCGCGCCGGATTCGCGTGCCAGGCGCGCGATCACCGGCGCCGACCCGGTACCGGTCCCGCCGCCCATGCCGGCGGTGACGAACACCATCTCAGCGTCGGACAGCACGTCGCGCAGGCGCTCTTCGTCTTCCAACGCCGCCTTGCGGCCGATCTCGGGATTGCCGCCGGTCCCGCGGCCGCGAGTGATCTGCTGGCCGACCTGCAGCCGGACCGGCGCGATGTTGTTTTGCAGTGCCTGGATATCGGTGTTAACCGAAATGAACTCGACGTTGCGCAGCCCAGCCGAAATCATGTGATTTACCGCGTTGCCGCCGCAACCGCCCGCGCCGATTACCTTGATCCTGGCGCCCGGATCCGGGGTCTCAACCAACTCGATCATTTGCTAATCCTCCTCACCGCTCCACTGGGGCGTTACCGGCGCGCAGGCGCGCGGCGCGCCGGGTTAAAAGAAATCACGTACCCACTCGCCAACTCGCGAGCGCAGTTTAATCCATCGCCGCGGCCGCACGCCGGATGATCGGCCGTTGGTGCGGGCCATCAGCAATAATCCGGCTGCCGTGGCGAACATCGGCTTCATCAGATCCTCGGGCATCCCCTTCAGATTGACCGGCAGGCCGCGGCGCACGGGCAAATTAAACGCGCGCTCGGCCAATTCCTGGGTTCCTTCCAGCAGCGAGCTGCCACCCACCAGCACCAGCCCTGACGCGAGTGCTTCGGCCACGCCGGAGCGGATCAGTTCGCGCTGCACCATCGCGAAAATCTCCTCCATCCGGGGCTCCAGAATCTCGCCCAGCAGCCTGCGCGCGATGATGCGCGGTTCGCGCCCGCCCACACCTGGCACGCTGACCATCTCGTCGCGTCCGACCACGATATTCGTGGCGACGCCGAAGTCGGTCTTGAGCTGCTCCGCGTCGGCCAGCGCGGTGCGCAGCCCGGCCGCGAGGTCGCCAGTCAGATGATTGCCGCCCAGCGGCAACACCGCGGTATGCATCACGGCACTACCGTGAAAGACGATGATATCGGTGGTGCCTCCGCCGATATCGACCAGCGCCACGCCCAGCTCCCGCTCCTCGGGAAACAGCGCGGCTTCGGCGGAGGCCAGCGGCTCCAACACCATCGTGGTGGCGCTTACCCCGCCCCGCTCACAGCATTTCTGCAGATTCTGCGCGTAGCTCTGCGCGGCGGTCACGATATGAATGCGCGCTTCCAGCCGCACTCCGGCCATCCCGATCGGATCGTGAACGCCCTCCTGCTCGTCGACCGCGAACTGCTGCGGCAGGACGTGCAGCACCTGCCGGTCGAGCGGGATTGCAACCGCGCGCGCCGCGTCGATCACTCGTTCCACGTCGCGCTGCCCGACCTCGCCGCCGCGCACAGCAACGATGCCGTGGCTGTTGAAGCCGCGGATATGCGAGCCCGCAATTCCGACCGTGGCGGCCGAAATCTTGTGGCCAGAGGTCTTCTCGGCTTCGCCCACCGCGGCGCGAATCGATTCGACGGTGGCGTCGATATTGACCACCACGCCCTTGCGCAGACCGGTGCACGGCACCAGGCCGTAGCCCAACACCGCCAGCGCGCTGCCATTGCCGTTGCCGTTGGCTTCACCCATCTCGGCCACCAGCGCGCAAATCTTGCTGGTGCCGATATCCAATGCGCTCAGGACATTTCTCATCGTGGCGCCGGCTCCCTGCCCGACGCGGCTTCACGCCGCGGCGCTACGCCGATTTCGGCCAGCGCGATGTCGATCGGTTCACGCAACCGCACCACCGCCTCGCCGGGTGTGGTCAGGTCCAGGGCCGTCATCAGGTTCAGATGCTCGCGCCAGCGATTCATGACCGCCGCGGCGCGCGCCAATTCGTCAGAGGCACGGGCACGGTCAACCACCAGGATGGTGCGACTGTGCTCCAGGTAAAGCGTCGCTGTGCCGTCGGTGGCGACCCGCACTTCGGACACCAGTTCCGACAGCGCGGCCTCGGCACGCACCACCAGCTCGGCGCAATCGAGCATCTCCGCGCCGCTCATCGCTTCCAGTCCGGGTCCACTGATGATGGGCAAGTCACCCATCGCCTGCGCCGACAGCGGTCCGCGCAGCTCACCGCCCGCCGACAGGGTATAGAATCCGTCGCTGCGTTCGACCACCGCCACGGCGCCGTCGCTGCCGCGCTGCGGCAGATCGGCGCGCCGCGGGCGCAAATGCAATTTGGCGAGAAGGCCGGCAATACGATCGGAAGGGCTCAGCGTGCGGGCGCGGTTGGCCACAGTCAATCCGGCGTAGACGCCCAATCCGAAGAAGGCGCACAGAACGACTCCGAGGAGCCGCCAGCCCCATTCCGAATTGCGCTTCTTTTTCCTCCGCTGCGCCACCACACCACCAGCGGGAAGCTACCTGACGCGCTTCCCGGAAATCTTTTGTTCAACGCGCCCGCAGGCGCTCACCATTCGCCGATCAGTTTGACCTCGGGTTCCAGCTTTACCCCGGTCTGTTGCTCAACCCTGCGACGCGCCAGATCCATCAGCGCCCGTACGTCGGCGGCACGCGCGCCGCCAAGGTTGACGATAAAATTCGCATGCTGTTCGGAAAACGCCGCGGCACCGATTCGCTCGCCCTTAAGGCCGCAGGTCTCCAACAGCCGCCCGGCAAATTTGCCTGCCGGGTTTTTGAAAATCGAACCCGCGTTGGGAATTCCCTGGGGCTGGCGAGCCGCGCGTTTGCCTTTGAGTTCCGCGACTTTCGCGATCAAGGCTTCGCGGTCGCCCGGCACCAGATTGAACTGGACGGCCGCCACGATAAATCCGGGCGGCAGGACGCTGCGCCGATAAAAGAATTCGATTTCGTTCTTGCTGAGCGTCCTGAGCGTGCCGTCGGGGTCGGCGCCGCGCACTGCGCTGACCACCGGCGCCATCTCACCCCCGAATGCGCCCGCGTTCATGATCAACGCGCCGCCAACGCTGCCCGGAATGCCTTCGCCGAATTCCAGACCGGCCAGCCCGCGCGCTACCGCCATCGCTACCAGTTCTCCAAACTGCACGGCGGCCCCGGCCTTTGCGCCAAGGCCGTCAAAATGAATTTCCTTGAAAGTCCCGCCCAGGCGCAGCACCAGGCCGCGAACGCCATGGTCGCTGATCAGAATGTTGGTTCCGGTGCCGAGGCAAAACGCGGGTATCCGATTGCGGCTGGCGGCCGCCAGTGCCGCGGAGAGTTCCTGCTCGTCAGCCACTTCGAGGCAGAAATCTGCCGGGCCGCCAATACGAAAAGAGGTCAGCGAAGCCAGCGGCTGCCCCCGTCCAACGCGCGCGCCAAACCGCGCCGTAAGCTCGGTTTCAAACGCACTCATCCGCCTTGGCCTCCGTGACAAGGACGTCCAATAGCGCTTCGCCAATTTTGTAAACGTCACCCGCTCCCAGGGTAACGATCAGATCTCCCGGCGCGGAATCCGCCGCCAGCCGCAACGCCGGGTTGGGTTCGTCGCCCAAATATCGCACCTCGATATGACCGCGCGCCCGCAACGCTTCGTAAAGACGGCGCGAAGTAATGCCCGCGATCGGTTCCTCGCCGGCCGAATAGACCTCGGCCAGGTAGAGCACGTCGGCGTCATCGAAGGCGTTGATGAACTCGTCGAACAGATCGCGCAAGCGGGTGAAGCGATGGGGCTGGAAGACCGCGATGACGCGGCGGTGAAAAGCCGCTCGCGCCGCCTCCAGCGTAGCGCGCACTTCCTGCGGATGATGTGCGTAATCGTCGATCACGATCCGCCCCTCTCCCTCGCCTTTGATCTCGAAGCGGCGCGAGATTCCAGCGAATTTGTGCAGCGCGGCGGCGGCGATCTCGAAGGCAATCCCCATCTCCAACGCCACGCCGATCGCGGCCAGCGAATTGAGGGCGACATGGCGCCCGGGCACGGGCACCGTGACCTCGCCCAGGCGCTCGCCCTTGCGTATCACGTGAAAGGAGGTGGAGAAGCCGTCGATCACAATCTGCTCGGCGCGCAGATCCGCGTCGGCGGCTTCTCCGTAGGTGACTACCAGCTTGCGCGCGGCCGGCAAGAGCGCGCGCACGTTGGGACTGTCAACGCCCAGAATCGCCACGCCGTAAAACGGCACACGATTGATGAAACTTAAATATGCGTCGTGAACCCGGTCCATCGTTCCGTAGTAGTCGAGGTGCTCCGGGTCGATATTGGTGACTACGGCAACGGTGGGAAGCAGGAGCAGGAAGGAAGCGTCGCTCTCGTCTGCCTCGGCCACCATGAAATCGCCGCGGCCCAGACGCACGTTGGTGCCCTTCGATCGCATGTTTCCGCCGATGACGGCCGTTGGATCGAGTCCCGCCTCTTCCAAAATCAATGCCACCAGCGAAGTGGTGGTCGTCTTGCCATGAGTTCCGGCCACCGCCACACCCATGCGGGCCATCCGCAACAGTTCACCCAGCATCTCGGCTCGCGGAATAACCGGGATGCGAGCCTCGCGCGCGCGCTGCACTTCGGGATTGGAAAACTTTACCGCCGAGGAAATCACCACCGCGTCCAGATCGGGCGAAATGTGGTCGGGATGATGGCCGGTGTCGATCTGCGCCCCGAGCGAGGCCAAGCGTCCGGTAACACGGGTCGAATGCAGGTCGCATCCGCTAACTGCAAAGTTCAGCCGCAGACACAACTCCGCAATCCCGCTCATGCCGGCGCCTCCTACGCCGATAAAATGGAGCCGGCGCCGGCCGGTCAGCAGTCCTTTTGGAATCGGACCGCTCATGCCGCCTCCTGAACGATTTCCAGACAAGCCTTGGCGATGGCAGCCGCGGCGTCGGGCTTAGCCGCGTGTTCGGCGCGCTCGGCCATCGCATTGAGCCGAGGCCGATCGGCGGCCAGGTCGCGAATTGCGCGGGCTAGATTTTCACCCAGCTTTTCGTCATCCGGGACGATCAGCGCCCCACCCTGACGTTCGAGCGTCCGCGCATTGTGTTCCTGTTGGCGGTCGCGATGGAACGGGTAGGGGACAAAAATGGCCGGACAGCCCGCCAAGGCGATCTCGGAGACGGTCATCGCGCCCGAACGCGCGACGACCAGGTCGGCCTGCGCAAAGGCCTCCGCCATCGTATAGATAAACGAGACTACGTCCGCCTCGATTCCGGCTTGTTGATAAGCGCTCCGCACCAACCCCTCGTCAGCAGCACCTGTCTGGTGAACGATCTGAAATTTCATAACATCTTTATTCAAAATTTCAAAGGCTTTTAGGGCACCTAAATTAAGACGGTGCGCACCGCTCGATCCGCCTAAAACGAGGATTGAAAAAAGACCGGGCTGTTGATGAGGCTTGTTTACAGGCGTGAAACGGACCGGATTTCCGGTCAGCTGTACCTTGGACCGGGGCAGCAGGGGGAGGGTGTCCTCGAAGGCCACGCAAATGCGCCGGGCGAATCGTGCCAGCACCCGGTTGGTGAGGCCGGGGCGGGTATTCTGCTCCATCAGCAACAGCGGTATGCGCAAGCTGAGCGCCGCGACTGCCGCCGGCATCGAGGCGTAGCCGCCGACACCGACCACCAACTCGGGCTTCCATACTTTTAGTAGCGCGCGCGCCCGGAAGGTCGCCTTGACCATCTTCAGCAGCGCAATCGGCATCTCGCGCACGCTGTGGCCGGCGACACCGCCCACGTCGAGCAATTCGTAAGGGAAGCCGCTGCGCGAGAGAAACTGCCTGTCGAGACCGGCGCTGGTACCAATAAAACGCAACTCGGCGTCAGGGCGCATCCGCTTCAGTTCCTCGCCCAGCGCCAGCGCGGGCGACAGATGTCCGCCGGTCCCTCCGCCTGAAATAACCATCTTCATCTCATCCCTGAGCGCCTGGCCAGCGCCATCAAGAATCCCACGGCGGCGAGCGAGACGACCATCGACGTTCCCCCGTAACTCAAAAATGGTAGCGGCAATCCTTTGGTTGGAACCAGCCCTGTTACCACCGCCATGTTCACGAAGGCCTGCAGCGAGAGCAACGCGGTAAGGCCGACTGCCAACAGGCTGCCGAAGGGATCGGACTCGTTGCGTGCCACGCGCATACCGCGAATCAGGATAGTGATGAACAGGGCGATCACCACCATCGCGCCGGCAACGCCAAACTCCTCGCCGATGACCGCAAAGACGAAATCGTTATGCGCCTGCGGCAGATAGAACATTTTCTGGCGGCTGGCGCCCAAACCAACTCCCCAACCGCCGCCGGCGCCAAACGCGATAAAAGACTGGATCAGCTGAAATCCCGAACCTCGCGCGGTCTCCCAGGGGTTGAGAAACGCGGATAGACGGCGCATCCGATAGGCTTTGCGTCCGGCCTGAACGGCCAGCGCAAAAAGCGCCACGGCGCCGGCTGCGCCCAAATGCTTGAAGCCCGCACCGGCCGCGAACAGCATCGTGAAGAGCAACAGCGTAAGCATCACGGCGGCGCCGAAATCCGGCTGCTTGAGCAGAATCAACGCCAGGATGCCAATCGCCGCGAAGACGGGAATCAGGAACTTTGGAATCTCAAGCTTGTCCTGGTACTGACTCATGTAGCGGGCGAGGAGAAACACCGCAGCCAGCTTCAAGGTTTCGGAGGGTTCCACCAGGATCGGCCCCAACCGCAGCCAGCGGCGAGCGCCGCCCCGCACTATTCCCAGACCCGGAACCCAGACCGCCAGGAACATGACAACGGCCACCAGCGCCAGCGGCATCGCGATTGCGCGCAATCCGCGCAGCGAGAACTGCGACGCCAGCGTCATCACCGTCAATCCCAGCGCCAGGTTCATGAGTTGGCGTTCGAAGAAGTAAAAGGGGTTGCCGGTCTTCTCCAACCCCAGGAAATAAGTTGTGTTGAGCACCATCATGAGCCCGAGCACCACCAGCGCGGCTGCGGATCCCCACAGCCACGGATCCGCCCGCAGGGCTGCGGCCAGGTCGAAGCTTTCGAACCATTGTCCCGGATCGACGGCCGCGCGCCGCGGCGTGGTCAGGATAATTGGATTTTGACGCGCCGCGGACGGCATCGGGTCCACGCCTCTCCGGCTACCGAAGCTTAAGGGTGCTGAGCGCGACCAGCGCGCACACGATCGAAACGATCCAAAATCGCGTGACCACCACCGTTTCGGGCCATCCCTTGAGTTCGAAATGGTGGTGCAGCGGCGCCATGCGAAAGACGCGCTTATGGGTCGCCTTGTAGTAATAGCGCTGGATGATGGTCGAGGCGGCTTCGATTACGAAGACGCCGCCGGCAATTATCAACACCAGCTCCTGCTTGGAGAGCACCGCGACGGTGCCGATCGCCCCACCCAGTCCCAGCGCGCCGACATCGCCCATCATCATGGAAGCGGGGTATGCGTTGTACCACAGGAAGCCCAGCGAAGCGGCAATCAGCGCGCCGCAGAAGATCGCTACCTCTCCAACGCCCGGAACATGCGGAATCGCCAGGTAGGTGGCGAACTTGACGTTGCCCGCCACGTAGGTGAATACCCAGTAGCAAAATCCTACAGTCATCACGGGCCCGATCGCCAGCCCGTCCAGGCCGTCGGTCAGGTTGACGGCGTTGGAAGCGCCGACGATCACGAACGGAGCGAAAATCAGGTAGCCCACCAGGTGCAGATTGGGGTTGAAGTTCTTGAGAAACGGGATCGTCAGATGGGTGTCGAAGTGCAGCACCAGAAACAGGACGGCGCAGGCGACAAAGGCGCAGCCGAACTGCCAGAGCAGTTTTTGCGGCCCGCTAAGCCCCTTGCCGCGCCCGCGGCGCAGCTTGAGCATGTCGTCGGCCAGGCCGATCGCGCCAAAGGCCAGCGTGACCGACACGGCGATCCAGACATAGGAGTCGCGCAAATCCGCCAGCAGCAGAGTGGTCAGAGCGGTCGCCGCAAGGATCAGAAGTCCGCCCATGGTGGGAGTGCCGGCCTTCTTTTGATGAGTAGTGGGAACTTCGTCGCGGATGGTTTGCCCGATATGGGCCTGGCGGAAGCGCTGGATCAGCACCGGCCCCATCGTGAGCGAAAGGGCCAAGGCGCAAAGACCGGCCAGCACCGATCGAAAGGTCACATAACGCAGGACGTTGAGCCCGGGGTAGTGCCCGTGGAGGGTAAAGAGCAAGAGATATAGCATCAGTTCTGATCCGTCCACCTAACCTACTCCACCACACGTTAACCAACTACACCCTGGGTTTCACGGCATTGTCAGGCAAGCCTCCGACCGCTTCCACCTCCGCCCTCCGGCCACATCCTTCATCCGCACCGCACAACCACCATCCGCCGCCGGCCGAAGGCTTCCCCGACAATGCCGCTCTCAACTGTGTCCCAAACTACCTCCCGGCTCTAACCACCCATCCCCGGCTCCTTCGGATCAGGCTCCTACATCCTCCTGTTGTGTTTGCAAAAATTCGCGCACCACTTCGCGGTCGTCGAAATGAAACTTCCGCTTGCCGATGATCTGATAATCCTCGTGTCCCTTTCCTGCGATCACGATCATGTCGCCCGCGCCGGCCATCGAGAGCGCCAATCCAATTGCCGCGCGCCGATCGGCCTCCACCATGTAGCCCCCGGTTCCGGCGTCGCGCTTGAGCCCGGCGCTGATCAGCCCGGCTTCTACCTCCGCAATGATCTTAAGCGGATCTTCGGTCCGGGGATTGTCGGAGGTCAGCAGCGCCACGTCAGCCAGCCGCGCGGCGATCTCACCCATGATCGGACGCTTGCCGCGGTCGCGATCGCCGCCGCATCCAAAGACACAGATCAGGCGTTTGGGACCGAGCTTGCGCAGCGCATCGAGCACGGCGCCGAGCGCGTCGGGCTTGTGCGCGTAGTCAACCATCACCACCGCGCCGCGCGGACGCGCCACTACCTCCAGTCTGCCGGGGGCCCCTGGGCATCGCCGCACACCCTCAACCACGGCACCATCATCGATACCCAGGGCCTCCGACACAGCCACTGCTCCAAGAATGTTGAGCAGATTGAAATTCCCCAGCAGCGGGGAGTCCAGTTCAATTACGCGGCCGGGAAGCTGGACGCTCGCGCGGATTCCTTGCAGTCCGAGTTCGTAGCGCAGCGGATAGACGTCCGCAGGAGGCTCGAGTGCGAAGCTTACTTTTCGGCCGCCGGCCGCCTCCAGAACCTGCTTTCCGTAGGGGTCATCGGCTGGCGCAACCGCGACCGGATCGGGTCGATGGCTGGCCGCCAGCAATTCGTCGAACAGCCTGAGCTTGGCGGCGAAATAGTCGTCCACCGAGTGGTGATAGTCGAGATGATCGCGCCCCAGGTTGGTAAACAGGCAAGCGCGAAAATCCAACTCGTCGACGCGCCCTTCGGCCAGGCCGATGGAGGAGATCTCCGTGGCCGCGCGATGCACACCGGCGCGAACCATTTCGGCCAGCGCCGACTCGAAATCAACCGCTTCAGGCGTGGTCAGCTCGGTGGCGATGTGCCGATCGCCGATCCTGATTCCGAGTGTGCCGATAACGCCCGGCACTTCCCCGGCGGCTGCGAAAATGGACGCCAGTAACCAGGTGGAGGTGGTCTTGCCGCTGGTACCGGTGACGCCAATCAGGTCCAGACCGCGGCTGGGCCGGTTGTAGAAGCGGGCGGCCGCCAGCCCCATTAGCCGGCGCGGCCGCTCGCTTTCGATCAGGATTGCCGCGGGGCGCGATGCGCCGCTCCACCTCCGCACCACCACTGCACGCGCCCCACGGCTCAAGGCTTCATCGATATTGTTTTGGTTCTGCTCCGCATCGCGCGCCATTGCGAAGAAGATGTTTCCGTTCTCAACGCGGCGCGAATCGTAGCAGATGCCAGTGATGTCCGCGTTGGAACTTCCACTGACCACGTGCCCGCTGTCGGCAATGAGGGTATCCAACTTCATGCACCCCCTCGCCGTGCGGGACGAACGCGTCGTACCGCCTGCTGCGCCTCAGTCGTCTGATCACTGGCTCCCAGCGTCAATCTGATCGGCATGCCGTCCAACGGCTGACCCGCCGCTGGGCGCTGCACGAGCACATAGCCGCTCCCATAGACCTGGACATTCAACTCGCGCCCGGCGGCCATCCGCAGCGCGGCGCGCAGCGACAGCCCACGAAAATCAGGTACGAATCGCGTATCGCGAACGCTGTCACTCTGGGGCGCGGGCGGGGTTTCCGCCGCCGCCCAGCTCTCTGGAGAGGGCATCGAAACCGGCAGCAAGCTGGCCGAGTCATAGGCGGGCCGCTTCGACGCGACGTTGAGCCGGTCCAGCGCGCCGGCCGCTATCTCACCAAAAACCGGCGCCGCAATCAGGCCGCCCATATGCCCATGACCCACGTCTTCAAGTACAACCAGGACGACTAGGCGCGGATTGTCCGCGGGCACAAAGCCGACAAAAGATCCGACCAGCCGGTCCTGGTAATAGGCGCCGGTTGACGCATTGATCATTTGCGCGGTGCCGGTCTTACCCGCCACCACGAAGTCGTCGATCGCCGCTCTGCGTCCGGTGCCGTCTTCGCCGTTGACGACCGAGCGCAGGATGACGTTGGCGTTGTGGGCGACCGTCGGCGAGATGATGCGCCCGAGCGCTTGCGGAGTATGCACGAAGATCGAGTTGCCGTCCGCGTCGTAGGCGGCTTTGACCACAAAGGGCCGCATCCACACGCCGCCGTTGGCTATCGCGCCGTAAGCCGACGCCAGCTGAATAGCGGTGACCGCGACGCCCTGGCCAAAGCCGTGATTGGCCAGGTCAATCTGCTGCCAGGTCCGCGCGGGGCGTACAATTCCGCCCGTCTCGCCCGGCAAATCGATTCCCGTAGGCCGGCCAAAGCCAAAGGCGCGCAGGCCACGATAGTAGCGCTGGGCGCCGAGGCGCAGCGCGACCTTCGCGGCGCCGATATTGGAGGACACCTCCACTATCTCCTGAAGGTCGAGCCATTGATGACGGCCGTGGTCATGAATTTGCTTGCCGAATAGCGTCCACTCGCCGTTCTCGCAGAAGACCTTTTGATGCTCGCCGACGGCGCGGTCTTCAAGCGCGATTGCGGCCAGGATTCCCTTGATCGTCGAGCCAGGCTCGAAAACGTCCTGGACCGCCGGGTTGTGCAGACGATCGGTCGCGCCGTTGGATTCCACCGACGCCATCGCCATCAGCTCACCGGTAAACGGATCGAGCACCACCGCGATCCCGCGCCGCGCGCCCGATTCCTTCACCTCGGAGGCCAGCGCCGTTTCAGCCCGGGCCTGGATCTGCGAATCGATCGTCAACTCCAGACGCGCGCCAGGCGCGGCATCGCGCCACTCCAGCGGACTGTCCAGAATCGCATGTCCGAGCGCATCGCGATCCTCGCGCAGCGCAACCGGACCACCGCGCATCGCCCGGTCGTATTGCAACTCCAACCCGGAGAGCCCCTGGTCGTCCGCACCAGCCTTCCCAACCACCTCCGCGGCCAGGTTGCTCTCCGGGTAATACCTTTTGTACTCGCTCAGCGCTCCGATCCCGTCGAGACCCAGGGCTTCGACCTGTTCAGCCTGGGCGTGCGGGATGCGGCGGGCGAGCCACACGAAATGCGCAGCGCGCTCAAGCCTTCCAGCCAACTCGCCGGGGCGCAGCGCCAGCACTCCCGCCAGGCGCGCGCGCTCCGCCGCGCTGCTGGATTTGAACAGCCGCGCCGGCCGCGCATAGATTGAAAACGCCTGCGCCGACAGCGCGAGCGCCGTGCCATGGCGATCGACGATCGGACCGCGCGGCGCGGTTAAGGTGACCTGCTCGCTATGCTCGCCGCGCGCCAAAGAACTCAAACGCGAGCCGTCCAGCGCGAGCAGCACCGCGATCCGGATTACGATCAGCGCAAACAGGCCCGCCAGCACGAGGGTCAACACCCCAACCCGCAAACGGCGCTTTTCCACCGCGACGTTCACGGCACCACCACCACCTGTCCCCGTGCCGGCGGGGTCATCCTGTACTTTATCGCCAGCGCGCGCAGCCGCTCGCGCGAGGCCAGCTCGGCAACCCTTAGTTTAAGGGTGCGATTGCTTTCCTGAAGCTCGGCGATTTGCTGCCGCAGCGCCGAGAGACGATAGCCCTCGCGCATTACCGCGAGGCGCACCATCAAAGTCGTAAATATCGCCGCCACGAGCCCCACGCCAAGCATCACCTGCAACAGCCGTTTGGGTGCCTGTGCGGGCTTGACCTTGCGCTTTATGGATTTCGCTGCAGGCATCTAAGCCGCGCACTCCGTGCTCGTGGGTTATGTGCAACCTCATGCGCCGACGGGCGCATCGCCTTGCGCGTGACCAGGCTGTAATCCTCTTGCTGGGCCAGCTCCCGCATGCGCAGCTTCACAATTCGGTCTTCGAGCGAATGGTACGCGATCACGGCCATTCGTCCGCCCGGAGCCAGACACTGAGCTCCCGCTTCCAGCAGCGCCCGCAAGCTTCCCAGTTCGTCGTTGACCGCAATCCTCAGCGCCTGGAAGGTGCGTGTTGCGGGATGCACGCCGCCGGCGCGGCGATGCCCGATGACGCGCTCGATCAAGGCGCGCAGCTCCGCGGTGGTTTCGACCGGATGGCGCCGGCGTGCCTCTACAATCGCCCTTGCAATGCGCCGCGAGCCGCGCTCCTCGCCGTATTCATAAATGATGCGAGCAAGCTCGTTCTCGGTCTCTTCGTTGACCAGATCATAGGCGCGCAGCTTGGTGCCGCTATCCATTCTCATATCCAGGGGACCTTCGCGCATGAAGCTGAAGCCGCGCGATGGATCGTCCAGCGCGAAACTGCTCATTCCCAGATCGGCGATCAGCGCATCGACGTGCAAAAATCCGGCCTCGCCTATCGCCTGCGCGATCGCGGAAAAGTTGGCATGCCGTAAAATCACGCGCGAGCCGAAATCCGCGAGTCGAACCGATGCTAATGCCAACGCGTGCGCATCGCGGTCGAGGCCCAGCAAACAGGCCGACGCCGGCGCAGCCTCAAGTAGCAGCAATGCGTGGCCGCCGGTGCCCAGGGTTGCATCCACGATTCGCATCGCCCGCCGTTCGCAAAGCAGCGCCGTTACTTCGGCGCCCATCACGGAGGTGTGGATGGTGCCGATTGTCTGATCGTCTCTCTGATAAGCGGCGGGATGCATTTTGCTACAATCCTAAACTGTTGAGAAAGTTCGGATCGGCGAAATTTTTCATGGCCTCACCCAATACGCGATCGAGCGTGGCTTTGTCCCAAAGCTGAAAATGGTCGGTCATGGCCGAGAAAGTCACGTCCTTATCCAGATGCGCGAACTGGCGCAACTTGGGTGGAATCACTATTCGTCCATGATTGTCGACTTCGACCTCGTGCGCACCGCCCAGATAAAAGGTCTGAAAGAGCTGCACGTTGCGATCGAAGCTCGGTCTCTGTCTGACTTTCGCTACCAACCGCCACCATTCATCGGGAGGATAAAGCGCGAGGCATGGCTCGTTACTAAGAATGAAGTTTGTGATGAAAAGGCGATCAAGGTCGGCCTTTTGCAGTACTTCGCGGAAGCGGACAGGGATACTCACCCGTCCTTTGGCATCGATCGCGTGATCGAAGCGACCGCTAAACACCGCATCATCCCTCGTTGGACCACAACATCCCACTTATTCCCACCCACTGTCAAGGGCAGCTTAGGTTGAAAAACGACAAAAATAGCGACTCAGGGAATACTTTCGCCTTTTCTACGTATTTGCGCGTGACTTTGCCGTTGAACTCAAGGAGGACAAAAGCCAACAACTGGCTTGAACCGTTAAGGGTTGAAATCTATTGTCGTACGAATGGTGGAAATTACAGACGCAAATGTTGGAGCTCCGGCTGAAATTGAGCAATTGACCCGGGGCGATTACTTCTATCAAATCCTGTGCGGAGTGGGGATCGCGTCTGGGCTTGCGCTCTTGTGGACGATGGAAGCGGGGCGCAACGTCATATTCCGAGGCCTTGACGCTTTGCACATTCCGGCCCGCCGGCGCCGACTCGGCTCCGCGTTTCCGGCCGGCCAGCCGCGTTCGTAAAAAAATAAATGCCCGGCTCTGCAGCGGCGCTTATCGCTCGGCTCGCCTGATGGGTTGGGCCTCGCGCTCCTGGAGCAATCGCGCCAGATAGGCCGTCAACTGGTCATCCAGTACTGCCGCGAGGGCTTCGGTCTGCGCCGCCTGTGTGATCTTGAGGAAACCGTCCAGACGATGAGCGTGATCGTATTTTTTGATCAGGCGTGCGATAGCTCCGCGCGATAGGATGGCAAGTTTATCCCGCAACCCGCGCCGAACCTTGTCCAGAAGCTCCGCCAGGCGTGGACCCGGTGATGAAGTTCCCATTACGTAACTGCATTGAGGACAAAGCGCGGCGGCGTAAGCATTGAACTGTCCGTTAAGCTTGCAGATCCTGACCACATCGCGAGCCTCGTGCATCTGCGTGCTGAATTGATCAGCGAGCGGCGGCCCCAGCGCGGCAATTGAATCGAGCCTAACGAGCGCCTGCAGGCATCGTTCGACGTCAACCAGCAGCACTGACGCTTTTTCCATTTCGGCGCGCCATCGCTCGTGCGACGCTCGATACTGTTCGATATAGGCCCACTTGAATTTTTCAAAGCGCGCCTGCAGCGAGTCACGTGCTCTCGAGTACGCAGCACGCGGCCCCAACTCGGCTTGGAGGAGCCGAAGCTCCGTCGCCAGCGCCTCAACTTCAGGGTTCGCCCGGTGGTCACTGTCGGACTCCAAGCGCGCTCCGTCCAGGTATTCCTTCATCGCGAGTAGTGCGGGAACGAAGGCTGCCGCGGCGGCGATATCCTGGTACGAAGCTGCGATGGCTTGAGCGCTCAAAAGCCGCTGCTCGTTTGCGCCTTGCTCAATCAGCCGTCGCGCACCGATAGTTGCCAGTTCGATGAACGCTTCGATGGCGCCGGTGACGTGAGAATCGGGTTGGATGCCGTAGGCAAGCCCATATCCCTTCAGAGTGTCAGCCACGCGTTGGGCCTCTTCGATGAGATCCGAAAGCACGCGATCAAGGTTGGTCAGCGCCGTGGTCAAATCAGACGCACCGCCGATCGCGGAGAGTCCTGGATCGAACAACCTGAGCAGCGGCAGCGCCTGGTTAAATTCCTCGGCATCGGGGCTCGACTCCCGGGCTGGAACGAAGGCTGCCCCGACGGACGAAGCGGTGATCGCGCCGTGGGTGCTCGCGGCGAGTTCGTGCAGGATCCGGTTGCGCTCCTGGGCCGCCGGCGCGGCGTAACCGGCAGGCGCAGCCCCGGCCGGTGCCGGCAGCCGGCTCCATAGCTGGTCGAGTTCAAGCGCCGGCGCCGGTCCGCACAGATATGCAATGACCAATGTTCGAACCATCTGGTCCGCGAGATGACGGCTGGGCCGCGGCATCGACTGGGCGGCAGCATTCGCGCGGCGCAGCGCCGCGCGGCCGCCGACGCCGAGCCGCTCATTTGCCATGTGTTCGATTTCCGCTATCGAAAGCAAATCGCAAGGATACACTAATGAGGCAGCGGTCTTATGAGCGGCCAGCACCTCGCGAGCCAACGGTGCCAGGCCCGCAACACCGGGCTGGACCAGCGCCGCCAACGCGCGCAGTGTTTCGGGATGAAACGGAAGGATTTCTTCGGGCGCAAACGGCGCGATTTCGATTCCCTGGTAAAGATCACGCATCAACGTCCATCTCGGCTCCAGCCGGCGCGCGCGGCCCACTGCGACTACCAATTGCTCGGCGAGATCTGCGGCTCCGACCTCGACAGGCAATGCTCCATTTGGCGGGTCACCGCGGCCAGCCGCGATCACCGTCAGAGTTGGGCGCGTGGAGGTTTGCGCGATTCGAACCAGGTCGGCGGCAAATGCAGGCGCTTCGTTGAGGCTGAAATCGATCGCGACCGAGACCGCGCGGATTCCTGCGCGGCGCGCCTCGCCCATCGCGACTTCCGCCGCTGCTTCCGCGCCAATCTTGCGCCAAAGCGCAGCACCGCGCCGTTCGCCACCGCCCAACGCTGCAGCCAGAGCCGATGGAACATCATTCTCCAATTGCGCCACAGAACCCAGTTCAGGGTAATCCAGCGCAAGCACCAGCTCTCGTCCCTCGGTTTGCGCAGTAGCAAGCCGATTACGCAGTGCGATGAAATAATTAAGGAAGTGAGTTTTTCCGGCACCGGGTGGATCGGACAGCCAGAAGAAATCGCCTACCCCTGAAGCGCGGCGTTCAGTCAGTATCGACAGAGTACGCTGAGCGCCGCGCGTGGCGCCGTAGCATTGCACCGTGCGCTCGCGCGGCACCGCTTCCAGCGCCATCCGATCGACTACTGGTGGTTCGAGTTTATAAACATGGGCATTAGGATGTGTTTGTCCCCCCGCCATACATAATTTTGTAGCAAGATTCGCTAAATTATGCAGCCCTCAACTACCTGGCGCTGCACAGTAGGGCGGGCAGCGATGTTCCCCCGAATTGGTTTCCACAGCAAAATGGGCGACAATTATTATATGGTCCAAATCTCAGTAAACGGCGACACATTGACGGTTGAGGTATTAGGTTGGAGCAAATTATGGTGCCTCAAAAGCCGTCTTGATGTACCTCTAGGCTGCATTCGGCAAGTTACGGCGGACGGAGTACTTCCCAAGGGATTCTGGCTGCGGGCGCCGGGCACTGCGTTCCCGGGATTCATTAAAGCAGGCAGCTACTGGAACGGCTCGCAATGGTCATTCTGGGACGTGCGGCGCCGGCGCGACAACGTAGTGGTAATTGCGGTGTCGGGCTGGAAATATGACTTCCTGGTAGTTGAGGTAAACAATTTGCCAGTCACCCTACTCATGGTGCGTACCGCGCTTGAGCGATTTCAGAGCCGAAATACGCCGTCCGGATCCCGTAATTCGGCTTGAATTAAATCGAACCGCGCCACCGCAAACGACCGGCCAACGCCAAACTATACCCGGATTCTCATAACCCGCCAGTCGGCTATAACGTGTCACACCGGGTCCGCTAGCCGCAATTACGTGCTTTCCCCGCCTCGGTCAAAGCGCCGTTCGATGTCAAGGAGGTCGAGCGCCTCTCCCGGCTGAAGACACCGAACGATCGAAAACTTGGCCTCAAACCTTGTCGCGGCAGGCCCTCCTGCTCTAAAAATGCCTTGATGTCGAGCAATCAACGGAAATTCCGGCAAGGGTCAAGCATCTGAAGCCGGCGCATAATTACGTGGCAGGAGTACAGGGCGATGCGCTTTGGATTATTGTCGGATTTTCGCAACCCTCCGGAGTTGGCGCGATCTTCGGCGAAGGTTTATGCCGACATCATCGATCACATGGTGTGGGCGGAGTCTATCGGCTTCGAAGATGCCTTCTTCCTTGAACATCACTTCGCCGAGGATGACTATGTTCCGTCGCCGCTGATCGCCGCGACTGCCGTCGCAGCGCGCACAAAAAAGATGAGGGTCTTCACGAACATCCTCATCCTGCCGTTGTACAATCCGGTTAAGCTGGCCGAAGACGGGGCGGTGCTGGATGTGATTTCCAACGGCCGCCTCGATTTGGGAGTCGGGCTTGGATATCGTCCCGAGGAATTCGCCGGCTATGGAATCGATCTCAAGACTCGCGGCTCGCGCGCCAACGAAGCGCTGGAGATCATCCGGCGACTGTGGCAAGGCGAGAAGGTCACCTTCCACGGCAAGCATTTCCACGTTGTCGGCGCACAGGTGACGCCGCGTCCGGTGCAGCAACCAAATCCGCCCATATGGGTGGGTGGATTCGGCGCCGCGGCGGTCAGACGCGCCGCCAAATACGGAGACGGTTATATCGGACCTGCCCACAAGCAAATGGTGGACATGTATCGCGAGGAGTTGCGCAAGCTCGGCAAGGATCCCGCCAAGGCGCGGGTGAGCGGCAGCCTGCACGGCATATCGTGGCTGGTGGTATCTAATGACCCGGAGCGCGATTTCAACCTGTTCGCTCCCGGTGTGCTGTACTGGTTCAACGCCTACGCCAAGTGGTTTGAAGGAACCGACACTAAGTTCTGGCGGCATCTGGACAGCGTCGATGATCTGAAACAGCGAAACCTTATAAATGTTGTCACCCCCGAGGAAGCCGTGAATCTCATAAAGGCGGCGATAGCCGAGGCGCCATTGGAGAGTTTCGGCTTGTCAATCGCCCCGCCGGGAGTGCCGGTCAGTAAGATTACGGATAACATCGAGCTGTTTGCCAAAAAGGTGATGCCGCATTTTCAGTAGGGCAGAACTGAAAAACCAACTAAATGTCGTACTCGACCGGGGGGTTCTCCAGGCGGGCTCTCATGTTTTCGATCCAGACCGAGTGGAATCGTTCGAGATCGAAGCTGCCCCAGGTACCCTTGAGATCGCCTTGTATGTCACGCATCCGTTGCAGGGCGCCCTGAATCGAACCCAGCGCGGCTTTGCCGCGCGCTTCGGGCTGATTATCGGCGCGAGCGGCCAGGTACTCGCTGATGCCGGCTAGGGTATCCAACCCGTACTTCCATAGTTTGCGCTCGCTTTCGATCAGTGAATCGGGACGCCGTGACAGCACGTCGTCCGCTACGTCGATCGCGATCCGCAATTGCTCCACCGCGGCCTGCAGTTCGACGCGCTTTTTTCTCGCCGCGTCCGGCTGCATGAAGGGCCGCAGCACTTCGCCATAGCTCAACGCCAGCGCGGAAGCCTGCTGGATAGCGCGGTACGCGGCCGCCATCTCCGAGCGGCAGGCGGGATGGCGTTGGGCGGCGGCCTCGACCACCGTCGCATCGGGGCTGTCGTCGGGATTGATCGCCATCCGGGCAAACGCCAGCAGGTTGATCGGATAGGCGAACACGCTGAAGGCGCCAAAGGTGAGGCACGACACGCTGGACAGTCCGAGCGCGCGATATGCCCGCAGATCCCGCGCAATCACCGACGGCATCGCGCAACTCAAACCGCCGAACAAAATCGCGTCGGCATAATACTCGAACACGTGACCGCGTCCTTCGAAGAGATCGACATAGCGCTTGAGTGCGGCGAAGTAGCGCGGATTGGTCTCGCATCCGGGATCGTCGATCGCGTGGCTGTAGCAGCGCTCGCGCGGCGCCCATTCGAACCACACGTTGGCCAGTGGACGCAGTCCCGCAACCGGCTCGATCGTGTCGTGATAGGCCAGATAAGCGATCGCCGGCCCCAATTTTTTTGCGCCGTCAGGACCGGCCGCCGCGGCCGCAATCACGTTGACCAGCTCAAGGTATTGGAGCTGCGGCGCAACCTGGCGGCATCGGTCGCACATGCACCAGGCGCCTTTGCGGACGTCGGCGCCCCAAACGTGCAGGAGACGGCTTTGCGGATGACGCCCCAAGTAGCTCAGCGCGCCGTTTCGTACCGTGTCGAGCGCGCCCGGACTGGCCACGCACAGATTGCCCATCTGCATTCGCGCGCCATTGGCGCCTGCGGGGAAATACTCCGGATGGTCGGCGAAGTGCTCACGCGGCAGCAACTGCTGAATCACGTGTCCGCCGTACTCGATGTCGATGCCACGCTCGGCGAAACGCTCTTCCAGCTCTGGGATTTGATATTGCGTGTCGATCGCGTGGCGGATGTAGAAAAAGGCGTTAAGCCCGCTACGCGCCATCCAGGGGATAAACTCGCGGTCGTGCTCCAGATGCATCGCGAAGCGCGCCGAGTCGGAGTAATGCCACGTCATGATGTCCGACACCAGGCATCGCCGCTTGAACGCCGGCTGCACTTCGACCGGCCGCACCTCGGCCAGCCGGGTTCGATCGACGATCGGAAACGCGGCCGGTGCACCCAGCGGAAACTTGGCGCCCAGCTCGCGCATCAGCCGGTAAACAGCATCGAGTGCGGACCGCTCATCGACGCCACACAGGACGATTGAGTCGCGGCCGGGAATAATTGCGTAACCGGGCCCGGACCACTCCGGCGGCGGCGCTTGCGTCGCGCCGTAGCTGAGCACGATGCGCGCTCCGGGCAAATCATCGCCGGCCCGGACCGCAACCGTTTCCGAGAGCATCCGGCCAAGCCCCTCTGCCAGTTCCCGGGCCGCGAAGTCCAATACCGCACCACCTTGCGCCCGAACGACTTGCAGTTTCCCCGTAGCCAAACCAGAGCGTCCGACCTCATCAGCCTTCTTCATATTCGTCGTTTTTTGCCCGCCCCACTGATGATAACATTTAGAGACGGATCAAACCGAGCGATGCCTAATCCCAACGAAATTTTAAACGAGCTGAAGAAGGTCAAATACCCCGGTTTCACGCGGGATATTGTGTCCTTCGGCCTAATCAAGGATATCGAGGTCGGCCATTCGGGGGTCACCGTGTTTCTGGGCGCGGTGTCGGCTAACCCTGACCTGGTCAAAGCTGTCACCGAACAGGTCAAACAGGTGGTCGCCGCGATGCCCGGAGTGCCGGACGTCCGGATTGAGATCGAAGCCGCCCAACCGGCGCGAACGGCGGCCGCGGCACAGAGTGGCCGACGTGCGATTCCCGGAGTCCAGCACGTGGTCGCCGTGGCCAGCGGCAAGGGCGGTGTCGGCAAGTCGACGGTGGCCGTCAACCTGGCGGTGGCGATGCACACGTTGGGCCGGCGTGTCGGGCTGATGGACGCCGACGTATACGGCCCCAGTGTCGCGATGATGATGGGCGTCGATCAGGCGGTAAGGACCAGCCCCGAGCGCCGCATCATCCCGCTGGAACGCTATGGCGTGCGTTATGTTTCGATGGCTCTGTTCGTCAACGACCAGACCCCGGTAATCTGGCGCGGCCCGATGGTGACCAAGCTGGAGACCGAGTTTCTTTTCAACGTCGAATGGGGCGAGCTTGACTGCCTGGTGCTGGACCTTCCGCCCGGCACCGGCGACGCGCAATTAACGATTACGCAGCGCGTGGCGTTGGCCGGCGGAGTGATCGTCACCACGCCCCAAGAAGTTGCGCTGCTGGATGTCAAACGCGGAGTCGCGATGTTCAACGAGGTCCGCACTCCGGTGCTGGGTGTCATCGAGAACATGAGCTATTACGTCTGTCGCAAGTGTGGGCATCGGCACGAAATCTTCGGCCATGGCGGAGGCGCGCGAATGGCGGCCGAGCTCGCTTTGCCCCTGCTCGGCGAGCTGCCCATCGCATCCGAATTGCGGGCGGGTGGGGACAACGCCCGGCCGCTGGTCGCGGTCAGCCCGGCGCATCCGGCAAGTCTTGAATTCAAGGCGATTGCCGGGCGGATATTCAAGCAGTTGGAGCGTCTGCCCAAGCCGGTCGCGGCCGAGATCACTCAGTAGGCGGCACGCCCCGGTGGGCGCGCCCCTTCGTCCGATGCGGTTTGCAATTCTCGATATCGAAACACGAATCGACAAACGCCTGCTCCGCGAGGTGCTTTATCGCGGCCAGGAGATGGATGAAGAACAAGCCTATCTCCGGATGAATGAGGAGTTGGGTGGAGGCTTTGCACCAACCTCCCTGCACGTGCCGATTTCGATCGCGGTGGGCAACGTCAGTGAAGAGTACGTTTTGGAATCGGTCACGAATCTCGCCGCTGAGCGGGAATCAGAGGATCAACTGGTACGTGAGTTCTGGCGTCGCGCCGAGCAGTTTACCGGATGCCTGGTCACCTTCAATGGCCGCGGCTTCGATCTGCCAGTGCTCGAATTGCACGCGCTGCGCCGTGGAATCCGCGCGCCGGTCCATTTTGCACATCGCTCGCGCTGGCCGGATGATCGCCATCTCGACCTGCAGGACTTCCTCACCAACCGCGGCGACTTTCGCATCCGCGGCGGATTGGACCTGCTGCTCAAGAGCATCGGGCTTCCCGGCAAGACCCAAATCGACGGCTCGAAGGTTCAAGAACTTTATGAGGGGGGCCACTTCGCAGAAATCGATCGCTACTGCCGCTCGGATGTGATCCAGACCTACTTCCTGTTCCTTCGAGTTCAGCTTCTGCGCGGTAAGATCGACCATGCGGCTTACAGTCGCGCCCGGGAGGCCAGTTCACGATATCTTGCTGAAATCGGCGCACCGGCCGATGCGGGGAGGCTCCCCTGATGGCGCCACGGCTGGGCTTGATCGTAATCGCGCTCAACGAGGAGGAGTTGATCGGCGATTGCCTGCGCAGCGCCTCGATTTGCGACGAACTCATCGTGGTCGATGCCTTTTCCACCGACCGCACCGTTGAGATTGCGCGCGGGCTGGGAGCGCGCATCTACCAGCGCGAGTTCACCGGCTACATCGCGCAGAAGCAGTTCGCCCTGGAACAAGCCACCGCGGATTGGGTGTTGAGCCTAGACGCGGACGAGCAGTTGACCTTTGCCCTGCGCCACGAAATCGAGGCCATACTCGGCGCCCCCGGTCGGGCCGACGGTTACCAAATCCGCCGCATTCTCTACCACATCGGCCACTATTACGCGCGCGGCGTCTATCCGGACTTTCACCTGCGCCTGTTCCGGCGCGAGGGCGCGCATTTTGCGGGCAGCGAGCCGCACGCCAAGGCTGTAATTAGCGGCCGCATGGAGCGCCTGCACGCTCCGATGCTGCATTTCAGTTACGCCGACATCGCCGACCATGTCGCGACGATGAACCGCCTGACCACGCAATCGGCGGCGGATAATCCCTACCGTCCGCTGACACCATTTAAGATGTTCGCCAACCCGGCCTGGCGCTTTTTCAACTTCTACATCCTGCGCGGCGGCTTCCTGGAAGGCACCAGCGGCCTGTACGCCTCAATGGCGGCCGCGTTTTACGTTTTCCTCAAGTACGCAAAAATTTACGAGCGTATGCTCAAAGACCGTCACGGGACGTGATGTATCAACAGACGGCCGGAATGGTGCGCTTCCCTAACCTTCCAAAACTGATAACTTAGCCCCACAAATGAGGCGCTTGTTCGGCTACATGCGTAGCGTCGCGTGGCGCTACGCGTTCGGCATCTTGTGCACGTTCGCCACCGCGACGCTGGCGATGCTGGTTCCCTACCTGCTCAAGTCGGGGATCGACGCGATCGGGGCCGGGCATTATGAGCGGCTGTCAAAGATTGCGGAGGAGATCGCGGGGGCAGCGCTGCTGATGGGCGCAGCTCGCTCGTGCTCTCGCTTCACGATCTTCAACTGCGGCCGCGACATCGAATACGAAATGCGCAAGGACCTGTTCGAGCGCCTGATGCACCTGGGCGGCGACTTCTATGAGCGGCTGCGCACCGGCGATCTGATGTCGCGTATGATCAACGACCTGTCCGCTGTGCGCATGATGCTCGGGATGGGCGTGCTATCCATCTCTGACACCCCGCTGCGCTATGTGCTGGCCCTCAGCTTCATGCTCTCCATGAACACGCGCCTCACCCTGGCCACGCTGGTTCCGTATGTTGTTCTGTTCACCGCGATGAAGCGGATGACCCGCTCGCTGATGGAACGCAGCCTGCGGGTCCAGGAAGGGCTGGCCGAACTCGGCTCTAAGGTGCAGGAAAGTTTGACCGGCATTCACGTCATCAAGGCCTATTGCGTTGAGCAGTATGACGCGCAGACCTTCCGCAAGCTAAACGATGAGTTCAACCAGCAGGGACTGTCGCTGGCACGTATGCGCGGCTCGATGTTTCCCATGGTACGCTCCACGGTGGCGACCGCGGTGATGATCGTCCTGATTTACGGCGGAACGCTGGTCCAACGCCATGTCATGACCCTGGGCGAACTGATCGCCTTCATTGGCTACCTCGGTCAGCTCGCCTGGCCGACCACTTCATTGGGATGGATGCTCAGCATCTACCAGCGTGGCAAAGCCGCGCTGCGCCGGCTGGAGGTAATCTACGACACGCCGCTGCCGGTGTCAGTGGCGGTGGACGGCAAAGTGGAGATCGCCGGCGAGGTGGAGTGGCAAAACGTCTCGTTCAGTTATTTCTCCTGGATGAGTGCTTCGATCAACGGACAGCCATACGCGCTGCGCGATATCAGCGTTAAGGTCGAGGCCGGCAGCAAGCTGGCAATCGTGGGGCGAACGGGCGCGGGAAAATCCACGATGGTCAAGCTCCTGACGCGGCTGCTGGAACCCACCTCCGGACGTATCCTGCTCGACGGCCGCGATATCCGCGACATTCCGCTCAGCGAACTGCGGCGCGCGGTCGGCGTCGTGCCACAGGAGGCCAATCTGTTCTCACAGACGATCGCCTATAACGCCGCCTTCGGACGCGTAGGCGCCGGCCGCGACGAGATCATGGACGCAGTGCGCGTCGCCGGGTTGGATGGCGACCTAGCCGCGATGCCGCGCGGGATTGACACCGTCGTTGGCGAGCGTGGAATGTCGCTTTCCGGCGGCCAGAAGCAGCGTGTGACTATCGCCCGGGCTCTGATCTACGACGCTCCCGTCCTGGTCCTCGATGACGCCCTGGCCAGCGTCGATACCGAAACCGAGCAGATGGTGCTGCAGAACCTGACCGAAGGAGCGCGGGGCCGGACCACGATCGTGGTGTCCCATCGCGCCTCAACCGTACGAGACGCCGACCATATTATCGTACTCGACGGCGGACGAATCGTGGAGCGCGGAACGCACGAAGAGCTGATGGCCGAGGGCGGAATTTACGCCGAACTATTCCGACGTCAACTGCTGGAAGAGGAACTCGCTGCGATTGACAATGGACGAGCCGGAACGAATTGAGCGGGCAGCAGCCTCCCACGACTGGAGGCTGGTGCGATGGATCTGGGAGTTCGTGCGCCCCTACCGGGTCATGTTCCTTGTCTCGGTCGTTCTGATGCCGCTCAACACCGCGTTTTCGCTCGCCCAGCCCTACATGATCAAGCTGACCGTGGACCTGTTCCTCTCACCGCGCGCGGGACATCATCCGCCCTCCTGGCTGGCGCCCCTGCTGCGGGCCGACGGTTCGCACGGACTGCTGGTGATGGGCGCCATCTATACGCTTTTGCTGCTCGGCGAGTTCTCCAGCTTCTACGGTCAGTTCTATCTAACCAACATGGTGGCTCAGTACAGCCTGTCGGACCTGCGGATGGCGCTGTTTGAACACGTCGAAAGCCTGCCGATGGCGTTTTTCGATCGCAATCCCGTGGGCCGGCTGGTTAGCCGCATGACCACCGACATTGACGCGATCAACGAGATGTTCGGCGCCGGCTCCCTGACCCTGTTGATCGACCTGCTGACCCTCAGCGGCATCATCATCATCATGCTCAGCCTCAGTTTTCGCCTGGCGCTGTGGGCGCTGTGCGCGATTCCTCCGCTGCTGGTGGTTATCCGCTTCTTTCAAGTCAGGGCGCGCGTGGTTTATGGTGAGATTCGCGACCGCCTGGCCGCTCTGAACTCCTACCTCTCCGAGGCCATCGGCGGCGTTTCGATTGTGCAGCTCTTTACCCGCCAGGCCGAGACCGCGCGCGAGTTCGACGTGCTAAACCGCCGCAACCGCGACTCCCAGATGATGGCGAACGTTTACGACGCCGGGTTGTTCTCCACGATAGAGGCGATCAGCACGATTACCGTTGGCGTGATTTTGTGGGTCGGCGGCGGCGAGGCGATGCATCGGCTGATCGGTCTGGGAACGCTGTTCGCCTTTATCGAATACGCACAAAAGTTCTTCCTGCCGCTGCGCGACGTCTCCTCCAAGTACACGGTCCTGCAGTCCGCGCTGGCTTCCGCAGAACGCCTGGAAGCAGTGATGCGCCAGCCGGTTACCATCCAAAGCCCGGCGCATCCCCGGACCCCGGCAGTCAAGTCGGGCCGTATCGTGTTCGACGACGTGCGCTTCTCCTACCGACGCGGCGAGCCGGTGCTGAAGGGGCTGAGCTTTGAAATCGAGCCGGGCCAGAAGGTCGCGATCGTCGGTGCGACGGGCTCGGGCAAATCGACCATCATCAAGCTGCTCAACCGTTTTTATGACGTCGAAGGCGGTCGCATCCTGGTGGACGGCATCGACGTCAGGGACTGGGACCTCCACGAGCTGAGGCGCGCGATCGGCTTGGTGCAGCAGGACGTGCAGATTTTCACCGGCAGCATCCTGGACAACGTGCGCCTAAGCCGTGTCGACCTCAGCGAAGCGGAGATTCTCCAAGCGCTGGAACGGGCCCAGGCCCTTGGTTTCGTGCAGCGAATGCCGGCCAGGCTGCGCGAAGATTTGCGCGAGCGGGGCTCCAATCTTTCGGCCGGGCAGCGCCAACTCCTGTCCTTCGCCCGTGCGCTCGCTTACGACCCGAAAATCCTGGTGATGGACGAAGCGACTTCCAGCGTGGACAGCGAGACCGAACGACTGGTTCAGCTCGCGTTGACGGAGCTGCTGGAGGGACGGACCGCTTTGATCGTCGCGCATCGCCTTTCAACGATCGAAAAATCCGACCGCATCATGGTGCTGAGCCACGGCGAGTTGCGCGAAAGCGGCACCCACGACGAATTGCTGGAGCATCGCGGCCTGTATTACCGCCTCTTCGAACTTCAGTACGCGCGCATCGCCGATTCCAGCGCTGGTGCCGAAGGTCCAAACGGCCGGTGAACGCGTTGCATTTTCAAATCTCGGACCAAGGCCATTGCCCCTCCTCGCGTATCCCGGCGCCGCCGCGTTATGTCATTCCGAACGAAGTCCGCGGAATGACCGTTTCCCCCTCTGCAGCGCACCATCCCATCCGCCGGCTCCGCATATTGCGCAGCGCCATCTTGCTGATTCTGGCCGCGATATCGCTGTGCGGATGCGATATAAGCTATCTCGCTCACGGCGCCTGTTCGGAAGTTCGGCTGCTGTGGAACCGGCGGCCCATCGATACCGTTCTGCAAAACAAGAACATCAAGCCCCAGGTGCGCACGAACCTCGAGCTGGTCCTGGAGGTCCGCCGCTTCGCCGCCGACCAGTTGGATCTGAACGTAGGGGGCGCTTACAAGACGGTCACACCGGTCGACCAATCCGCCATCACTTGGATTCTGATGGCGGCTCAGCCCGACCAGTTAAGTCCGTACACCTGGTACTTTCCGATTGTCGGATCGGTGCCGTACAAGGGATATTTCAAGAAGGCGTCGGCGCAGTCGGCGGCGGCCACGATGGAAGCGGACGGATACGACACCTTCATTCGTCCGGCGGTTGCGTTTTCCAGCCTGGGCTACTTCAACGATCCGCTCCTGTCCAACCTGCTGGCGCTGGATCATGTAGTCCTGGCCGGTGTGATAATCCATGAGCTTTTCCATCGCACCTATTTTCTGGCCAGCAATGTCATGTTTGATGAATCGGCGGCAAATTACGTGGGCGGGCGCGGGGCGGTGGAATTTTTCAACCGAAGTGAGGGGCCCAATTCAGACCATGCGGCCACGGCGCGCGCGATCGTCCGCAGCGATATGAAATTCGGCGATTTTCTCGATCGCGAAGAGAACCGGCTGCTGGCGCTTTATTCCAGCGGCAAGCCGCGCACGGAAATCCTCAAGCAGAGAGTTGTGCTCTTTCACGAAATCCAGAGCGACTATACCAGGCTCAAACCGCAGCTGGCTGGAATGGAGCGCTTCGACCTGGACAGGGTCAAGTTGAACAACGCGGTTCTGATCAACTACCAGCTTTATTTCCACAATCTGGGGGATTTTGCCGCGCTCGACGCGCTGCATCGTTGCGATCTTCGCGCCACAATCGCAGCAATCATCGATCTGGCCAAGGCCAATACCGACGATCCGTTCGGCGCGATTCATCGGGCCGTGCAATCGGTTCCGAACCGTTCTCTTCCCGACTGCGTCAGCGAGCCCACAAACGGCGGGACGGATAACCTGCAGGTCCGGCCTTAGGCTGGATTTCGGCGGGCTGCATCGACGGTTCATTGGCCGATGAAGCCGGTGTCAACTCGGCGTGGCGCACGGAAGTAGCTGCGGCCGCATACGGGCGCTCGGCACCCAGCAAGCGGAAAATCATGTCAGTGATCATCTCCATGATTTCGTCCCGCACCAGCAGTTCCTTGGGATAGTACCATCGCGCCGGCCCGCCCAGGATGTCGCAGATAGCGATCGCCGCAACCGTTACGTTACGCACGCGGAACTTCCCGGCGCTGACGCCTTTGCTGATGATTTCTTCCACCCGGTCGCGAAAGGAATGACTCAGCGCACTGATCACCTCATAATTTTCCGGCGTCAGGCTGCGAACCTCGCTATTGATGATGAAGGCCTCTTCCTTTTTTTCCCATTGATGGGAAATGAAAAAGCAGATGAAGGCCCGGATTTGTTCCTCCGGACTCTCCAGCCCAGCCAACTTCTCGTCCAGCGCGGCGAGGTTGGCTTCGATGATCTCCTTGAGCAGGCGGAACAGGAAATCCTGCTTGTCCTTGATATGGTAGTAAAGCGATCCGCTTTCCAAACCGACGCTGCGGGCCAGCATCCGTAGCGTCATCGCTTCGTAGCCGTGCTCATAGATGAGCCGGATGCCTGCCGCCTTGATCGCGCTGAACGTGCCCGCCCGATGCGAGCCCCTCTGTCTCATTTAGACCAACCTCCCCGGAGGCATCTCTTCCAACCCCAACGGACCGAAACGCGGGCTCAGCATCGGCTGCAACCCGCATTCCGGCGCGTTGCCCGCCTGCCGACAAACCACCGCTTCGACCCATTCCCATCCTCACACCGCCGATCGCTAAATGGCGTTCGAACTGCCAGCCGGCATTCTAACTAAGGTATTTTTGCCAAAAAGCCAAGCGGCGGGACCGCCGCCCGGCTTTGGCTCAACCGGAAGAGACGATCATTCAAGCTGCAGGCCATAGAGACGCGCCGCGTTGTCGCAAATGATCTTGCGCGTGACGTTCTCCGGAATTTCGGCGAAATTTTCCTTAATGACCTCGCGTGAGTGGGGCCAGGTGGAGTCGAGATGAGGAAAGTCAGAGGCCCACATGAAGTTGTCCTCACCGAACATTTTATAAAGGGCCACCCCGCACGGATCGTCCTGGAAGGTCGCCCACAACTGTCGGCGCGCATACTCGCTGGGTTTGAGCGGAGTGAGATTGGGCTGTACGCCAAGCCCATGGTTGTGATCGAGCCGGTGCAGGAAATGCGGCAGCCATCCAATATCGTTCTCGGTCGATACGAGCTTCAGCCGCGGAAAACGCTCCAGCACGCCGCCCATGATGAGGGCGGCAAGCGAGCCCTGGGTCTCGTGCACCCAGTCGAACAGGATCATGAATGGATTGCCAGTGCCCTTGGCGAAGTCCGTCACACTCTGCTTCTTGCTGGTGGTGATGATATGCAGCGACAGCGGCATCCCCAGCTCTGAGGCCGCTTCCCAGAACGGATTGTAAATCGACCGATGATAGGGTTGGTTGGGCCCGTTTGAGATCATCGCGCCGCGCAAACCCGCCTTGGCGCATCGCTCGAGTTCCTTGACCGCTTCGGGAATGTCGAGCAGCGAAATAAGGGCGACGCCGAGTAGGCGCTTGGGATTAACCGAGCAGTATTCGGCCAGCCAATCGTTGTAAACTTTGAAACAGACGCGCTGCAGCTCCGGTTCCTGAATCGAAAACAGGGCCAAGCCGTTGCTGGTGTAAAGCACTTCGGCCTTGACCCCGTCCAGCTCCTGATCGGCAACACGCAGGGTCGGGTCCCATCCGCTGGGCCGCCCCGCCTCGTACCCCTTGGCCAGATGTTCGCGCAATTCCTCGCCGCGCTTGCCCGCGGCAAACTGCCCTGCCACTGGGAACGCGATTCCGCCCGGAGCGACGATCAGCCATTTGCCGTCCTGCTGTACCACCCGCGGGGCGGACTCGCGGTATTTGCGGTCCACGCGCTCGACCCACAGATCCGCCGGTTCCACCACGTGCGAGTCGGCTGAGACGATACGAATATTTTCCATTGTCGATCCTCCGGAATTGAGTGCGCCAGTGCGGCTCCGGCCGCTGTCTGACAGGCGGGAGGCCTGTGCCGCGCCGCCAATTGCCGCTGCGCATTTATTAGCCCCACTGGCCGCGATGTCAAACGCCTGTAAGTGGTGCTGCCGAAGGCGACCACCCCCCGCGGGGTTGAGCTTCGATTGCGGAGCGGGTTATAGCTTGCGTGAGGCAAATGCTATGGCATCGGACGCTTTGACGATCAAAGACAAGGCGGCAATCGTCGGCCTGGGCGAGACCAAGTACTACAAGCGCGGCGGCGCACCGCAAAGCGAGTTTCGGCTCGCCTGCGAGGCGATTATGAAAGCGGCTGACGACGCCGGCATCGCCGTCACCGATATCGACGGTCTGGCCTCCTATGCCGACGACCGCAACGAGCCGATCCGGATGGCTTCGGCGTTGGGACTGCCTGAATTGCGCCTGTCCAACATCTTCTGGAGCGGAGGCGGCGGTGGAGTGGCGGGCGCGGTAGGTAACGCCGCCGCGGCGATAGCCGCCGGCTACGCCAAATATGTCTGCGTTTTCCGCTCCCTGGCGCAGGGGCAGTTTTTCCGCTTCGGGGCGGCACCGGCGCCCAAATCGGTCACTGGCAACGCGATGTACACCCTGCCCTACGGGATGGGCACAGCGGCGCAGATGATCGCACTGCGCACGCGCCGGTTCATGTATGAAAACCAGGTGCGCCAGGACACGATGGCGGCGGTCGCGATGGCCTCCTACTATCACGCGCAATTCAATCCCCGCGCCGTGATGTACGGCCGCCCGTTGACCCGCGAGCAGTACGACAATTCGCGCTGGATCGTCGAGCCGTTTCACCTTTACGACTGCTGCATGGAAAACGACGGCGCCGCCGCCGTGATAATGACCAGTGCCGAGCGCGCCCGCGACCTCAAACACAAGCCCGCCTATGTGATGGCCGCGGCGCAGGGCTCGAGCTTTCGCCAGGGAGCCTCGGCCCACAATTCGCCCGACTATGGCACCTCCAACTTCAAGACGCTGGCCCCGCGCCTGTACGAAATGGCCGGCATCACGCCGGCCGACATTGACGTCGCCCAGTGCTACGAAAACTTTACTGGCGCCGTGGTAATGGCGATGGTCGAGCACGGCTTTTGCGCGCCCGAAGAGGTCAACGATTTCTGCCGCTTTGACAATCTCACCTGGCCCGACGGCAAGCTGCCCATCAACACCAGCGGAGGGAACCTGGCAGAGTGCTACGTGCACGGCATGGAATTGGTGCTCGAGGCGGCGCGGCAGGTGCGCGGCACCTCAACATGCCAGGTGCGCGACTGTGAGGTCTCGCTGGTGGTCGCGGGCCCGGCGGTGCCGCTGGTCAGCGATCTGATCCTGCACGGTTAAAAGGAGGAAACGAGATGGCGCCCGAAGCGGTCAAGTCACGCTACTGTCTGCCGGCCGGTATGCCGATGCCGGACCCGGCCCGATCCGCATCGTTTCACCATGGTTTTTGGGAAGCCGCGCGCCGCCACGAACTGGTGGTGCAGCGCTGCCGCTCATGCGCGACGTTTCAGTTCGGGCCCGAAGAAATTTGCCATCATTGCCACGGTTTCGACCTGTATTGGGATCGGGTCGAACCCAGCGGCAGGATTTACAGTTGGGAGCGCATCTGGCATCCCTCTTTTCCGGTATTGAAGGAGGCCTGCCCTTATCTCGTCGTGCTGATCGAACTACCCCAGGCTGGTGGGACCAGAATGATGGGCAATCTGCTCGGCGACGCGCGCCGTGACCCGCCGATCGGCGGCAAAGTGGACGCCGTGTTCGAGGATCACGAAGAAGGCTTCACCCTGGTACAATGGCGTCTGACCGACTAGGTGGATGCCTTCGGTTTGAGGATATCCGGCGGAGTCCTACAATGGCGATTGAGGAGAAAGATCTTGGAAACCAACGAACAGACCGTTGACCAGGCCAATAAATGGCGGCTGGAAACACCTGGCTGCGACGGATGGCAACACACGGCGCGTCCCGGCGATCCGAACAAGTACCTGATGATCTCCGTGGACTGCCATGCCAATGAGCCGCGCGGCTTCTTAAGCTCGCGGCTGGACAAGAAATTTCGCGATCGGATGCCGCACGTTGTGGTCGATGAAAAAGGCGTGAAGTTCACCGTCACCGACAGCGGTGACAAATCGCGCCTGCTGATGAATCGTGATTTGGAAGGAGAGGACTTCATCCGCGGTAAAGCCGGATACACGCCCGAGGGCCGGCTCAAGGACCTTGCGCGCGACGGCGTGGAAGCGGAAATCATCTTCCCCAACAAGGGGCTGCTGGTGTGGGCAACCCAGGATGGCGAATTCGCGATGGCCCAGTGCCGCGCGTACAACGATTGGGCGTGGGAAACCTTCAGCTCATACAACGACAGGATGTCGCCGATGGCCGCGATCGCGCCCGCCGATCTGGAGGGAGCAATCGCCGAGATCAAGCGCGTTGCGAAGATGGGCTACCGCGGCATCGCCCTGCCCTGCAAGCCCATCTATGGCGCTCCCGATTCGCGCCAGCCCAATTACAACCTGCCGCTGTACGATCCGTTGTGGGCGGTCATCCAGGATACCGGGTTGCCAATTACCTATCACATCTCGACCGGACGCGACCCGCGAACCGCCCGCAAGGATGGCGGGGCGGTGATCAACTACGTTTGCCATTCGCTGTCGCCCACTATCGAGCCGATCGCCAACATGTGCGCCTCAGGCGTGCTGGAGCGCTTTCCCGGGCTGAAATTTGCCGCGATCGAGTGCGGTATCGGATGGGTGCCGTGGGCGCTCCAGGCGATGGACGAGGCCTACCACAAGCATCACATGTGGGTGGCGCCCAAGCTCAAGATGCTGCCCAGCGAGTACTTCAAGCGCCACGGCTCGGTCTCTTTCCAGGAAGATCCGGTTGGGCTGGATCTCGCGGTCAAATACGGGCTGGTGGATAACTTCCTGTGGGCCAACGACTATCCGCATCACGAGGGATCGTGGCCGCATTCCACACAGGCAATCGAGCGCCAGATGGGCAATCTGGCCGACGAACAGCGCGCGAAAATTCTGGGGCTGAACGCCGTGCGCCTGTTCAAGTTCGACCCGGCAGCGTTGCGCAAACCGCATCCGTCGATGATGAACTGAACGGCTTTCAGATATTGAAAACAGAACCGGCACGCAGGCGGCACTTGCTTGTGTGCCGGTTCTGTTTCGTGCTGCTCAGAGTCCGGCGGCGGTCAGCATCTCGCCGAGCGCCGTGGTCACATCTTCTTCGTACCCGCCGAAGAAATGATCCGTTCCGTCAATCACCCTGAACGCGGCGGTCTTGCCGAGCCGCGCGCACAGATCCTTGAGCCCCGCGGCGGAGCAGAAGGTATACTGCGATCCGCCGATTCAGGACAATGTTACGCGCCGGCGCAACCGCGGCAGCGTCCATCATCTGCAACGGCGCGGCGATCAACACCAGCGCTTCCAAGGCGCCAGCCTGCGGCGCGCCATGCGGCCGCCGCGCCGAATGAGTAGCCCCCAATATAATCGGCGCGGCCTGCATTCCAGACTGTCCACGCAGTTAACTAACGGCAGCCACGGCGTCTTGCGCTTAGCCCTGGCCAGGTGCGGACCATTCTCGCCGCGCAGGTGGCGGCGTGACTACGATTGACCGGAGCTCATCGCGCTCAGCCTCCTGATTCGGCTGCTCTCACCGATCACGACAAGGTAGTCGCCGACAGCAATCACGGCCGATGAGTCGGGGGCCAGCGAAATCTCGCCGTCCTCCTTCTTGTGGGCTACGATTTTTAAGCTTTGGGTTCCTTCTTCGATCGATCCGATCGTCTTTCCCACCATCGCGCTTCCCACCGCGACTCGGATTTCTTCGAGGTCGACTTCCGGTCCGCGTCCCGGGACTGATAACTCCAGAAAGTCCAGCACCGAAGGCCGGATGATCGAGGCCGCCATCCGGTAGGCGCCCCACTGGTAGACCCAGAGCACCTGGTCTGCGCCCGCGAGCTTCAGACGACGTGAACCGGTCTCTGACTCGGCGCGCGCGTGGATCCGTAGCGACGGGTTTTTTTCGCGAGCGGAGAGAGTGATGTAGACATTATCGGCATCGGATGCAGTCGCGATAACGATCGCGCGCGCCCGGCGAATGCCCGCTTCCTCGAGAACGCTATCTTCCAGCGCGGAACCTATTAAATGAGGGATGTCTGCTCGGGCCAGTTCTTCCTGTCGCGCGGGATCGTGCTCGATGATCACGACGGCCATAGAATTGCGCGATATCTCTTGCGCAACCACCTTGCCAAACCGGCCGTATCCGCAAACGATGACGTGCCCCTCAAGCTGATGAATGGTGTGTTTCATCGCGGTTTTTCCCAAATACTCGCGCAACGTTCCTTCGATCAGCATCTCCGCTACAACGGCAAACAGATAGAGCGCGGTCCCGACACCGGTAATGATAAGCCCGATCGTAAACAGGCGGCCCGCCGGACTCAGCGACTTTACTTCTCCAAACCCCACCGTGGAAATGGTTATGACCGACATGTAGACGGCGTCAATCAATGACATTCCCTCGATCAGCATGTAGCCGACGGTGCCAGCACCCGTCAGAACCACGAGGACTGCAAGCGCGACTACGAATCTTCGCCCAGCACTCATCATTTCTTCCGAATTCCAGCTCGGCCTCTAACGCGGTTGGCTATCCGCTGATCTCGACTAGCAAAAGATCCCCAGTCGGCACTCGGCGGGCGCTACCTTTCTTGGATCGAGTAGAGGTAGTCGAGCAAAGCGTTGATCCTGCGCCTGAGGCCTCACTCTCGTCGCTTATTGTTTGCCTCTGAGCTGGAGACCCCGATCCCACAGCGAGCTCGCCCTGTTCCATCAGCTGCCGCCAGCGAAATAACAAGCTCGACGAAACGCCGTTGCGCAGCGCCACCAGGCTGATGCTGGAGCCTGGCTCTGAGGCTTCCGCTACCAGACGACGTTTCTCCTCAGCTGCAAACCGGCGCCGTTAGCCAGGCTGCGGTCCCTCGATTACCTCGTTCCCACTTCCAGTGACCTGGTTATAGGTCTGTCCTATGTCTAAGCCACTGTGTCCAGTTGAAGGGTCCACATCAATAGAGTTGAGGTGTAGTCAGATGAGAGCTTTACTCGGCACTGCGGGCCAGCTCGATTGGCTGACAGCACCGCGCCCTCAGCTTTGAGGGTAAAAGAATCCAGCGAGCGAAACAGGACATCAACGCACAATTAATTGAAACAACAACTTTGTTGATGGTAAAAGATGGAACGAGTATTGAGCTATCACTTACAAGATTAATTATGCGATACGTGCTCATTACAATCCTGGTTCTGGCCATCATGGTCGATTCCAGGGTGGCAGGTGCGGCGGACAGTTCCGAACTGCAACAGATTAAAAGTGAAATCCGACGAATCAAGGCCGATGAGGAGCGCGAGCGCCAGCGCGACGAAAAGCTGATCGGCGACCTTGAGCAAAAGGTCGAAAAGCTCGAAACTCAAAACCGCCAGATTCAGCAGTCCGGCGAAAAGCTCCATAACCAGACCAGCCAGCAGCTCCATCAGCTACAGGAACAGGTGAGCACCGGCCCCTCACCGGGGCAATTCGGACGATACTTTGCGGACTATCTCGGTACCCATCAGTTCACGCTGACCGGCGCCGTCGGGGGTGACTTCATCTATGATCGGCAGACGGCGACCAACACCTTCGCGTTGGACTTCGAACCGATCATCCTCTACCGCGTAACCGACTGGCTGCTCTTCGAGGGTACCATCGAGGCGAATCTTCCCGCGGGCGACTCGGCGGAGTTCCAGTTGCCGGTCGCGACGGCACAGATCTTCCTTAACGACTATATGGAGATCCAAGCCGGTATCTTCGATCAGCCCTTGGCGATTTCTACGAAGACCAGAGCCCGTTTTGGGTGAATCGCTTCGTCACCACGCCTCTGCCCTACAATGTGGAGGCCCTCGTCCCGCCCACCGATGTCGGCGTGCAGTTGCGTGGCGGTGCGCAATGGGGCGACCTGGGGCAGGATGTCGACTACACGTTCTGGGTGAGCAACGGCCCCAGCTTCGCGTCGGAAGGTCCCGTGCCAGTCGTCGGTCAGGCAATCAACGGCGTCAACAACATCAAGTTACAGACTAACGGCCAGGGCTACGGTACCAGAATCCGCTTCTATCCCTTCCCGCTTGATTCCAACTTTGGGAGATTGGAGGTCGGCGCTTCGACGCTCAACGGCAAATGGCTCAACGGCAACTGGTACAACGCCTGGGGTCTGGATTTCGCCTACCTTCGCGGCCCACTCCAGGCGCGCGGCGAATGGATCCAGATGTATCGCCAGATGCCGAATTCTAACTCTGATAACCGTCAGGGTTGGTACTTCCAGGTCGGTTATTTCCTCAACCAGTTGCCGATTCCCGGCATGCCCGAAATGGTACAGAACTTCATCCATCGCCTGGAACCGCTGGTGCGTTATTCCGGAGTCAACCAGCGGGCCATCGTGTCTGACGAGATTTCAACGGTGCCGGAAATTGGTTTCAGCGGTTCGCCCTCGATCTGGACGCCCCATTCGCGCGAAGTCGCGCTGGGACTGGATTATTGGCTGGCGCCCTCTATCGTCTGGCAAAACGAAGTCGATCTCGAACTGCCCGAGGCGGGAGGTACAGTGTTCACCTTCGCCGGCAATCCCGTGCCGATGGTCACTCCGCGCGGCGCAACTCCCAACGACGTGGCTGTCCTAAGCCAGTTGGCAATCGGATTCTGAGCGGGCGCGGGAGTCATGAAGCGGATTGTAATTCTTTTGCTCTTGGTTTTTTTGGGAATGATAGCGCTATGCCAGACGGGTCGGGCAGAGGAGATCAGCAAGCCCGAGCAGCGGCGGCTGTTTCGCGACGGCGCCAAGCTGTGGCCGGTCTATTGCGCGCAATGCCATAATGCGCGTCCCGGGTCCGAGTTCGCTCCGTACCAGTGGGACGCTATCATGATGCACATGCGGACGCAGGCCAATCTGCCGGCCAGGAATGCGCGGGCGGTGTTGGAGTACCTCAAGGGGAGCCATTGAGCCAATTCAAGCCGGCCATTCTTCACGATTGCACGGAAGTGGAGCTGCGAAACCGGAAGGACAGGTGAAAGAACCGTGAAGATCTGTTGGGGGGGCGCTTGCTTTGCTGATGCTGTTTGCCGCGGCCAATGCAGCACAAGCCGCGGGACCGGACTTGGCGGAAGCCAAGGACAATTACACAACCTTTTGCGTCAAATGCCACGGCGCAACAGGACAGGGTAACGGTCCGGCCGCCGCGACGCTGCATACCAAGCCGCGCGATTACACCGATTGCGCCACTATGTCGAAGCTTTCCGATGACACGCTGTTCAAGGCGATCAAAGATGGCGGCGCCGCGGTCGGAGCCAGCCCTGAGATGCCGTCGTGGTCCAAGGGTTTCGACGACGACGAAATCCACGGGTTGGTCGCATACGTCCGGACGTTCTGCAAAAAGTAGCGAGCAGACGGGGCGTGGCACAGAGCTCCGCCGTGGCAACGAATTCCAAAGTTGACGCCAAGCCGCGCGATCTGTGGTGGTTTCGCAAGAACGTCCCCTGTCTTGATGCGTGCCCGGTCAAAACCGACGCGGGCCGCTATGTCCAACTGATCGCGGAAGGACGCTTCGCCGAAGCGTACCGCGTTGCCCGCTCGCCCAATCCGATCGCGTCGATTTGCGGTCACGCCTGCGGCGCGCCTCGCGAGGATGCATGCCGGCGCGGGCGGCTTGACGCGCCCGTTGCGATTCGCGCGCTCAAGCGTTTCGTCAACGAACAGTTCGGTCCTGAATCATTATCAAATACTGCTCTGAGTGCGGTTCTGGCGGGCGATAAGGGCGGTGGCAGCACCACGCCCGGACATGGCGAGTTCCTGCATACGTCAAAGCGCGACAAGGCCATCGCGGTTATCGGCGCAGGGCCCGCAGGTCTGGGCTGCGCGCACGACCTCGGCCTGCTCGGGTACAAGGTGACGGTCTTCGAAGCGCAGCCGCATCCGGGCGGGATGCTGCGTTACGGGATTCCCGCCTATCGTCTGCCGCGCGAGGTAATCGACAAACAGGTCGGCGAAATCGAAGCGCTGGGCGTTGAGTTCCGTTATGAAACTCCGCTGCGTTCCGGATTCGCTATCCAGGAAATCCTCAAGCTCGGCTATCAGTCCATTTTTATCGCGGTGGGTGCGTCACGTGGGCGGCAAATCCAACTGGAAGGCAGCGACGCCGACGGCGTAGTCAACGCGATCGATTACCTCTTCAACATCAATCGCGGCTATCACCTTGGAATCGGGAAGAGGGTGCTTGCAGTAGGCGGCGGACTGGTGGCGATCGACGCCGCCCGCAGCGCAGTGCGCGCGATGCTGCCCGGACTCGCGATAGCCCCGGAGGAGGAGGCGGCGGTCGGGGCCGGTACGATGCGCGTGGCGCTGGACGCCGCGCGCGAGGCCGCACGTCGGGGCGCATTGGAAGTGACTGTCATCAGTCTTGAATCGGAACACGAGATGCCCGCGATGCGCTCGGCTCAGGGGCGCGAAGAGCTGGAAGCGGCGCGCGAAGAGGGGGTCAGCTTGATGCCAGGATGGGGGCCGCGCCGGGTGCGGTCGGAAAGTGGGCACGTGACGAGCCTCGATCTGGTGCGATGTGTCCGCACCTACGACGAGCTTGGGCGGTTCCGTCCGCAATTCGACGAGAACGAACGCAAAACGGTCGCCGCCGAAACGATTATCCTGGCGATTGGACAGGCGCCCGAGCTGTCATTTGTAACTCCCGCCGATGGTTTGGAAATCACACCGGCCGGCACTTTGCGCATCGACCCTGTGACCCTGGCCACCTCAAGGCCCGGGATTTTCGCGGGCGGTGACGCAGCCTTTCCTCCCGGATTGCTGATCACGGCAGCAGCGCAGGGAAAACTCGCCGCGCGCTCGATCGACGCATACCTCAGCGGCAAGCCATTAGGTGCGCCGCAGATGCACGTCGAGGTCGAGGAGTTGCCGACCGACAGTTACGCGACGCCGGATCGATACGAGCAGATTTCGCGCGACATCCCGACAGTGCCGCTGGAGCGCCGCAGCGGTATCACGGAGATAGAACTGCGCTACTCCACTGACCAAGCGCAGACCCAGGCCCATCGATGCCTCTACTGTCACGTCCATCCGATTTACGACGGCAGCAAATGCATCCTGTGCAATCGATGCGTCGATATTTGCCCGGAGCATTGTCTGCATTTCGTGCTCGACACGGATTTGAACGACAGGTCCGTTCTCGAAGGGAGAGAGTCCGCTGCCGGCGGTTCCAGCGTATTCCTCTACGACGAGGAGATCTGTATCCGCTGCGGTCTGTGCGCGATTCGATGTCCAACGTCTGCGATCACGATGGAACGCTTTCGCTTCGAGGAGCGGCAGGACTGATGGAAACCGACCGCCGCACACTGCTTCGATGGCTGGGCAAGAGTTCTGTATTCGCCGCTTTCGTGGCGCAGATCGGCGCAGCCGCGCGCGCCTTCTTCCCCAACGTCCTTTATGAGCCGCCCAGCACATTCAACTTGAAGAAGCCTGAAGATTATCCGCAGGGTTACACCTTCGATTCCGATCATCGCCTGTTCGTGATCCGCGGTGCCGCCACGGTGCACGTCATTTCCGCGATCTGCACGCATCTGGGATGCACCGTTCAATGGCGCGGTACGGAATTCGATTGCCCCTGCCACGGTAGCCGCTTCGACGCCAACGGCAACGTCATTTCCGGGCCGGCGCCGCGTCCGCTGCCGTGGTTCGAGGTATCGCTCTCGCCCGACGGTCTACTGGAAGTAGACAGCGCAGCGGCGGTGCCCGAAGGCTCGGCTCTAACAACTCCAACGGCGAAGGCCTGATAGGCTGCAGATGGCCACCGATTTGCAACGAGTCTGGCGCAAACTTACTTGGCCCTGGTCTCCCCTAAGCGAGCGCGAAGCATCCGAGGCGATTGTCCGCAATCTGTGGCTGCATTGGTTTCCGGCCAAGGTGTCGGGCCGCAGCTTGTCATGGAGCTACAGCCTGTGGCTCGGCACGGCAGCGGCCTCGCTCTTTGTGATTCTGACCGTGACCGGCGTGATGTTGATGTTCTTCTACGTACCTTCAACGGAGCGTGCCTACGGCAGCATCAAGGACCTTCAGTACGCGGTGAGTTTCGGGCGCGTGCTGCGCAATCAGCATCGATGGTCCGCCGAAGGAATGGTCGCGCTGGTGTTCATCCATATGGCCCGGGTGTTCTTCACCGGCGCCTATCGCGGGTCACGCGTGCTGAACTGGCTGGTGGGCATCGCGCTTTTGTTGGGCACCCTGATGTTGTCGTTCACGGGCTACCTGCTGCCTTGGGATCAACTCGCTTACTGGGCAATCACGGTCGGAACCAATATCGCGAGCTCGGCGCCGCTGCTGGGATGGACGGTGCAATACCTGCTGCTGGGCGGACATTTTGTCGGGCAGCAGACGCTGCTGCGCTTTTACGTTTTACATGTCTTCTTCCTTCCTGCCGTGGTCTGGATGCTGTTCGCCTACCACATGTGGCGCGTGCGCAAGGACGGCGGTCTGGCCGCGATCGAAGCGGTGCGGGCCGAGCGCCGCGCCGAGCCCAAGCCGATGCCGCGCTCCAAGAGCTACTCGCTGTTCGGGCTAACGCCCGGAACTTCGGTTGCGGTGATGAGTTCGATGGGTCTGGAGGAGCGCGACCAGGTGGCATCGTCGCCAAATCTGACGCGGCGCATGATTCTGGTTTTCCTGGCCGTCTTTAACGTCACATTGCTGCTGTCGCTGCTTTTCAATGCTCCCCTCGAAGGCCCGGCCAATCCTGCCGTCACGCCCAATCCGGCAAAGGCGCCATGGTATTTCGTGTGGCTTCAGGAGTTGGTGTCATCGACCACCATCCATCTCGGATCTTTCACAATCAGCGGCGGACTGATTGGCGGAATCCTGGTACCGGGCGTCCTGCTCGCCGCATTAATCCTGTGGCCATTCTTTGATCGCTCCCCTGCCAGCGCCGAGGGCGTATGGTTTGCGCGCACGCGCACCCGGCAGAACGCCGTGTTTACGATCATTAGCATCGGCATCATCATCCTCATCATCGTCGGCCTCTACTTGCGCGGCCCTTATTGGCATCTGTATTGGCCGTGGAGCCGGCGTCCTGTGCTGCCGCAGGTACTCTGAAAAGGCGCACCCGATGGCCGAACGCCAGGACCAATCTTTCGAACGCGAAGACTTCGCCTGGCTGGTTGCGATGTCAATCGTGTTTTTCGTGCTGGTTGCGATTGCACTGTGGCGCGAGTACGCAACACCGTGGCGTCCGTGGCAGCATCGGTTCAAGCGCGTGCTCGCGCAGGCGGGACGCTTTGAGGACGCTCGCAAGTTCCATTCGGGATTCCGCCAGATCTGGAATCCCGAGCTTAACCTGGCTGACCGTTGCGTGTCGTGCCACCTGGGCTTCGAATGGGGCGGTATTTTACCGGCCAGTCTGCCGCAGCCGCTTACTCCCCATCCTGCGCTTTCGTACATGACGCATCATCCGTTCGAGCGCTTCGGCTGCACGACCTGTCACGCGGGCCAGGGATGGGCCACGACGGCGCGCGGCGCGCACGATGGCGGTCCGGGGTGGGAAGAGCCGATGCTATCGAAGCAGCTCGCCGCCAGTTGCGAGGTCAGCGAGGCCGAACTGATCCAGATGCGCTGCAACTTCTGCCATAGGCGCGACGTGTCGACCGAAGGCATGGACAGCCTCAATATGGCGAAAAAACTGATCAAGCGGCGTAAATGCCTAATCTGCCATACAATCGAGGGGCAGGGTGGACATACCGCGCCTGACCTGACCTATGAAGGCGACAAGTCGCCTGAGATGTTCGACTTCTCGCACGTTACCGGTCCGAAGACCGCGTTCAACTGGCATGTGGAGCATCTGACCGATGCCGGCAAGGTATCGCCCGGGACCGCGATGCCGGACTACAACCTGCCGCCCGAACAAGCACGCGCGCTGGCGCTGCTGATCCTGAGTTGGCGGCGTATCAATTATCCGCCGCAGTACATCCCGGAAGCCGGCGCTGCATCAGCCGCGCCGCGCCCGCGCTGAGCGGCGCGGAGCGGTCGCCGAATATCTCGGCACCTCCCTATTGCACAGCGTATTCGCGAGCCAGAGCCCCAGGCGGGCGACCTGGTCGTCATTATCTGACAAGGCTTGGAACGTGACGTCGCTAAACTATGGAACGCCGGGCACACTGACCTATGGCTATGACGCAGATAATCGACGGACAAGCGTGGGCGGCAGCCTTGCCAGTGTGCCGACTCCGCAGCCGACTCAGAGCTTCACGTACAATCCCGATAACTCCCTGAAGACGGTGGGTTCCAGCGCGGTCACGAACGTCGAAGTGCTGCCCAAGCGGCTGGCCAAATACGGCTTGACTTCAACGAAAAGACCCGGCTGGTCGATTTTCGGCGACCGGATGATAGAGCGGAGGCCGCGCCTTGGAACGTGCATGCTCGGCCTCGGCCCGGCACCTTCGACCTTTTAGGGTTCACTCACTATTGGGCGAAGTCCCGCAGGGCTATTGGGTGGTGAAGCAAAAAAGACCGCGGCCGACCGCTTCCGGCGCGCTTTGAAGCGTATCGCGGAGTGGTGTCGGCTTTACCGCTATGAACCGGTTCGTGAACAATGGGCGGAACTTAAGCTGAAGCTGTCGGGGCACTTTGGTTATTTTGCTATCACTGGCAACACCAGGGTGCTCCGCAACTTCCGCCATCACGTCGTCAGTGTATGGCGGAAATGGCTAAGTTGCCGAGCGGGCGTCGATAATCGTGGGCGGGAATTCCGGCTGCTTGCCCGGTATCCACTGCCACAGCCGCGCATCCGTCCTGCAACCATCACGTAGCGAAGCCGTGGACCGAAGAGCCGGATGCGGGCAATCTGCACGTCCGGATCCATGGGAGCCTCGAGGGAGCAATTCCCCGGGGCGACCCGACCGGATGTGCCTGGTACGCTGAAGTTGACCTATTGGACCGAATCGGGCAATGGAAAGGAATACCTCCCCAACAGATTGATGTGGTCGAATACCAGGGGCGAGAGACAGGCTAGGTCCTCCGCTCTTACGAGGAAGCCCTCAGATCGAAGCTGTTGCACAGCTGCATGGAAGTAAATTAAGTCGAATGCTTTGCGACTTCCTTTGACCTACCCGACTGTCGCCGGCCGCGACTGTGCCGGTGTGTGACGCTGGGCTGTCCATCGGGTTAAAGACGCATTTTTGGCTCAAAAACTGACATTCTGCCAAGAGTATGCTAAAGCATCACAAAGGCGCAGGAGGCACTTCGTGGATCGTGGGATAGTTCAGGAAACGGCAGGAGTACATCGTTTGGGCGCAGTTTTGGCAGTCGCACTGAGCGCTGTGTCGACGATAACTGCCGGCGCATCTGCCCGGCAAAGCCACGGTCGGTTCGTCGCGGTCGGCCCGATGGCGCAAGCTCGAGAAGAGCACACCGCGACTTTGTTGCCAAACGGAAAGGTTCTGATCACCGGCGGTTGTGCGCGGATACGCGAGGAACTGGTAACCTCGGAACTATACGATCCAGCCCAGCGCAAGTTTATAGCCGGGGCCAGCATGCACGAACCGCGTTGTATGGCGGCGGCCACCTTGCTTCGGAACGGCAAGGTCCTGGTCAGCGGCGGCTATGTACAAGGGGACGCTCTCGCAACCGCGGAACTATACGACCCGGCCAAAGACGCTTTTACCTACACCGGCAGGATGGATACTCCACGGTTCCGTCATACCGCCACCCTTTTAACGAGCGGCAAAGTGTTGATCGCGGGCGGTTTCCGTGAAGAGTCCCGCGGAACGATAGCCAACGCGGAACTTTACGATCCCGGAACCGGGAAGTTTTCCACCATCGCTTCCTTGCAATCTTCGAGAGGTCGGGCAAGCGCCACGACACTCAAAACCGGTGAGGTACTCATAGTTGGAGGACTTGGAAATAATATCGCCACCTTCTTTTCCGAAATATCGATGCTGACGAGTGTGGAGCTGTATCAGCCGGGCGGAAATAAGTTCACTGCACTTTCGCGGGGAACCTATGAGCCGTGTGCGATGGGCGAGGCGACTCTGTTAGCCGACGGCAAGGTCTTGACGACCGGAGGCTATAGCGGACATGTCCTCTGCGACAACGCACGGCTTTTCGATCCTACCCGAAGGATGTTCGATCGCACGGGCAGCATGAAAAGCGCACGCATCTGGCACACCTCCACGCGCCTGCGCAGCGGTCAAGTGCTGGTCGCCGGCGGTAGGGTTTATGCTGGGGTGCCATTGGCCAGCACAGAGCTGTTCGATCCCAGCCGAGGCGTTTTTGTGCCTGGCCCGGATATGACCGCGTCCCGGAAGTTTCATACCGCCACCCTGCTGCCCGGAGGCGAAGTCCTCATTGCGGGAGGACAAATTACCAATGCGGTGAGTACCAACAGCGCGGAAATCTACCTACCCGAACCGGCGACAGACGCAAATGCGGACGCACGACGGACTCTCGCGGAGGCCGGCGGTTATTAGTTACAGGTTATGATGGCGGATGGCTCGACTAGAGTGAATGTGGCGACGTTATCGGGCGTTCGGGAGCAACCTGTAGGAAAAGGGCATTCTCTTTTACTGGCGCGATGTAGTGTCCGAAGGGCAGAAGCATTACCAATTGCACGAGCGGATGGTGGAGGAGGAAAATCAGGACCGGCTGGTAGCAACGACTCAGGAACCGAGTCGGATAGTCCCAGAGGGTCCGGAACGGATCCTATTTTATGGAATCAAGAAACGATTATGGGAATATAAAGTCGGCAATGGGAGGTCGACACCGACCGATGTCGTGGACTGTTTTCCGGACGCTTTGGAGGTCTGCGACGCAGCAGGTGATTTGACATAGCTACGACCCGTCTGAGCGTTACTATTTACGAGGGCTTTACGGAAGTGCTGGTAACACTGCACTACCGGAGGACATTAAGTTCCGTACTAAGTTACGTGCCGGCCTACGACATCCTGATCTACAGCGCCTTCACCGGTTCGTTGTTGGAGCTTCAATTCGACGTCTGGAAGCTGTTCGCGTATCAGTTCAGCAGCGGCAACGAATTGCCATTAGCGCTCGTGGGCCGGTGGTGAGCGGGACGTGATTAGGGAATTGATGCTTCAGTTAACTATGATCGCTGGACTCGCGATAGCTGCCGCTCCCCACGTGACCTTCACCGACCCAAACATGAGACCTTTGCTTACCGAAAAGTCAAATCCTGATGTAGTGATGGTGTAATCCGCCCAGCAGAGGCGATTCTTAGGATGTTGCCCACCCGCTGCGGATGCCGGAACTCCGGCGCGTCCTTGTCTAGGGCGAGGTGGGTCCGAACCTACTTCACTACCGCGCTGCCGCAAACGCCCGGAAAGATGCGGCCGAGCCGAGGAACAACCCTCGGCGGCGCAGTCTTATGCTCGTTCTGGTAAGTGCGTAACGTTCAGTATGTAACCGGCGGCCTTCTGAGCCTGGGCGGCGGCGAGCACTACCATCCGCTTATTGCTGCAAAATGTGGTGAGCCAGCCTCGAATATGCGCGGCTTGGTTCTCGAGGACGACGGGAGAAATTCACCACTTAAACCTTCCCAATGGACTGGTGGTAACCTATGGCTATGATAAGGCGTCGAAGCTGACCTCGATAAACTACTGGACCCGGGTACGCTGAGCTATGGCTATGATGCGGATAACCGACGGACGAGCGTGGCCGGGAGCTTGGCCAAGACCGGCATCCCGGCGGCGATTTCAACGCTGACCTATCACCCGGATAACTTGCTGGCGACCGTAGGGTCAACCAGCGTGAGCAGCGACAACAACGGCAACATCAAGTGCATCGGCAGTTGCACCACCGGCGAGCTGTTTTCCTATGACCCAAGGGGGCATCTGATCCAACGGGAATGGACTCCCTAGAGGGACCGGGTGACGTGTGTGCTGGCTGCGTAGGAGGTTTCGTGGGTCAGGCTGGACCCTTCAACGGACTCCCATTACTCGTGAGGAACCGGCACGCAGGGGACACTTGCTTGTGTGCCGGTTCTGTTTTCGTGCTGCTCAGAGTCCTGCGGCGGTCAGCATCTCGCCCAGCGCCGCGGTCACATCTTCTTCGTACCCGCCGAAGAAATGATCCGCTCCGTCAATCACCCTGAACGCGGCGGTCTTGCCGAGCCGCGCGCACAGATCCTTGAGCCCCGCCGCGGAACAGAAAGTATCTTGCGAACCGCCGATCAGGACAATGTTGCGCGCCGGCGCAACCGCGCCGGCGCGCATCATCTGCAACGGTGCGGCGATCAACACCAGCGCTTCCAAGGCGCCAGCCTGCGGCGCGGCGCGCCATGCGGCCGCCGCGCCGAATGAGTAGCCGGCCAATATAATCGGCGCGGCCTGCATTCCGGGCTGTCCACGCAGGTAACTGACCGCAGCCACCGCGTCTTGCGCCTCGCCCTGGCCCCCGCCGTAGCTCCCCTCGCTCTCGCCCACTCCGCGGAAATTGAAGCGCAGCGTTGCGAAGCCTTTCGCCCAGAAAGCTTCCAGCGCCGCGTCCACCACGTTGTTATACATCGAACCGCCGTATTGCGGATGCGGATGGCATACGACGGCCCCCTTTTGTGCAGCAGCCGGCGGCGGTGCGTACAAACCTTCCAGGGTCAAATTCTGCGACGAAAATGTTACCTGCTGTTCTTTCATAGGACCGTAGCGCCGGCCTGCGCGCCGCCGCTCCTCGCGCCCGCAGGCGCACAGTTTTCCTTTTGCTATACTATGGGCCACGAGGTGAGCGAAATGCAGCGGTTTGCCGCTGATCGGATGCTCGCGCGCCTGGCGCGCTGGCTGCGCCTGATGGGAGCGGACGTGCTGTTCGACCCGACGCTGGGAGGCGCGGACCTCTTACAGCGCAGTCGCGACGAAGGCCGCATGATGATTACACGCGACAAGCGCCTGCGCACTGCGCCCGACGTAATCTTCCTCACCGCCAATCTGTTCCGCGAACAATTGCGCGAAGTCCTTACGCGCTGTCCGTTCGATCCGCTCGCGCATGCTTTCACGCGCTGCTCCGCATGCAACGAACCGCTGCGGGAATTGGAACGCAACCTCGCCGCCCGGCGCGTTCCGCCGTTCGTATTCGCCAGCCACGACAAATTCTCCTGCTGCCCGCACTGCGGCAGAATCTATTGGGAGGCCACTCACGTAACCCGCGCGTTGGCGGAGATCGCGCAGCTCATTCCTTCTCCCGAAACGGACGAGAAGGATGAAGAATGACCGGTACGCGGTGGATTGCCCGCTGCCGTTCTTCTTAACTTCTCTTGCAACAACGCAGTGGATGATCAGAAATGAACTGGACTGTGCGATGGACAGCGCGCCATCCATGCTCAAAAAGGCCGCGTTGACCGGACGGCATGTGCAACTAAAGCGGAGCAGCAGATGGTGGATGACCGGGCAAAACTGGAGAAAGCCGAGGCGCTCGTAAACGAAGGCTTGCGCGCGCAACAAGACGGGCAGACCGACCGCGCGATCGAGCTTTATCGCAACTCGATCGAAGTGTTCCCCACCGCCGAAGGATATACCTACCTGGGCTGGGCGCTCAGCGACCAGGGCAAGCTCGACGAGGCGATCGAGCTTTGCCGTCAGGCTATCCAAATCGATCCGGATTTCGGCAATCCATACAACGATATCGGCGTGTACCTGATGCACCGCAATCAGTTCGACGAGGCCATCCCCTGGCTGGAGCGCGCCAAGCAAGCCACGCGCTACGAGCCGCGCCACTTCCCGTTCATTAACCTGGGACGGATCTACGCGCAGCGCGGTCAATTGTTCAAGGCGATCGAAGAGTTCAAGGGAGCGCTCGAATTCGTACCAGGCGACAAGCGTATCCGGGGCCAGATCGCGGCACTTAGCGCAATGCTGAACTGAACGGGCGTCGTTGTGGCGGTTCCCCCCCCCGCTTGCCTCGAATTAACCATTTGCTTAAAGGAAATGGCAAGTCTGAATTTTTCAAGCGGTGGAACATATTCATGGAATTGAGCGAAATCGACCTGAACGACTTTGACTTGTTCATTCACGGCGACCCACACGTCGCCTGGAAATTGCTGCGCGAGCAGGCGCCCGTGCATTGGAACCGGAAAGACGACTCGGGTTATTGGTCGATTACTACTTATCAGGACGCTCTGGCGGTTTACCGCAATCCGCACACTTTCAGTTCGGAGCGCGGCATCGCACTCAATTACGGCCTGACCGACGAGGAGACCATGGCGCAGCAGGCCGGATTCGGCCAGATGCTGATCGTGACGGACCCTCCCCGCCATACCCGGATGCGCCAGATAATCAACAAGCGCTTCACCCGGGCGGCGTTGGCGCCGGAGGAGCCGCACGTACGGGCGATCGCGACGGAAATCATCGATTCGGTGTCGGCGCGCGGAGAATGCGACTTCGTGGTTGATGTGGCGGCCAAGCTTCCCACCGCGGTTATCTGCGAGATGATGGGAATTCCCCGCGCCGACTGGGACATGTTGTTCACGGTGGCCAACATGTCGATCGGCACGCACGATCCGGAGTACCAGATCGACGGCGACGCCTACGCAACCGGCAGGCAGGCGCAGATGAACTGCTTCAATTATTTCGTCAACACCATCGCCGACCGCCGTAAGAATCCCACCGGCGATCTGGTCAGCGCACTGGTGCACGGCGAGATCGAAGGCAACAAGCTCACCGACATGGAGATTCTCTTCAACTGCTTCCTGCTTATAATCGGCGGCCAGGAAACGACGCGCAACGCGACCTCCGGCGGAATGCTGGCGTTGATGGACAGTCCGGCTCAGCGCGAACGCCTGATGCGCGATCGCTCGCTGCTACCCACCGCGGTGGAAGAAGTCCTGCGCTATACCTCGCCTATCACGCACTTGATGCGGACCGCCACGCGCGACGTCGAGATGCGCGGTCAGCAAATCAAGGCCGGCGACCGGGTGGTGATTTGGAATCCGTCAGCCAACCGCGATCCGGCCCAATTCCCGGACCCCGATCGCTTCGACATTACGCGCACACCCAACGAACATTTGGCCCTGGGTCACGGCGAACATTTCTGCCTGGGTGCAAACCTTGCCCGCCTGGAACTGAAGGTGATCTTCGACGAGGTGCTCAACCGGCTGCCAGACCTGGAGCGGGCGGGCGACGTACAGCGCCTGTATTCCAACTTCGTAGCCGGTATCAAGCACATGCCGGTCAGGTTCACGCCGAACCGCGCCGCCGCCTGAGGAGCTCAGCTACCGGAAAATCTTGCTGCGTGGGAGGGTTTCGGCCCGTCGTTGCGGGGCTCGGGCAAACTCCCGTGACCTTGCTTGCGGGATGTCTGCGCCGTTTTTCAAACGCGGCATCGGATGCTAGTTACTAACTCCGGCAGGAGGATTAGCCACCGATGTCGCTACAACAACTCGAGTCCCTGATACAGAAGCTCAAGGCTGTTCCAGTCGACCCAACCGCAAGCTTCGCGCGCAGGCGCGGCGCAATGGAGAAGGCCGCGTTCCGTCTGGACGCCGACATCAAAGCTGAACCTGTTACCGCCAACGGCGTGCCTGCAGAATGGATTACAGCGCCCAATGCCGATACCGGCCGCAACGTGCTTTACCTTCACGGTGGCGGCTACACCATCGGTTCGATCAAAACCCATCGATGCCTGGCCGGATGGGTATCGCGGGCAGCACAGGCGCGGGTGCTTATAATTGATTACCGGTTGGCGCCCGAGCATCCGTTTCCCGCCGCAGTTGAGGACTCGGTCGCGGCCTATCGGTTCATGCTGGACTCCGGGGTCAAGCCGTCGCGCGCGGCGGTTGCGGGCGATTCCGCCGGCGGCGGCCTCACCGTCGCCGCGCTGCTGGCGTTGCGCGACGCGAAACTGCCCCAGCCCGCCGCCGCCGTGTGCATTTCGCCCTGGGTGGACATGGAAGGCACGGGCGAATCGATGAAAACCAAGGCCGATGTCGATCCGATGGTGGGAAGCGCCAACCTCGCCGATATGGCCGCTGCGTACCTTGGCGGCAAGGATCCAAAAACCCCGCTTGCCTCACCGCTTTACGCGGACCTGCGCGGACTGCCCCCGATGCTTATCCAGGTTGGCACCTCCGAAGTGCTGCTCGACGATTCCAAACGGCTCGCCGAGCGCGCGCGAGCCGCGGGAGTGGACGCAATCTACGAGCCGTGGGAGAACATGATCCACGTCTGGCAGATTTTCGTGCCGATGCTGGATGAGGCGAAGCAGGCGGTGGAGCGAATCGGCGGATTCATCCGCGAAAAAACGCCGTAATCGCACCCGAGATTAAGGGTGCCTGTTCTCGTCATCCTGAGCCGAACCGAAGAATGATAAGAACAGGCACCTCAAGAGCGGCGCCATAGACAGACTTACGAAGCTGCTTCTACCGGTACTCCGGATCCCGCTTCCATCCGGTCAGCATCGAGAGGAAGTTCTTCCAGCCGTGCAGCGCCACCATAATCAGATGGCCGGCGATAAACGCCAGGAACGCGGCCATCACGGCGAAATGCCAGAGGCGTGCCCAGTGAAAGCCGCCCATCAGCGCGGCCAGCAATGAGAACTGCACCGGGTTGTAAACCACCATCCCGGTCAGGACCGCAAGGATGCCGAGCGCCACAGCTGTGGTGTAGGCGAGCTTCTGCAACGGGTTGTAGGGTTGTGTCTGCGGCGGTTTCGGACCAAACAGAAAGTAGTGTCTGACCATGGGCCAGACGCCCGGGATGTCCGCCGGAGTAAACATCAACATCAGGTAATGGCCGCTGGCCACCTGGTACACCAGGTAAACCGCGCCCGTGACCACGAAAATCCAGATAAAAGTGAAATGCCACTGCAGGCCGCCCGCCAACCATCCCCCAAGCATCACCGGCTTCAGCAGCGGAAGGAGGTTGCTCAGCGAAGCCAGATGGGTAACGCTGCCCTGCGGCATCTTGGTAGCGAAGCTAGAGTCGCCATGAGCTGGAATCTTGGGACCGAAACTCGGAAATGCCCACAAAATCTGCAACCCGCTGAAGATCAGCACCAGGATACTGACGCCGAGTATCCAGTGACACCAGCGAATCAACAGCGGATGCTCGTAGGCGGCGCGCTCCGTGCTTTCGCCATCGTCGTCAATTTCGACGACTTCAAGATTCAATCCTGCCCCTCTCACAGGCTGTAGTACCAGGGATAACCCTGGTCCTCCCAATAACCGCGCCGGCGCAGGACGTTGGTGACTTCGAGGCTGATCAGGTACTTGGCGGACTTGTAGCCGATCTTGGTGGGCAGCAGCAGGCGCAGCGGAGCGCCATGTCCAACCAGCAGCGGCTGGCCGTACATTTCATAGCAGAGCAGCGAATTGGGCTGCATCGCGCAGGCCATGTCGAGCGATTCGTAGTAGTTATCGGCGCATTCAACGTAGAGAAAGCGGGCGGCAGGATCCGCGCCGACCAGTTTCAGAAAATCACCGATCCGTGCGCCGCCGAAGTTTCCAATCACGTCCCATCCTTCCACACACACGTGGCGGGTATTCTGTCTGACCTTGGGCAAAGCCTGAATTTGCGCCAGCGTGTACTCGCCCGGGTTCTTCACCAGGCCGCCGACCTTAAGCCGCCACGCGTCAAGGTCAATCTCGGGGTCGAGCACATCGAAGTAGTTGTAGGGAAAACGGCTGAGAGGCGCCACGGCCGAGTCCGGGAAGGTGGTCACCGGATGCCCGGTGCGGTACCACAAGGACGCCGCCCATCCGTTGAAGTGGTCTCCCGCGCTGAGCAAAGCGCTGCGCGTGGGTGTCCACGCGAAAGCTCCCAATGCCAGCAGCGGTGTCAGTTTAAGCAGTTCGCGGCGGCTCATCCGCCGAAAGCTTTTTCGATCGATGCGCGTTTCCATCTTCTTCCCGCACGCTTTAAGGATACGCCCGGTGAGCGCGCCAGGTAATGGCAAAATTGTCCGAGGTGAACGAAGCAGAGGCTACGGAATCGGGCGACAATATCGATGCGGCTCAGATCTTGGCTCAGCGCGCAGCGCAGCTGATTACAAGTTGAGCTCTCTTGTTTGGCAACTCGAAACTTTAGTGATCTCTATCGGCCGGAACCCTCTCCGCCGCCGGAAGGCCCATCGACTGGGCCAGGACCCTGAAAGCCGAATTGGAAACCACCACCGCGCCCTGGTAGGGAGTCGCCAGTTCGCTGATTGCCAGGATCGTCAAGCCGATGAGCGCGGCAAATGTTCCGCACATCAGGGCCTGCTGCTGAAACCGGCGGGTGACAAAGAAATAGCTGAATCCCAGTGTGATTACGCAGCCCACATAAATCACGATCCAGATTACCGAAGGCAGGTCCTCGCTGTAGTAAACATACCTCAACCGCCGCAGGTCGCTTAACTGCGTAATCTGGTCGATGCTCTTATCCAGGAACACCTGCTCCTGGGCGTTAGCCGGAGCGCTCTTTAATAGTATTTCCCATAGCTTTTGGACTGGCGCCTGATCGGGCGGAAATCTGCCCTCGGACATCTCTTGCCATTCGGAGACCAGCACCGTCGAGGTATAGGAGCGCAAGGCGCGGCGCATCTCGGCGCGCATCGGCTCACCAAGCCCTTGTGCCAGGTTGTAGAGGTTTGAAACTGCGAGGCTTTCCGCCTGTACTTGGTCGTTGGCGCGCTCGAACCGTTGCCAGACCGCAACGATCACGAAGGCCAGCACGACTCCATAAAATGCGCCAATCACCCCGAAGGTAAACCCGGCCACGTCATGGTCCATCCGGAGGGATTCGGGCTCGACCGTGCGTCTGACCAGGTAAAGCCCGCCAACGGTCAGACCGGCAAAGCCAATAACGATTAGAAGGGCCTGAACAAGGGTCGGCAGAAAGTCTATTCCGTCCATAGAGAAAGCTCAGCTCCGCCACGGCATCTCGCGACAACTACGCTAAACAAAGCAGGAATTTCCTGGCTTTGCGACCCTCGCGCGGCCGCACGGGTTGTTGCGAATGCCATTGAATCTTGCGCGCGCGCCGGCGGCGTGGGAGTTTTTGCTTCCGGAGGTCATACCAATGAGCCAGCATCCGGTACGTTTCGGTATCCAAACTCCGCAGCAGCAGGCGCAATGGACCGACCTGCGCGGCCTGTGGCAGAAGGCCGATTTGTGGGGCTACGACTCGCTCTGGGTTTTCGACCATTTCTACCCAATCATGGGCGCGGACCCCGCCGGACCGTGCATGGAGGGATGGACCGCACTCAGCGCGCTAAGCCAGCAGACCCGCCGGGCGAGAATTGGAGCGCTGGTCAATGGGAACACTTATCGCAACCCGTGCATCACGGCGAAAATGGCGGCCACGCTGGACCATCTGAGCGCCGGCCGCTTCGTGTTGGGAATTGGCGCCGGGTGGTATGAGCTGGAGCACGACAGCTTCGGAGTCGATTTCAAGACCGTCGGATGGCGGCTGCAGGCCCTCGACGAGGCCTGTCAAATCATCAAAGGAATGTTCACCGAGGACAAGTTCACGCTGCACGGCAAGCGTTACAGCGTTAGCGATGCGGTATGCAGCCCCAAGCCGATCCAAAAGCCGCATCCGCCGCTGATGGTCGCGGGCACGGGCGAAAAGGTGCTCCTCAAAATTGTCGCCAGGTACGCCGATTTGTGGAATGCAGGCGGCAGCGCCGAGCGCATGGGCCATTTGATAGCCGTGCTGAAGCGGCATTGCGATTCGATTGGGCGCGACAGCGCTGAAATCGAAAAGACCATGATCACGTCGCTGTGCTACCGCGCCAGCGCGGAGCGCGAAAAAGAGGTGACCGCCAGGGCCGCTGCGATGAGCCGCGGCACACCTGCAGAGGCGCGCAAGAATGTGCTGATCGGCGGCGCCGACGAATGCCTGGAGACGATCGAGCGATACGGCAAGGTGGGCGTCACCCACTTCATCTTCTCGATGACGCCGCCCTACATGGAGGACGAGATCCAAGGCTTCGCCGAGGAGGTAATTCCCAAGGTGCGGCGTACTTGACGCCGACAATCCGGACCAAAAGCCGGTGTACCGCGGCTATGCAAGGTATTGGCGAGGCGGCAAATATGCGGTACGAGTAAACAGACAGCGGCGGGACTGATTCTCGAAGCCCGCACGGAAAAAACGTGATCGATCGTCTTTGAGAAAGACATATGGCACAGGAAACCAGACTAGCCACGTTCGGAGCCGGATGCTTCTGGCATGTCGAGGCAGCGTTCGCCGCCCTTGACGGAGTTGTATCTACGCAGGTCGGCTACATGGGTGGAACCGTAACCAACCCGAGTTACGAGATGGTTTGCACGGACCGCACCGGTCACGCCGAGGTCGTGTACGTGGAATACGACCCGGCGGCGATTTCGTACGAGCAGCTGCTGGAGCTGTACTGGGATTTGCATGACCCGACCTCGCTCAACCGTCAGGGGCCGGACGTCGGCAGTCAGTACCGCTCGGTGATCTTCTATCATGACGCCGAACAGGAGGCCGCGGCGCGCGCCGCGGTGCGTGCACTGGAAGAGTCGGGCCAGTATCATCGGCCAATCGTGACGCAAATCGTACCAGCCGGCACGTTCTATCGCGCCGAGGAATACCATCAGCAGTACTTCGCGCGTCATTTCGGCCTGTCGCCGCATCAGGCAGCGCTGGCCTGCGCGGTGGGCACTCCGGCCATGCGCCACGCGAAGAAGCCGTAAGCCTCCTCCAAAACTGTCACTCCCAGCCTCGCGAAAAGCGCAGGCAACATCCGCTCGCTGCAGCGATGGTCGCTGAGATTCCTCGCTGCGGCTCGAAGTAATTTTCAGGGCCGGCGCAAGCCGCCAAACAAAAACCGGCCGAAGCGATCGCCTCGACCGGTTATTGTTTCGCTAAAAGTTAAAGTTCTACATTCGTTCCAGAATGGTCGCAATTCCCATCCCGCCGCCGATACACATGGTGACGAGCGCGGTGTTCTTGTCGCGTCGTTCCAGTTCATCGAGCACCGTTCCGACCAGCATCGCGCCGGTTGCGCCCAGCGGATGTCCCAGCGCAATCGCGCCGCCATTGACGTTGACCTTGTCGCGCGGGATGCCGAGGTCCTTCATAACCTTGAGCGGGATCGCCGCAAAGGCCTCGTTGATTTCCCACAGGTCGATATCGTCGGCCTTCATCTTGGCCTTCTGCAACACGCGTTTGCTGGCCGGCACCGGCGCCGTCAACATGATGATCGGCTCGTCGCCGTAGGTGGCAGTCTGCAGAATGCGCGCGCGGGGCTTCAGTCCATGGGCCTTGGCATACTCGGGCGAGGCAAGCAGCACCACGCCGGCGCCGTCCACGATTCCGCTGGAGTTGCCCGGAGTGTGGACGTGGTTGACCACCTCGGCCTGATGGTAGCGGCTGTGGGCCTTCTGGTCGAAGGTCAGCGGGCCATCCTTCATCCGGTAGCCGCCTCCGTTGGGATGAGTCCCGGCAAATGAGGGCTCCAGCTTGGCCAAACCCTCCATCGTCGTCTCGGGCCGCGGGAACTCGTCGCGATCGAGCACGACTTTGCCGGACAGATCTTTGACCGGCACCAGGCTCTTCTTGAAGTAGCCCTTCTCCATCGCGTTCTTGCAGAACATCTGCGACTCGTACGCGAAGCGGTCGCAGTCCTCGCGCGAAAAACCTTCCAAGGTAGCAATGAGGTCGGCCGACACCCCTTGCGGCACCAGCGGATGAAGTTCGCGCAGATGACGGTTGTGGCCGTCCAGCCCGGAGCCGTCGGCGCCCATCGGCACCCGCGACATGCTCTCCACGCCGCCGCCCACCACCAGGTCCTGCTGGCCCGACAACACACCCATCGCGGCGAAATTCACCGCCTGCAGGCCCGACCCGCAGAAACGGTTGAGCGACACGCCGGTGGCTTCGTTGGGCCATCCTGCCGCCAGCACCGCCATGCGCGCGATACATCCGCCCTGCTCGCCGGTTTCGCTCACCGTGCCAACGACCACGTCTTCAACGTCGCGCTTTTCGACGCCGTGGCGCTCGACCAGCGCGTTGAGCGCGGTCGCGAAGATTTCCTGCGGATGAATCCCGGACAGCGCACCCGCGTCCTTTTTGCCGCGGCCTCGCGGTGTTCTTACGCAATCGATAATCCAGGCTTCGCTCATGACTTCAAGTCTCCCTTTAAGTTTGTTCTTCCTCGCGCCGCCCTCGGCGCCGGCGATGGCCGCGGCTTAACTCTGGGCCGCTTCAGCATGGTCATTGTATCCGGCCAGTCACGCGCCTTGAGCCCCATCATTCTGCGCATCGCAACGTCCTGTCAAACATCGGGCGGCCAAAAACAGGACGGTCAGGGCGAAGTCCCGTTCTTGTCACCGAAACTCCGGCATCACCTTGGCCGCGAACAATTCCAAATGCTCGCGCATGACACCCGGCGGGCAGGCTGCCTCATTCATGATGAAGGTCAGGGTTGTAACATGCATCGCGCGAGCGTAATCAGCGATTGCTTTGACGGCTTGCTCGGGGGTCAGCACCGTGAGCAGGCCGGTCTTCTTCAGTTCTTCCTTGTTGTGCACCGGCGGATACAAGGGCGGAGTGTTCCAGGTCAGCATCCAGACCGCATAGCATTCGATCGCATGGATTACGTAAGGTGCGATTTCATCCCAGGATTTTTCCGGATCGTTCGACACGTATTGCCACGGAGGTCCGTTGGCTAGCATCGCCTTGGAGGGATCCTTGCCCAGCTTTTTAAGCTCCTCGAGATAAATCCTGACACTCTCCGGCTCGCCCGATAGCAGCCCGTCGCCCATCCGCGCGGCGCGCCTCACCGCGTTGGGCGCAAACCCGCCGATATAGATGGGCGGGCGCGGCTGCTGCACGGGACGCGGAGTCAGCTTGGTCTTTTCGCACTGAAAGTATTTACCCTTGAAGGTGACCGTCTCGCCCTCCCACAAGCGGCGGATTATTTCGAGCATCTCATCGGCGCGCCGGCTGCGCTGCTTCATCTCCATGCCATAGCCCATGAACTCCTCGGGCCGGTAACCAAGACCGAAGCCAAATTCGTAACGGCCGCCCGAAAGGATGTCGAGCACCGCGCCGTCCTCGGCCAGGCGCACCGGATGGTAAAACGGCAGCAGCCCGACAAAGGTGCCAAGCCGGATGTTTTTGGTGCGCATCGCGATCGCGCTCAGCAGCATCAGCGGCGACGGCGCCCAATCATCGTCGGTGAAATGATGCTCGGTGATATAGACCGCGTCGTAGCCGAGTTCGTCGGCCATCGCGATGCGGTCGATAATGTCGTGGTAGAGCCGAGTCGGATCGCGCCGCCATTTTGGCGGGTTGCGGAAATGAACGATCGGCGCGAACTTCAGCTTAAGTCGGTTTTCCATCGAGCAAACCTCCGGAATTGCGGCCACGGTACATGATCGGCCGATGAGGCATCAACGGCGAGTCCGGCCAAGGGCTGGCTCGCCTCAAATCTTGGCGGCCGCATTTGCGCGCAGCCGGTCCATCAGGTCAGGCAATGCGCGCCCGGTGTCGCGATCGCGAACCTCGATACTTTGAAGCTCCCCGGTTCGGCCGGAGTGCTGTTCCGCACGAATGCCGGTTCTGCGTGGAATGTGATTGAGGACCCTGCTGTGGACTCCGCCGGGCTCGTATTTTGCTGGGTCTGCGGCGAATGCTATCCGGGCGCTGGCCAGCAGTGTCCGGAGATTTTCACTTTTAGGCTGCCAATTTTCCAGGAGTCCGGCATCCTCTTCGGCGCGATCCGGCTCGGCGCTCGAAAACGCCAGCACATCGCATAGCCGCGCACCTCCGAATTCGGGATACGGTCCATCAATCAAAGCCGCCGCCACAGGCTCGAGGTCGCGCGGCGAAAGGTTGCTGCCTGGGCGACTTCTGCCATCCGCTCGGGCCATAGGCTTTAATGGCCAGTACTGGAGCCGGACACTGACTATCGGGGATTGACATATAACGGGCGGCAACTACAGGTTGTGTCTTCAGATATCGACGTGGAGGCGACGCAGATGGCGCACAAACTCACAATCGGAGTCGGATGGGAAGGCCGGCCGGACTTCACCGGGCTTATCGAGCGCTCCAGGATGATGGACGAAGCCGGAATTCATTCGATCTGGCTGGCCGAGGCATGGGGACACGACGCCTTCACGCTGCTGACCCTGGTGGCAGAGCATACCAAGCGGGTTCAGATCGGAACCTTCATCGTCAACATCTATGGCCGCACGCCGGGCGCATACGCGCAACATTTCGGCACCCTGGACGCGCTCAGCCAAGGGCGGATGATCATTGGGCTGGGCACCACCAGCGCCAACGTGGCCGAGCATTTTCATGGCGTCAAGTTTCAGCCCGCCGTCACCCGGATGCGCGAGTACATCGACATCATCAACATGCTGATTGCGGGCGAACCCCTCAAATACGACGGAAGGCTGTTCAACCTGCAGCGCGGCTTCACGCTGCGCTTTGAGCCGGTGCGCAAGCATATTCCTATACACGTCGGCGCGATGAATCCCAGGAGCGTCGAACTTACAGCGCAAAAGGCCGATGGATGGTTCCCGGTCGATATCCCGCTGGGACGCCTGGGAGAGGCGATTGCGAATTTTCGCGCTATAGCGCGCGCGGCGGGCCGCGATCCGATGGCGATCGACATTATGGCTCCCGGCTCCGTCATCATCACTCGCAACGTGGAGCGCGCCAAGACGGCCCAGGCAAGTGGCCTTGCCTTCTACGCGGGACGGATGGGAACTTTCTATTCGACCCAGCTAACCCGCTACGGCTTCGGCGACGAGGTCGTGAAGATCAAACAGGCATGGGACGCGCGCGATGCCAAGGGCGCCACTACGGCGGTGTCGCCGCGGATGCTGAGCGAGATGTGCTACGTCACCGAGCCCGGCGATCTGAGCGGCGCGCGCGAGCGCCTGGCGGCGCAGGAGGCCGCGGGCGTCACGCTGCATCGGGTGGAGATCGTGGAGCGCGACCCGGCGGCATTTACCGGAATTGTCGAGAGACTCTCGAAGTAGCAGCTGTGGCCCTCATCGGGTTAGGGCGGGCATTTGCGTTTCAGATCCCATTGGCCCTTTCTCTTGTTCGTTTTCGATCCAGCAGCCCGGAGCGCAAATATTGAAGGCCTGGAGAGCGTTCTCCATTCGATCTATCGCATGGCACGGCGCTTGATTTTAGGCGGACGATCCGGCGGACCGGCGCTGCTCAGCACCCGACCGAAGAACTCCTCAAGGTGCTGGCGCAGTTCATCCAGCTCGATTGCCACAGCGCCGGAAGGCAAATGCTCGATCTTTTCGCGCGCCTTTGCCCACAGGGTGCGGCTCCCGGCAAGATTGCCGCGCTGGGCGTGCAGGATCGCGACCGCCGCCTGGATCATTCCCTGGTAAAAAAGCTTTTCCGCCCCGGCGCTGCGCAGCCACGCCTGCTCCCATACCTCATGGCATTCGAAGAATTGGCCAGCGTTGAACAGGTCGATACCTTGCTGGAACAGTTCCTCGACACTTCCCGCGTTCATCGGATAGGCGCCGCTGTCTCCAAGGTGGAACGCCGTCCAGCCGCGCCCTCAGACCATGTAGCCGCCGCCGTTGGCGTGCAGGGTCTGTCCGGTCAGAACGTGCGTGGGATGAGTGGCGGCATAAACTACCACCTCCGCCACCTCGGCCGGGTAAAGGGGGCGTTTGAAGAGCTGATGCTTGCCCTGGCGCTCGAACTCCTCCTGCGAAGGAGCGCTCTCCGATCCCATCGCGGTGTGCATCACGCCCGGCGCCACGATCGTCACCACGATGTTGTCGCGCGCCACTTCCTGCGCGAGGATCTTGCTGAAGACGATCACTCCGGCCTTGCTGGCGGAGTAAATCGAAAGCCCGCGAATCGGCTGCAGCGCGCCGCCTGATGCGATATTGACGATCCGCCCCCCGCCCTGTTTGCGCATATGCGGCAGCACCGCCTGGCAGGTCAGCATCGTGCCGCGCAAGTTGATGTTTATCACCTGGTCGAAGTGCTCGTCGGTGATATCATCGACGAACACGCGGGGCGAAATGGCCGCGTCGTTCACCAATGCGTCGATCCGCCCGAATTCCTTTGCCACTGCCGCCACCATCGCCTTGACGCTGGCGCGGTTTGAAACGTCGGTTTTGAAGAAAGTCGCGCGCCTGCCGGTCTCCGACTTGATCGACTCGGCCGACTCCTTTCCCCAATCCTCGCGAATATCGGCCACCGCTATGTCAAGCCCTTTTTTGGCCAGGCCCGAGGCTATTTGCCATCCCATGCCCCAGCGCCGTCCAGCGCCGGTTACAATTGCCACCTTGTTCCCATCGCTCATAGTGACTCTCCTCTTCCGATTCGCAAAAAGGCAGGTTCGCTCCGCGTTCGAAGTATCGCGGATGCTACGCGGGCGATTCGAAAACTGTCAAGCGCGCGAGGGCAAAGGAAGCCAGCCGGGCACCGGATTCCGATGACGAATCGGCTCCCGGGCATGGTCCGCTCTAACGCTGTCATTTCGAGGCGAAGCCGAGAATCTCAACGCCTTGCGGTAAGGCGACAAATCTTTGTCAATGCGTGGATGGCTTTGATTCATCGCTGCGCAGGCTTCGCTCGGAATGACGAGGCGCGAAGGATTTCACTTCAGCCAACGTTTAATGTACGCGGCGCTGTCGAATTTGCGCGATGTGCTCTCATACGACATATACCGAATCTTCCCGTAAACCGGCCGCTCCGGTCCCCAGGCGCGATCGTGCTTGCCGCCGATCGCCCAGGCGATTCCCGCGTAGCCGTTGGGATCGCGGCCATCCAGTTCATAGCGGTCGTTGAGATACACCGCCCGTTCATAGGCCTGCCCGGCCGACGGAGCCCATTCCAGGATCTTCTTGGCCCAGTACATGCGCAGATAGCCATGCATCCAGCCCGACTTCACCATCTGGCGCTGCGCCGCGTTCCATAGCGGATCGTGGGTCTCGCCGCCCTCCAGCTGCTCAACTCGGTAGCGATATCGCCGCACATCGCGATGATGCTCCTCAAGGGTGTGCAACGCCCACGGCTCGCAACTGCGGAGCCGATCATAATCCGGATTGTATTTGACGAAGTTGATCGCCAACTCGCGCCGTACGATCAACTCTTCCATGAACGCTTCGCGGTCATGGCGGGGAGCTTCCGAAGCCAGCGCTGCCAGCGCCACCGTGTGCGGCCCGATTTGCCCGAAATGCAGGTGGGGTGACAGGCGGCTGGTGCCTTCCTCCTCCGGATGGTTGCGCCGCATGGCATAGCCGCGGAGCGCCCCGGTGACGAACCGCTGCAGTGCGCCTACCGCCTGGGTGGTACCGCCTCGAAAACTCGCCGCGGCCACAGAACGATCGATCGAGAGTTCAGACAGCAGCGGCGCCGCAGGTGCAATCGAGTCGAGCTTTGGATGGTTGCGCCATGGGACGCGGGGCGCCTGATTTCCAATGGGCCTCAGAAAGCGGTCGAGCAGCGGCTGGATTCGCGGGCGAATTGTTCGCGCCGCATATTGTTCGCGCATCAGGAGCCCGCAGGGCACGATCACATCCGCGTCCACACTGAGCATGGGCACGCTCAGCCTCTGCGCTACCGCCATACGCCACCGCTCAGACGCTCGCAGCGGGTTTTCGTCGGTTACTACAATGGCCGGGCGCGCCTGCGAACACAGCCGCGTCAGCGCGCCGACTGGATTTACGCCCGAACTGCGCATCACAAAACCGATCCGTCGCCGCTCCAGCCGGTCTTTGGTTTCGGTCAAACCTTCGAGCATGAAAGTGTAATGGCGCAGGTTGGCATTCGGATGGCGGTCAAGCAGAAAGAAGCACACGGCTAACGGCAGTTCGAGCAGGTTTGCCGCGCGCACCGCCGTCTCTAGAGCTGGGTTATCCAACGCCCGCTGCGCGCGCTGCATCCAGTAGAGCACGCAGCGGCCCGCGGGGTCCGGCGGGCCCTCGCGCCGGACCCGTACGCGGGGGTCATCAGAAAATTCTTCGATTAATTCGGACACGATAACGCTCTATCGGAGCCGCTTCGCTCGGGCAATCCGATGATCCGCGACTCGACCGGGCGCGGCGCGCGCTATTACCGCGCAGCCTGGGTCTCCTAGTCGTACCCATCGGTGATCCGCCATCACCTGCACATCCCTCATGTATAGGGCCGGCTCACGGCACGGTGACGACAACCGCGGAGCACAGCGCTCTGCCCAGGCGCCGATATGAATGAGATACGGAGGCATCGAAGTAAATCGCGTCGCCTTCATGCACGGCGATATCGTTCGCCCCGACGCTGAGTCCGAGCGAACCGGAAATCACGTAGATGAATTCCGCACCGTCGTGCTGATGACTTGCAGCTTTGCGCGCGGACTGCGCGTCGAATTCCGCATAGTACGCGTTGAGCTTGCGCTCCACGGCGGCAAAATCCAGGCATTCGAAGCGGTAGGCCGCGCCTTTCTCGGGCGGCACAAAGCGCAGCCGCTCTCTGCGCCGCACCACTCCGAGCGCGTGGCGTGTGCGCGGGTCAGAGAAGAAGAAGTCGAGCCCGATTCCGAAGACCAGCGCCGTGCGCAGCAGCGTCGGCAGGGTGGGAAACATCAGGCCGCGCTCGATCTTCGACAGCAGCGCGGCGGACAGGCCCGTATGCCTGCCCAATTGAACCAGGCTCATCTTCTTGCGCAGGCGCAGCGTCCGGAGCTTCTCGCCGACCGCATACTGGCGCAGACCGTTTTCCAGCGTTTCTGAAAGCATAGTCGATCTCATTTCACCTAGAGGAAAAAAAGTGGCGGGTCCTTGCGTGCCGCTCAAACGGTCTCGCTCGCCTGGCTGGTTTAAACTTCCACGAAATATATTTTTATCTATAGGAAACAGCAAGCTGCGGAGGCCACAGTCTCCCGCGCCGCGGCGAGTCGGAGATGTTCGAATATCAAACAGCCCAGCGGCTCAATCCAATTGTCGAGACACGAATGCGTGCGGATGCAGGCGGCTGCCTCCTTCGATTCGCTGGCGCAGCCCGGCTGAACCCCGCTTCGCGGTTCTTCGGACTCGGCGCGGCGTCGCCGATGGGGGGCGAAGTTCGGTTGCTGCTTGCGATGTCGCAGGACACGATCAACAGCTACCGGCGCACCATGAATCGCCCTGATCGGTGCCACCGAGAGGAGTACGAAGAGGTGAACGTTTGGTTTCGCGCGCGCAATCAGCCCGGCTTGTTCGCGTCCGAAAGCGTCTGCGCAATCCTCGGTATCGACTGGAAGCACCTGCGCCGATGGCTCGACTCATTGAGCCCCGAGGTATCGGCCGGTCCGCATATGAGAGTATCGGGCCGCCACCTAGATCCGCATCGGCGCCGAGTCCTGCTCGGCCAGCCTGGCCGCGCGACCCCGCAGCGACATTCAGAGCCGAAGTCCGGAGAACCACGCGCCTTCACAAGTGTTACTCGTCCGCCTGACTCCCGCGATATCCTTAAGACCGGCCGTGATCCGGCGCCTTGCACTGTATTTGAACCAGCTTCGGCATGGGGGTGTGTATGCGCGTCTTCGTGACAGGAGCAACAGGGTTTATCGGCCGCGCTTTGACTTTGCGCCTGCTGGGCGGACGCCACGAAGTGTCAGCGTGGGTCCGCGCCGAGGATCGGGCGCGAAATCTGCTCGGCCCTCAGGTGCGATTGGTGACGGCCTCCGGCGGCCAGCAAGCATTGTCCGCCGAGATGGCGCGGGCGGATGCCGTGGTCAATCTGGCTGGTGAGCCAATCCTGGGCGGACGCTGGACCGCCCAGCGGCGGCAAGCGCTAAGGCAAAGCCGCATCGACCTCACCAACTCGATCGTCGACGCGATCAGGCAATCGGACCGGCGTCCGGCGGTGCTGGTTTCTGCCAGCGCGGTCGGTTATTACGGCGACCAAGGCGATGAAGTCCTTGATGAGCAATCGGCTCCCGGCGACGACTTCCTGGCCCGCGTGTGCAAGGAATGGGAGCAAGCCGCGCTGCGCGCCGAGGAGGCTGGCGTGCGGGTTTTTATTCCCCGATTTGGCATCGTCCTGGGTCTGGACGGCGGGGCGTTGTCGCAAATGCTGCCGCCGTTTCGGTTCGGCGCCGGGGGTCCGATTGCTTCCGGACGCCAGCGGATGAGCTGGATTCATGTCTTCGACCTGGTCGAGATTATCGCAGCCGCATTGGAGGACGGGCGCTGCCGTGGACCCGCGAATGCAGTCGCTCTGTCATCTGTAAGCAACCGCGATTTCGCCCGCGCGCTCGGCCGAGTGCTACATCGCCCGAGCTTCGTTCCCGTGCCGACCTTTGCTCTGCGCGCCATGTTCGGCGAAGGCGCGTCGGTGCTGACCGCCAGCCAAAACGCCCAACCCCGGCGGTTGTCAGAGCTGGGTTTCAGATGGCGCTTTGAGAACGTGGAGGCAGCCTTGCGCAATATTCTGGCCGAGGACGATCCCGAGATCGGCCCGCTGGACGCGAATACCCCAAAATTCGACAATCCCAACGGTTCAAGTTACCCGGACAAACAACGCCCAAACTATTTGTTACTTCATAAGGCGAGCGTGAACGCACCCCTGGGCGAGGTGTTTTCGTTTTTCTCGCATCCGCAAAACCTGGCTGTGATGACCCCCGCGGACATGCGGTTTCAGATCACCGGCGCGACGCCTGCGGAAATGTCCGCGGGTACGCGAATCGAATACAAGCTCCAGGTGGGACCGCTGCCAATGCTATGGCGGACGCTGATCGAAGTCTGGCAACCGCAGCGTCTGTTTATCGATTCCCAGGAGAAGGGGCCCTACCGATGCTGGTGGCATGAGCATCATTTCAAGCCCGACGGCGCGTCCACCCTGATGGAAGATCGGGTCTACTTTGCACCCCCCTTCGGAATCCTCGGCGCCGCCGCCGGTCATTTTCTGGTGATGCCAGCGCTGCGCCGCATCTTCCGCTTCCGCGCGCAGGCGATGCAGCTTCGCTTCCGCAGGACTTCTTGAGATTCGCGGTATGCGCCAATTGCCGCCGGCGCCGCTCAAAACCCTGCTCTCTTTAATGTGTGAACGACGGTTCCAGGGTGAGTATCCGCGCTGCTGTCGGTTGGAACAGACCGACGAACAACCTCCCACGTTGATCCATACGGAAGGATCGGATCGTCCCGGAGCTGCCGCTTGAGCAGGCACCCAAGCTAGTTTTCCAAGCGCGGTCGATGCGTTGAACCATAATGGCACAACGCTACTGCGTTGTTACCGTCTGGCATATTTCATGCTGCTCGAATAGGCAAAAAGGCGTCGGCGTCTGTTCTGTGGGAACTTCGTTTTCCGGGTATCGCGCGCCCCTTCGACGTGTCAGCATAATAGCAGCGGGCGCCCAACTGAGTATCGGGAGTAATAGCGGCATGAGCGATTCTCACGAACTGCGGAAGCTTGCGATTCTGGTCGGCGGGGGACCGGCACCCGGGATTAACAGCGTCATCGCGTCCGCCACAATCGAAGCCGTGAATTGCGGGCTGCGGGTAGTGGGTCTGCGAGACGGCTTTCGATGGCTGGTGGAGGGCGACAGCTCGCACGTGGTCGAACTCGGAATCCGGGACGTAAGCCGCATCCACTTCACCGGCGGCTCGATTCTGCGCACGTCGCGCACCAACCCGGCCCGCGACGAACAGAGCCCGCTGCGCGCGGTGCAGGCGTTGACCGAGATGGGCGTCAGCTACCTGCTATGCATCGGCGGCGACGACACCACCTATGGCGCCGCGAAGATTGCCGAGGCAAGTAGCGGCCGAATCGGCGTGGTCACCGTGCCCAAGACGATCGACAATGACTTGCCGCTGCCCGACAATGCGCCGACCTTTGGCTTTGAAACGGCGCGCGCGGTTGGCACCGGCATTATTGAGTCCTTGATGGAAGATGCGCGCACAACCGGGCGATGGTACTTGGCGGTTTCGATGGGCCGCAAATCGGGCGCGCTGGCGCTGGGAATGTGCAAGTCCGCGGGCGCCACGCTCGCCGTAATTCCTGAGGAGTTTCATGTCGCCTCGTTCGACTTGAGCATGGTGGTTGACACTATCGTCGGCTCCATCATCAAACGTCTGGCGTGGGGCCGCGATGACGGCGTCGCCCTGGTCGCCGAAGGAATCGCCGAGCGTCTGGAGCCGGGCACGCTCGAGCGCCTGGCTGAATCTCAACGCGACGCCTACGGTCACGTCCATTTGTCCGATGTCCCGATTGGGTCTGTCCTCCGCGAACAAATCACCAAGACCCTAGCCGAGGTCGGCGTCAACGCAACCGTGGTCAGTAAAGACATCGGGTATGAGCTGCGCTGCGCCAAGCCGCTGCCGTTCGACGTCGAGTATACGCGTACCCTGGGCTACGGAGCGGTGCGCTACCTGCTAAGCGGCGGCTCCGGCGCGCTGATCGCAATCAGCGGCGGACGCGTCACGCCAGTCAGTCTCAACGATCTCAAGGATCCTGAGACGGGACGCGTGCGCACTCGCATGGTCGAGGTCGACACGGAGTCATATCAGGTGGCGCGCTCCTACATGATCCGGCTGGAGCTGAACGACTTCGAGGAGCCCATATTGTCCTCGCTGGCTGCCCAAACCAAACTCGGTGCGGATCAGTTCAAGCATCGGTTTCTGCCCGTCGTGAAGGCCACCGCCCCAGGGATTGGCCACGTCAGCGCGGCGAACGCACATTAATGGGGCTCAGGCTTGAGGCTGAAATCACGCCCGCGATGAGCGCGGCGGAGGTCGTTAAGCTCACAAGATTGGCAGAAGATGCGGGCTTCGACCGGGTCGGAATCTCGGACGTTCCGCTGTATCCGGATTGCTTCCAGCTCCTGACGCTATGCGCACAGGCAACCCGCCGTGTTCATCTCGGCCCGCTGGTCACCAATCCCTACTCGCATCATCCGGTGCTGTTGGCCAGCGCCGCCGCGACCCTGCAGGAAGTGTCGGCCGGCAGAGCCTTCCTCGGTCTCGGGTGGGGCGCAGGGTTGGAGGAAATCGGAATTGCGCAGCCCAAACCGGTCGCGGCGCTGCGCGAATCAATCAGCATCATTAACGGCCTGCTGGGCGGCAAAACTATCACCCATCACGGGAGCGTATTCCACCTGTCAGGGGCCACGTTGGTGCGCAAGCCGCAGCAGCGCGTGCCAATCGGTATTGGAACACGCAGTCCGCAAACGATGCGCCTGGCTGGAGAGTTGGCGGACATCGCGATTGTCGGGGCACGCCACATGACCGCCGACACGGCCCGGAATTATCGCAACTGGGTTGCGCAGGGTGCATCGCGTGCCGGACACCGCGCCGCGGACGTGGAGATTGCGCCGCGCCTGACGCTGTGCGCGTCGCGCGACGGCGCGTTTGCCAAACGCAGCGTAAAGCTGCACGTCGCCTATTATCTGACGCTGCTGAAACCGCCCGAGCTCGTTATCGACCCGCGGCGAATGGAGAAGATCGAGGCGGCGGTGCACCGGGCCAGTGGATGGTACTTCGCGCCCGATGTTTTCTATCCGCCGGAACTTCACGAACTGGTCGGCGATGACATTGTCGAGCGTTTTGCGATTGCCGGCACTCCAAATGAATGCCTGGCGCAGATGCGTCAATTCGCGCAAATGGGATTTTCGAGCGCCAGTATGAACCTCGCCGCGGTGCGGCGCGGCCCTAGCATGTACGATGGACTGCGCGAGACGATTACCGCGTTCGCAGAGGTTATCGATCAGGTTAAACGTCTATGAATGGGCAGCCGTCCATCTGGTCCTTTGACGCCCTCTCCATTTATTCCACGGGAGAGTGCGTCAAAGTCCCATTCAAGATTGAAGTTGAAGTTACGAACGGGGGCCGCCGTAGGTGCGTAGTACGCGGTCCAATTCAGCGATCGTGTTTCGCACCGTCTTAAGCTGCTGTTGCAGTATCGGCCGCAGGGCCGGCGGCAAGTCTCCGCTTCCATTGAGATGTTTTTCGTATTCGGCGGCGACCTTTTCGGCATCCTCGCGGCACCACTCCACTACCCCGCTGTCGCCTTTGCTCATTACCACGCTGAGATCCATCTCGGCACGATCGACCAGTCCACCGAAAGTACCGGATTCTTCCTTGACTACTCCCATCCGGCCACGTTCGGCCGCAAGCTGGTCGGCGGCGGCCTTTCGATTGGTGGCCTGCTGTTTGAAAAATGTCTCCAGATCGGCTCGGCCGACGTCGCGTGCCGCGTGCTGAAAGCGTTTTTCGCTGTCTACGCAAACCTCGATGAGATGATCAAGAATTTCAACCGGGCTCATGCAGTCTTACCTCCTGCTTAGGGTTGCTACTGATGAGATCTTTCAGGAGTGAGGCGAGCATCGCTGCCCCACCGTTTCAAGCAAACAAGAGCATCGCGCGTGCCAGAATTTGGCCCTGCAACATCAAGCTTTTCGGCCACCCCAGACGACGGTCTGAAGAAATGACACAGTGAAGTTTCTCGCTGCGGTTCGCGCGAACGCCAATGACGTCGACGCGGGACGGGCAGTTGCGGACGATGGCCGCCGGGGGCGACAATATTGTTGTGCCCGCATCTTGCGGCATTAGCTGGTCCAGCCGCGCCGGTCGATATTGGGCCGATTTTCCCGGGCGGCAAGAAGGGAGACTCCCGATGGCCACACGGCGAATGCATCCGGAAACCGCGGTACTAACGCGAGGATTCGATCCCCGGCTTTCAGTAGGATCCGCGCGCCCGCCGGTTTACCGCACGTCCACCTACGTTTTCTCCAGCCCCGAAGCGGCCGAGCATGCGTTCGCGGTAGCCCTGGGCAGAGCAGAGCCCGACGAGGTTGAAGTGGGCGATCTTATCTACGCCCGCCTGTCGCATCCCAACGCTGAAATCGTCGAAGATCAATTAGTCCCGCTGGAGCCCGGAGCCGAGGCAGCGGCAGTCTTCAACTCCGGGATGGCCGCAATCTCGACCGTGCTTCTGGACCTGCTGGAGCCGGGAGCGGCGATCGTCTACACGCTGCCGCTGTATGGCGGTACCCATCATCTGATTCAACAGCTGATAAAGCCGCTGGGCATCGAAGCGCGGCCGGTTGCCGCAGGCGACACGCCAGGGTTGAAGAAGGCAATTGAGGAAACCAGGAACCTGCGCCTGGTCTTTATAGAAACTCCCGCCAATCCGACCCTGGTGATGACCGATATCGAAGCAGCAGCCGCCGCGATCAAAGGCCGTTCAGAGCGGTGCTTGCTGGCGGTTGACAACACCCTGCTAGGCCCCACGTTCCAGCATCCGCTGGCGCACGGCGCTGACCTGGTGATCTATTCGGCAACCAAATTTCTGGGCGGCTTCAGCGACTTGCTGGCGGGCGTGGTGATGGCGGCCGATCCGGAGCTGGTCCTCCGGCTGCGCCGCCTGCGCTCGATGCTGGGCAATATCCTGCAGGCGGACGAATGCTGGATCCTGGACTCGCGGCTTTCTACCGTGAGCTTGCGGATGAACCGCCAGAGCAAGAACGCGCAGCGCGTCGCGATGCGCCTGGCCGACCATCCCGCGATCAAAAAGGTTTACTACCCGAGCCTGTTTGCCGACCCCGATCAGTGCCGCATCCGCGACGCTCAGACCGATTTTCCTGGCTCGCTGATGACGCTGGAGTTCAAGGGCGGAAAAGCGGTCGCTTTCGACTTCCTGCGCCGCATCACAATTGCCCGCAACGCGGTAAGCCTGGGTGGAGTTGAAAGCCTCGCCTGCCATCCCGCCACCACCACGCACAGTGAACTGTCGGCGGAAGAAATGGCAGAGGCGCGAATCAACCAGTCGATGGTTCGGGTGTCGGTGGGAACCGAGCATTGGCGCGATCTGCTCGAGGATTTCCTCAGCGCGCTGAAGTCGTGAGCTGGAAGCCGCAAAGGCTGCTTCCGGGTTTTCTACCTCGGCATTTTGGTGATTGGTTATATTTCTGGAATGCCGAATCCGGCTCGACGCTTTTACGATCGCACCTCGCGCGCCTACGGTCTCATCTATCAGGACTTGAGACGGCAATAGAGCCGCAATCGTATCGTAGTATGTCCCCCGGAGATGCGTTACGGCGCCGACGGAACCACGCTTATCTGTTGCGCGGCCGCTCTGCCCTGTTCGTCAACCGCTCTGATCAGGAAAGTGCCGGGCTTGGCTTTCCAGAAGAGAGATTCACCGGTGTGCGAGGTTCCTGCGAGTTGATCGTCGACGAACCAGTAGACCGTCCGGCTGTCCGCGTCAGTTACGGCGCTGAACGAAATTTCAGTCCGTCCGCTTGATGTTACGGAATAGACCACGCCTCTGCTGGGCGAGGATATGAGCGGCGCTGCCCCTTGCGCCGCCACCTTCGTGCAATCGTTATCCATTGGTGGCGGAGTACGGCGGGCGATGCCCGCTGCGCGAAAGAGCTTCAGCAGGTCAGACGGCCAGAACTCATAGACCCGGTTGATAGCCACGTCGCTTCGGCCGGGACAAGCGCGCAGACCGCTGCGGGCGTCGATCTGGACTGCCCGATGGATCCGGCAGGTCCTAATGGGCGACTTCCCGGGTATAAACCAAGTGTCCTTGAGATGATCGCAATATGGACCCGGCAACTCGCCGGAAAGCGCGCACACCTTAACCTTTTTCAGGTTGAGCGGTTGGTGGACAATCGATTCGGGCAGCGGGCCGCGCGCTCGCAGCGCGTCCACGATATCGAAGAAAAGCGGTCCGGCAGCTTCGCGGCCGACAAAATTGGCGTTGGGAGTTCCGTCGAAGTTGCCGATCCACACGCCCAATACGTACGGACCAACGATTCCTATCGCCCAGGCGTCGCGGTAGCCATAAGAAGTTCCTGTCTTCCATGGAACGGCGGCCGTGCCGGGAACCTGCGACAAAGTAAAGTCGCCCACCGGGCGCGGATTGTTGCGCAGCATGTCGAGCACCACGTAGCCGGCCTCGGGACTCAGCAATCTGACGGTGCGCGAGAAGCCAGCCGGCTCAGGGACCGTGGTGACCAAGGGTCTGAGCACACCGCCATTGGCCAGCATCGCATAGAGCCCGGCCATCTCCTCCATACTCACTTCAACGCCGCCCAGCGCCAGCGCAAGACCATAAAAGCCCTCGGGGCGCAGGTTGCGAATGCCGGCACGCTTCAAGAAGCCGTACAGGCCGGGCGGCGAGAGCCGGTTTGCCAGTTCGATTGCAGGTACATTGCGGCTGCGCACCAGTGCGCTGGTGGCATCGATCGGTCCCAGAAAATCGCGATCGAAGTTCTCCGGATTGTAGGCCGATATTCGAATCGCGGTGTCCTTGAGCATTGTCTGCGGATGGATCAGACCCTGATCGATCGCCAGCGCATAGATGAAAGGCTTCAAAGCGGAGCCCGGCGAACGGCGCCCACGCAGTCCGTTGACCTGACCGTTGATTGACCCCGAGAAGAAATCCGCCGAGCCGACGTAACCTTTGACTTGCATGCTCCGGTAATCGACGAGAATCACTGCGCCGTTGTTAATCGCGAGGCGGCGGTTGCGTTCGATGTACATCCGCAACTGCCGCTCCAGCAGCGCCTGGATACCGGAGTCCAGCGTCGTCTCGATACGCGGGGCCGACGGGTTGTCCTTCAGCACACGATTCACCAGGTGGGGAGCGCCGAATGGCAGCGCGCGCCGGGTGTAGCTCGCCACCGCGAGGTCCGGCAAAAGGCCGGCGGAATCCGCCGACGGATGCGCGCGTATCCAGGCCACGGCGAGGCGCGAGCGGGCACGGGTCAAGGCGACTCGGCCATCTGCGGAAGCCGGATTGCGCAGCCGGGGGTTTTGCGGAATTACCGCAAGGGTCAGCGCCTGCGCCAGGGACAGGTAGCGCGGCTGCTTGGCAAAATAGATGATGCTGGCCGCGCCCACCCCTTCTACGTTGCCTCCGTATGGAACCACGTTGAGATACGCTTCGAGAATTTCGTCCCGGCTGTAGTAACGGGCAATCCGCGCGGCGAGTAGGATCTGCTGGAGCTTGCCCGTCCAAGTGCGCGAGTTGATGCCGAAGCGCTGGCGCGCCAGCTGCATTGCGATAGTCGAACCGCCCACGCGCCGCCCTCGTTCAACATAGGTGGTGAAAATCGCGCGGAGCAGGGAGAAGGGATTCACGCCCGGATGCCAACGGAACCATGCGTCTTCCTGGAGCACGGTCGCTTCGATCATCGCCGGAGGAATTTCTGATAGAGGTACCCAAAGGCGATACTTCTCGTCACTGGAAAGCGTCAGGCGCAGCAGATGGCCTTCGCGATCGTACACCGCCTGGGAGAGACCGGACTTGTTGACCAGCAGAGGCTTGGGCCCCCAGGCGATTATCATCCAGATAATCGCCCCGGCCACGATCGCCAACCCGGCGCAGGTTCCGGCGGCCACCGCCAGGCGGCCGGGCTCTGATTGGTGGGAAGTCACTTAGTCCTGGCCTGCGGGTTTTCCACCACGAATTGCCCGCCCAGCGAGCGCGCCTGGATGGAACGGTCATACATCCCTTCGGCATACAGCGGCGGAACCGCGAACTTCCCGAGGTTGGTCGGCTTGAGACGATAGACGAATTTTTGCGTGCTGGTGTCGATCGACCCGTAGAAGACCACGCGGTCCTCGCGCACATCTATATAATCCGGCTGCCACGTGTCGGGCCCCTTGGACAACGAGGCCCGGTTGCCCAGTCCTTCCGGCGAGATGTCGACCTCGAACCCGGCCGGAAGCAAATCCACAACAGCGACATTTGATACCGCGTGATCCAGTGCGCGAACCGAAACGTAAACGTCAACCTTGGATTCCAGCGCGGAGGACGCAACCACCTGGTTTTTGTCGTTGTGGAATTCACGGAAGACCTCGATGCCGTTTTTGATCTCCGAGGCGGGTGGGTCCACGTCAAAGCCGGCCTCGATCAGCTGATAGAAAAGGGCAAAAGGCGTGACGGCCTCGAGATGAACGTTCTTTGCGCCGGGAGAGACGGTAGCTCGTGCGAAGGCCACTCCCTGCGCGGCCAGTGGCGCAACCGAGTTGTCCGCAAGCGTCTGGGTGAACTCGATATTCGCCTGGCCGGGGTTACCGGCGGTCTTTTGGTAAGCATCGAGCGCGATGATTGCGTAGGCGGACGAGATCGTATTGGCGCGGTTGTGTGTGATCGGATCGGCCAGGGCGAGGATCTGATCGCCGCTAATCTTTCTGGCCCGATCCGGGAAATGCTTCGAGACCAGGTAAAGATAGGTCGCCCGATAGACGAGATCGTCGTAGTAATCGTCATAGTCGGACGCGATCGGGTTCGCAGGCGGCGCGTGCCGTATCAGCGCCGAAGCTTGCTGGTCCATCTTGAGCAGTTGATAAGCCGAGGCCAGATACAGCGCGGTAGCGTCGTTCTTCCAATCAGTGCCGAATTTTTGATCCAGCGTTTGACGAACGGTATTGAGTTGATCGGTCACGACCACCCCGCTGCGGGCCAGGAGATACAGCGCGTAGGACTGTGCCCGCAGATCGGGCATCGAGTCGCCCGGCTTGTCGACCATCGCGCGCAGCGCCACGAGGGCCCGTTGCAGCAGGCCAGGCGGAACCTCGAGCCCGTGGTCGCGCAACTCGATCAGAAAATGCGTGGCATACGCGGTGACCAGATTGGAGACCTCCGGACCCGCCGACCAAAGCCCGAACGCTCCGTCCGCGTTTTGTCTGCCCTGGAGGGTAGCGATCGCGCGCGCGAGGCTCTTTGCTACCTGCTCGGCGCTGAGTCCCAATTCCGGGCGCGTGCCAAGCACGACCCCGGGAAAGGCTTCGCTCACCACCTGCTCGGTACATCCGTAGGGAAACTTGGTCAGGTAATAGACCAATCCATTGGCCAAACCCAGCGGCAGCGCGGAGGCTGAAACCTCCACGGTGCGGAATTCCGGATACATTTTGCGCCGCGGCGAAAGATCGGCCTTCACCCCTTGCAGCAGGCCCTTTTTGACGTAGCCGGACACGATTGTGGTGACAAACGGGGAGGCGGGGCGCACGCTCATGTCCAGCGAATAGCTCGCGGTCCTGCCCGCAGCCGACGCCTTGAGCACCATCGTCGCGTCGCCCAGCGTCGCGTTTGCGCGCACCCGGAAGTCGAGTGTGGAGTCGCGGCCGGGCTCTATCGTGACGTCGCGCGACGCGCCATCCAGCACTTGCAATGCCTTGGACGTTTGCAGTTCGACCTTGACGGCAGACGCGTTGGGCGGCGCGCCCTTGATGTTGTTGGCCACCATCGCGCTCACTTCGAACTCGTCGCCGGGAGCGGCAAAGTACGGAGCTTGCGGTTGAATGACGAAGTCGCCCTGAGACACCGCTTTGCGATCAGCCACTCCGATGGTGGAGTCGGTGACCGCCACCGCCATCACGCGGATAGTGCCGTTGAAGTAGTCAGGCACCGGCACCTCGAACGTAGCCGGCTTTCCATCCGAATCGATCAGCCCCGACCATACCGCCAGCGGCTTAAGCCCCTTGCGCTTGAAGGGGTTTTGGGTGCGGGCTTCCAATCCTTCGCCGTCGCCGCCGGGGGCGGAGGCCTGGTTGAGAAGATGAAGTTCGGGAAGAATCAGATCGAGGATCTGTTCGGTGCTGACTTCGAGCGCCCGCTTGCGAAAGAAGTAGGAAAGCGGATCGGGCGTTTTGTAGCGCGCGACCTGCAGGATTCCCTGGTCAACGGCGAACAGTACAATCCGCGCCGGTCCCGCGGTCTGATAGCCCACCTTCAACGTGTCGCCCGGCTTTACCATCGGCGCCACGTCCAGCTTCACGTCCAATGTATGGCGCGCGCGGCTGATCGAAAACGGCGCAGATCCATACGACAGCGGGCTGGTGAAGATCTCCGGCGAGTCCATCGAGCGGACGAACGTGACCGTTATGTAGCCGTTGCCATCGAGTTGCGCGGGTATGGCGATTTTCTGGACGGACTCGGTAGTAGTGGTCTGGAACCACCTCGCGTCGTAAACGCGATCGCGCTCCACCGTGATCAGGCCGGCGCCAACATAGGGTGCCCGGATAGAGATACTGGCCTCCTCGCCGGGAGCATACTCGGGCTTGTCGAGCTTGAGCTTTAGCTCGGCCTCGTGCTCAAGGCTGCGGGTGACGTTGGCGTTGCCGGCGACCTCGAATGAAATGCGGTTGAGCTCTTCGTCCGCCGCGTTGCGAATCACCAGGGCGAAGGAGCCAGGATCCGATGAAGGCAGCCTGACCGTAAGTCCTTGCGCGGGAATAGCCAGGTCGCGCTTGCCGCGCGAGATCTCCTTTTTCACCGACTGAAAGGCCATCGTGCCGTCTTCCTGCTTGGTCAGCACGGACACGTAGCGAAACTCGATCAACTCGCCGGTGAGCTTGGGCACCGCCGTAGTCTGCAGTTTCGGATCGACCGCGATCAGGTTGACGGAACGGACCGCGTCCTTGGCGATATATTCCAGGTCGCCGTCGGCCTGGTACGCGATCAGGTATGGCGCGGGCGAAACGATCGCGGAAGCGTCTGCGATAACGGATCGGCCCCCTTCAGGCTCGAATCCTTCCGCGATGAAACGCAGCCGATACACGCCCTCCTCGAAACGGCTGAGCTTGAGGTCGAATTTGGTCTGGCCCTGCGCGTCGGTGGTCTGATCGCCCAGATCCTCGTCGTAGCTTTTGCTCGTCGAGTAGGGATCGACGAAATGGTAATCGGCGTATTTCGGAAAGTAGACGGCGGCCGGCGCCAGCTTCAGCGATCCCTTTACGGTGCGTCCCGCGGCCGCGGTGCCGAACAAGGTGCGCAGGCGGACGCTGGCCCCCAGCGCGTTGGGAGAGATCCATCCGGCGCTGGGTCCGGCCGAAAGCTCCGCCTTGATCGTCATACGATCGGGTTGGAAGTCTTCCACGCGCACCTGGGTTGAACCCAACAGCACTTTGCTGTGTTCATCGCGCGCGATGTAGAGCGAGAAGTCGTAGGAGCCGGTTGGCGAGTCTTCCTGCGTAGCGGTGGAATATTGCTCGAACCCCACGGCCGGAAATTTGATCATCTCGCGGCGGATCTCCAACCCGCGCGGATCGGTGACGTCCAGCTCCAGCGGCACCCCGGGCGGCAGCGGCTGCCAGTCCTGGTGCTTGACGACGATGCCGACATGGATGCTGTCCCCCGGCCGGTAAATGCCGCGGTCGGAGAACAGGTAGGCCTGGAGCGATTCATTCTGCTGGTCGGTATACAGGCCCCCGGTATCAAAGCGCGACAGGTTCAGCTGCCGGTCATAGCGTTTGTAGGGTAGAAAGGAGAAATCGCCTTCCTTTGAAACTACGTACACGGTGGGAGTCTTTTCGTGCTTGAAGTCTTTGAACGTGGGAAAGGCGGCGCGGCCCTCCGCGTCGGTTTTCGCGGTGAAGATCGGCAGCCCGTTCTTGCCCAGCATCTCCACATCCACGTCCGCTGCCGGCAGGCCGCTGCGGATCGACTGCACGAAGACGTCGTGGCTGCCGTCAACCGAGTCCTTGACCAGGAAGCCCAGGTCGGTGAGCAGCACCAGGCGCTGGTCCGATGGACCATTCTCAACCACCTTGTGGTTGACGGCGTCCCAGTTCTCAACATCGATCGAAAACAACCCATGAGGCATCGCACCGGAGGAGAGCAGCGGCCCAAAGTCGAACACCATGTATCGGTTGCGGCCCGCGGGATCCGCGCCGATTTGCCTGACCTGGGTGGACACTTCCGAAAGGTCCTCGAGGCCAAAGGCGCGCCGGCCATAGTCGTGGACAAATTCCGGGTTGGAAAAATTACCCCTGGTTTGAGCGACCAGATGGCTGACGGTGCCCGGAAGCAGGCGGCTGACTTTGATCTGAACCGCGTCCACGCTGCGCGTGAGAATCGAGATCTTGCGCTCGCCCGACAGGCTGAGCAGCGACCCCTCGGAAACGATCTTGATCACCTGCGGAAACTGCTCGGCGGCGATCACCGTGGAAAATTTTTCCGCGAGCGGAAAATCGCCATACGATTTGAGGCCGCGCTTGACGGTCACGAGCAGGAAGCGGCCGGTATCGGCAGTGAACTTGAAGCTTTGCGTGGGCATGTACTCTCGTTCGGCGGGGAGCCATTGGATCGGCACCGGCGTGCTGAGCGCCATCACCTGGGGAACTACCTCGGTCGGATCGCTCCATTGGAAGTTCCTGGTCAGCGGCTGGTCGCCGACCGCCGGCCGGTCCTTCGGAAGCAGGACCACAGTAATATTCCGGGCGAGGTCCGCCTGGCGCATCGGCACCGACGCGCTCACGGTGCAAATGCGTTCCATCACGTCGTGGTTGGCGGCCACGACCGCGGTAATGCTCCCGATTTTGAAGAAAGACCCGACTCCAGGAATCGGCACCATGCGTTTGAGTTCCGCGATTGTGCCCGGACCGCCGCGCGATGAATGCACGCCCTTGGCGACAGTCAGGAGCATCTCGGCGTCGTTATCGGGGACTCGGAAAGTGTCGGAATGGACGAATGCCTTGCCGCCGGTCTGGTCGTACTCGACCTTGAATCCGAAGGGCTGCGCAGAGGCGGGCTGCGAGCCTTTTGGCGGTTTAACGCGCATCTGCAGCGCGACATGCTTTTCAAAATCCGACTTGTCGACCGGATGGGTAAAAGTAATGGTGGCGACGACCTGGTTAATCTTCGGGTTAACCGGGTCCTGGTAGAACGACGCCGCGCCGATGGATGCTGCGAAGGCGGGCGAGCTGAAATGAAAGGAATAGTTCTTGAGCAGCACCTGCGGTCCGAACAAATCCCGATCGAGCGTGACGCTGTACTCGCGCCCAACTTCCCAATCGTGTTTCGGCGTGAAATCCAGGTACGCATCGGTTTCCCATTTCCACACGCCTTCCAGCGCTGGAGTGACAGAGATTCCCGACGACACCTGTTTGCCGGCATTTCCCAATTTGGCCGCCGAGGCGGAGAAGGTCAGGCCAAGAGTATCCGGCTTCGCTTTGGGCTTGAGTTCTGTGGGCTTGGGCGGCGAGACGGTAAACTCGAAGTATCGCGGCGCGGGGCGGTGACGATACCAGTTCAAAGCCGCCGATCCGCTCAGTATGAGAATCACGACCACGGCAATGGAGGCCCAGAAGCGAAGCGCACTGCGTTTGCGCGCCCGCTCGAGCGCTGCCGCCGAGCGGCTTATCTGCCCAGCGCCGAAGCGGAGCCATTGGGGCGGTGACCAATGCACCTCGCCAAATATAATGCGAAGGAGGTGAAGAAATCCTTGAGCCAGATTCCTGATGATTTTGATGGGGATTTTCCGTCCTGAATGGCTAATTTATACTACATTTTCGAGCTTCATTTATATATTGTCAATCTGGCCGGAGAGATGCCAGTTCTTTCAAGTATATCGTAACGTCACGCTCAAAGAGTTTTAGCTTGGCTGAAATTGCTTTTTCCAGGATGGAAGGTAAGGAGGAGTGCGGCCTTTATACACGCCGCCGGGGTCTTGCAGGGGTGCTGATAGAATAGATTTTCTCCCCGAACTCGGGGAGAAAATCCGAATTACTTAGCGAGGCGAAACGAATTACGCGAATAGCATCTCGGACATCGAGCCGCCCGGCGGGATCATCGGCATTACTGCCTCTTCCTTAGGGATGACCACGTCGATCAACACCGGTCCCGGAGTCTCAAACGCCTGCTTCATCGTGGCGGCCAGGTCGGCGGCCTTCTCGATTCTGAAGCCGTTGGCGTTGTACGCCTTGGCCAGCATGACGAAGTCCGGCACCGACATCTCGGAGTAGGAATAGCGCTCCTGGTAGAACTTCTCCTGCCACTGCCGCACCATCCCCAAGAAGTGATTGTTCAGGATGATCACTTTGAGATCGATGTTGTATTGGACGGCAGTGGCGAGTTCCTGGATATTCATCTGGATCGACCCATCGCCCGACACCACCACGACGCGCCGGTCCGGAGCGGCAAATTTGGCGCCGATTCCCGCCGGCAGCCCGTAGCCCATCGTGCCCAGCCCGCCCGAGGTCAGCAGCGAGCGCGGCCGCTCAAAGGGGAAAAGCTGCGCGACCCACATCTGATGCTGCCCGACATCGGTTGCGACCACGCAGTCGCCGCCGGTTAGCTTGTGCAACTCGTCGATCACCGACACGGCCGAGACGTGGCCGTCGCCCGTGCCGTTGCGGCGCTCATAAAGCGGCTTCTCCTTCTGCCATTGCAGGATTTCCTGATGCCACTTCGACCACACCGCGCGGCGTTTGCCCAAACTCTCGCGGCTGCGTACCACCTCCAGCATATCGGACAGGACCGCTTTGATGTCGCCCACGATGGGGACGTCGACCTTGACGTTTTTGGAGATCGACGACGGATCGATATCCATGTGGATGATCGACTTGACCTTGGGAGCGAAGTCGGCGATACGCCCCGTGACGCGGTCATCAAAGCGCGCTCCGACCGCGATCAAGCAGTCGGTGTTGCATACCGCGGTATTGGTTGCGTAGGACCCGTGCATCCCAAGCATCCCCAGGCATTGCGGGTCCGAGGCCGGGAAGGAACCCAGGCCCATCAGCGTCTCGCAGATGGGAATCCCCAGCCCACGCACCAGTTGAGTCAACTCGGCCGCTGCGCCTGACCATTGCACTCCGCCGCCCACGTAAAAAAGCGGCTTCTCGGACTGCTCGATCGCGTCAACGGCCCGTTCGATCTGACGCGGATTGCCCTTTATCGTCGGCTTGTAGCCGCGGATGTCAACATGGTCGGGATACTTGAAAGTGTGCTGCGCCTGCTGAACGTCCTTGGGCAGATCGATCAGTACCGGACCGGGACGCCCGCTGCCGGCGATGAAAAACGCCTCTTTGACGATACGGGCAATATCCTTGACGTCTTTGACCAGGTAGTTGTGCTTGGTGCATGGGCGGGTAATTCCCACCACGTCGGCTTCCTGGAAAGCGTCGTTACCGATCATCGTGGTCGGAACCTGACCGGTGACAACCACCAGGGGTACGGAATCCATGTAGGCGTCGGCCAGACCTGTGACGGTATTGGTGGCGCCGGGCCCGGAGGTTACCAGCACCACTCCCGGCCGCCCGCTAACCCGCGCGTAACCCTCCGCCATGTGAGTCGCGCCCTGCTCGTGGCGCACCAATACGTGGCGGATTTGGGAGTCCAGCAGGGCGTCGTAGGTCGGCAGGATAGCGCCGCCCGGATAACCGAAAATGGTATCGACCCCCTCGGCGATCAGGCTTTCAATGATGATCTGGGCACCGGTGAGTTTTTTCATCTGTCCCTTGTAACGCTCATGATTCGCGCGGCTTATGCACGCAGAGTTCTAAACAACGCCATGCGGAAGCCCGAATAAGATACACTGATGCTTGATAGTCAAGCAAAATCGCCAGGCTAAAGAAAGGAGTGAGCGAGAGACAGGCGCGAAGCGGACCGGCCCGTTTTGACTTCGGCTCCAGCTTCTTAGTCGTTTCTCACTTCCAGCCTTCTTCACGCCCGAAAGATAAAACTCACCTCGCCCAGCCGCACTTCGCTGCCCGGACTGAGCGCGACCGATCCGTGAATTTGCTGATCATTGAGAAAGGTGCCGTTAGTCGAGTTCAGGTCGACCAGCTGATAGAGGCCATTGCGGCGCTGGATGCGCGCGTGCGTGCGCGATACGCTGGCATGCGGCACCACCAGATCGTTTTCGGTGCCGCGTCCCAGCGAAATTTCGTCCTTCAGCAGGCTGTATTCGGCGGGTAGCGGCGCGACCGGGTTGACCGTGATGAGCTTGGGCTGGCCTGTTCCACCCACCGGGGCAGGCGCGGGTGCGGCCGCGCGCTGCGGAGGCGGTGCGGCGGGACGCGGTCCCGAGGGGGGTTGTCCTTGCGGTCTGAACACCGGCGTCCGCATCGTCGGCTGGTTGTAAGAGTCGAGTATCGCTTTGAGCTCCTCCGCCGGCGGCCCCAATCCGGCACGTGAGAGCGCCAGCAGGGCCAGGATCGCTATCAATGGCACGGCCCCGTTCCACCAATCGAAGGAGACCTGGGTTAGTCCGGTACCCGGTTCATTTTCAGTGGTGCCCGCTTCCCCTTCTTCGGGCACTTTGATACGCGCTCCGCCGATGCCACGGACCTGGTAGCCGGTATTCGCGTCTGTGCTCTGACCCTCGTAGTTGACTTTCAACTCCACCTTGCGCGAGGTGCCGTCCTCGATCGGACTGGGCGTGCGATAGGTCAAGGAATACTGGGTCGCGATCGAATGGCCGATTTCACGCACCAGCTCCGAGAAGCGGCCCTGCTCGGTGACGATGTTGTAGGAGCGTCCATGCGTATCCCCCACCAGCACCGCGTAATCGGGTGCAATAAACGGCGGCGGAACGACAGCGTAAAGCGTCAACCCATTCTTCTTGAACATCTTCGCCACATCATCCGCGGTCAAATCGGTAACGTCCTTGTTCTTGTCCGGATGGTGGTCCCAGAAGCCCTGGTCGTGCTGCGAATGCGCGGAGCCGTCTCCCGCATGATGATCGGGCGCGTCGGTGATGAGTATTACGATGCCCTGCGCCTCGGGACGAAATGGGAACGTGGATGCGTAGGCCAAGGCGTCGAGCTGGTCCTCGGGGATATCGCCGCCGCCGCCGGCATGCAGCGATCCCACCCATTGGGTAAATTCCTGCACGTTGGACGTCATCTTTTTGCTATAGGGGCAGTTGCAATCCGACGCTCCCGAGACCACGTAATCCTCGAATGTTACGAGCCCAAGCCGGTAGTCGCGATTGTTGCGCGCCAAGTCTTCGGCGAAACTGATGACATTCTGCTTGACCGCGTCGATATAAGGTTGCATCGATTCGGTCACGTCCAGGATGAATACGATGTCGACGGGACGGCCTTGTCCCTGGCCGCGGAAGTCCAGGATTTTGGCCCGCTTGCCGTCTTCGTACACTTCGACGTTGTCGACGCGGAGATTGCCCACCGGCGCGCCATTTTGATCGGTGAGGCCGAAGTCGAGTTCCACTCCGCCATCGGTGTCGAAATGCTGCAGGCTCGGATTGCCTACCGAGAGTTGCAAGGCGGCACCTGCCGGACGGGCGGCCACGGCCATCATCACGGCTAGCGCGCTCAGAAAAACAACCGCGCGGCTGCTTGAGTTCATCGTGTCTTTGATTGTGAAATTGACGCTGGCACCTAGTCAATATCCTGACCACGCTTGGCAGTGGATGCTTTCAAGCAGTAATCAGGTTGCCGGCTTGCCTTCACACGCCGGGTAAGTTATCCAAGGACGATCTTATTTTCTGGACGTGTGGTCGCCGAGTGAAACGATTACCTGCTTACTACAGTGCTCTTGTTTTGATTGGTCCATTGCTCGTTATTGCCGCTCTAATGGCCGGGCCCATCGGCTGCGGTGGGGGCGGAGGCGGGCCAACGCCTATTCCAACCATGGGCGCGCTCGAAATCGGTTTCATCGACAGCCCAAGCAACGGTTTTCAGTCAATCGCTCTCAACATCGTGTCAGTGCGGCTCAATCCGTCCACCAACCCCGCGGTGCCCGACACCGACCCTAACTGGGTCACAGTCAGCGCGCCGTCCGGTGCGGGGCCCGGTGAGCTGTCTGTCAACCTGCTCGACTTTCAAAATAACGCGGTGGTGTTCAACATCGGCCAGGTAACTGCACAGAACTACAACCAGGTCGAAGTGGTGATCGACGCGACTCAGCCGGGCATGGTCATACCGTCGTGCTCTGCGGCTAAACCCGCGGCCCAGGAAGGATGTATCACCGCCAACGTCGCCTTCACCGGCAGCACCAATCTACGCACTACTTCGCCGGTTTCGGTTCCCTTCACCGGGTTAACCACCCTGCTTCTCGACATCAATCCGGGTACCCCGGTTCCGCCTGCATCACCGGGTGGCAAGTACACGCTTAATCCCTCCATTTCGGTCGCGCCCGTTAGCCCCTTTCTCATCCCGGTGAGCGGCACTGTTGCGGGCGTTCCAGCTACTGGCGACATCATCAGCGCCGAATTGACGGGCACCAACTCCATTGTTGCCAGCGCTCAGCTCACCACCGGTGGAAATTTCACGATGCAACTCCCGGCGGCGGAGCCTCCCGGCACGACCTACGATCTGTTCGTCTCCGGCTCCAGCACCTTCGCAGTCAAATCGGGGATTACGCTGATACGCGGCGGATCGGCGCCTCCCGCTCAGTCCTTCACGGTGCTGACAGCCTCCGGGGTGGCGCTTACGGGTGCGGTGATCGACGGCCGAACCAAGGGCGCGCTGACCGGCGCGACAGTTAGCCTGCTGCTGCCGGCATCTTCCGCGGACAACTGTGTGACCAGTATGAGCGGCTGCGTGATTGTTGCCACTACAACCTCTGACAGTGCAGGCAACTACACTTTTCCCTCGGTCACGCCTCCGCCCTCAGGCACTCCATTTTACGTGCAAGCCAGCATCCCCGGCACCAACACTGTCACTCAACTACTTAGCTACAGTTCGATCCCGACCTGTCCCAGCGGGCCCAATGCCAGCAATTGCAGCTTTTTGTTGGATAACGACCTGCTAACCGGGACAATCACCGTCGATCCGCCTCCCGGCGCTGGCACCAATACAGTGGTTACGCTTTTGGCGGAACCGACCGGCACCGGCAACCTGGTGGGCTTCTCGCAGGTGACGGTAACATCTCTCGGGACGGCCCCGTTTCAGCTTGAAGTGCCCACCACGGTGTCGCCCACCACCGGTAATAATAATGTTGACCTTATCGCCTCGGCTCAGGATGCTTACCTGGGTGTGGGCACCCAGTTCTCGGGGCATCAACTGGCGGTCCTCGGGAACGTCAACCCGACCTCGCCGCCGGCCGGCGGAATAAACTTGACCGTGTCGTGCTTGGGCCACGGGACTATCGCAGGGACGGCGCTAAGCCCCGACGCCAACACGCATGTGCGCCTGTTCCAGGACGGGGTGCAGTTGATGGATTCCACCGTCGGCAGCACGGTACCAACCCCCGGCTCCACGGCGACTCCGGCCTTCCCGACCCAGTACTCGTTCTGCGCGCCGCCCAACAATACGTACACGATTCAGCGCTTCGAGGAGACGTCCGCCACCGCGGTTCCGGTTGGGACTGCGACCATGATCGTGGTTCCAACTCCTGAGCCGGTGGCGACCTCCAGCCCGTGTCCGCTGTGTGAAAACGCCCTCGGCCAATGCCCCGGTAACTGCAGCGCCACTTCGGCGAATTCGTTGCAGCCATGAGTTTGGCGTCGATGACGAAAGCAAGGCTGGGCGGCGGCATCGCGCTGGCGATGCTTGGTGCGTTGGCTCTGGCGCAGGCGGGATGCGGCAACACCTTCGGATGCGGCGGTCTGACCGGGAGCAGCACCAACAGCGGGTTCAGCGGATGTAGCGGCGGACAGAGCATTCCGCCGCCAAGCTCGATCAACTTCGCGGGCACACTCGGAACGTCCTTCATCGCCACGGTGTCGGATACGATCGCGTCCTACTCTTTCCGCGGTAATGTCCCGTTGAAGGTGGTTTACGTCAACAACAAGCCGCCGGTGCTGATTCTTGCCACCAACCTGAGCCCGTCGCCATCTTTGTTAAGCGTCCAGGCTCTGTCGGGGTTTACCACCACGCAACTGGCGTCCACCAGTACTCAGGGCTCTACCATTTCGCTTAGCGTCGGCGGACCGTTGCCGGCGCTGGCGGGTCCCGCCGCGTGCGACGTTCGCTTCGTGGTCAGTGGACCGATCAATCAAAACTACGAGGCCCTGCTTGAACAGAACAACAACGCCTACGAAAACCTCACCACCGCGCCCACGCTCTACCTGGTCGGCGGCGCTTCCGGCAACGTCGACGGGGTGTTTACCGAAGTACTAGGGTTTTTCGGGCCAATAAAGGCCGACCTGGTGATCAACGGAGTGCTCGCTGATACCGGGCTCGGCAACAGTTTCACGGTGAAATCGGGTTGCCCCTGATGCGGCCGCCCGGGCCACCCTTCGATCGCCGCCGCCTGGCGGGACCACACTGATGCGATGCGGCCCGCCCTCAGCCCTATCGCCTCGATTTCCGCTTTCCTGCATATTGCAGATTTAGCGGATAGTTGAACGCTGGTTTTAAGATGCGGGACAAAGTGGTAATGGGACCTATTGATGGGCCGGATTTTTCGTAGACGCTATATCGTGGCAGTGCTGGTGTTGATCGGCCTGGCATTCGCCGCAAAGCCGGCAACCCGCTACTACCGCTTCATGACCACCCATGTCACCACCGACGACGCTTATGTCGACGGTACGGTGGACCTGATCTCATCGCGCGTAACCGGAACGGTTAGCCAGGTTTACGTGCAGGATAACTGGATCGTAAAGTCGGGTGATTTGCTGGTCAGCCTGGATCCGACCGACTCGCAGGTGCGAGTGGAACGGTCCCGCGCCAATCTCAACCGGGCCCGCAGCATGGTGGATCAGGAATACGCGCAGTTGACCGAAGCCGAGGCCGGCCAGCATCTGGCCGAGGCTCAACTCGGCCAGGCCCAAACCGATTACAAGCGCGCCAAGACCCTGCGCACGGTAGGTGTCGTATCGCAGGAGTTCTACGACCAGTCCGAGACCGCCTACCGCGCGTCGGAGGCCAACCTTGCACTCGCCAAGCAGGAGGTCGCGCGTTCGCGGGCAGCGCTGGGCGGGATTTACGACAACGTCGATCACGATCGCTACGATCAGGCGATTGTCAGGCAGGCCGAGGCCGAACTCAAAACCGCGGAACTGGACGTTGGTTATACGAAGATCAGGGCGCCGGTGAGCGGTGTGGTCACGCGCAAGAGCGTGCATGTCGGTCATCGCGTGCAGGCGGGCGAACCGCTGATGACTATCGTGCCACTGGACAGTCTGTACGTGACCGCCAACTTCAAGGAAACGCAGCTTACCTATGTGCGCGTGGGACAGAAGGCCGAAGTTGTCGCGGACATCTACCCCGACTTCGCTTTCAAAGGCCATGTTGATTCGATCAGTCTCGGAACCGGCGCAGCCTTTTCGCTCCTGCCGCCCGAGAACGCCACCGGCAACTGGGTCAAAGTGGTGCAGCGCGTACCGGTGAAGATCGTGTTCGATGATGTACTGCCGGCCGAACGCCAGTTGCGCCTGGGCCTCTCCGTGGATGCGTCGATCGATGTCAGCGATACGCGCGGACCGCTGATTTCCTCGCTGTTGCAGCGGGAATTTCGCCGCTTCCGCGGCGGCGGCCAGAAGACTACGCAGCCCTGAGTTTGCTCGCCAGTCTAGAAGCGTTCGCGGGGATGCCGCTTCCTGTTCCGCAGGTCGGCACTAAACCGCGTAACGTTGGACTGTGCCTTGCGCATCGCGCGCCGGCGCCTGACTATCAGGACCACCAGCGGCGCGCATCCCGGCAGGACCAGCCAAAACGGCGCCACCATCGCCCCGACATAATTGCCGCGCTGCACAAACTGGACGACGATCCACAGGCCGAAGGTTGTAGCTGTGGCGGCTATGACCAGCGCCAGCGCCAATGCCACTACGCTAGGCGAAGGTGGGTGGGGTTTTTCCGGACCGGTGGGCGGGCGCCGTCGCCGTCGCGCGGACTCAATGGCAACTACCGACTTCTTTTTGTTCGGGAGCGCGCCCATCAAACTGCCCCAAAACGGACTAGGTTCAAGCTTAGCGCCGTCGCGCTTGAAGAGCCAGCGGGAAATGATGCTTCTAATATTTTTCCCCACAAATCCATCGTTTCGCGCTCGGCGGCTATGTGGTTTGCAACGCCCTCCAGGCGGTCTTAAGCTGCCTTGATCCCATGCCAGCAGCAACCCAGGTAGAGGCCAGGCTAAGCGACTATCTCGGCGCGGAAGTCGATCGCTTCCGCGTGCTGGCCAGCGGATGGGAAACGACGGTGTTCGAGTTCGGTCTGCGCCGCGCCGCCGTCAGTGTGGAATTGCCGACCGGGCGTCCGCTCGTGCTGCGCTTTTACCATGGCCCTCAAGCCACAACGAAGGGCAGCCGCGAATACAACGTGATGCAGTTGATGCGGACGGCGGGCTTCCCCGTTCCGGTTCCATACGTATTCCACCCCGACCCCGCCCCGCTGGGCGCTCCTTTTCTAATCATGGAGCGGCTCGAAGGAGGCCCATTGCTGCGGCTGGGGAGCTTTCCCAACGCGCTGAAGACTTTCACGCAGGCCTTCCCCCCATTTGTGAAACACCACACCAGGCTGCATCGACTTAACCCCGGCAGCACTGGCATCGATGCTCTAACGCCAGCTTTCAGCCCCAACGGTGCCGCGGCCGGCCCACTGCTCGATCGGATGCTGGCGACGATCACGGCCCGTGTGGAGCGGGGACCGCTGCCCTGGCTCGGTCCCGCCTTGCAGTGGGCGCTCTTCGAGTCGACTAAATTCCGCGACACCGTCAACTCCGTGCTGCACATGGACTATCATCCGCTCAACGTGCTGGTTATCGGCGGCCGCATCACCGGCATTATCGACTGGGTCAGCGCGGAGGGCGGCGACCGGCACCTGGACGTGGCGACGACGGCAACCATCCTTTCCTGCCACGCGATGGAGCATCCGCGATGGCTGCGCGACAACACCGCGGGCAACACGCTGCGCCGCATTTACAACGGGCTTTATCTGGCGCTCTACCATGCGATGATGCCGCTGGATTTCGCGCGCCTGCGCTACTACCAGGGGCTGGCGTCGATCTTCCGCCTCTCGACGCAGGGCATGATGCTTGCGCGCGGAGCGGAGTCGGTGGGCTATCGTGCCGAAGCGGTCGGAGAGATCACCGGCGCGGTGCTTGAGCTGTTAGCGCGCTACGCCACACGCAAATGTAGAATACCGATCGTCCCACCGCGAGTCTGAGGCTTCTCGAACCTGCTATTTTTTCTCCACACATAGTGCGGCTGGAGCCGGCATCGAGGTCGGCGCTGCGGCAGAAAACGGATTGGATGATGATCGTGTTTCTGCGGATCTTCCGTAGCGGCGGCCTCCCCGCCGCTTCTTTTTGTCTTGCCAAGTGGAGCCCGATCTAGGCCGCAATCAATTGCCGCAGCACATAGGGCAAAATCCCGCCGTGCTTGATGTACTCGACCTCTTCGGGAGTATCGACGCGGGCCACGACTTCGAATTCGCGTACCTTGCCGCCCTCTTCGGCGTGGACCTTCAGCTTCTGTCCGGGCTTGAGCCCGGCCGCGATACCGCCAATGGAGTAGAGTTCATGACCGGTCAGTCCCAGCGTCTCCCGGTTCTCGCCGCTCTTGAACTGCAGCGCCAGCACGCCCATCCCAATCAGGTTGCTGCGATGGATCCGTTCGTAGCTCTCCGCGATCACCGCGCGCACGCCCAGCAGTTGCGTGCCCTTGGCGGCCCAGTCGCGCGATGAGCCCGAGCCGTATTCCTTGCCGGCGATAACGACCAGCGCAACCTTTTCGGCACGATACTGCTCCGCGGCCTCGAAGATCGTGGTCTTCACGCCGTCGGGAAGATGAAGCGTGTAGCCGCCTTCAACTCCCGGCACCAACAAGTTGCGCAAGCGGATATTGGCGAACGTACCGCGCACCATCACTTCGTGATTTCCGCGCCGCGCGCCAAACGAGTTGAAGTCCTTGGGCTGCACGCCATTGGCGATGAGGTAGCGGCCCGCGGGACCGTCTGCCGGAATCGACCCGGCCGGCGAGATATGGTCGGTCGTCACGCTATGTCCCAGCATCGCCAGCACGCGCGCGTTGACGATATCGGTCAGCGGCGCGGGCGTGACATCAACTCCGTCGAAAAACGGCGGCGCCTTGACGTAGGTCGAGTCGCCTTGCCAGCTGAACAAGTCGCCCTTTGGCACCCGCAGCCCGCTCCAGCGCTCGTCACCGTCGAAAACGCGTCCGTACTCGCCGCGGAACATCGCGGAATCGATCGCCTCCGCCATCGCCTTACCGACTTCCTGCGACGTCGGCCAGATGTCCTTGAGGAACACCGGCCGACCATCCTTGCCGGATCCGATCGGAGCCTCCGCCAGATTGGTATCGATCGTCCCGGCCAGCGCGTAGGCGACCACCAGTGGCGGCGAGGCCAGGTAGTTGAATCGTACGACCGGATTGATGCGACCCTCGAAATTACGGTTGCCGCTCAGCACCGCGGTTGCCACCAGGTTGTTCTGCTTGACCGCGGCGGCCAGCGCCTCGGGAACCGGGCCGCTGTTGCCGATACAGGTGGTGCATCCGTATCCCACCAGGTGGAAACCGAGTTGCTCCAGGTACGGCGTCAGGCCCGCGCGATTCAGGTACTGAGTTACGACTTTCGATCCGGGCGCCAGGCTGGTCTTCACCCACGGCTTGCTGCGCAGACCGCGCTCCACTGCCTTTTTGGCCAGGATACCAGCACCCAGCATCACGGACGGGTTGGAAGTATTGGTGCAACTTGTGATCGCGGCGATCAGCACCGAGCCATGCCCAATCTCGACGCTGCCGGATTCGGTCTGAGCTTTCGCGGTGCGCACCAGATGGCCCAGTTCGGAATCGGGAACTTCCCGCGCCGCGCCGTTGTCGGGCGAGCCACCCTCCGCGCACCATCGCCCTATCACCTTCGGATCCACGCCCTTTATATGTTCGACGATTTCCTTGACCAATTGCTCGCGATAATCGTGCTGCGCATTGCCCAGCGCCACCCGGTCCTGCGGCCGCCGCGGTCCCGCCAGGCTGGACTCTACCTTGGAGAGATCAACTTCGAGTGTGTCGCTGAAGACCGGCTCCGGCGAACTTGACGTGTGGAACAGCCCCTGCTCCTTGCAATACGCCTCGACCAGCTTGACCAAATGATCGTTGCGGCCGGTCAGACGCAGATATTCCAGCGTTTGCGCGTCCACTGGGAAGAAACCGATCGTGGCGCCGTACTCGGGCGACATGTTGCCGAGCGTGGCACGGTCGGCAATCGTTAACGTGGAAAGCCCAGGGCCGAAATACTCGACGAACTTGCCCACCACGCCCCTGGCCCGCAGCATCTGCGTGACGGTAAGCACCAGGTCGGTCGCAGTCGCGCCCGGCGCCAACTCGCCGTGAAGCCGCACTCCGACCACTTCCGGAATGAGCATCGGCACCGACCGCCCAAGCATCGCCGCCTCCGCCTCGATTCCGCCTACACCCCATCCAACGACGCCCAATCCATTGATCATCGTGGTGTGTGAATCGGTGCCGAGTACGGTGTCGGGATAGGCCTCCCCCGCAGCCGAGGCGAACACCACCGGAGCGAGATATTCAAGGTTCACCTGGTGAACGATACCCGTATCGGGCGGCACGACGCGGAAGTTGTTGAAGGCCTGCTGCCCCCAGCGCAAAAAGAGGTAGCGCTCCTGGTTGCGTTCGAATTCCAGCTCCGCGTTTTTGGCGAACGCCGCGCTGCTGCCGAAAGAGTCGACCTGCACCGAGTGATCGATAACCAGGTCGGCGGGCTGCAGAGGATTGACCTTGGCGGGATTGCCGGACAGGCGTTTGACCGCGTCGCGCATCACGGCCAGGTCGGCTACCACTGGCACGCCCGTGAAATCCTGCAGCAGGACGCGGGCGGGCATGAAGGAGAATTCTCGCTCGGGCGGCTTGGGGCTCCATTTGGCGACCGTCTCGACCTGTTCAGTGGTGACGACCATGCCGTCTTCGCGCCGCACGACGTTTTCGAGCATCACTTTTATCGAGTAGGGCATCCGCGAGAGATTGAAACCGCGGCGCTCGAGCGCCTCGATTTTGTGGATGCTGTAGTTCTTTCCGTCAACCGCAAGCGTAGTACGCGCACCGAAACTGTCCTTGGCCATTGTCCTGCTCTCATTCCCGGGGTTAGGTCTCCCAGCGCCGAGCGCCGGGGGAAGGTCCGTCAAAAATTCAGGATAGCGCGGATCTGTGGGTTAAAAAACGGCCGACGAATCAGGCCGGCTCAGGACGGCGTTCAGGAATCCTTGGAAAAAGCGCCGCTGCGGACTTCGCGTGGGCGGGCGCCATCGCCCGGAGCAACCAGTCCTTCCCGTTCCATCTGCTCCACCATCCGCGCGGCCCGGTTGTAGCCGACGCGCAGGCGGCGTTGCAGCATCGAGATCGACGCCTGATTGGTTTCGAGAACGATTCGCACCGCTTCGTCGTACATCTCATCGCGCTCAAAGCCTTCACCGCTGTCGCCGGGCTCGCCGCGCGCCGTTTCGAGGATCTCCATGCGGTAGTCCGGAGTACCCTGCCCACGCAGGAAATCCGTTACCTTGCGAATCTCCTCTTCGGAAACGAAAGGACCGTGCAGGCGGCGCAGCTTGGCCGTGCCCGGCGGCATGAACAGCATGTCGCCCTCGCCGAGCAAACGCTCCGCGCCGATCGAATCCAGGATGGTGCGCGAATCGACTCGGGAGGTCACCTGGAGCGAGATGCGCGCCGGTAGATTGGCCTTGATGAGACCGGTGATCACGTCCACCGAGGGGCGCTGGGTCGCGAGTATAAGATGAATCCCGGCGGCGCGAGCTTTTTGCGCGATCCGCGTGATGTCACGCTCGACCGTCTTGCCCTCGCTCAGCAAAAGGTCGGCGAGTTCATCGATGACGATGACCATCTTGAAGAGCTTGCGATGCTCGATCTCTTCGGCGGGCGGATCCTCCTCGCCCGCTTCCTGCGGATCATCGGCGGTGGGCTCGGCCAAGGCCTGCCGGCCGGCCTCTATAGCGCGATTGTAACCGTCGATATTTCGCACTCCCATATCGCGCATCATGCGGTAGCGGCGCTCCATCTCCTGCGTGGCCCACAGCAGCGACGCGGCCGCCTTGTCGGGCTCGACCACCACCGGCACCAGCAGATGCGGGATATGGTCGTAAACCGAAAGCTCCAGCATTTTGGGGTCGATCAGGATGAAACGCACGTCGTCGGCCGTGGCGTTGAACAGGATCGACGCGATCATTGTGTGAATCGAGACCGATTTTCCGCTGCCCGTCGCACCGGCGATCAGCAGATGCGGCATCCGCGCGAGGTCGGCGACCACCGGCTGGCCGCTGATGTCCTTGCCCAACGCGATCGTCAGATGGCTCTGCGCGGCGGCAAATTCCTCCGATTCCAGGATCTCGCGCAGGTAAACCTTCTCCCGTCTGCGGTTGGGCACCTCAATACCGACTACGGCCTCGCCCGGCACCGGCGCCTGGATTCGAATCGCGAGCGCCTTCAGCGCCATCGACAGGTCGTCGGCCAGGTTGACGATCTGGCTGACTTTGACGCCGGAGGCGGGCTCAAACTTGTACATCGTGACCACCGGCCCGGGCTGCACTTCGACGACCTTGCCCTCGACGCCGAAATCCCCCAGCTTCTGCTCCAGCAGGCTGGCGGAGCGTTTGACTTCCTCCTCATCGACCTTGGCGTGCTCCATTGGCGGCGTGTCCAGCGAGGTGAGGGGAGGCAACTGGTAATCGCCCCGCTCCCGCACCAATGCCACCGCCGCGCGCTCAGGCTTGGCCCGCGCCAGAATCGCAAGCGGACCGCCCCGCCCACGCTGCTCTTTGGCACGGACCGTCAACATCAGCGGCTCCCTCGAATCGTCAATCGATGCTTCCGGTCCCAACTCGAAGGAGCCGCCGTCGCGCTCGCTCTCTTCCTCCTCGCTGCGCCACGCGCGCGTTGCCGCGTTCATCGCGCCCTCGATTAGTTCAGTCGGCGCGCGGCGCGCCAGCAACGCCACACCGCACACCAATCCCGTCGCCACCACCAGGTAGCTCCCAACCGCGCCCATCCAAACGTGCAGCACAGCGGCGGACACGTCGCCCAGAGATCCGCCCGCAACGCTGCCCAGCACCATCGCGCCCAGCGCGGCCGCACTTGCCAGGACGATCAGACCGCCGGCACAAATCCGGGCCAGCACGGCCCATCCCGCCTCCGACCAGACGGCAATCGCCGCTGCCGCAACCAACGCGAGCAACAGAAATCCGCTGTATCCGAAATAACCCGTGATGTACCCGGAAAGGATTCGACCCAGCGGACCGCACAGACTGGAGGACCCGGGAAAAAACGCCAGCGTCAGGCTCAGGACCGCAAAGGCAGTCAGCACCAGCAACGCCAGAGCAGCCAGTTCGCGTCCCAACCGCGCGCCGGCCGGCGCCGTCAACAGCACGACCTGGTCTTCGCGCTCGGACTTGGCGCGTTTGCGCGATGGTGTACCCGCTAGAGCTCTGCCACCCACGGTATGATCACCGGCGTCCGCCCCACTTCCTCCGCGAAGTATGCGCGCAGTGCGCGCACCACTTCCTCCTTCAACTCCCGTTCCGGCCGCCGATGGCCGGTAGATCTGCCTTCCAGGCTGCGGCGCAATTCCGCACGTGCACGCGCCATATGCTCCGACGAGCCGTCGCCGCTGAGAAAGCCGCGCGAAATCAAGTCGGGACCCGCCAGGATTTCGCCGCTGCGTGCGTCCACGACCATCATTGCTGCAACAGTACCCGAACGCGCCAAGGCCTGGCGCTCATAGAGCAATGCTTCGGGCTCCAGCGCCTGCCCGTCCCACAGCGTCCGCCCACTTTCCACCCGCGCCCCAAGAAAGGCGCCGGACCGATCGATCGTCAGCGGATCGCCGTCCTGAAGCAGAAAGCAGGCTCGCGGCTGCATGCCGCTTTCGATCGCGACGTCGATGTGACGTTTCAGATGGCGATATTCGCCGTGAATCGGCACGAAGAACTCGGGCCGTACGATACGGATCATCTCGGCCAACTCATCGCGGCTGGCGTGCCCGGAAACATGCACCGGCGCAACGCCTTCGTAAAACACCTCGGCGCCCAGCCGATACAGGTCGTTGATCAGGCGATGAATCAGGCGTTCGTTGCCGGGTATGAATCGTGACGAAAGGACCACGACGTCGCCGTTGGCCAGGCGCACCCGCGGATGGGCTCCGGCCGCGATCCGCACCATCGCCGACATCGGTTCGGCCTGGCTGCCGCCGGTGAGCAATCCCAACCGCTCATCCGCGTGGTCGGGAATTTCGCGCTCCTCGATCAATGTGCCCGGCGGGAACTGCAGATGGCCGGTGGCGGCACCCAGGCGTGTGGTTTCGGAAATGCGGCGGCCCAGCACCGCCACGCGCCGGCCCTGCTCATGGCAAACTTCGGTGAACTGCCGAAAGCGATGCAGATGAGAGGAAAAGCCGGAGAGCAGAAATTTGCCGCTGGCCTTGCGCATCAGATCGCGCAGCACCGGCTTGAGCGAGCTTTCCGACTCGGTCCTGCCGCGGCGCTCCACGTTGGTGGAATCCGACAGCAGCAGCCTGACGCCCATCTCGGCCAGTTCACCCAACCGCGCCAGGTCGCAGCGTTCGCCGTCCACCGGCGCGTCGTCGATTTTGAAGTCGCCGGTATGGACGATCAGCCCCGCCGGCGTGTCGATCGCCAGCATCAGCGAATCGGGTGTCGAATGGGTGACGCGCAGAGGCTCAATCCGAAACGGACCAAGCTCGAAGCCTTCGCGGGGCCGGATAGTGCGCAGGTCCCATTCGCGGCCCGGCGCGCGCTCCAGCAGGCGCTGTCGCGCAACCGCCAGGGTCAGCTCGCTGCCATAAACCGGCACCGGGTAGCGGCGCAACAGGAACGGCAGCGCGCCGATATGGTCGTCATGCGCATGAGTAAGGACCACCGCGGTGACCCGGCGGCGGTCGAGGTAGCCCATGTCCGGGATCAGGAGATCGACGCCCAGCGAACGCTGTTCGGGAAACATCACACCGGCGTCGATAACGACAGCCTCGCCGGCGCATTCCAGCACCATCAGGTTGAGGCCGATCTCACCCAACCCGCCCAACGCCACCAGTTTTATCGAGCCGTTCTTGTCCTGACGGCTCGCCGCCGACTCCATAGACCTGACCCCTGACCGTTTCAATATATCCGCCCGGACCGCGGCATTCCATGGCTGGCTCCGGACCTCGGCCCTTATCGCAAATCCCGAAGTGGCACCACAACGTCCACAGGCCGCAAACTTCTGACATCCTTGCTGTTGACCGGCGTAGGATGGGAACTTGCGCCGCGGCCCGCTCAAGGGTTAGCTTTTGGCTTGGCCGCAAGGGGACGGCGTAGCGATGGCATCATCTGTCAACAAAGCGATCCTGATTGGCAACCTCGGCCGGGACCCTGAGATCCGCTACCTGGCTTCGGGCCAGCCGGTGGCGAGCTTCTCGATCGCGACCACCGAAGTCTTCAACGACCGCAACGGCTCCCGCCAGGAACGCACCGAATGGCACAACATCGTGGTGTGGGGAAAGCAGGCGGAGTTGTGCAATCAATACCTGAAGAAGGGTCGCCAGGTATACATCGAGGGACGAATCTCCAACCGTCAGTATGAGGCCAAAGACGGCAGCGGCAAACGCTATCGCAGCGAGATTGTGGCGCAGCGAGTGCAATTTCTGGGCGGCCGCGGCGGTCCGGGCGGCGACATGATGGACGAGCCGCGTGACATGCCCGGCGGTCTCGACATGCCCCCACCGCCCGAAGACGAGGACATCCCCTTTTAAGTCCTGATTTCTGTGAATCGGTTGCGCTGGAGGCTGAGATGGCCTGACAGCCAGATTGACAGCAAGCGCGGTATCAGCGAGCCCTAAACGTGTTTTTGTATGCGCGACGTAGGCTCTTGATTGCCGACAGGTCTCTGATGGCTCGCCACATGCCAGTATCGCCGATGCGTTCTTCAAAGGACGGCGGCGTAAAATCGAGACACAGAACGCGGCTAGCGAGAAAATCTCGCCAAGCTGTCTTTGGGCTAAGAGCGAAAACGGCCTGTAGGTATTGCTCGGCCCATTGCCTCCCGCAAAACATCGTCTTGTTGGCACCTATCGCGAAGGGCACAATCGACCTGGGT
>DATFSZ010000009.1:0-64132 GCA_035262365.1 Binataceae bacterium (SeqCode)
CCCCCAGTTGCTTTTGGACTGGCACGAGGATTAGCTATCTCGGATGGCGCAACGCATTCTGGCGCTTGAACTGGCGCAGGACCGGGTCGAGGCGGCGCTCGCTGAGCGAGCGTGGAGTTCCTTCGCCCTGCTCGGCACCTACCAGTCCGAGCGTGCGGAGGACGAGCCCAACCTGGCGCCTGCCATCGGGCGCCTGCTTAGCAAGACCGGCGCACCTGACCTGGTGATTTCCGCGATGCCCGGGGAACTGGTTGCCAAGCGCCTGCTCACCCTGCCGTTCTCTGACCGCCGTAAACTGGAGCAAGCGGTGCCTTTCGCGCTGGAGGAGCATCTGCCCTTCAGTATTGAAGAGGCAGTAGTCGCCTATCTGCCACTGCTCCGGGACGGCAAAAATTCGCTGGTGCTGGCCGCGCTGGCGCGGCGCGAAGATCTGCGCGCTCACCTGGACCTGCTCGCCGAGGCCGGGCTTGACCCAAAGACGGTTACGCTCAGCTCACTCGCCTTAAGCGCACTCATCAACCGGGCGCGCAATGGCAACGGCGCGGCGTCGCATCTGCTGGTGGAGTTCGAGCACGGCCGCACTTCCGTGGTTCTGCTCGACAATGGGGTTCCGCGCGCCTTGCGCACGCTGCCGGTAGGCCTCGACCCCGCCCACGACGACGCCCAGCACGCGGAAAATTCGGCGGGCGCCATAATCGCGGCGGTGCGACAGACCATGCTGTCGCACAGTGCGGAACCCGGCTCCACCGACATCATCATCAGCGGACCCGCGGCGTCTTCCAGCGAAGTGCGCGACCGTTTTTCGCGCGAGTTGGCCGCGCCGATCCATGGAGTCGAAGACCTCGATACCTCGGCGCTGCTGGGCCGCGGCGGGCACGAGTGGATACGTCAGGCAAGCTGCGTTGCGATGCTGCTCGGAGAGATGCCCAATCAGCCGGTGCCGCTGCTCAATCTCCGCGTCGGCGAGTTCAACTTCCAGGGGCGCACCGGCGACCTGACGCCATTTTACACTTCCGGTCTGATCGCGATCGGACTGGCGGTGCTGATCGTACTGCACGTCATTTTGGGCATCGTCACCAACGTCCATCATAAAAGAATGCTCAACCGCGAAATCGCCGCCGCGGTGGCTCCGGTTATCCCCGGGGTTGCGGGCGAGCAGGCCGAGCATGTCCTGGCGGCGCGTCTGGCGGCCGCGCGCAAACGCTTGGGCCTGTTGGGCGGCAGCGGCGGTCCCGCCTCGCCGCTGGACACTTTACTACTGCTGTCGCGCGCGCTGCCGGCCGGTATAGGCGTGGACATCGACGAGCTGAATCTTGACGATACAGGATTGAAGATCGCCGGCAAGGCTGATTCGTACGCGACTATCGAGCAGTTGAGAAAGGCGCTTTCCGCCACGCATCGCCTGAGCGACGTGCAGGTTTCCGAGGAGGGACAGGCCGAAAATCATAAGGTTGTATTCCATCTGTCGGCGGGAATTAAGGATATCAGCACCGAGTGATATGGCGATGGCGATGACGGACAAATGGCTCGAAGCGTTGCGGAATTCTCCGGCCGCCGCGTACGCGAATCAGGCCGGGGCATTTCTCTCGCCCTATTACCGCCAGCTACGCACGCGCTACTACAAGTTGGATCGGCGCGAGCGGTTGCTGGTGCAGGTCGCCGCCTTGGCGCTCGGAGTGTTCCTTGCCTACAACCTGATCTATTCGCCGATCGTTTCCTACCAAGCGGATTTGCAGGACGAGATTGCGTCGCGCCAGCGCGACCTGACCGAAGTCAGAAAGATGGCGGCCACCTACCTGCAGGTCAAGACCGAGCTGACCGGGCTGGAACGGAACACCACCCTGCCCTCTGCTGATTTCTCCGTATCCGCCACCTTGAGCAACGCGCTTAACGGCGTGGTGGACAACGACAAAATCGGCGGCATCAACCCGCTGCCCAACAAGCCGGTATCCGACCAGCTCACTCAGTACGGCGCCGATCTAAAGCTAAACGGCGTTACCCTGGCGCAAGTGGTCGACACACTCTTCAAGATCAAATCGATCAAGGAGCCGGTGGTGGTCTCCAACCTGAGTATCGTCAGACGCGCCGCTGATCCCCACACCTACGACGTGGACATGACTTGTTCGGTGCTCGGCAAAAATGCCTGAGTTGAGCGAGGTGCTCACGCTCGACTATCTGCGCGAGCGCGGCATGGTCCTGTCCTACGCGATCGTCGCGTTGGTGCTTTTCGTGATCTTCATGATCGGCACCTTCCCCTACCAGGAAGCCTTGACGGGCGCGTTGATGCCCTTGGGGTTGGAGATTGCCGCCACCTCGGAGCGCCCGGCGATTCCCCTGGGTGCGGTGCTGGAAAACGTGCGCCTCATAAGTCTGGATCACCCCTCCGCGCCGCCGATCGTGCAGAGCGAATCGCTCAAGCTGACTCCGGCGCTGGGGATGCTAATCGGCCGGCCGGCGGTCAACATCCGCGCGGACATGTATGGCGGCCGGGTATGGGCCAATGTGAGCCGCCGGGGCGATATTACCGGCCTCACTCTCGATCTGAGCAACATCGACCTGTCGCGTTATCCAACTTCGCCGTCGTTCGCCGCGACGATCAAGGGAATAGTTTCGGGCACGGCCAGTTTTGAAAACATCGGACCCACGATCAATTCTCAAAACGGCGCCTTTACTCTGGAGGGCCACGATCTGGAGTACGGATTGATCAAGGGCTTTCCGCCGCTCCGCTTCTCGCACCTCAAGACCACCTGCCGTCTCGATCAGGCTACGCTGCGCGTCAATGCGCTGGAGGGGACCGGGCCCGACATGACGGTCAGCGGCAGCGGCGTGATCCATCTGGGCCCAACGCTGGCGCTGAGCATGATTGAAATGACCATGCGCATCATGCCGACAGTCGCGGGGCGCGCGCGCCTGGGAATGCTCTTCGCCTTCCTGCCCCATCCGCCCGACAATCGCCCCTATGTATTTCATGGTCCCCTGCTGATGCCTCAGGCCAACTAAAGGGCGGCGCGGCCGTCACATTCCCCGTCGATCGATTGCAGGCCATTACTTCTTGTCCGGATCGCTCTTAGTCCATGCGGCCATCAGTGTGTTGGACGGCAGGCTCGGATCGAGCACCTTCCTTGCCGTGTCCGCCCCAGTGGTTGGCAAGCCCTTTGGATCGAGCAGACCCAACTGAACCAGCGCTGTAGCCTGTTCCCAATAGATATGCTCATGGGCGATCTTGTCGCCGCGAAAATGCACCACCGCGACATGTGGAACCTGCAGATACTTACCGGTGGGCGGAATTCCCGGCAGCATGAAGTCGATCTCGATGTCATGGGTGCAGCAGAAAATAAACTCGTCCACCAGGGTGTTGGCGCCGATCGTGCGCGAGACCGGGATGATTTTGGTGTCCTTCGGAACCTTGGGGATGAAGTGGTTCTTGTAGAAGCGGTAAAGCTCGCGATAACCGTAGCCGCCGGTCATGTCAGGGACGTGATTGACGTACGGTTCGGGAACCATTGTCTTCATCGTTGCGTCAGCGCTCCGCGTGGAGAACTCATACTCGACGTGTTTTTCCCACAGCGCTTCCAGGTCGAAGCGCGGCCCGACCACGCGATGCAGAAGCCCGATGGTCCGCGAATGCGCAAGCGCGGCGGCCGACTTGTTGAAGGCGCCGCGCGAGGGATTATTGAAGCCGTGATCCGCACCCGCGTAAACATAAATCTCGGCGTCGTCGCGGGCGGCGAATGCCCGGCGCACCGCTTCGCGCGCCGCGGTCGGCGTGTAACCGTCCTCGGCCCCGAAATGAAAGATGATCGGGCAGTGAACCGAGCGGGCTTCTTCCAGATGCTCCTCCAGTTCCATGCCGTAATAACTCACGGCCACATCTATCTTGAGCCGCGCCGCAGCCAGATAGGCCAGGCGCCCTCCCAGACCGAAACCCAGCACTCCGACCTTGCCGTTGCATTCAGGGCGGCCGCGCAGCGTTCTTATTGCGTCGTTGATGTCATGCACGCCCTGGCCGATACCGAAACGTTCGTGGAATGAAAACGCACGCTCGAGGTCCACACCCTCGTATCCCAGCTCGATTCCCGCCGCCAGGCGCCAGAACAGATCGGGTGCCAGCACCGCGTAACCTTCCTCGGCATAAAGATCCGCGACTTCGCGCATGTGCCGGTTGATACCGAAAATTTCCTGCGCGAGGACCAGACCGGGACCGCTACCCGCAGCCGGTAGCGCCAGATAACCCTCGAAGACACCTCCGTCACTTGCGGTAATCCTCAACGTCGTGCCAGCCATCGGAAGATCTCCCTCTCGTAGATGTCCAAAACATTGCGCCCTGATACCTAAGGTCCGCAAGCTTCGAATGGACCTTTGCGAATCACGATGGTCCGGGCTAATAATACCGGCGGGTGTGCAAAACCGGTTTCGGGAGGACAGGCGATGCGTGCGATTTCACACGTAGCGATTGGGGTCAGCGATATGAAACGGTCGCTGCCCTTCTACCGCGATCTGCTGGGGCTGAAGGTTTCACTTGATACCGAAGAGACGATCAAGTTCAGCGCCAAATCCGGCGAACCGGCCGAAGTAAAGCGCCACGCCATCTACATGCGTTGGGAGGACGGACCCGACGCGACGTTCATCGTACTGTCGCAGAATCATCCCATATCCACCGGCCAGCCGCTGAAGCTCAACCAGGTCGGCATCCATCACTTCTCGTTTTGGGTGGACGATCTCAGGCAGCGGGTGGAAAAGCTCAAGGCGGCCGGCGTGCCTTTCATCGTGGAGCCCAACGAATCGGCCGGCGAGGCCTACGGCGAGCCGCACGAGAAGCGGATCCTGACAACCATATTCAAGGATCCTGACGGCACGATGATCCAGTTCGACCAGCGGATGAACTAACTAACGCCGTCTCTTCGTCAGCGGGTGAGCGCGGACATCAGGCCGTACTCGAGTACGAAATCCGGCGAATAGATCATCTTGCCGTTGAAGACGATCGCATTGGGGCACGTGCATAGGTAACGCACCACCAGACCGGGTACGTCCGGCGTATGCCCACCGGTCAACGCGATTCCACCCCGATTGAAGGTCTCTACTTCCATCCGTTCGGTAACTGAAAAGCCAGGATCGAGGATAATGGCCGGAATATCGGACAGTTTGGTCTCCTTAGCCAGGTTATGGGTGAAGCGATGCAGCGCCGCCTTGGTGGTGCCGTAAGTGGCTGCCACTCCACCCTTCCCCGGCAATCCCGGCGCGGCGGTATCGGACCATCCAACGGGAGACGTCAGGTTGATGATGATGCCTTTTTTGCGCTCCATCATCCCGGGCAGCAGCATCTTGCACGCGATGATCGGTGACAGAACATTCCCCACCCAACACTTGTTCCAGGTATCGAGGTCGGTATCGAGGAACATGTTGTAGTGTTGCGGATTGTTGTAGAACGCGTTGTTGACCAGGATGTCAACACGGCCGAAACGATCCAGCGCCGTGCGGCAGAGGTCTTCGGTATCCTGCACAACTGTGAGATCGCAGCGGACGGGCATTGCCTCGCCGCCGCGCCTTCTGGCTTCAACGGCGGTCTCCTCGATCGAGCCTGGATAGGCGCCTTCACCCGCTTTGACGGTTCTGGCCGCGAGCACCAGAGTCGCACCCTCTTCGGCCAACTGCAGCGCGATCCGCTTACCGACTCCGCGGCTGGCTCCGGTTACCAGCGCAACCTGCCCCTTCAAACGCATCTTCGGGTCACTCCTCGTTCTGCTACGGAATGAGCATTAATTTGCCGGTGGAACGTCGCGATTCCATGAAGCGATGGGCTTTGGGGGCTTCGGCGAGCGGAAATTTGCCGCCGATCGGAACCGTGAGCTTGCCTTCGCGCGCCAGGCGGAAGACCGCATCCACGGCGCGTTTGTGGATGTCGTGAAAGGCGTAGATCATCGTCACTGCGAAGCCGCTCACTTTGATCGATTTTGCCAACAACTCCATCACATTGAGCCGTTCCGGCAGGCCGCCGGCGCGCCCGAACAGAATCAGATGACCCAACGGAGCCAAGCATCTGAGCCCCTTTTGGAAAGTCGGCTTGCCGACCGCGTCGAGAATCAAATCAACACCGCGCCCGTCGGTTAGCTTCATCGTCTGCTCGGCGAAATCCCCGCTTTCGTAGTTGATCACGTGGTCAGCGCCGAAGCGCCGGACCAGATCAATCTTGTCGTCGCTCGACACCGTGCCGATAACCTGCGCGCCTGCGGCCTTGGCGATCTGCACCGCGGCGATTCCCACGCCACCCGCGGCCGAATGGACCAGGACGCTTTGTCCGGCCCTGGTATCATCGCAGGTGTGAAGCATGTGCCAGGCGGTCAGTACCGCAATTGGAAACGCTGCCGCTTGCTCGAAACTCATGTAGTCCGGCAGCTCCATCACGCGTGACGCCCGAATCCGCGTATATTCCGCGTACGAGCCCATGCCGATATAGGCAACCCGCATCCCCGGCTTGAGGTCGCGTACGTCCGCAGCGACCGCTTCGACAATCCCCGCCGCTTCCATTCCCGGCACGTCGGGGAAAACGGGCTTCACCAGGTAAGTGCCCCTGATGAAAAACGTGTCGCCGTAATTGATCGCGATGACGTGATTGCGCACTAGCACCGTTCCCGGCAGCAGTTGCGGCTTGGGAAAATCGCGGTACTCCATAACCTCGGGCCCGCCGAGCCGGTCGAAAACAATCGCTTTCATTATCAATCCCTCACAAGCCCGCCATTTGGTCGCTTCGCTATCGAGAGTGTCGATCTTTCCTGGTCTGTATCTCAATCGTAATTCGCTTGGCACTCCATATCCCACGCTGCCGAGCAGCCAGAGGATCAGGGTGAAGGTGAAGTTCGCTCCACAGAATGCCGCAACAGCACCGGCTTGCGTCTTCCCTCCGACGAGCGCATCAGTACCTCGAAGTCCTTGGCGTCATCGCCGTGAGCGTTCCACAACTCGGCCGGAACTATGATGTAGCCCGGCGGCGCGGCGGCCAGGTTGACTGAAATGAAAGGAGCATCGCGGTCGAGGTAGAAGAGCAAGGGCGCAAAATCCTCGTCCACAAACCCCGCCGCGTATAGCGGCTGCGATGGTCCTACGAGGCGGCGGATTTCGGCGGCGGCGGTGCGGTAGCCGTAATGCACACATTCACGTGCCTCCTGATGGGGGATGAAAAAAAGATTGAACACGGCGACCGCCGCGCATCCGACCGCAAAACCGCCCTCGATCGCGCGGCGTCCGTAGCGAAGACCCATTTGTTTTATCCACCAGGCCAGAATCACCGCCGCCGCAGGCCACATCGGCAGAAGATACCATCGGCTTTTGTAAGCCGCGAGGCTGTAGAAAGCCAACGTTACGAGCCAAAAGATAGCCAGCAGTTTGATCGCACCGCGCACGCGCCCGGCGCCGTGGGTTTCGGATTCACGGCGCGCGAAGAAAACCGCAAACACGCCTGCTGGGACCAGCAGGCTCGGCGGCAGGGAACTGAACAGCAGCGGCCCCAGGTAAAACCATGGCGGCGAGCTGCCAAGCGTTCCGAAGAAGCGCCCGAAATTCTCGCTGCCGAGCTGGCGATTAAGCAGCGCATGCTTGGCGACAAGGTAGCCTGCGATATACCAGCCAGCGCCGATCAGTAGTGCTACAGGGACCGCTGCGGCGGGAATGCGGCGCATTACTTCGCGCAGCCGCCCCTCCGCAATCAGGAATATTGCGATGGAAAGGCCGGGCAGCAGCGCGCCGACCGGCCCCTTGGAAAGAACGGCCAATCCGGCAGCCGCCGCCGCAAGGTAAATCATCGCGCCGCTGGACCGATTCGATCCTTCCACGCGCTCCGTCCGATCAAACCACCACCAGAACGCAAACAGCGCGAGGGTTTCGAAAAACGTCAGCGTCATGTCCACGCGTCCCATGCGGCCCAGCCTGATGTACTGATGTGCAGCCAGCAGCGTCAACCCGGACAGGATTGCTCCGTCGATGGACAAAATGCCGTATGCAAAGGCCATCGTGAGCGCTACACCAGCGGTCGTGTAGAGTGCGGCGGGCAGGCGGAAGTTGAACGGAGTGACTTTGTTGAGCCCGAAGAGGCGGTCGAGCGCCGTCGCGGTCCAGTGAAACATCGGCGGCTTGTACATCGGCGAACCGCCGTTGACCGCCGGAAAAAACACCTTGCCATGCTCGACCATCTGCTGGATGAAAATCGCCTCCACCGCCTCGTTGCCCTTGCAGATGCCGCACGAGCCGAGTTTGTAGAGCGTCAGCAAAAGGGTGCCGGCAATGATTGCACCAAAAGCGAGCCAGTGCCGTTTTGGGTTCAGCAGCCGCGGGAGGGGTCCGCGCTCAAGTCCCGACATACCCATCCGTCATCGTCCCTTGAATACGGGTTTGCGCTTTTCCAAAAACGCGCGCGGCCCCTCGCGTGCATCTTCCGAACCTTCGATGATCGGACGCAGCTCCAATTCAATCGCGAAGCTGCGCTCCAGGCTGGTACCCGCGCATCGTAGCGCGCCCTCCTTGACGATGCGCACCGCGAGCGGACCATTCTCCGCTATTGTCGCGGCGAACTGTTCGGCCTTGGACGTCAACTGCTCTCGCGGCACGACATAATTGACCAACCCGAGGCGCCAGGCTTCCTGAGCGTCGAAGCGGCTGCCGGTCAGCAGCACCTCCATCGCTTTGCACCACGGCATCTGGCGCGGCAGCCGCGCCAGCGAGCCCCCCAGCGGCGCGATTCCCCATATGACCTCCTGAAGGCCGAAGCTGGCGGAGTCCACGGCAACCCTGATGTCCGAGGCAAGCATCATCTCCATCCCGCCGGCCACACAAAATCCGTTGACGGCGGAGATTACCGGCTTGAAAAAATCGATGCTCTTGAGCACCGCATGTTCGATGACCTCCGGATGGTTCACCAGTTCGCGGTCCCATTCATCTTCCACCGCGCGCGCTCCGCTCAGCAGCGGAATCAGCCGGTCCAGATCGGCACCGGCTGAAAACGCCTTGTCTCCGGCGCCGGTCAGCACGACCACACGGACGCGATCGTCCATCCGCAGTCGATGCCATGCGCGCGCCAGCGAAACCATCAATTCGGGGTTGAGCGCATTGTGAACCTGCGGGCGATTCATCGTCAGGTAGGCGACATTGCCGCGAATTTCGGTGAGCAAAACTCCCATCTTGGGCTTCCTCCCAGGCGAGTTTCATTTGAACGCAGGCGCCTGATTACGTCAGGGCATTCCGACTGGTACCCGAAGGAGGCCGTGCGGGCAATCACCTCATTTACTGTGCGCGCGGTGCGAGGCTATGTTCGGCAGCCATGGATGCTACGCCTACCGTATTGAAAGGAGGCGGCGCTGTGCGCCTGACTTTGACCATCACCATCGTGCTGCTGACGGTCCTCGCATCAGCGGTCGCATGGTCCCGGAGTTTCAGCCGTTCAGCCAATATTCATCGGCCTTTCGCGCAGGTCTATGCCTCGATGTCCAATTATTTCTCGCCCAACAGCTTGCGCGATTTTCAGATCGTATCGATGAACAAGAACAGGTCGAAAGCGGAATTGGTCGCGAAACGGACCGTGCAGGACCAGCTGAAGTGGACCAATTGGGCTTACTGCAAAGTGCCAACCTTGCGGCTCTTTGACTCGCTGCAACAGGGCGACATCACGGTGCGGATGAAACTGGACCGGGAAGGGGCCGACCGCACTTTTGTAACCGTGAGGGCTGAATTCCAGGGCATCTATCAGTTCGCCGGCAACTCGCGCGTTCAGCAATGCAGCTCCAACGGCGCATTGGAAAAAGACATCCTGCGTGCCGCCGGCGCCTCTGACGGCAATTTCGATTGACGTAACACAGGGTTCCGTGCCCGCTTCCCGCTTCAGTCCGCGAAAGCATTAGTGGGCAGCACCAGTGAACAAGAACTCAGTGCAGCCGGCGGCGGCTCGCAGCCGGGCCGCGCAGGGTAATTGGTGTGGGGGGTGGGCGGCGGCCCAATGCCAGCAGTTCGCGGCGGATTACCCGGTTGGCGGGCTCCAGTTCAAGCGCGCGTTCCAGGTAGCCGACCGCAGTGGGAATCCGGTCCATCGCAACGCAGGCGCGCGCCAACGCGCGCAACAGGTCAACGGTGTCGCCAAGCACCTCGCGGGCGCGGCGCAGGATCCCCAGCGCCTCCGCCGGACGATTGAGGTCGAGCAGCGCCAGCCCCATGTCGTGCAGCGCCTGGCCGCCCAACGGGTCGAGCTCAAGAGCCTGTCTGAACATCGCGATTGCGTTGCGCGGAGCGCCCTTGCGGGCCAGGTCGGCGGCGGCTTCGGCCAGGCGATTGGCCTCATCCGAAAATGGCGACGCCTCGACCTCGACGTTTACACGGTCGCCCTTCAAGACCAGCTTGAGAATTTGGATTTTGCCGCCCAGGTATTCGCGGACCCGGCGGGTCACTTCCGCGTCGCCACCTTCGAGGTCCAGGAAGATCGCGCCAACCGGATCGCCGATATGATCGTCGCGTACGATTACGAGGACTTTCTTGCGCACCGCCACCTGCCACCCCTCCACCGCCAACTCAACCGTAATCGTAAGCAAGACATGAGCTTATGGGAACCTTTTCAGACGCGCTCGTCGGGATCGAACAACTTCCGATACTCATCGAGCGCGAAGCGGTCGGTCATCCCGGCGATATAATCGGCAATCACGCGCGCCGTCGAGTCGCCTTCGGTTTCCATCCGCTGCGCGATATGCGGAGGTATCTGTGCCGGCTCGTCCATGTAGGCCTTGAACAACTGGCTCAGCACGCGCCCCGCCTTCTGGGTCATCCGCAGCACCCGGTAATGGTGATACAGCTTGTCGTTCATCAGGCGCTTCAACTCCGCCACCTGCGGCGCCATCGCCGGACTGAACGAGGCCAGGACGCGCCCGGCGCGTCTTACGCCGGCAACGCTGTTGATCCCACCGGCGTTCAGGTCGCGATCGATATTGGCAAGCAGGTCGGTGACCATCATGTCGATCATCCGGATCACGAGCTGGTAGCGTCCGCCGATCCGGTTGTCGATATCCGGAAACGACTCGCGCACCGCACGGTCCGCCGCGCACACCAGCTCGGAGCCATCAAGGTCCGCTCGCGACAGCATCCCGGACTTGAGCCCATCGTCCACGTCGTGCGCGAGGTAGGCTATCTCGTCGGCTAGATCGACGATCTGCGCCTCCAGGCACGGATAGAGCGAGGGATCGAACTGCTGCGCCGCCGGGCGCGACTTGAATTCGGAATGCTTGATGATCCCCTCGCGCACTTCGAAAGTCAGATTCAAGCCGCGGAACAGCGGGTAGCGTTCTTCGATCCAATCAACCGTGCGCAGGCTTTGCGCGTTATGGTCGAAGCCGCCGTAGGGCTCCATCAGCGCGTTGAGCACCTTTTCACCGGCGTGGCCGAAAGGCGTATGACCGAGGTCGTGCGACAGGACGACGGCTTCGGCCAATTCCTCGTTAAGTCCCAACCCGCGCGCCACGGTGCGTGTGATTTGGGCCGCTTCCATCGTGTGGGTTAAGCGGGTGCGGTAGTAATCGCCCTCATGGTTCACGAAAACCTGCGTTTTGTACTCCAGGCGGCGGAAGGCCGCGGAATGGATAATCCGGTCGCGATCGCGCTGAAAGGCGGTGCGAAAGGGATGTTCGGCCTGGGCAAAGCGCCGTCCCAGGCTGGCCACCGAGCGCATCGCGTACGGCGCCAGAGTGCGTTCTTCCAATTCCTCGATCTGCTGACGGCTCCGGAGCATGGTCAAATCGCACCAAAAGCGTCAAATCGTGTGATGACGCATACGTACATACATTACAATTCGATCCTAGCATCGCGCTGCTTAGGTCAAGAAGCGTCTTTCGGAGATTATTGAACAGGGGCTTTGCCCACCTGTACCTCTAACTCATATAATCAGGGGCGGTGGAGGTTGTGTCGGGCGGGGATGGTTACCGGCATCTGGGCCGGCTGTTCGCGGCGCTCGCGATGGCCGGCGCGCTCTGCGGATGCGCGCTGTTCGGCGCGCGCGTCGGCCCGCCGCCGCCATCCCGACGTGCGCTGCCACCGCCCCCAGGATCATCGGAAGACGGCATTGCTTCATGGTACGGACCGGGTTTCAACGGCAAACGCACCGCCACCGGAGAGATCTTCGACCAGGAAGACTTGACGGCGGCGTCAACCACGCTGCCGCTGGGCACACGCGCGCTGGTGACTAATCTGCAAAACGGCCGCAGCGTGGAGGTCCGTATCAATGACCGCGGCCCTTTCCTCAAAGGGCGCAAGATTGACCTGTCCCACGGCGCCGCTGCGGCGCTCGGCATCGTCAATACCGGCACGGCGCACGTGCGAATCGCCGTGATCCATTCGGGTCCGCAGGTGCAGCCGGGTTATTTCGTGCAGGTCGGATCGTTTTCCAATTCCTCTCACGCGCAGCGGCTGGAGGCTCAACTAAGCCGGTACTTTCCGGACGTGCGAGTGGAGCATCTGAGCGTGGGCCGGCGCGCGTACTACAGGGTTCGGATGGGCGCCTTCCCCGATCATGCGAGCGCTTTGTCTCGCGCCAGCCAGACTGCGCAGCTTGGGCTTTCCTCGATAATCGAACGCCAATGAGTCGGCTAATGAAGCTTGGCCGGCTGCGGCGCGGATGGCTGACGATCGCTGCGTTCGCGGCGGTCGGATGCGCTTATCAAATAGTGCGCTCGGGCGCAGTTGATAAGGCCAAAATAAGCCAGATCGAAGCCGGGCTGCAGCAAGTGCGCCAGCTTTCCTTCCTCAAGCCGGTTCCGCTGGTGGTGGAAAACCGCGCCGAAGCCGACCGCGATATCAAGGCGCAGCTCACCCACGAGATCAGCGACCGCGAATTCGAAATCGACGGCCGCGCCGGCAGCCTGATCGGACTTTACCCGCCGGGCATCGATCTCAAAGAGCAAACCCTGAAGCTGCTCGACGACCAAATTGCCGGCTTTTACGACCCGGACACGAAGCGGATGGTCCTGGTAAATGGAACCACCGGCGCGGGAGTATGGGGTGGCGCGGCCGAGTTCCTGACTCAGCGCGACCTGATGGGTGAGATGGTATTGGCGCACGAGTTGACTCACGCCCTACAGGACCAACACTTCGACCTCTCCGCCAAGCTCGACGCGCTCAAGGACAACGACGACCGCGCCCTGGCGTTAAAAAGCGTCGCGGAAGGGGACGCTACAATCACGGGTTTTGCCTATGTTGTTGGCGGGATGGACCAGACGAAGCTCGACATGCTGGTCTCGCAGCTGTCCGGACTGCCGGAAATGTTTGCCAAGGAAGCCAAGTTCGCACCCGAGGGGCTGCGCGAGCCCTTGATTTTTCAATACAGCGCCGGGGTCAAATTCGTTGCCGCGGCATACCATCGCGGCGGCTACGGCGCGATCGACCAACTGTTTCGCCAGCCACCGCAGTCCAGCGCGCAGATACTTCATCCCGAGCTTTACTTCGACCGGCCAACGCCTCCAGCCGAAATCCATCTGGCAGGCTACCAGCGGGCGCTTGGCGGATGGACCAAGGCGGATGAGAATTGCCAGGGCGAATTGGGTCTAAGCGTGATTCTCAAGCTGGCTTTCGGCGCCGACAGCCGGCAGGCCACCCTGGCCGAATCCTGGCAAGGGGACCGGATCGTGAGCCTCACGCGCGGCTCGGATTTGAGCGTGATCTGGATGATAGATTTGAGCAGTGAGCGCGCCGCGAGCCAATTGGCCGCGGCCTACACCGAGGCACTGGACCGCCGCTTAGGCGTCCAGACGGCACATCGTGTGGACTACCAATCCAGCCTGGTGCTGGTAGTGATCGGTGAGGCGGCGCGCGCCTTTGCACAGATGGAAAGCGACCTGTTCCAACAATCCCGCGTTATCATCGCACCGCCGCCTTCCCGGCCGGCCGTAGCGCCCGCGCCGGTGCGGGCTCAACTCCCCGCGCCTCCGGGCTGATCGAGCAACTCCGCGGCCTTGACGATCAGCGCGCGCTCGTTGCGATGGCTGGCCTGGTGCACCGCGTCGTCGATCCTGAACCACCTGACATCCTCGATTTCATCGTCATGTTGGCTCGGATCGCCGCCATGATGGCGCATCAGGAAAAAGCTGACCCGCTTGAAAATCCGATAGAGCGGACCGTTGGGAGATTCGCGCCGCGCGTAGAAGTAAGACACGTCGCCCAGCGGCTGATCGATGCTGACCTTGAAGCCGGTTTCCTCTTCGCATTCGCGCATCGCGGCCTGCTCGACGGTTTCCTTAGATTCCAGGCCGCCCTTGGGCATTACCCAGGTTTCCTTTCCCGCCGGTTTGACCAGGACCACCTCCGCCTTCTCTCCGGGCTTGGGGCGGCGCCAGATCAGGCCTCCGGCGGAGAACTCGCGAAGAGTGCGAAAGGCCGATTTACCTGGATTGCCGGATTTCTTTCGGGTTGCCATCGTTTGCGGCCGGCACGTTCAGCCCGCGCCCAAAGCGCCCGGTGCGGCGCCATCGAGCAGACGCTTCAACGCCGCACGCGCGCCGCGGGAGGCGGCCGTGTTCAGATCAGGGTCTCTCCGCAGCCATTCCCGGGCAAGATCGCGCAAGCGCAAAATGGTATCAAAATTGTTCATCCAATGCGCGAAGCGCAGCGGCAGTGGTCCGGCCTGGCGCGGACCGAACAGATCGCCCGGTCCACGCTGTTCAAGATCAGCTTGAGCAATCTCGGCCCCCGACGTCTTCTCAACCAGCACCTTGAGTTTTTCGCGCACCACGCTGTTGGCCGCGCCGCTTAGCACCAGATAGCAGAATCCCGGCTCGGTGCCGCGCCCGATTCGTCCGCGCAACTGATGGAGCTGGGCCAGGCCATAGCGCTGCGCGCCCATCACAACCATCGTAGTCGCTTGGGGTACGTCGATTCCCACCTCGATCACCGTGGTTGAAAGCAGCACTTGCAGTTTGCCGTCCCTGAAATCGCGCATCACGACATCTTTTTCTTCCGCGCCAAGACGCCCGTGCATTACGCCGATTCGCAGCCCGGCAAGCGCGCCCGCGCGCAGTTCCGTCGCCGCTGTCGTCACGGCCAGTTCCTGCTGATCCTCGCTTTCAATCAACGGCAGAATACAATAGGCGCGATTCCCCCTGCCGACCTCGGCCCGCACCTTGCTCCAAACGCGATCCAGCTCACCTTCCACGACCAGCTCTGTGATGATGGGAGGCCGTCCCGCGGGACGTTCGTCGAGCGTGGTCACTTCCAGGTTGCTCAGCAGCACGCGGGCCAGGCTGCGCGGAATGGGCGTGGCGCTCAGCAGGAGCATATCGGCTTGCGGTCCGAGCGCCTGAAGCCGGACGCGATCGAAGACTCCGAAGCGATGCTGCTCGTCGATAACGGCGAGCCCCAACCGGGGTATTTCAACCGTCCGCTGAATCAGCGCCTGGGTGCCGAAAACGACGCCGGGCTCACCGCTGGCAAGCCACGCGAGTACCTCACGCCGGCGCGAGGCCGGAAGACTCCCGGACAACAGGCCGGCCCGAATACCGGTTGTTTCACAAAGGCGCTGGCAGGTCGCGTAATGCTGCTCGGCAAGCAGCTCCGTCGGCGCCATCAGGGCGGCCTGGTAGCCGTGATCAATCGCGTTGACTATCGCCCACAACGCGACCACGGTCTTACCGCTGCCGACGTCGCCCATAAGGAGCCGGTTCATCTGCGCGGGCCGCGCCATGTCAGCGCGGATTTCCTCGATCGCGCGGCGCTGCGCGGAGGTCAATTGAAAAGGAAGTCCGTCAGCGAAACGGCGGTCCAGACCAGTCCCGGCCTCAAACCCGATTCCGCGCCGTTGGTGCGCTTGCTCCCGATCGATCTCAAGCGCCAGCTCAAACGCGAACATCTCATCGGCCGCGAGCGCCTGATGCGCGGGCGTAGTGCCGGATCGCAGCGCGTCCAGATCGGCATCAGGCGGCGGCTGATGCAGATAGCGCAGTGCATCCGCCACCGGCAGCAATTCAAGTTGCGCGCGAAATTGAACCGGAATCGCAGCCGGCATTTGATCGGCGGCTGCCAGTCCACGGTCCATCGCGGTTCTTATCAGACGCTGCCCAATCAGATCTCCCGCGCGGTAGGCGGGCTGCACCGCCAGCGGCGGATCCTGACCTGGCAGATAAACTTCGGGATGAGCCATCTCGAGCCGGCCGTCGGCACCGCGGCTTACCTTGCCCTGAATGATCGCATTGGCGGCTCCGCTGAAGCGATCGCGCAGATGCGGCGGTGCGTTGAACCATACCACCCGAAGTTGTTCGCCGCGCGCGTCGCACAGCGATCCGCTGAGCAGCCGGCGCCATCGCGAACCGCGCATCGGGCGTTCGCTGAGGCCGACAAGGGAGCCCCCAATGGTTGCAACCTCACCCGGCGTAATCTCATGTATCAGTTTAACTTTGCGCCAGTCCAGATATCGCGACGGGAAGCGCAGCAGCAGGTCGCCAACAGTGGCGACGCCACGCTGAACGAGCAGTTCAGCCCGTTTGGGACCTATTCCCGGAATTTCCGACAGAGCGCTTGATAGGCGCAAAACGCGGGGCAACTGCGGCAATCGTTTCGCAGTTGACTTATCGCCGGTGGGCTCAGGGGCTGAGAGATTGGACAGGGCTGTCATAATCCGCCGCGCAGGCAATTAGCCGTGGAAAAGCCATCTACAGAAACCCGCGCGCACCCACCCGTAGGCTCAAAGCGATAGAAGATCAAACAAGATAGCCGCTTTCCTATGCGTGTGATCAGAGCGAATGTCACGGCAACGATTAGATAATCTCCCAACGGCACCACAAGGTGTAAGCGAAACGCCTTCCAGAAACGTCTGTATTGTCATGTGTATGCGATGGGGCGGCAAGCATGGCGCGGCGCGGGCGGATTGCCTTTGTACACAACAGGTAATTTTGCGTATCGCGGCAACGACACTGCCTTGTTGCGGCTATAGATTTTTCACAATGCACGCCGGACGCCCCGAATCACCAGATTCCAGTCTGCGTCGCGGGTTGGCAAGTTCCTTGCTGCTAGATAACGCCTTGAATGTCGAACTGGGGTAGAAGTCTGGTCCTTTTTTCTTTCGGGACTTGTGTTTTCTGAGCATTTAAGCCGTGCCACTCCAAACGCTTGGTTTAACCCAAAACGTATAACGGTAATCCGGCACGCAAATTACTTTTGACCGAGGTGGAGGCAAATCCGGCGGTGGAGAAAAACAACATGAACAGAATCAAAGTAATTGTTACGACACTGGCAGCCATGGCGGCCGTATTCATCTTTTTCGCCGGGACAGCGTCGGCGCAGATGATAGATCCGCGCCTGGGCTTCGGCGACTACGATGAGGGCCATCAATGGCACGATGCCGGCTGGTGGTGGCAAAACCATCCCGACTGGGTCCGGCAGAATCATCCCACCTGGTGGGGCGACTATGATGATGGGCGTGTCTGGCGTCCCGCATCCTGGTGGTGGCAGAACAATCCCAACTGGGTGCGCCATCACCATCCGGAATGGTGGGGCGATTACGACAACGATCGTGTCTGGCGTCCCGCCGATTGGTGGTGGCAGCATCGCGCCGATTGGGTAAGGAGTCATCACCCCGAATGGTGGGGCGCGGTTTATCAGGGCGCCTGGTATCCGGCCAACTGGTGGGTAAAGAACTTTCCCGGCTGGGTGCGAGTCTATCATCCCGAGTGGTGGGGCGCGGATTACCAGGGAGTCTGGTATCCGGCGTCCTGGTGGTATGCCAATCAGCCGCAATATGTAATCAACAATCCAGACTGGTGGGGCGACGCCGACCCCAATGGCGTATGGCAACCGGCCAGCTATTGGTACGTCGCGAACCCGCAATGGGTAGTAGTGAACCAGCCTGACTGGTGGGGCGATTGGGACAGTTATCATGTGTGGCAGCCGGCCGGATGGTGGATGAGCCAGGATCCGCAGTGGGTCGTTGTAAGCCATCCCAATTGGTGGGGTGATTACGACAACGATTACAATTGGCGGCCAGCATCCTGGTGGTGGAATCACGATCCCGACTGGGTTCGCACCAATCATCCGTACTGGTGGGGCGATTTCGATGACCATCGCATCTGGCGCACCGACGCGTGGTGGTACGCACACAATGCCAACTGGGCTGCACAACATCATCCCGACTGGTATGGCGACTTCGACCAACAGCACCGCTGGCATGACATCTACTGGTGGGGCGCGCGCAATCCGAACTTCATCCAGCAAAGACATCCGCAGTGGAGCTTCGCGCTGCAGCAAGCGATCCTTCATCAGCAGGCTCAACGTGAACGCGCGATGCAGTTGACGCAGGTTATGGCGCGCCAGCAACAGCAGATGATCGCCTCCAATCGCGCCCTGGCTCAAGCCTCGGCGCGCGAAGTGGCGCAGCAGCGGCAATTGCAGCAGAGAATGGGCACGCTGCGTGAACAGCAGCAGCGCCTCCAGCAGCAGTCGCTGGAGCAAGCGCGAGCCAGGAACCTGCTCAACGCGCAGCAATTGGCTCAACTCAATACGCAACGCGACCGCGTGCAGCAACAAGCGCGCGCGCAGCAGGAACGTACTGCGCAGGCGTCCATGCGTGCCGCGCAACAGGCGCAGCGCGCTCAGCTCGCCGCTCAGCAACGCCAACAGGCTCTGACCAAACAGCGGGTATCGCAAATGAACGCCGCGCAGCAGGCAGCTCAGGAGCTTACTCGCCAGCAGGAGATGCAGCGGCAAAACGCGGCGCGAATGAACACCGCGCAGCAAGCGGCGCAGGAACGCAGCCGCCAGCAAGAGATGCAGCGGCAGAATGCGGCACGAATGAACGCCGCGCAGCAAGCGGCTCAGGAGCGTACGCGCCAGCGGGAGAACGCAGCGCGGTTGAACACCGCTCAGCAGGAGCGCTCGCGTCAGCAGTCAGAAGCCATGCGTTCGGCTCAAGCGCGAGCCGCCGAGCAGGCGCGACGGGTTGCGCCGAATGCGGCGGAACAACAACGGCTTAAACAGCAGCCGCGGCCTGAGCCGCAGACCATGAACAATCTCCGCCGGCAGCAAGCTGAACGCGTGGCTCTTGAGCGGGCGGCACAGGAACGCGCGGCCAGCAGCCGAGCCATGCAAGAGCGTTCGGCAGCTAGTCGCGCAGCACAGCAACGGAATGCCGCAAGCCGCATGGTCCAGGAGCGCGCCGCTTCCGGCCGCGCGGCGCAGGAACGCGCCGCAGCGAGCCGCGTAGCCCAGGAGCGCGCCAGCTCCAACCGGGCAGCTGCACAGGAACGGGCAGCTGCGGCAAGCCGCTCCGCGCAAATGCGCGCCGCGCAAGTCAACGCTGAACGGCGGGCGTCAGTCAGTCGAGCGCCGGTCTCACGCCCTGCACCGATGGTTCACGCCGCGCCGGTATCTCGTCCAGCGCCGATGGCTCATGCAGCGCGGCCGGCCGAACCTCAGCGGCAGGCGCAGCGCCAGCACAGACCCGGAACGTGATCGGCCGAATCTGCAGATCCCTTTCCCTCCCCAGTGCCCACAGGATCAAATCCTGTGGGCACTTTTTTTCGTTCCTCATCAAGGATTTTTCTCCACCCCTCGCTGACGCCCCATTGGCCGGAATAACAAGCTGAAATACCGCGAAGAAGCATACCGTGCCCAAGGCGTGTCTTGTGAAGGCGACCGGAGAGCTGCGGTCGGTAGAAAGGGGCAGCGTCGTCTGCGAGGCGTGACTTAAGGATTCTTCAGTCTATGAATTTAGTTCCCGCGCGGCCTGTTTGGCGAAGTAGGTGAGGATCAAATCGGCGCCGGCACGTTTGATCGCGACCAACACTTCCATCGCGGCGCGCCGTTCATCGAGCCAGCCGTTGATTCCTGCCGCACGGATCATCGAGTATTCACCCGACACGTTGTAGGCCGCCACAGGACACTTGAACTCGTGCTTGACGCGCCAGATCAGATCCAGGTACGGCAGAGCAGGCTTCACCATCACGATGTCCGCACCCTCCTCCAAATCGAGCGCGACCTCGCGCAGGGCTTCGTCACCATTGGACGGATCCATCTGGTAGGAGCGGCGGTCGCCGAACTGGGGCGCCGATTCCGCCGCTTCGCGAAACGGCCCGTAAAAAGCTGAAGCGTATTTGGCGGAGTACGCCATGATCGGAGTCAGCGAAAAGCCGTTTTCGTCCAACGTCGCGCGGATCGCGCCCACCCGCCCGTCCATCATGTCGGAAGGGGCGACGATATCGGCGCCGGCGCGCGCGTGGGACAGTGCCTCGCGGCGCAGCAACTCGAGCGTCGCATCGTTGTCCACGTCGCCATCTTTGATCGCCCCGCAATGGCCGTGGTCGGTGTACTCGCACATGCAGACGTCGGTTATGACTACCAGCCCGGGCACGTGGTCTTTGATTTCTCCGATCGCGCGCTGCACTGAGCCGCTGTCGCTCCACGCCTCGCTGCCGATTGCGTCCTTGTGCTCAGGCAGGCCGAACAGAATGATCGCCGGCACGCCCGCGGCCGCAATCTCCGCCGCTTCGCGCGCCGCGACATCCGGCGACATCTGCGCCACACCCGGCATCGACCCGATTGGATTGTTAACACCGTGTCCTGGACAGACGAACAGCGGATGAATCAGGTTGTCCGGGCTAAGCCGCGTCTCGCGTATCATCCGGCGCAGCACCTCGGTGCGGCGCAATCTTCGGGGACGATTGAGTGGGAAGGCCATCGTTGGTCACCGCCGTCAATGCTATCGTTATACACGAACCAGTGCGACGGCAACTTGCCCGGAAAGGACTGCATCAATGGCGGCCGACGAGAAATTCACCCCGCTTACCCGAGAGCTTCACAAATACCTGCTCGATCATGGACACAACAGCGATCCGCTGCTGGCCGAACTGGCGGCGGAAACACACAAGCTCGGCCAGATTGCCGGGATGCAGATTGCAGCCGAGCAGGGCAGCCTGATGGCCATCCTAGCGCGCTCGATCGGCGCTCGCAGCGCGGTGGAGGTCGGCACCTTTACCGGCTACAGCGCGATATGCATCGCGCGGGCCCTGCCGCCCGACGGGCACCTGCTGTGCTGCGACGTCAATCCGCAATGGACGGAGATCGCGCGCCGCTACTGGGATCGGGCCGGGCTGGCCGGAAAGATTACGCTCAAGCTCGCACCCGCGGTCGAAACGCTGAGCGCCCTGCCCTCCAATCACGTCCTGGACTTTACTTTCATCGACGCCGACAAGGTCAACTATCGCAACTATTACGAAGAATGCCTCAAGCGCACGCGAGCGGGCGGTCTAATCCTGATCGACAACGTGCTGTGGGGCGGAAGTGTGATCGATCCCAAGAACCAGACCGACGATACCAAGGCGATACGCGCCTTGAATGACCTGATCGCGCATGATCAACGCGTTGACGCCGTGATGATTCCGGTATCTGACGGGTTGACGGTGGCGCGCAAGAAGTAGATCCGGCAAGAAGAACCGGCACGGAGGCCCCTTCCACGTAACGCGCCTGATGTGAAGATGATCGCGAAAATATTCGCGCGTCTTGTGCTGCTCTGCTTCGGGATCCTCGCGGCGCTCGTAATCGGTGAGATCGGGCTGCGCGTGGCCGGACTGGCCAAGCCGGCATTCTACACCTATGACCGCTATCGCGGATGGGTGCTGCGGCCAGGCGCCGCAGGATCGTACACGAAGGAGGGCGACGCCTACGTACGCATCAACCGCGAGGGCTTCCGCGGTCCCGAAACACCGCTGGCCAAACCGCCCAATACGATACGGATTGCAATGCTGGGCGATTCCTTTACCGAGGCCCAACAGATAGCCGAGGACCAGACCTTCAGCGCGGTAATCGGACGCACGCTGACTTCCTGTCCGGCGATTGGCGGGCGCAAGGTTGAGGTGCTGAACCTGGGCGTAAACGGCTACGGTACCGCGCAGGAATTGATGACCCTGCGGCACCAGGCATGGCGGTTTTCGCCCGATATCGTCGTGCTGGCGTTGTTCACCGGCAACGACATCGTGAACAATTCAGTGACGTTGGAGACCGAGCGATGCCGTCCGTTCTTCGTGTATCGCGACGGTCAGATGATCCTGACCGGACCATTATACGACTCGCCTGTGAGCCGCGCGCGATGCATGATGCGTTTTGAATCGCGGCTGCGCTTTGACCCTAATCAATCGGCGGTGGTGAAGATGATCGACGATGGATGGCGCGCGATCAGGGATCGCCTGCCCGGCAAGCACCATCATCATCACAAGACTGAAGGCGCCGAACTGGGGATCAACGACGTGGTGTACAAGCCGCCCACTGACTCTGCGTGGCGCGACGCCTGGCACGTGACCGAAGGCATCATCGAGGAGATGAATCGCGAGGTCAAAGCGCACGGGGCCGCCTTCCTGACCGTGACTCTGACAACCGGAATCCAGGTGTGGCCCGACCGCGCAGTGCGCGATCAATACATGCGGCGCCTGGGCGTCGCTGATCTGTGGTATCCCGACCTGAGGATTGAAACCCTGGGCCGGCGCGATGGGTTTCCCGTGCTGGTCCTGTCGCAGCCGCTGGCGGCTTACGCGCAGCAGCATCACGTGTTTCTGCATGGGTTTACGAACACCAAAGTCGGCGAGGGACATTGGAACCAACTCGGCCATCGCGTGGGCGGCGAGCTGATTGCCGCCCGGCTGTGCGCAATGATCGCATCCGGGCAGGTGCCCTCGTTGGTGAGCAATCCCGCGCCTTGATTCGTCCGCGGCTGCAGAAGCAGACTGCGCGCCTTCCTTCAAACTCGCTGAACGGGACTTGAAGCGGCTTCTTTTCTCCTATATCTCCCCGGGGAAAGAAGCGACCGCCGAGCCTTGCAAGATGTTGACGACGCAAAGGAGCACGCGCTGTGAAGGGTACAATCGCATTCATTCCCGAGAGCCATAAGCTTGAGTTCTTCCAGCACGATGTTCCCGATCCCCTCGCCGGCGGAGTGGTGGCCGAAGTTACCCAGACCAACGTCTGCGGCTCCGAAGTCCACATGTGGAAGGGTGAGGTTTTGGGGCGGCGCGGAGTGATGCCGGGCCATGAGATGAGCGGAATAATCCACGCCCTCGGTCAAGGCGTGAGCAAGGACTGGGCCGGCGTTCCGGTAAAAGTTGGCGACCGCATCGCGCCGGTCTATTACACGGTGTGCAACCGATGCGACAATTGCGTGGCCGGTAATCATGCGGGATGCGTCAGCCGGGGCCTGGGCGTGCCTCATCCCGATGTGGCCCCGCATTTCACCGCCACCTTCGCCACCCATTACTTTATCAAGCCCGACCAGCATTTTTACCGTATTCCGGACAACGTTCCCGATTTGATAGCCGCCTCCGCCAACTGCGCGATGTCGCAGGTTTATTGGGCGCTGGATCGCGGCCGGCTGTCCTACGGGGAAAAGCTGCTGGTACTGGGCGCGGGTGGATTGGGTCTGCATGCGATGGCAATCGCGAAGGCGCGCGGCGCCCGGGTGATTGCAATCGACGGCGTCGATCTACGGCTGGCACAGGCGCGGCGCTTTGGCGCCGACGAGGTAATCGACCTGCGTCAATATCCCGACCTCAAGGCGCGTCAGGCAAGGGTACGCGATCTGGCCGGTGCAAGGGGCCCCGACGTGGTCCTGGAAGTGGCGGGTAATCCGGAAGCCTTTGTCGAAGCGGTCAACCTGGTACGCAACGGCGGGCGGCTGATCGAGGTAGGAAACATTTCGGGCGGGCTGGCCGCGCCGCTGGCGCCATCGCTGATCACCACCAAATCGATCGACATCCACGGAGTAGTCACCTATCCGCCGCATTACTTGAAGAAGACTCTCGATTTCCTCGCCCAACACATCAGTCACTATCCGTATCTTGAATTGTGCGACGCCAGGTTTCCGCTGTCGCGCGCGGCCGAAGCGCTGGACAAGAGCGAGCGCAAAGAGGTCATTCGGGCCGCGTTATTCCCGGGACAGCAGGTATAGAGGAAAACGGAAAATAAGCCTGTTCCATCGTTAATGCCGGACGCGCGGATTAGCCGGGCGGTGCTTTTATGACGAACCACAATTCCGGATCGCTGCTGATTCGACGCTTCGCGGACAATGACGCATCCGAGGTAGCCGCCCTGTGGCTGCGGGTGTTTCCCGATGACCCGCCCTGATTCAGTATGGGCATGGGCAAGCGGCTCGTGTAGATCGCATCCACGCCAAACCCGCAGCCTTTCACAGCATCAGATCAGAGTACGATCCCGCCAGCAGATTGGCCTCAGGTATTCCAAGACGTCGGAGCAACTCCTCGGCCTGGATGCGGCATCCGGGAACGTCGCGGCCGGGCAATACCTCGACTTCGAACTCGATGAATGCGCCGAGCCCCTCGACTTCGTCCAGGTGGATGCGGATGTTATCCAGGCGCCACAGCTGGCGGCGTTTGCGCACCACGATCTTGATCCCCAATGCTTGCTCGAGCAGAGATCCGACATGCTGGTGGGGCGCGATCGTCATCAGGTCGTAACTGCTCACCTTGGGCGAGCTGTCATCCGGGCGCCGGTAGAAAATCAACGACCGGTCAACGCCGTCTTCGCGGCGCAATTTGAGGCGCCCGTTCCGAGCAGTGAAATAGGTATCTATCTGCTCGATGCTGCGTTCGAAGACCGCGCCCGCAGCGCCGACCGCGCGACTCATCGCCGCGAGGTCCGGGCATCGCGCCTTGATCTCGACATTCTCCATCAACGCGCGTCGCGTTTGCGCCGCTCGCTGAGCTCCGCAGCCTCACCCAGCAGACCGCCGGCCGTCAGGTCCGCGACTTGCTGCGGCGAGTAGCCCAGGTATTTTCCCAACACCCTTTGGTTGTCCTGCCCGAGCAGGCTCAGCTCCGGAGGAATCTCCACGGGCGTTTCGGAAAAGTGAAACGGCGCCTTGGGAAGCGGAATCTCGCCGAAGCCGGGCACGTCGATGCGCTGCATGTTGTTGCGCGATTTCATCTGCGGGTGGTTGATCACGCCGGGCAGATCCAGGACCGGCACGCCGATGAAATGATTCTCCTGCAACAGGCGGGCGGGCTCGTCGCGCGTGGAGAAAGTTTGGAGCCACTCCTCGACAATGGCGACGGTTTCATACTTGCGCGAATTGCGCTCCTCCTGCGTCGCGTAGCGCGGGTCGGTGGCCAACTCCGGCTTGCCCATCAGCTTGCAGAACCCTGGCCATTGATGAGCCAGCACGACAACAATCATGTATCCGTCGCGCGCCTTGAAAATGCCGCACGGCGTGGCCTCGTCGCGATGAGCTCCGCATGGGCCGGGGTTGACGCCGGTGAACAGGTGATTGATGAGGGGAATGTCGTGGATGTGGAACAGGCATTCGAACAGCGCCAGATCGATACTCTGCCCTACTCCCGTTTTCTCCCGGTAGTACAGGGCCGCCAGAACCGCGGCCAGTGCGTTGACGCCGCCGTTGTTGTCGGCGATGTAGGCGCCGGTGTAGATAGGCGAGCCGCCCGGGTTCCCGGTCAGATGCGTCATCCCGCTGAGCGCCTGCGCAACCGCATCGGTGCCCGGCAGATTGGCCATCGGCCCGGTGTGCCCGAACGCCGACACCGAGCACATGATCAGGCGCGGGTTAACCTGCCTGAGCGTTTCGTAATCCAATCCGTGCTTGGCCAGTACGCCCGGAGTGAAGTTCTCGATCAACACGTCGAAGTGGCGCACCAGTTCGCGGGCGATTTTGGCTCCGTCGGGCTTTTTGATGTTGATGCAAACGCTCTGCTTGCCGCGGTTCCAGTAGGTGAAGCCCGGCGTAAAGCCGGCCGGACCAGTCACGCCCCCGTAGCCGCGCGTGTAATCGCCAATCGGCGGCATTTCCAGCTTGACCACCTCTGCGCCCATGTCGGCCATCATCTTGCCGGTCACCGGTCCGGCGATGTACTGGCCCATCTCCAGAACCCGCACTCCACTAAGCGCCCGCTTTTCCATCGTTCACCTGTTCCCTTCTGCGAATGTTCGCTGCGACTGTCGATCAGCCCTGCCGCATCGAAGCCAGTCCCATGCTCTTGATCACGTCGGCCAAGCCCGGATCGTCGGGCGCGAAGTCGAGCCGACCCATCCCCAGGTAGTCGCGCGACAGCTTGGGACGTTCCTCCTTTGGAACGTCGCAGTAAACCTCCAACTGATTGCCGTCGGGATCCAGGAAATACACGCTCTTGGTGATTCCATGATGAACGGTGAAGGAGATCGGCACTTGGCGCTCCTTCAGCTCGCGGTATGCCTTGATCAGTTCGGCTTCGTTGCCGAGCCGGAATGCGACATGGGACAGACCGACCTGATGACCCTTCGGACCTTCGGCGGTTGCCCCTACTTCCATCAATGCGATCTCGTGATGGTCGCGCCGATGACTGGCGAAAAACGCCATCCCCTGCATTTCGAACATCACCTCGAGCCCCAGCACCTCGGAATAAAATTGGCGCGAGCGCGAGAGATCTCGGACTTTCAAAACTACATGGCCAATCCTGTCCGGGTTTATCATTGATGCTCCACCTCCTGGTGAAATCAACGGCCGCAATTGAGTTTGCCGGCCGTTCCCCGGCGGGGTTATTCAAGCCATAGCATTTTGCCCCGGTCCCGGACAGGCTGAGCGCCATTCGGATCATGCTTGCGTGCGATTTGCAGATGTGTCAAGTTGACACAAAGGGTGATTCCCAATATGGTTTTCGCTTCCGCAGCGAAAACGATAAAAGGGAACTTCCGGGGAGCATCGAGATGGAAGCTAACACTCACACCGCACTTACCGGCGATCAGCTCTACGACAAACTCAGCGTGCTGGGGCAGTACGATTACGATCGTGCTTCCTGCCAGCGATATGCGTCGATAATCGATGAAATCCATCGCCTGAAGGAGGAGCGCGGGGCCGTGATCCTGGCGCACAACTACCAGCGGCCGGAAATTTTCGAGGTTGCGGACTTTATCGGCGATTCGCTGGAGTTGGCGCGTAAAGCCAGAGACGTGCGCGACGCGCAAATCATCGTGTTCTGCGGGGTCCACTTCATGGCCGAAACCGCCAAGGTGTTCAACCCCGAGCGGATGGTTCTGCTGCCGGATTTGAAGGCCGGATGCTCGCTGGCGGACAGCGTGACGGCCGAAGCGCTGGCGGAGCGCAAGGCCGAACTGAGCAAGGTGTATCCTGACCTCAAAGTGGTCTCGTATGTAAACTGCACCGCCGACGTCAAGGCGCTGTCGGACGCCTGCTGTACTTCAGCCAACGCGTCGAAGATCGTTAACGCGATCGATTCCGACCATGTTCTTTTTGTGCCCGACCAGAACCTGGCCAACTACGTGCAGGGCCAGACCAGGAAGCAAGTCATTTCATGGGACGGGAATTGTTACGTACATCATCAGATAACGGCCGCCGAAGTAGAGAAGGTCAAACGGGGATTGCCGGGGGTCAAAGTGCTGGCGCATCCGGAATGCCGCTCCGACGTGCTCGGTCTGGCCGACGCCGTGCTCTCGACCAGCGCGATGGTGCGGTACGCGGAAGAGAGCGACGCCACCGAATTTCTGATTGTCACCGAGTGCGGCCTGTCGGACCGTTTGCTGCTGGAAATTCCCGGCAAGCATTTCTACAAGGCGTGCAAGCTGTGCCGCTACATGAAAATGATCACCCTGGAGGGCACGCTCGATTCGTTGCGCCACCTTCGTTACGAAATCGAACTGAGCGAAGAGGTGCGTGAAGGCGCGCGCCAGGCGCTGGAGCGGATGCTGGAGTTGAGCGCGTAGAGAACCCGAGGCATTCATGAGCGCGCCGACACGACCCGTTCACCCTCTCCCTGGTCATGAAGAAGGTGCTCCCACGCCCCAAGCGCGGCAATAAGCCCGCCCACTCGCTTGAACCACCCCTCCATCACAACGACGCAGCCAACTATGAACAGCGCTGAAGCTGCCGCGCCATACGCAAGCGGGCGGCAACGCATCCGCCATCGCTACGAGCGGCCGAAGGTGGCGGTTGACACCGTTGTCTTCGTCCTTGACCGAGGCCATCTCAAGACTTACCTGATCCAGCTCAAGTCGGGGCCGCTGCGCGGCAGATGGGCCTTTCCCGGCGGACTGGTGCGCGTGGGCGAGTTGCTTGACGACGCCGCCCGGCGCGAGCTGCACTCCACGACCGGCCTCGATTGCGCCTGGCTGGAGCAGCTGTTTACCTTCGGCGACCCGTCGCGCGACCCGCGCGCACACGTCGTTTCCGTGGCTTATATGGCCTTGATTTTTGATCCGGCCCGGGTCGCGTCGCCCATGGGCAAGTATGCGGCCGGCGGATGGTTCGAGGTCCCCGGTCAGCTCCCGCCACTGGCCTATGATCATGCGCTGATGGCCGACTATGCGCTGTCGCGCCTGAAGTCGAAGCTGGTCTATACCAATATCGCCGCGTTTTTATTGCCGAAGTCCTTCACATTCAGGGAACTGGAGGACCTTTACGCCGCGATACTCGGACGCAGCCTGGACCGGAGGAATTTCCGCCGCCAGATTATTGCGATGGGCCTGCTCAAGAAGCTGCCGATCAAGCGCCGCGGGCCCCATCGTCCAGCCGATCTCTACAGCTTCCAAAAACAGACGTTACAGGTCGTGCAAATGCTCTAAACTGGTATACTTAAGTGTTGGGACAAGCATGAGAAAAAGCCGAAAGAGTGGCCTTTTGATTGCCAGCGGCGCCGTGCTGGTATTGGCGGCGATCTACTTTGGAGCCGGAGCATGGCGCTCCGCTCATGACCCCGCCGCGCCCAACGGCGTCTGGCGCGACGTAGTGACGCTGGACCCCGCCCTCTACACCGGACCCGCGCACGAGGCGTATCGGGTGGCGCGCGAGCATCCGGAACTGCTTGCCCAACTTCATTGCTACTGCGGCTGCGACCGTTTGCACGGCCATAACAATCTGCTCGACTGCTTCCGCGACACCCACGGCGGCCATTGCGCGATTTGCGTCGGCGAGGCGGTCGACGCTGAACGTATGTACAAGACCGGGACGCCGATCGAGCAAATCCGTGACGCATTGCGCGAGCGATATAACCGCCGCGAGAGCTAGGTTTGGTAGGACTCGTTTCCACATATCTGGAGCACTTCACTTACTTCGGGCTGCTGATCGTCCTGGTTCTGTGCGGTCTGGGGCTGCCCGTACCCGAGGACGCGGTGCTGCTTACGGGCGGCTTTCTGGCCCATCGTGGGATAGTCGAATATCCGGTGGCCCTGATGGTCTCGTTTGTCGGGGTGATTACCGGCGACTGCTCGCTGTTTTTCCTGGGCCGGCGCTTCGGCACCGGTCTGCTGCGCTACTTCGGCCTCATCCATCCCGGCTCCCGCAAGAGCATCGCCCGCATGCGCCGGTTCATGGACCGTCACGGCCATCGCGCGGTATTCTATGGCCGCTTTCTGGCGGGGCTGCGCGCGCTGGTTTACCTGAGCGCCGGTTCGTTGGGGGTGCCGACTTCGCGCTTCCTGATGTACGATCTGCTCGGCGCGATAATTTCGGTGCCGCTGGTCGTCTCATTGGGGTATGTGTTTGGGAGCGAAATTGAGCGGATTCTTCATTACTTGGGCGGCATTCAGCGGGCCCTGCTAATCGTGGCCGGTCTGTCGGTCCTGATCTGGCTCACACGGATGATGGTCTTGGCGAAACCCGAGGCTCACAGAAAAAACGCTCAGGCAGAGGTTGAATAGGCGATACGATATTCGTAGTCCCAAACCCCCCGCCGCCCAAGCTGACGCGGAAATCGCTGCGGACATCCTGTGACGGTGTTGCCATCCTGAACGCCGCGGCAGGGAACCGGCCATGAAACCCAGGTTTCCAGCCCTAAATCTCAAGGCCAAGCTGCTGGTGATCATCGTGGTGCTGCTGGCCGCGACACTCAGCGCCGTGGTGGTGGTCAGCCTGAGTACGCAGCAAGCGATCGCGCAAGCCGAACAACGCAACGTCAAGGACCTGGCGGGCGCGATTCAAATCAGCGTACAGGAGCTTACCGCGGTGGGCGCAACCGACCGCGACAGCCTGCAGAACTACGTGCGCAACCTGCACAACAAGGGCATGGAGGTCTCAATCGCCTCGAGCCAGAACCTGATTATCAACAGCTCCAACCCGCATCTGATCGGCGCAGCCCTCAACCCGCGCTCCAAGCAGGTGGTGATCAACGAGCATCTGGGCGCCGACGCGCGCCGCCCGGCTTCCTACGACCTGGTGCCGCTTACGCGCGAAACCACGGTTTACCTGATTCCGGTGGTGGTAGAGGACCACCTGATGGGGTACGTGCAGGTCATCGCGAACTTCGGCGATTACACCCAACTGCTGAGCCAGGCGCGCACCCGCCTGGTCACGCTCGCGTTGGTGATCTTCGCCGTGGGTATCGTGCTCTCCTATGCGATGGCCGATCGATACACGCGGCCGATCAACGTTGTGGCCGGGGCGGCGCAGAATATCGCGGCGCGCGGGCTGGAACCGGTGCCCGAAGTGCGGCGGCGCGATGAAATCGGGCTCTTGACGCGCAGCTTCAACGAGATGGTCGATCAGTTGCGCCACGCGCGCGAACGCGAGCAAGAACTCAACCGGCTTGAGCGCTTCACCGCGCTGGGCCAGTTGGCAGGCGGGCTTGCCCATGAGATCAAGAACCCGCTCCACTTCATCAGTCTGGCGGTGGACCAGATCCGCTCGCGTTACGCCGGACAGCTCAGCAACGAGAAGGACAACTTTCTGCGCCAGATCGCGATGATCAAGAGCGAGATTCATCGCCTTTCCGGACTGATCCAGAACTTTCTGCATTACGGCAAGCCGATTGAGATTCGCACCGCACCCACTGACCTGCGCGCAATCGTAAGCGACGTGCTGGCGCTGTCTGAATCGCGGTTAAAGAGCCAGCATATCGACGTGGTCGAAGAAGATGGAGCGGTTCCCGCCGTGTTGAACGTCGACGGCGAGAAGATTCGCACGTGCTTCCTCAACGTGGTGGCCAACGCCACGCAGGCGATGCCGGAGGGAGGGCAGCTTACCATCGCCTTCGCGCGTCAAAACGGCGAGTTGCAGGTCAGCTTTGCCGATACTGGAGTAGGAATCGAACCCGGCGTCGTGCAGCGCGTCTTTGAGCCGTTCTTCACCACCAAGCGCGAGGGAATCGGCATCGGATTGTTTTTGTCCAAGAGCATCATGGAAAAGCACGGAGGCGATATTAAAATCCAACCCAACTCGCCGCCCCCAGGCGCGGTGGTAACGTTTTCGTTCCCACTCAATGGGGCCCGATCTCAGGCATAACCGTAATGAAAAAAGCTTCAGTACTGGTGGTCGAAGACAACGACCCGGAACGGCAGATAACGGCGGAGATTTTGCGCGAAGAAGGCTTCGCCGTGGAGGAAGCGGCCGGCGGCAAGCGCGCCCTGGAACTCCTCGCCCTGGGCTCCTTCGACGTGGTGCTGACTGACCTCGTGATGCCGGGGATGTCGGGTGAGGAGCTGCTCGCGACCATACGGCCGAAATATCCCGCCACCCAGGTCGTGATGGTAACGGCGCATGGCACAATCGACAGCGCCGTCAAGGCGATGAAGGCTGGGGCTTTTTACTATCTGACCAAGCCCACCGACCGCGAGACCCTGGTGATGACGGCGCTGAAGGCCGCCGAACTGGCCAATCTGCAGGAAGAAAACCAGCTCCTGCGCACCCGCCTGGAAGGCAAGCTCCAGGTCGAAGGCATTGTCGGCCAGGACCCGGCAATCGAAGAGGTGCTCAAGATTGTCCGCAAAGTCGCGCCCTCCAATTCTACAGTTTTGATCGAGGGCGAAAGCGGCACCGGCAAGGAGATCATCGCGCGATCCATCCACAAGCTGTCGCCCCGCGCGGGGCGGCAGTTCGTGGCAATCAACTGCTCCGCGATTCCCGACAATCTGATCGAAAACGAACTGTTCGGACACGAGCGCGGCGCCTTTACCGGCGCCACGGAGCGCAAAATCGGTCTTATCGAGGCCGCGGACAAATCAACCCTGTTCCTGGACGAAATCGCCGACCTCGGCGTCGGGCTGCAAGCGAAGATCCTGCGGGTGCTGCAGGAAAAGGAAGTCCGCCGCGTGGGCGGGAACGAATCCTTTCACGTTGACGTGCGCCTGGTCGCCGCCACCAACCGCAACCTGGCCGAGGAGGTGGCGGAGCAGCATTTCCGCGAAGACCTCTATTATCGCGTCAACGTCGTGACTATCACGCTGCCGCCGCTGCGCTCGCGACGATCCGATATTCCCGTGCTGGCCAACCATTTCCTGGCCAAGTACGGCCAAATCGCCGGCGGCAGAGTCAAGGAAGTCAGCCGCGAGGCGATGGAGGTGCTGCTTGACTACTCATGGCCGGGTAACATTCGCCAGCTTGAGTCGGCGATCGAGCGTGCGGTGCTGCTGTGCGACGGCGATCGAATCACGCCGCGCGACCTGCCCTCCGAAGTCCTGGCGAAGAAATCAATCGCCCGCCCCGGCGAACGCGCGCGTGGCGATCGCTTCGAAATTCCCCCGGAAGGGATCAATTTCGACACCCTCGAGCGCGACCTCATCATGCAGGCGATGGAGAAAGCCGACGGCGTAATCGCTAAGGCAGCCAAGATGCTCGGCATGAGCTACCGCACGCTGCAATACCGGCTGGAAAAATTCGGCGTCAAAAAGGGCGAATCCCGCGCGTTGGAACCGAAGTGACTCCCCCTGTTCCCTGTCACACATTCAGTCGTGGGAGAGGGAACAGGGGTGTGGGTGACTGACACATTTCAAGCATCAGCGCGCATCGTGGAAATGAAGCCGCTATTCCGGCGTGTGGCACACCGCCTCGACGTTGTTTCCTTCGGGATCGAACACGAACGCGCCGTAGTAGTTCGGATGGTACTGCGTGCGCAATCCCGGTTTGCCGTTATCGCGTCCCCCGGCCGACATCGCGGCCTTGTAGAAGTCGTCCACGATTTTCCGCTTTGTGGCCGTAAAGGCGATATGACTGTTGCCCCCGGCGCTGCCTTTTCCGATCCAGAAGTCGGGCTTGCCTTCGCTCCCGAAACCTGCCGCTTCGTCAAACTCCATCACCAACTGATACCCGAGCGGCGCCAGCGCCCGCTTGAAGAACTCCTTGCTCCTGGCAAAGTCGGCTACCGCAAGGCCAACATGATCAAGCATAAGTGCCTCCTCTGAATTTAGCGGGAAAATCTATACGAAATCGGTCTGCTCTTATTATGCTAAGCGCCCCGGTTATGGTTTACAATCAGTTCGCGGATGGACCACCACCGAGCACACATGCACTGGGGCTGAGCTTTGAGCATCGGGCAAAACCGGGGATCGGCACGTTTTAAAACCTCATCATTGGCAGATCCGGCGCGGAGCCGCGGAACATTGGCGGGTTGCGTGGTGGTCGAATGCGGCGAGGGCGTAGCGGCGGCATTTGCCGGGCGTCTTCTCGCCGATCTCGGCGCGGAGGTGATTAAGGTCGAGCCGCCGGCCGGAGATCTGACGCGCCGCCGCGGTCCCTTTGCCGCTGACATTCCCGATCCCGAAAACGGCGGATTGTTTCTATGCCTCAACACCAGCAAACGCTGCATAACCCTGGACCTCAACACGGCTCCAGGCCGCGATCGGCTGCACCAATTGCTCGGCGAGGCCGACGTGCTGATCCACAATGTGCCGCCGGCTGAGCGGGCTTCGATGGGTCTGGCGAGTGAGGAACTGCGCGCGCACTTCGAGGAGTTGATCGTTACCAGCATTTCAGCCTACGGCGACAGCGGTCCACGCGCCAATTATCGCGCTTATGAACTCAACGCCTTTCATTCCAGCGGCGCGGCCTCAGTAAGCCCCCTCACTTCGCCCTATCCCGAACTGCCGCCGCTGCGTCTGTTCGGCAATCCTGCCGAATTCGAAGGGGGTCTGCATGCCGCGATGGTGACCCTCGCCGCGATTTGGCATCGGTTCGAATCGGGCCGCGGGCAGGCCATCGACGTCTCCGAGCAGGAGGCATTGGCGGCAACGCTGGAATCCAACTTCGTCCTCTACAGCTATGCCGGAGTGGAGAGTTCGCGCTTTCGGCCGCGGCGTCCCGGTCCGTGGTTCATCGCCGAATGCTCGGACGGATACGTTCTGTTTTCGCTGCTTTACGAAAACGATTGGACTCGATTCCTGGAATGGGTTGGGGATCAGCCGTGGATCAAGGATCCCGACTTCGCGGACACGATGGAACGCGGCCGCCATATGGCCAAGCTGTACCCGATAATCCAGAACTGGGCGCGGCCGTGGAAGGTGCACGATCTGTTCGCACAGGCGCGGGAGCGTTCGGTGCCGATCGTACCATTGTCGCGAATCGCCGACGTTTACGCCGACCAACACTTCGCGGCACGTGATTTCTTTGTGCCACTGCCGCGGCGTGACTCCAACGAAAAACCGCTGCCAGCCCCGGGGATGCCATTTCGGTCAAGCGCCGACGTCTGGTCGGTGCGCCGCCCCGCCCCGGCTTTGGGCGAGCATAACAGCGCGATCGAGGCTCTGCTTACCGCAGCGCCGCGCACCAAGGATCGACCAGCCGTGGAGTTTCCGCAGCACACCCGATCGAGTCCACAGCCGCCGCCGCTTTCCGGCGTGCGCGTGCTCGACTTCATGCAGTTGTGGGTTGGCACTTTCTGCAGCCTGCAACTGGCCCATCTCGGCGCCGAAGTGATTCGTATTGAGAGTACGCTGCGGCCCTGCCAGCAGCGCAACCTGCCGCCGTTTGCGGACGGCAAACGCGGACTCAACCGCGCCGGCATTTTCAACCAGTGGAATCAGGGCAAACGCAGCATCCAGCTTGACATACGCAATCCACAGGGACTGCAAATTGCGCGCAAACTGGCGGCGCGATGCGACGTGGTCACGGAAAATTTCGCACCCGGCGCGATGCAACGGATGGGGCTTGATTACTCTGCCCTGCGTTCCATCCGCGAGGACATTATCCTGCTGTCGGTGACGGGCAATGGACAGACGGGGCTCTACAGCAAGGACATCAGCTACGGCACCACGGCGGGCGCGCTCTCCGGCATCTACGGCCTCTGCGGATACGAAGGCGGCGAACCGATGGAGCCTGGATGGATCTGCGCGGAGTCGGTGGCCGCCGTCACCGGTGCTCTGAGTGTGGCGGCGGCGCTGGTTCATCGAGCACGCACCGGGCAGGGACAGCACATCGACGTCGCGATGCTGGAGACCACGGAGATGGTCATGCCCGAAGCGTTGATGGAATTTGCGATGAACGGCCGCGAGCCGCGCCGGCTGGGAAACCGCGACCGCGCGATGGCGCCGCATAATTGCTACAAGGCCAGCGGTGGTCCACTGGACTGGGTTGCGATAGCAGTAGGCAACGAGCGCGAATGGCGCTCGTTTTGCGCCGCGATCGGACAACCCTCGCTCAGCGGCGATCCGCGCTTTGCCAGCTCCGAACTCCGCAAACGCAACGAGGATGAACTCGACGCGATCATTACCGCCTGGACGCAGCCGCGCGACCGCTGGGAAATAACCGAGCTGCTGCAAGCCGCTGGTGTGGCCGCCATTCCTACCATGAGTAGCAAGGATCTCGCCCACGATCCTCACCTGGCGCAGCGCGGCTATTTCCCGCAGTTGGAGCATCCCGAAGTCGGTCTGAAGCTTCATACGGGGATTCCCTGGACGATGTCGGAAACTCCATGCCGCGTGCGGCGTCCCGCGCCGATGTTCGGCGCAGACACCGATGAAATTCTTGGCGAATTGCTGGGAATGTCCAAAGCCGAAATCCATCGCCTGCGAGACAGCGGCGTACTGAAATGAGTCGGGTCTTACTGTGGGATTCCTCGATTCTTCGGAAGTACAGTTCGGCCGAGACCGCGCAATAGCCGGCGTGACATCTCTCTCCAAGGACAGGCTAGTCCTGTCCACGAAGCGGGTTTGAGGCGGCTTGCGGCGTGCTGCTATCCCGCGGCGATCAACCATGCGGTGGGCATATAGCACCAGCAAGAGATTTGCCCGCCTGCGGCGGTTAGCACCGTCACGACCTCGCGCGTATAAAGGCTCGGAACGTTCTCGTAGCGATCGAGGGCCGACAGGTCGCGCGCGTCCAGATCGAGCAGTATTGCCCCGCTGGTTTCCGCGCTGCTGTTCGCCACGATATAGAAGTAGCGCCCGCGCTTGCGCTCGAAACCGGGCAAGCGCGCAGCCAGCATTCGCAACTCGCGCCCTGCCACTTCGCGCTGACGCCGGCGGTTGAGCAGGCTTCCGTAAACGAAGACGCGCGTGTACGGATGGTTGCGGGACATACATCACAGGGCGTAGCGTGCCTGCTAGACTCGTTCAAGTCATGGGATTGTTCGAACGGCAAATTCTATCCGACCTGGACCAGCTTGAGCGCCAGGCGCTGCTTCGCAAGCTGCGTACGATCGAAAGCGGGCATGGGCCACGCGTTGTTTACCAGGGACGCAACATGGTGATGCTGTCGTCCAACAACTACCTGGGCCTGGCGTCGCATAGCGCGATCAAAGACGCCGCGATCGCGGCGATCCGGCGGTATGGAACGGGGACCGGCGCTTCCCGCCTGATTGCGGGCAATCTCAAGCCGCTCAGCGATCTGGAAGCCCGGTTGGCGCAGTTTAAAGGCGCCGAGGCAGCGCTGGTTTTCGGTTCGGGCTATCTTGCCAACCTTGGAACAATCCCTGCCCTCGCCGGGGCGCAGGACGTGATCCTCAGCGACGAGCTCAATCATGCCAGTTTAATCGATGGATGCCGTCTGGCACGCGCGCAGGTGATGGTTTACCGTCATCGCGACTGCGATCACCTCAAGACAATGCTGACCGCGGCACGCGGGGCTCGCCGCCGCATTATCGTCACCGACTCCGTCTTCAGCATGGACGGCGACGTCGCGCCGCTGGCCGATATCGTGGAACTCGCCCGGCGCTATCAAGCGGCCGTTATGATCGATGAAGCCCACGCTCTCGGCATGTTGGGGCCCAAGGGTGCGGGATTGGCCTCCGCGCTGGGCCTCGAGCGCGAGATCGACATTCAGATGGGCACGCTCAGCAAGGCTATCGGCGGCTACGGCGCGTATGTCGCCGGCTCGCGAGCCCTGATCGATTTGCTGATCAACCGCGCGCGCAGTTTCATCTTCACCACCGGTCTGCCGCCGGCCAGCGTCGCCGTCGCGTCCGCCGCGATCGACCTGATCGAATCCGAGCCGGAGCGCATCCGCCGCCTGTGGGACAACGGATGCTACCTGCGTTCGGGCTTGACGGCGGCAGGCTTCAGGCTGGGCGACAGCGTGACGCCGATCCTGCCGGTGATTATAGGGCAGGCGCAGCCTGCGCTGGATCTGGCTGAAGCGCTCCTGAGACGCAACATTTTTGTCCTGGCGATTCGCCCGCCGACGGTTCCGGAAGGGACTGCGCGGTTGCGAGTCACGCCGACCGCGGAGCACACGCACGCCGACCTCGACGAAGCGCTCGCCGCTTTCATCGCGTCGGGCAGGGAAGCGGGACTGATCGCGTAACCGCAATGGGCGAGGAGAGATACCGCAGGCTGGCCGAGTTGGACCATCGTCATCTGTGGCATCCGTTCACCCAGATGCAGGCCTGGCTTGCGGATGAACCGCTGATTATCGAGCGCGGCGAGGGCAACTACCTGATCGACGCGCGCGGCAATCGCTACCTGGACGGGGTGTCGTCGCTGTGGTGCAACGTCCACGGCCATCGCAAGGCCAGGCTCGACCAGGCGCTGCGCGATCAAATCGATCGGATCGCGCATTCCACGATGCTTGGCCTCGCGAACACTGCGGCGATCGAACTCGCCGCGGCGCTCACGGCGATCGTCCCAAAGGGGCTTGAGCGCGTCTTCTACTCCGATTCGGGCGCGGAAGCGGTCGAGGTGGCGCTGCGCGTCGCGGCGCAGTATTGGCAGATCGCCGGCCAAGCAGAGCGCACGCTGTTTGTCACGCTGGAAGAGGCATATCACGGCGACACTATCGGCTCAGCCAGCCTGGGATACAGCGAGCCGTTTCATCGGCATATCCGTGCGCTGCTCTTCCGCACTATCAAAATGCCGCCGCCGCACATCTTCCGCTTTCATCGGCGGATGACGCCTGGCGCGGCGGACAAGGCCGCGCTGGCCGCCGCAGCGGAAATCTTCGCGGAGCACGGAAATGAAACCGCCGCGCTGGTGATCGAGCCGCTGATGCAGGGTGCGGCCGGCATGTGGGCGCATTCAACCGACTACTTGCGTTCGATCGTGCAGATGGCGCGCGCTTCTGGCGCACTGGTGATCACCGACGAGGTTGCGACCGGCTTCGGACGCGTCGGCGCGATGTTCGCGTGCGAGCAAGCCGGCATCAACCCCGACCTGTTGTGCCTGGGAAAAGGAATAACCGGCGGCTATCTGCCCCTTGCGGCAACGATCGCAACCGGGCGCATTTTCGAGGCGTTTTTCGGCCGACCGGAGGAATTCCGCGCCTTCTACTACGGCCATACTTACACCGGCAATCCGCTTGCCGCCGCGGTCGCGCTGGCCAACCTGGAAATTTTCCACGATGAGCAGGTAATCGAATCGATTCAGCCGAAAATTGAAATCCTCGGGTCGGCGTTACGCACGCGCTTTGGCGGTCATCCCAAGGTAGCGGACATCCGGCAATGGGGCCTGATGGCCGGGGTGGAATTAATGGAGTCGCCCGGAGAGAGACGCTCGTTTCCCTACGCGGCGCAGACCGGCGCCCGGATTACAAAGGCCGCGCGCAAAGCGGGTGTTATAGTCCGTCCTCTCGGCGATGTGTTGGTGTTCATGCCGCCGCTGTCGATCAAGCCCGAAGAGATCGACACGCTGGTGGATGCGGTTTTCCATGCCACCTGTGAGATCTTGCAAACATGACAAGCCGCTTGCTAATCACCGGCACCGACACCGGCGTGGGCAAGACCATGGTGGGATGCGCGTTGGGCTTCGCGATGAAGGTGCGGGGCTTGCGTACGGGAGTGATGAAGCCGGTGGAAACCGGATGCAGCGTGCAGGTGGGTGAATTGCAGCCGGACGACGCGATCGCTCTGCGTGCGTCGGCCTCGGCCATTCATCCGCTGGAGATTATCTGCCCTTACCGCTATCGCGCCCCATTGGCCCCTGCCGCGGCTGCGGAAGCCGATGGAGCACCGCCGCCGGACCCAGAGCGCATCATAAGCCTGTTCGAGCGCATCGCCGTTGAGAGCGACGTGGTGATCGTCGAGGGCGCAGGCGGTATCGCGGTGCCCCTGACCTGGGATTTCAATTACGCGGATCTCGCCGCCGCACTGCATCTCGACGTGATCCTGGTGATTGCAAATCGTCTGGGATGTCTCAACAGCACGCTGCTTTCGATCGATTACGCAACTCGCAGGAGTTTGCGCGTAGCCGGTTATATACTAAATGATACGGAGCCGGTCAGTAGTGCGGCCTGCCGGACCAACGCCGCTTCACTCAAACATCTGACCGAGGTTCCGGCGCTTGGCACGGTACGATACAAGGAGCCGCTGCCGCTCGAAATCGTAAAGAACGTGCTCCGTTCGTTTCCCCCTCTTTGACCGCGGAGTACGCTCTCCCAGACCCGCGGGAGGGTTAGTGCGAAATAATTGCATGCAGCAGCCTTCAGGAATCATAGCTTCATGAAAATTAACATCGACCTTAAAGACGGGTTTCTCCAATCGCTCAAACGCGAAGTGCTGGCCACGCTGAGTCCGGAAGAACGCGCAATCATCGAGGTCTCAACCGGCGAGATGGGCAACAAGCCCGACGCGGTGAAGCTCGGCTGGCTGAAGATGCGCACCGGCGACATCTGGACGAAGCAGCGCTACACGCGCGCGTTGAAAAAGACCATGGACAAGCTGAAAGAGGCAGTGGCGCGCGAATCCGGGGCGAAGCAGTAAAAAGCCGCATAAAGAAGCGGCGCGAGGCCGGCGCTACGGAAGATTCGTATCACCGGCCTCCGTGGCGGTTCTTTTCGATTATGCTCTACAGCCGCGCCTCAAGCCGACAATTTGTATAGTCGCGCGCAGTTCTCGGCCACTATCTTGCGGCGATCGGGGGCGGGGACGCCGTTGAACATCTCTTCCACGGTCTTGCGCGAATAGGGCCAATCGTTGCCGTGATGAGGAAAGTCCGTGGACCACATCATGTTCTCGACTCCGACCCGGTCGCGCAGCGCGATTCCCGACCGGTCGATTATGAACGTGCCCGCCCAGTTGCTGTACCAGTATTCGCTGGGTGGATGCTTCAACTCGATCCCGGTCCAGTGGCGGTTGCGCCAATAGCGGTCGTCCATCATCTCCAGCAGATGCGGCACCCAGCCTACGCCGGTCTCCACGCCGAGGAACTTCAGCTTCGGGAAGCGATCGAACACCCCCGAGACTATTACCTGGGGAATTACCTCCGCCACGGTGGTAAACGCCGACGCGCCGATCACCACGCCCATCCGCTTGTCTTGCACATTGGTGGTGCGCGGACGCGAGGTGACCAGGATCAGATGCAAGCTGATCGGGATACCGATTTCCTCGGCCGCCGCCCAAAAAACGTCGTCCTCCGCCGAGATGGCGTCTCCGCCGCTGGGCCAAGCGGTGAGGATAGCACCGCGATGACCTTTTTCGGCCGCGCGCCGCAATTCGGCCACCGCGCGCTCGATTCCCGCGTTGGGCATCTGCGCCACCGGCACCAGCCGCTCGCGGTCGGCGGCGCAAAAATCTTCCGCCAGCCAGTCGTTGTAGGCGCGCAGCCCGGCGATCTGCAAATCGACATTGTCCTTGAATCCCATGAAATGAATCATCGCGCGCTGGGGCGGATAGATCACTTCGGCATCTACTCCGTCAGCGTCCAGGACCTTGAGCCGATCTTTTCCGATGTAGCAAGCCGGATGAATGCTGTGCTCGTAACTAGCCCCGGTCCATTTCAACTGCTCGGGCCGGGTGCCGACGCAGGTCACGAGTCCCAGCGGATCGCCCGGCGCACCGGGGCGGTATTGCCAGGCGTCGCCGCCGTCGCCGTCGCTGACCAGCTTGGGCGCCTGATCCTGAAATTTTTGCGGCAGCCATTTTTTCCACAGGTCGGGCGGTTCGATCACGTGAGAATCGGCTGAAATCAGATTGTATTCCCTCGTCATTGTCGGCTCTCCCTCAGGATCCAGAGCGTCAATCTTGGGCGCAGCGAATTACGTTTTTGCTCTCCAGAGCGGCGATCTGTTCAGCGTCGTAGCCCAGCTCGCGCATCACCTCGCGCGTATGCTCCCCGCACAGAGGCGGCGGGCGGTCGATCCGCGCTGGCGTGGCGGAGAAACGGATCAGATGACCGGTCTGGCGCAGGCGGCCATACACCGGATGTTCATATTCAACGACGCGGCCTCGCTCCAGCGCCTGCGGGTCGTTGAGAATTTTCTCGGCGTGCCCGGTTTCCTCGGCGATCTCGCACGGCACTCCGGACGACCGCAGCAATTGCAGCCACGCGTCCGCGTCGCGCGTGCGAAATCTCGGCTCCATTTCGTGCGCCAGCGCCGCGCGCTCGCGACTGCGCGCGCCCGGATCAATTTCCAGCGCGGACAGCAGCCGCTCCTGGCTTTGCTGGTCGGGGCAGCTCACGCATATCCACCGGCCGTCCTTCGTCTCATAGATGCGATAGAACGGCCCCAAGCCGGTCTGCTGCGAATCCAGCGTGAAGCGAGGACCGGGACCCGCGGGCGTCAGGTACTGCTGACTCTCGAATACAAACGCGGTGGCGAACTGCGGGATCTCAAGGTACTGGCCGTGGCCCGTTTCGTCGCGCCAACGCAGTGCCATCAAGATGGCAGACGCGGCTTGCATCGCGGTAAACAGGTCCATCGGCGCGCCGCAGATCAGCACCGGGGAATTGCCCTCCCCTGCCTGCGCAGACTCCAGTCCGCCGTGGGCTTGGTAATTCATCTCGAAGCCGCCGATCCTGCGCAGCGGTCCTTTGGAGCCGAAGCCGGTGCCGTGACAATAGATAATGCGCGGGTTGACTTCGCGAACCCTGCCGTAGCCGATCCCCAGGCGCTCGGCCACTTCCAGGCGCAGGTTGTGCTGCACGATGTCGGCGCGAGCGGCGAGCTGGTAGAAAATCTGCAAGCCCTCCGGAGTCTTCAGGTCCAGAGCCATCGAACGTTTGCCGCGCTGCACGCCGGCAAATGCCTTCTCGGTGGGGCGCATCGTGTCGCCCTCCGGCGGTTCTACCTTGATTACTTCCGCGCCAAGGTCCGACAGCAGCATCGCGGCGTAAGGCCCCGCCGCGAACATCCCGCAGTCCACCGACCTGATACCGGCCAGCGGCCCGCTTTTTGGCTCTGCCGAATTTTGCCGACGATCGCCGTTGTGCTCCATATTGCGGACCTCAAACTGCCCCCAGGGCGCGCAGGCTGGAAAACTCGGACGCCTCGATGCCAAGGGAACGCAGTATCTGCTCGGAGTCGGCGCCGGGTTCCGGCGCGGAGCCCGTGATCGCGCCGGGTGTGGCGCCGTATTTGATTGGCAGCCCGGACTCGCGCACCATCCCGAGCCGAGCATCGGCCACCTCGGCGATCATATCCATCGCCAGCGCCTGCTCGTCCTGGAATCCGGCTCCCGCCTCCAGGCATGGCCCCACGGCGACGTCTGACTCGCGCAGCGCCGCGACCCATTCCATCATCGGGCGGGTCCGAAAGCGCACGGCAAGTTCCTGCCGAAAGCGCTCGCCCTGTTCGCGATCGCCAACGAAATGCCGGCCTTTGTAGTAGCCGGGGAATTCCTTGGCGTCCAATCCGACCAACTCGCACAAGCGCTCAAACGCGCCCTTGGCGCCGGTGTGGATATGCAGGTAGCGGCCGTCCGAGCATTGGTAGGAATCGACCGAGGGCGGGACGTGGCGTTTGCTGCCGCGGTAGGCCCGAAAACTTGCTGTAGGTTTTTCCGCCTGAGAGAGCTGAAGCGCGAAATGAGCCAGGACGCCGTCGTAAAGCGAGGTCTCGACGCGCTGGCCGGCCCCGCTCCGGCTGCGCACGTGCAGCGCCGACATCACCCCGATGAGCGAGAGATAGGCGGCCGCGTAGCTGGCCAGCGGATAGTAGGAGAATACCGGACCCTCGCGGATCCCGCCCTGCTCGCCGAACAGGCCGGCGCCCGCCTGCACCAGAGCGTCGTAGCCGGGATGGTCGGTGTCGCGCTCATCGCCATAGCCCCGGATGGAACAGTAAACGAGGCGGGGGAAGTCGGCTGCCAGCGAGGGGTAATCGATACCCAGGCGTCGCGCGGCGTCGGGCGCGAAACTTTCCAGCATCACGTCGGCGCGGGCCAGCAGGCGGCGGAACACGCTCCTTGCGGAATCGCTCTTGAGATTGAGTGTGAGGCTCTTTTTGCCGCGCTGCCAAACGGTGTAGGCGGGCAGCACGGCGCGGAAGGGATCGCCGCCGGGCGGTTCGACCTTGATAACTTCGGCGCCGTAATCGGCCATGAACATGGTCGCCACCGGACCCGCGACGCCCCAGGTCAAATCGACCACAGTGAGTCCTTCAAGCGGCCCGCGGCGGCCGTGGCTGGTATCGGCGCTGTTACCGGTTGGTTCGGGCATCGTTTGCTCCCCTGGACCCGGATGGACGGTCAACTTTCGATTCGAAGCGGGCTCACAGGTACGTCCAGCGCGGCAACCGCAGCCCGCCGGCACCTTCGCTGAATACGGCTTTCACACGCGCCCCAATTCGAATCTGGTCCGGCTTCATTTGATTGATCGCGCCTTGCGGATGCGCGAGGAGATTGCCGACCATCCTGATGTGCGGGTCCTCCTCCAGGGCGACCACTATCACGTTGTAGGGCGCCAGTTCCGCGAATGGCGGTACCAGCGGCGGATGCGCGATCACGTACGACCATAACGTACCGCGCCCTGAGGTCGCCTGCCAAGCCGACTCCGGCGCCTGGCAGGCGGGGCAAAATGGCCGAGGCGGAAAGCGCATCCTGCCGCATCGGGCGCAGCACTGAACGCGCAATTCGCCGCGCTCCACGCCCTCCCAAAATGGCGCGTCTTCTTGGCCCGCCCAACTCGGGATGTCGGTCATCCTCTTATCTCCGCAGCAACAGGGCCCCTGACGGCACGCATTCGGCGCTCGCCACCAGGCAGCAATCCGCATCCTCGACCTGCGCAGTCGACGTGCCGCGCATCTGGCGCACGCCTTCGGTTATCATGTTGAAGCCATGCACGTAGGCCTCCGACAAGCTGCCGCCCGCGGTGTTAACGGCCGGACCGGCGCCGTCCCATCGGAGACGTCCATTGCGCACGAACTCGGCTGCCTCGCCGCGCTTGCAGAATCCGAACCCCTCCAGGGCAAACAGTATGAGTGGACTGAAGGCGTCGTAAATCTGCGCCACCTTAACGTCGCCCGGAGCGAAATCTGCGTCGCGCCACAGCTGCCGGCCGCATACGAATGAAGGCGTGAGGAGCGGGTCTTCGGCGTAGTAGTTGGTCATGCTGAAGATCTGCCGTGGCATCGCCTGCGCGATGGCGTGGATATAGACCGGTGGGCGGCGGCAATCGCGGGCCCGCTCGCTGGAAACAATCACCGCGGCAAGCGCGCCGTCACTCTCCAGGCAACAGTCGAACAGGCACAACGGCTCGGAGACCCATCGGGCGGACATGTATTCTTCGCGAGTAAGCGGGCGGGAATGCATCGTGGCGTGCGGATTGCGGTTGGCGTGTGCGCGCAACGCCAACGCGACCTCGGCCAGGGATTCGCGCGTGGCGCCGTATTCGTGCATGTAGCGCCGCGCCAGCATCGCGATCTCGTCGGCTGGCCGCAACAATCCCCACGGCCGGCTCCAGCGCCCAGTAGCCATCAGGCTTTCCGTGCCGCTGGCCCAAATCCGCGCGCTGCGGGCGCTGCGTTTGCGCGAGCGCCACGCCACCACAACGTTCGCCTGCCCGGTGGCAACCGCCATCGCGCCATGCGCAACCGTGGCGCACCCGGCGCCGCCGCCGTATCCGACCTGTGAGAAGAAGGTTATGTCGCCGGCGCCGATGTTGCGCGCAACCTCGGTCGCGTCCGTGGTCTCCATCGTGTAGGAGCACAGGCCGTCAACCTCGCCCGCGACAATGCCAGCATCGTCCAGCGCCGCGAGGATCGCTTCGCACGCGAGCCGTTCTTCGGAGATGGCGAGAAGCTTGCCGAAGTTTGTTTCCCCGATGCCGGCGATCGCGGTGCGGTCCTTAATCATTGAGTCTGCGGTAGCCCGCCTCAGCGAGGTTTGTCAAGGATCGATTCGGATATCAAACATAGTCGCCCTTGACCTCCTTAACGAAGAGGGCTAACGGAAAACCGGGAGGATACAAAGATGACTCCTCGCTGTTTCAAGCAACTGGCTATTTTTGCAGTTATCGGGGCCGTGCTCGTTTCCGTCCAGCTTGGGCCTGCCGTGTCTCTTGCGCAGTACACTGGCGGCTCGATGGCGCCGGCCCAGCAAGCGGCTACCGCGCTTACCAGCGATCAGCAGCCGGCGGCAAACAGTGCTCTATGTTCGGCAATTGCAAGCCACGCTCCCACTCCCGGCTCTGCATCCCCGTCGCTTTTGAGCAGCCCGGCTGTGATTTCTTCCGCGGCTCCGATATTTGCGGGCAGCGCGCACCTTCCGCTTCCAAGCGCGACCAGCATGCTGCAACAGTATGTCACCCAGCATGCGACCGACATTCTCGCTTCTTGCGCGGCGAGCAATGCCACCGGTGGCTTGGCTCCGACAATTCCGGGCTCGGCTAATATGCCTTCCGTGCCGAAGATGCCTTGAAGCGGTGGCGCCCCTTGTGGACGCTGATCTCGGCCGTATTCCGCGCGAGCACACAAGCTTGCCCCCAATCGCCACCAGTTTGGGCGCGGAAGCTTTAGAAAAGGCCCCCTCAAGTCATTTCTAATCAGCAGTATTCCAAGGGCATCTATTCAACTGCGTCCGTCAAAGATTCCCCGCGTTAGTGCAGAGGGAACGCCCCGCAGGGATCGGTGCCACTGCTGGTAAATGGTACGAAAGGCGGGTTGAGCGCCTGCACGAACGCCTCTCCGGGAAGCGCCGCGACCGGCTTGGTGAACATAAAGCGCGACGAGTTGATCATCGTCAGCGGTATTTTCTGTGTGCCGGTGGGTCCGAAGCCGCCCAGGTTGGCCACCCCGGTACTCGTCTTGGCGAAGAAGTTGATCACCGTCGCCGTCGAGAAGCCCGCCCCGTTAACCGTTAGTGTGTTCCCGCTCTGCGTTACGCTGTTCACGATGATCCGGGCCCCGATCGGCACCGACACTGCGGCGCTCTTTTCGGTATAAGCCTTAGCCGGTCCGGCGTTGCTTACCACGATCGAACCCGGTCCGGTTGGTGCCGTGGCCGGCAGCGTGAAGGTGATCAAGTTCGAACTAAAATTGGGATTACCCGGGTTGAGGAACTGAGTCTTCAGCTTGCCCCCGGCCGTGAACACATCCACCGCCACGCCATTTTTGGTATCGAAGCCGCTGCCGTTGATTGTGACCGGATCGCCCTGTAGCAGCGTGCTCTCGACATTGGCGGTGGCGAAGCCTGGCTCGATGCTGGTCGCGGCGAGGCCCTTGCCGTTGATCCCGGTAATACTGGGGAGTCCCTTCGCGGCAAACCCCTCCAGCAGCGCGTAGCCGAGATTGGAGGCAGCAAAGGCTTTGTCGGTATTAACGACCTCCACCGAAACAAACCCCTGACCTTCGGGCACGGTGACGGGAACTGGCACACTCAGTTCAGTCGAGCTGCTGGCGCTGATAGTGGGGTTGAGCGGCCCGGCGTTGACGGGACCGGTCGCGGTAGCGACGAAGAAGTTCGTCACCGAGCCATGGGTAAAGTTGCGCCCGGTTATGGTGAAGATTCCTCCGACCCGCACCGGATTGGTGACGCTCGTGATCACCGGGTGACCGGGCTGAGGCGTGGGCGTGGGCACAGGCACGGTCGGCGCCGGTGTGCCGGCAACGCAGATGCGCAGCGTCGGAGTGGAAGTCGGGGTCGATTTCCGCGTGGGCGTCGATGTCGGCGTACGAGTCGGGGTGCCGAAGATGACGGTTCCGGTGGGCGTCGGTTTGGGCGTCGGCGATGCCGTGGGTGTTCTTCCCGGCGTGAAGGTGGGAACGAAGGTCGGCGGTCCCGTGGCGTTGAATGCGATTGTGGCGTTGGCGGGCTGGAACTGGAAGTTGCCGGCGAAGCTGGCTATGAGCGGAGTAACTCCGGCGGCGGTGGGCGTCATGTTGCACGAAGCCTTGCCGGTGAGGCCAGTCGTGCCGGTGCAGGAATTCCCGTCCAAAGTGAATTTAAGCTGCGTTCCCGGAATAGCAATCGGCGGTGTAACCGAGATGTCAAAGAGCGAGGCGATTAGTGTGCTCGTTTTGCCCACCGTTCCGCTGCTCGGGCTTAGATTCAGAGTGCATAAGGTTGCGTGCGGACCTCCAATCCACGTCACCTGCGCAAAGTTGGAGGCCAGCGCCTGCGCGCCCACCGTCGCCGACGCCACGAGCTGATCGGTCCCGGTAAATATCCCGGAATAGCTGAAGGTCGCTTGACCATTGGCGTTCGTGCGCCCGAAAAGCGTCTGGGTATTGGGGCCAACCACCAAAAGCGTTACCGGCGTACCTGCCGGCACAGTGACGTAATGAAAGCTCGCCGTGAAGGTTTGAGATGTCCCTTGGGCCGGGTCATTCGAAGTGGTTGGGGGCGCCAAAACCAGTGAGGGCGGCTGGGGTGCGGATGCGTAAGTGCAGTTGCCGTGTGTGTCGGTAATCTTGAAGACCCCGTCGCCTTGCGCCGCGTACACACATCCGTCAGGTCCGCGAACAAGATTGTTGGCGCCGCCGCCCGTCGCCAGTGTCACGCCGAGGCTGCGCGGTTTGATAGTGAGGTCGCCCGTACCGATGCCTAAAGAGGTATTGGTGCCGGCGTCAAACGGGTTGAAGAAAAGAGTCTGTGCGTCGCCGTTGGCCTGAGTGCCATTGGCCAGCATTCCCAGGGCGGCCAATTGGAAATCGGGCAGGAGGGTCACAGTCGGTGTCGCTGGACCGTCAGTTCCACTGATCTGCGCCACCCGCGGCACGCCAGCGCCATGCCCGCTCACGGCCCAAGCGTAAATTGTGCCTGAGGAGGCGATTGAAATGTTAGCGTTTGGTGTTCCTGGAAACATTGCGTACACGGTCGTCTTGGGCGTCAGTGTGTCCTGGCCGGAGATGCGCCACAGGGCAGCGTTGTCCGAACCCGCCCCTGAGCAGGAATCATCAGCGAACAGGTCACCGCTGATTGGATCGAGGGCAAGTGCAGAGGGGCAAGTCAGATCGGTTGCTATTGTCTGTGTTATCGTCCCGTTGGACGGATCAATCTTGAATACCGCGCCAGTGTTGAAATTGCCGGTGGTGGCATCGCGACTGGCGAACAGATTCCCGTCCTTGTCAATTACCAGCGAGGCCACCGTCGGCCCGAGCGCCGTCTTTGTGATCAGCGTGGAGCTGTCGGCTTTTCCTCCGCCGGGTGGGATCTTATAGATGTTGCCGGTCGGAAAGTCGGCAACATACAGGCTACCATCCGAGTCAAACGCCATCCCGTAAGCGCCCCAGCATCCGGAGAACGTGACACCGCCGAAGAACAGGTTCTCGGTAAAAAAACCAGTGGCGTATGGCGACACCTGGAAGCCTGGCGCCGCCGGCGGAGGAGCATTGCCGCATGAATTGCCGGGTCCGCCGGTAAACGACACCGTTCCGGTATTGGGAAAGGCCAGATTGCCGTCAGTCACATCAACCGCTGAATAGGTTATGTTCTCCGCAACCTGGTCGACGGCATTGAACTGGACTTCGCCACTTGCATCGGTGAAGCTCGGAATCGGTCCCGCAATTACCGAGTGTCCGGTGCCCTGCGAAATGTTGATTAACTTGCCTGCCGCCGGGCGGCCCAACGCATCCTTGAGCGTCACGGCGAGCACGGCATTAGTGCTCCCGTCAGCGGCAACGGTGGCCGGGAACGCTTCCAGAATGGCACTGGTGGCGCGGGGTCCGGTGAAATTGACCGCGGGGGTCTGGGTCAACTTGACGGCGTCGGTTTTGTCGGTGGCCGTGAAGATGACGTTCTCTACCGTGGCGTCCTTAACGATGAACGTAACGGAGCCGTCGTTGGGCGACGAAACGCCGCTTGAGGGCGTAATCGTGGCGTGGCTGGCGCCGGTGGTAGACAGGGTTACGGTCTTCCCTGCCACCACATTTTCCTTTGCATCCTGAAGCCGCACCACGATTGCCGCAGTAGAGGTGCCATCGGCGGGAACGCTGCCAGTGAACGCCACGCTTGGCGCGGAGGAGTCGTTGGCGGTGACCGTTGAAACGGAAGCACTGGGCGGACCCGGACTCAATCCATCCAGCGCCAGGTAGAGCGGATTCAGGTTGGCGGAGCCCAAACCGACATGAGCGGCGTCGGTTCCCATGCTGGCCGGCGAATGGAAACTGTTGGTCCCGGCCAGCGCATACAGTTGCAGATTGAGCAGGCCCAGTGGGCGCTTCAGGGCCTGATTCAGTATCGCTGTGTAGGCGGCCCAGGTCGGCACGGACAGGCTGGTACCCCCGTACCTAAGACCGGTGGGGCATCCGCCGGCATCCGCCTCGCACAGCGTTGGTCCGAAGCTGGGGTCGGCAACGGCTGCGATATCCGGCACCGACCGCGTCAAAGTGCCAATCACCCCTTGATAGCCAGGCCGGCTGAAAAAAGTGCTCACACCGAACCCGCTCGGTCCGATCGGCACGGAACCAGTGGACCCGCTAAACCATTTTTCACCCTGGTATGTGTAGCCCGGACCGGGCTTGGGCGATGTTCCTCCGACGGCCGTCCCGTGCGGAGAATCGGCGGGAACCTGGATCGTGTTTGCGCTGCCGTCGCTGCACGCGCTGCCGGCATCACCGGTCGCGTTGAACACCGATATGCCGGACGCGGCGGCGGCGGCGAGAATCGCATCGATGCTTTCCACGTCGGCTGTCGTGCTTTGGTCTTCACAATAGCCGAAGCTGTTGCTGATGATGGTGACGTGGTCATCGATCATCTTGTTGAACAGCGCCTGGAAGCCTGTTCCCGGACCGGTCGAAGGGCTGTTGTAAACCACGACCTTCGCGCCCGGAGCGAAAGTCAAAATCGTGTCGATGGCGAGAAGCACGTCGCCTTCGTCCGGGCCCAACGGCGCGCCGCCATTGACACTGATTTGGCTTACTTGACCGGGAAGGCTGGGCGGCATTCCATTGAAGGCCAGCCAATTCGCTACGTCGGTAAGACTAACACTGCTGAAGGCGCTGATCCCTATGGTCTCGCCGGCACCGACCGCGATTGAGGGGCGCGCTGACAAGAGACGCTGAACACCAGAGCCCTCCAGCACGCCTGCTTCTTCTACGGCTAATTCCTCCGCCGGGAGGTCGAACATTCCCCGTACCAGATTTTTAGTTTCTTCATCCAGCCCCTCGATTATTTTCATAAGCTCTGCGTTGTCTGCCGCAGTGCCAGCTCGAACATTTTGGATATTCAGTTCCAGCTTATTTATTAGTGTTTCAAAACCTTCCGCCACCGCTCCCGGTACGCTTTCCGCAGCTTCTCTCGGTATTGCAAGATTTGAGAGTCCGCTCACCGCTTGAATATCTCGTGCGAGATGGATGGCGACCGCCGGATTGGCGTCGTTGGCAAAGAACCGTCGGCTGCCGGACTTATAATCGCGGATGTGTATGGCGAAAGCGCGTTCAGCTTGAGAGCGCGTCGTGCGCACCGTGATCGTCAGACGGTCAGCCGAGCCGAGCGTCAGGGTAAAACCCTTGTTTTGCAAGTATCCGAGAACCGCGCCGTAGGTTCTGCGCCAGGGACCAAAGCGGTCGGACAATTGTTCCGGCGTGAGGAACCGCCCGTACAGCGGCGAGCGCGAATCGTAAACGTCATGCAGGTAGCGGTCGAACCCGCGCTGGTCGGAACGCCTAAGAATGATCGTCAAAAGAAGTGGCTGAGCGCCCTCGTGCGCTCTTGCGTGTTCGTCGGCGGGCTCGACGGGCCTGGCTTTCGCCAATGCCGCCAAGAGGTGCCCCGGCAGACGCACGGCCGCGTCGGGCAGGGTCGAATCCGCCGCCGGCTTGGAAGCAAAAGCAAACGTTACGGCAAGGGCCAGACCAATAGCCGCTGCCCGTATGCCAACTCGGCACATAGATGTCTCCAAAGCTTCATAGCGCCACGGTCAAGCCGAGGAAAACCTAGAATATGTTGAAAAAGTTAATGGAGAACGCTTTGCCCTAAGATATCGGCACGGATCTGTGCCAAAACCCAGCCATTGATATAGGAGCATATTCTGGCAGCTTGGTGCAAGCTAAATTTAGCTTGAGAATGACGTTGACAAACCCAAAAATAGCGAAGTCCCGTACTCACCGATTATGCTTCGCGTCCTGCGGAATAAGCCTCGAGACGGGCGCCGAGGTGAACGCTTATTCTGCTTTCTCGAACGAACTAAGCTGGCCGACTACCTGGAAGCAAGTTAGGACTGGCACGCTTCTCGCTCGTATGACCGCCGAAGACTGAGAAGTTCGCAGTTGCGCGTCAGAAGACGTTTGGCGTGCATGCGAATCGACACAAAATGCGGATGAATTTTAGTTAGCGTTCTTGATTCATAGTGAGTCTTCTTTACTCATGCACACATATCGTGATAAGAATTTCACTGTTTTGACTCCGGCGCTAAAAAGGAGTCTCGCAGCTTGAAAACGCGAAGGGCTGGATTGTGCATTGCGGCTTTCATCGTGTGGTCGGCATGCGCCGCATCGGCGTGGGCAACTACTCCGTCCGGGATCATTCCGCCGGCTTGCAAGAGTATTGCCGATCACGCGAACCTCCTGCTGCCCTGCTATCTTGATGACCCGAGCAATATCGACCTGGCGGTTACGATTGGCTGGTGTTTTCCCAACCAGAGCCCGTCATGTCTGTCCTGGGACCAATGGCCGGCCACTGCAAAGGACGCATTGGTGCTGGCGTTTGTGCGGACGGTGGATTGGTACAACAACGGGCTGACCAATTACGCGGGACCGCTGCCTCCAGACCCGCCGCCTAACCCCAACCAATTCGCCTACAGCATCGGCAAAACCTTCGAGCCCGACTTGGACCCCAACGACGCCTTTGCCATTTACATCGGGCACGTCGCGGTGAGTCTCGCGGCGGAGATCTATCAGTGGGTGCCGTGGGGACTGCACGACTACTTCGGTAATAGTGAAGCGCTGGCGACCTTGGTCGACGGAGAGCTGCTTTTTAGTTTGGACACGACCAACAACCTGGTCAGTCCGCTGGTTTTGGATGCGACCCCAGGAAACGCGATTAATACCTTCAAATTCCTGAAAACAAACAACCTGATTGGCCCGACGAGGATCGACACGATCGGGCGGGTGCTCGATTGGGCGCGGAACAACTTGGAGCATTTTGATGGTCCGTTTTCACCGCAAAACTTTTTCTACAACTGGCAGTATTGGGGCTATCCACCGGTTTCGAGGGTGATTCAGGGGACGCCCAATCTCAATCCTCAGTGGCAGGGGACGGTGCTGGCTTCGCCGCCGCATCACTGGACGGCTGGATGCCCGGGCACGAGCGCGTTTTTGGCGTGGGTGCTCCGCGTGGTGAACATCCCGGTGCAACCGGTCGGCGTTGCCGGTCACACTGCACCGTGGTTCATATCTGAGGATTTGTTTCTTAGCCATGGCGACGATCCGTACAACGCTTTGTCGAAGGCAGGCTATCCGGCAACAGACCTGCTGATAAGCCTCGACGATTACGAAGCATGGTTTGGACCCAATAACAGCAAGCCCATCATTTTATCTGACCAAAACGTAGGGCGCAGGCCGGTCGACCTGGCGGTTCAATTTCCGACCAGCAATTGGATTCTGTACCGGTATTGCGACGATCTGGCGAACAATCGCGACCACGCAAGCGGCAGAGTCTACAACGAGACTTTCAACGTTACCAATTCCGCTTACACCGTCACTGAGTTGGAACAGCTTGGATTGTGGGATCGGCTGGCAGTGGCGAAAACCACTCTAGGGTGTCCGGCAACGCCGTACTGAGACGGGCTTCGGCTCGGGGAGCGATTGATGAACAAGGAGTGGACGCGAATTCGGGGGAATGTCGCGATACTTATGGGCGGCGTGTTGATGGTAAGCATCGCGGGTGCGCAGGCGCCCACGGTACAGCCCGACGTGCCCAGTTTCGGGCTGGTAGGGATAGCGCCGCCAAGCCAGTTCGTGCGCTTGAACGTGACCAATGTGCGCGTTGCGGGGCTTGAGTTCCTCGCCCCACCCGGCACATTGACGGTGGGACCGTGTCGGGTGAGCCTAATCTTTAGCGATGGTCAAGGCAAAACTCTGAAGCGCTCGAACGCGCACCTGGCGCCGGGGCACTCAAGTTCACTGGATTTGATGGCCTCTGACCTCCCGCCGCTATCCGCGGCGGGACGTCTGGAAATTCTCCCCGCGGTACAACGCACCGACGGCTGCATCCTGGTGCCCTCGGTGGAGGTGATAGCGTCGGTCACCAACCAGACCGATGCTTACATACTGCGCAAAAGCGCCAACGGCAACGGCTTTCTGCCCGCATATGGTCTGTTGGGGATGGCGCCCGCGAGCCAATTTATCCGCTTCAACGTATCCAATCAGCCGGTGGCGGGTGTGCCCAGCTTTGGCGATTGCAACGTGGTGCTGACATTTCTCGACGGCAGGGGCACACCGGTCAAACAGAGCGCCCAAATTCACCTGGCTTTGGAGTCGTCCACCCGGCTGGACCTTACCGCCGCTGATTTGAGAGGCGACATGGCGCGCATGCCCAGAGTGGAAGTGCTGCCATCGCTGGCGAACAGCGGAAAGTGCGCGCTGAATTCATCAGTCGAGGTCATTTCGACGGTTACGGGCCAGACCAACGCATACGCCGGAGATGCGATCCTCAGCACGAACCGTTGAATCGAAAACAGGATTTTGACGTACGCTGTTTGGGCTGTTGTATAGGTCCAGCGATCTACACCCGTTCGATCACTTCGCGCGCGATTTCTTCTATACAATCTGCGAAGCCGTCCATCGGAGGGTTTAGGAAGATCTGCGACAGGCCCGCTTTTTCCAGAACACGGATACGCTCTACCACTTCCTCGCGCGGCCCGGCGATAGTGCAGTAGCGAATCGCTTCGGGCGTAACGAACTTCCATTCCGCCGGTTCGACGTAAGCGCAATGCCCGAGATGTAATTCAAGGTAGCGCTCCTCGGGCGGCGCTTTCATTGCGCCTACGTAATCGAGGTATGCCTGGAACAGCGGGCGAACCTCGGCGGGCAGCGAGCGGGCCCGGGCGTATCCAGCCGCGACCGCGTGCAGATTCGCCATCACCCACGGTCCCGCCATCATCCGGACCCGCGGCGAGTTGAAATCCTCTCCCGGTTTCAACACCACGATATGGGTCAGCGATACGATCGGGAATTGCGCCGGAAGTCTGCGCCCCGCCCGTTCCGCGCCGGTCTGGAGCAGGCGCTGGACCCGTTCGACGCGATCAGCCGTCAGCACTCCGGTGGTGACGCATCCATCCCCGAACTCTCCCGCCACCTCCAGCGTCCTTGGTCCGTTGGCGGCCACATAGAACGGAATGGGTCCATCGAGATTGATGAAGTGGCGGTCGCGATGCAGATACCTGATTTTGCGGCCGTATCCCTCGGCATTGTGAATGGTCTCGCCGCGCTTCAGCAAGTCGTGAATTACGCGGCATTCCTCGCGGAACACTGCGTGCCTGACCGGTGGCAGGCCCATCACACGACGCCCGGTATGTCCGGTGCCGAAGCCCAGCATCACGCGTCCGGGCGCCAGTTCATTAATAGTGCCGATAGCAGCGGCGGTAACTGGCGCTATCCGGTTGGCGGCGACTGCCACGCCGGTGGCAAGCTTGATCCGGCTGGTATTGACGGCAGCCAGCGCCATGCACGCCCACACGTCGCCCCAGATCATGTGCGAATCGGGAATCCATGCGTGGGTATAGCCAAACTGCTCCGCGAGTTTCGGATCGCTAATCGCGCGCTGCGGCCTGGTGAAAATGAGTGTGCCGAACTCCATCCTGATGGCCCCTGTCTCGCCGGTCTTCGGTAAGTCCGATGTAGGGATGCAGCAAGAGCATCAAGATAGGTTGAAAACCCCGCGACAGCAACGCGATTGAAATCGCGTCGCCGATCACGACGATCATCAGCCGGCGCTGAGTCTGCGCTCCGAATCGAGTCGATGGTGCGGCCGGGCCTGGATTTACCCTGCCGCACTGATACTAGCGGCGGGCGGCGAAGAGCAGCACGCCGGCGCCCTGAACCAGGGCGCCCAAGCCGGAGGCAAGACCCGCCGTCGTGCGCCACGCCTGATTGCTCTGATTGGCCAGATGGTTCTCCAGTTGCATCTTCTGCTCGGGCGAGAGCGAACTGTACTGAGCGCCGTTGTAATAGCTGGGCGCGTATTGCTGCGCGGCCCCTTGGGGATTGAATGCGGTACAGCCCATGAGTGCGCTCCCGAGCGCAACTACGACGAGGCCGGCAGCGAACGTTCCGCGCCGCCCCCAACCGAATCTGAACTGGGTCTCCATCGGGGTACACTCCTTCGGGCGCTTGGACGAACGTCGCGTCGATTTCGTTTACAGCTCCGAAGGACCTCTCCGGTCCCGCGGAAGTCTGGCCAGCCGGTGCCTTCAGCAGGCACTGTTTGCTTTTCGAGCCGCAGGAGTTGTCTTCCATCTCTATCCTCTGGATCAGAGCGGGTTCCGGACCTGCCTTATTCGTGGGCATACGCCGAAAAAGCCCAAACGAATGGGGGTAAACGGAATTGCCCCCCATTCCGTCCAATGGTCGAAAGAAGGTAGCATCGGTAGCTGGGCGGTCGATTGGGACCCTGGCCCGCAGTTTGGCAGGGCCGGGCGGAGCCACCGGCCGACCGCCGGGGCTGACCGTTTGAAGGAGCTTACGGATGAGGAATTGTGCGCACGGGTCGCGCAGCACGACCGGCAGGCTTTTGAACTGCTCGTCGAACGCCATCAGGCGCGCGCGTACCGCCTCGCCTGCTCGGTACTCGGCAACGAAGCCGACGCTCGCGACGTCTCGCAGGATGCCTTCATTCGCCTTTACGAGTCGGCCAATCGGTTCGACGGGCGCTCGCGCTTTTCCACCTGGTTTTACCGCGTGCTGGTCAACCTTTGCATCGACCACAAGCGGCGGGGCAAATGGTGGAACAGGCTGCTTCCGCTCGCTGGTCCCGGCGACGACCCCGATGACCCGGGGATCGAACCGCCGTCCGTGGAGGCTGGGCCCGACCTGGTCGCGATTAAGCGGCAATCGGCAGGCCAACTGGCGAACGCGCTCAAGCGTCTGTCCGCCAATCAGCGAACCGCCGTGCTCCTCCAGGTGCAGGAAGGACTTTCCAGCCGGGAAATTGCCCAAGTCCTCAACTGCTCCGAAAATACCGCACGCGTCCATATTCATCGCGGGCTCGCTGCGCTAAAGAAGGTGCTAAAGGACGAATAGAGCGATGGCGTCTACCCATCCAGAAACAGCGCTGGTGCCCTATATCCGCGGCGAATTGGCCGGCGGAGAGCTCAAGCGCGTTGCCGAGCACCTCGAGCATTGCGGACAATGCCGCGACTCGGCCGAGTCGTTCCGCTCGCTGCTGGGAGAACTCGCCACCCGCGTCGAAGAACTGCCTACGCCGGAATGGAGCGCCTACCGGGCCGAACTGCGCCGCAAACTTGCCGCCCGCACCGAACCACGCGTGAGATGGTGGCAACAGGGCGTTGTATGGGGCGGGCTGGTTGGAGCGGCTGCCGCCGCAGCGCTCGCTCTATGGTTCGTTATCCCCGGGCTACGTCAATCGGCGCCCCGAGAGGACCAGATCGCTTTCGAGCAGCAGCAGATGGACGTGGCCGACGTGGGGTTGCTGCGCAACTACGGCGTCGTCAAGCGGCTTGACCTGCTGGAAAACTACGACGTGATCGAGCATCTTGACGAGTTGCGGCCGGCTCCCAAGGCCAGCGATGCGGTGCGGTCGTAAGCTGTTGATGACGATGGCGTTGGCCGCGGCGTTCGTCCCTCTGAGAGTTCGCGCGTCATGGGCGGAGCATGCTCCAGACCCCAGGATGCTGCTGGACCTGGATCTGTTCGCCCAGAATTCCAACGACAACTCGCAAACCTCGATGCTGGAGCAGATTCGTACCCTGCGGGCGATGGGATACCTGAACGGCCCCAGCGCGCCGAATCCACAACCGATGTATAACAGCCCTCCGATGTATAACAACCCTCCCCCGCCGATGATGCCGCCAGCGCCGCCTCCGCCGCCGGGAGATACGGAGGACGACGTCCGCGAATGATTCGCCGTATCAACATGACTTCGCTGCTAGCCGCCGCCCTGATAAGTGTCATGGTGTCTGGCGCGTTCGCGCAGATGATTCCGGGCGAACCGTCTAATCCGGCCGAACAGGCCTACGTGCAGCGTTATCGCGACATGTGGAACAATCTCAGTCCCAACCAGCGTGAGCGGGTGCTGCAGAACTACCGGCGATGGGAGCAGATGGGTCCCGAACAGCGCCAAGCCGCGCAGCGCAACTTCGAAGAATTCCGCCGCCTGCCGCCGGATGAACGCCATCAGGTACTCCAGGCGATGCACGAATACCGGCAGTTGCCGCCGCAGCGGCGCATGCAACTGGAGCAGGCCTACGGCCGCTTCAGGGGCCTGCCGCCTGAACAACGCAATCAGATCCTGCAGCGCTACCAGCGTTTTCAGCAATTGCCGCCGCCGCAGCGCCAGCACTTGCTGCAGAATTATGAGCGCTGGCAGCAAATGTCGCCGGCCGAGCGCGGTGCGCTGCGCCAGCAATGGCATCAGACGCATCGGTGGGGAGCACCAAATTATTACCACGGCGCTCCTCCGCCGGTTCGACCGATGGGTCCGCCCCCCGGCGCCGGCGGTCCGCCACCCGGTCACGGACATCATCACGACTGGCACCGCTGGTGGTGACCACCGCTATTTGCTCGAACACGCCGATTTTAGAAAACCACGTTGAAAAAAACCGGGGAGCCACGGCGCCGCGAAGGCGTCCGGACTCCCCGGTATTCGTTATGGGCTTTGACTAAGCAGTCTTGCTAACCAGTATGGTGTCCTTGCCCCGTTTCCTGGAGTTCCGCACGAAATAGAACGCCCCGTAAACACCCCAGATTATCGCAATTCCCACTGCCATCAGCGGCTCCTTGACGCTGCCCAGGCCCTCGATCGGCCCGATTATGTAGAACGCCATGCAAGCGAAGTTGGCGAGTGCACCGAATATCGGCACTATCATGTGCTTGAACCCGTGGAACTCGTGATGTTCGCGGAAGGCCACAATACAAATGATGTTGGTCAGCCCATATAGCATGAATGTTCCGAAGTTCGAAACCAGGGTCACCAATTGGAGCCCATTGGGCAGGCCCGAAAGGTACGCGTTCGAGCTCATCCCGACGGCGTACCAGATGTTGTGCGGCAACGTTGCGATGGTCTTGTCGTCGGGCGCCGCCGAGCCCGCGAAGAAGTACACTGCCGCGTATGCGCCAATTACCGCCGAAATTGTAGCTAGCGTCCAGATGGCGCGGTGCGGGGTTAGATTTTCCCCGTGCAGAAGTCCGAAGTGCTCAGGCACTTCCTCATCGCGGCCCATCGCATAGGTGACGCGGGCGCCGGTGTTGATACAACTGAGCGTAGTCCCGATTAGTGCCAGAAACACGGTCAGCGCCTCGATCAGCATGAAAGCCTGGCCGTGCCCGCCCAGCAATGTGTTGCCGATTATCACCATCATGTCGCCGATTGGCGCTGCGGAACCTTTGGCATCCGCCAGGCTGTAGGCGCTGTTCAGGAAATAGTTGGCGGCGAAGTACTCGATCAAATACATGAACAGGCACTGAATCGTAATGGAGAGCAAGACACCCCGGGGAATGTCCTTCGTGGGGTTCTTAGACTCTTCTCCAAGCGACGTGACCGATTCAAATCCCACCAGCAGCAGGATCGCGATAGTTGCCTGGAGCATCAACGAGTTTATGTTATGCGGCAGCACGACCGACATTGCGCTCGGATGCGCCGGAGCGTTGCCGCTCAGCGCATAGTGGAGGACCTTGGTGGTGCCGTCCAGAGCCAGACCGGTGGATCCGTCGGGATGGCTCAGCCGGAAGGAGATCGCGAGCGCCGAGAAGAACAACAGGGCGATGATCTGGATCACGTTGATGCCGAGGTTGACCATCGTGGATCCGACCACGCCGCGGTAGGCGATATACGCAATCCCGTAAGCGGAGACTATAGCCATCAGCGCCATAAAGACCGGACCAGGTACACCGGCGTTCATCCCGTTGGGACTCAAAGTGCCCCAGATATAGCCGATCATGACGCCGATGGTTGCGGCCATCACTCCGGGGTACACCCAGTAGTAAAGATGCGAGGCCCATCCTGTGATGAATTTCGCCAGCCGCGCGAAGCGGTAGGCGTGTGTTGTATTGAGGAATGCCTTCTCCGCGAACAGGTAGGAACTGCCCGCGCCCGGATAGAGCTTGGCCAGCTCCGAGTATGAGAGCGCGGTGGCATACGCGAGTAATATGGCGCCAAATATTCCGGCCCACATGGCTACTCCCGACGGGTACGCATAACCCGCCTGGACCACGAACGTGATCCATAGGAAAGCGCCCGGCGCGATCAGCGCCATCGCGTTCACCGTTACGCCGGTCAACCCAAGAGTCGGTACCATTTTGGCTTCGCCTGGTTCTGCCATCTTCTCTCCTTTTGTCGATTAACTCTGGCCGCAGCCGCAATCGCGCGGCATGTTGAGCACGATACGTGCCGCCGCGCATCGTTATCGCGGCAATTTGGAATGACCATTGAAATTCGAAACGTATTTCAGAAAGCAGAGTAGATAATTTTCAGATTGCATTGAATCTACCATGAACATGGCCAGCATAATGCAAGCTGCAATGTAATGGTGATGGGTTACTGCAGCCTAATCCAGGAATGAGCCAGGCTGCTCATTCCATGTTAGATGGAAGATGATGCACTAACAGGCACTGCCTGCCAAAGCGGCAGCTATGGAGCTTGTTTACGTTCTGCGCCCGCGGCGGCGCAATTGAAAAGCGCGGTGCTAGTCGAATCTGTAGCGCTTGCGCTTGCGCCATAGGGTCGAAGTGTTGATCCCCAGTATCGCTGCAGCTTCTTCCAGAGTCGCCGTCTCGACCAGCACCCGCTCGATGTGCTGGCGTTCGACTTCCTCCAGGCTGGTCGGCGAGAAGTACGAGGGCGGCGGCTCCGGTTGCTCCCGAAACATCGCATCAGGCAAGCAATCGGGCTTGATCGTCTCCTCCAGCGCCAGGATCGCAGCACGCTCGACCGCGTTGCGCAGTTCGCGGATGTTGCCCGGCCACCAGTAGCGCCTGATGGCCGCCTCCGTCTCGGCGGAGAAATGCAGCCCCGGCCGATGGTTGCGAGCCGCGGCGGTGGCGAGGAAGTGCTCGGCCAAAGGCTGAATATCTTCACGGCGCTTGCGCAGCGACGGCACCTGCAGAGCTATAACGTTAAGCCGGTAGAACAGGTCCTCGCGAAAATGATGCGCCCTCACCTCCTCCATCAGATCGCGGTTGGACGCGGCGATTATGCGGGTATCAACCTGGATGGTCTGGTCGCCGCCCACCCGCTCAAAGCATTGCTCCTGCACGAAGCGCAGGAACTTGGTCTGCAGCGGCGCACTCAGGTCTGCAACCTCGTCGAGGAACACCGTTCCGCGATGGGCGGCTTCAAGGCGGCCCGGCTTGTCCTTGAAAGCGCCGGTGAAGGATCCACGCATGTGTCCGAATAGTTCGCTCTCGAGCAGGTTCTCCGACAAGGTCGTGCAATTGACCACCACGAACGGCGACTCGGCCCGCCGGCTCCATCGATGGATCTGCCTGGCCAGGACATTCTTTCCAGTGCCGCTCTCGCCCATCAGCAGAATAGTCGCCTCGCTGCTCGCGGCCTGATGTGCGACTTCCAGCAGATGGCGCATCCCGGGGCTGCGCGATTCGAGCAGCGGCTGATCATCGATTGCATCGCGCAGAAAACTGACCTCGGCGCGCAAGCTTTGAACTTCCAGGGCACGCGTGACCACGTGCTGGATCTGATCCAGGGTGAAAGGCTTGGTCACGTAATCATATGCGCCGCTCTTCATCGCGGACACAGCGCCCTCAACGGTGGCATAAGCGGTCATTAATATGACGGGAAGCGCGGGATTGTTGCGCTTGATCTGTTCCAACAGAGCAAGCCCATTCATCTCGGCCATCCGATAGTCGGTCAGCACCAGATCAAAGCCATTCCCCTCTGCCATGAGCCCCAGCGCCTGGGGGGCACTTTCCGCCGTTCGCACCTTGTGGCCACAGGTCTCGAAAAAGGTAGCCAGGTGGTTTCGAATGTTTTTTTCGTCATCGACAATTAGGAGCTTGGCCATAAACCCTCCTGACGGACGGGCAACGCCACTGTGAAGCACGTACCATAACCTTCGGTGGTATCGACAAAGATCCGGCCGCCATGCGCCTCGACAATCTCTTTGACGATCGTCAGGCCCAGCCCCGCCGAAGCCGGCCCTGAACCGTTTCCGCCAAGCGGAGGCAAGCGCTCGAACAGGTGCTCCTTCACGGCGGAAGGTATGCCTGGCCCGGTATCGCGAACCTTCAGGGAAAGGGAGTCCGCTCTGTCCTCCAACGCAACGGAAATCCTGCCACCCTCAGGTGTGTAGCGCAGGGCGTTGGAGATCAGGTTTGAAACCACCCACGACAACTTGACCGGATCGCCGCGCATCGCCTGGGCCGCCTCGGGCAGATCGGTTTTGAGCGCGATGCGCTTGTGCTGGGCCTGAAGAGCAAAGGTCTTCGACACCGCGCGCACCAATTCGGTCAGGTCCAGCGCGATGCTGCGCAGGCTGATATTGGCACCCACGCCGCGCGCCAGGTTGAGCAGGTCGTCCGCCAGATGACGTATGCGCGTGATATCTTCGCTGATTCCCGCCACCAGCTTGTGCTGCTCGCCGCCGATCCCGTCCAAGCGGCGTTCGAGCAGACCCGCCGATAGCGCCATCGAGGTAAGCGGCGTCTTCAGTTCATGGGACAACGTCGCCACCAGGTTGGTGCGCGCCCGATCGAGATCGCGCAGATAGGTAATGTCCTGCAGGGTAAGGATTCGCCCGAACGATCGCCCGTCCTGGCGCAGCGGCAGAGGCCTTAACAAATAGGTGTGGTCGCGCCCGCGGACATGCAATTCGACTTCAATTCGATGCGAGTTATGTGCGCCAACCGCGGCCTTTTGCAGCGCGCCGCGGATGCGCACGTAGTGCGGATGATTGCTGTTGAGATCGTCAAACGGGCTGCCCAGCGCGTCTTCGCGCTCCACGCCCAGGATGATTGCGGCGATTTCATTGATGTGCGTGACGATCCCCTTGGGATCGAGCAGCACAATTCCGTCTTCGATACTTTCAATTATCGCTTCGGTCTTGCTCTTTTCGTATACGAGCCGATCGACGTTGAGTTTCTCGAACTGCTGCAGCCGCTCCGCCATCCGATTGAACTCTGCGGCCACGGTCTGCAGTTCGGCCAGCGGCTGCTCCGGCAGCCGGAGCGGAGTGCCGCGCAGGCTGAACGCGCGCAAGCGGTCGGCCAGGTCTTTGAGCGGCTGAGTGATGTTGCGGGCGATTGTCCAGGACAGCGCGATTCCGATCAGCAGCAGCATCGTCAGGCCGACGGCGAATTCCCCGGTGAGCCTGCCACCCAGTTGAGAGGCGCGGCCGTCGGCCCGGAACATCGCGTTGCTGTTGAGCTTGGTCAGATCGTCAAGCAGCGAATGAAGCGCAGCGAAATCCTGATCGCGTGGACGGGACTCTCCGCGTTCGGCAAATTCAGCGAAAAGTTTACGTCCTCGCTGATCGATCTCCTTCGCGAGCAGGTTCTCGCCCGGCTCGGTGATGTCGTGCTCCTCGACGTCAATCCAGAACCTGAAAGTGTCCCAGTTCGGCTTTAGCGCCTGGTCCACGGTGCCGCCGCGTTCGGCAAGCTGGAGCGACCACAGCGCCTGGTGCATGTGCTGCGCCGCTTCGATACTGACGTAATTGCGATGCAGCGTGCGGCGAATCGCGCCGCCCAGCCGATGAATACCGGGCAATGCGAGTGCGCCCAGCGCAATCGCGACACCGAGCATTATCAGGCTGCCATTGCGGATGCGGCTGCCCAAAGATGGCGGGTTCATCAACTCAAAGCCTGCGCTATCATGCCCGAAGGGCGGGTTCCTACACCTGCTGAATCGGCCGCGGCCATGAGTGGTGTGTTCCGTAGCGCCGGCCTCTCCTCGCCGACGTCGGGTCGTTCGATATCACGGTCGAAACGGCCTCTTCGCCGCGCCCGCTTCGTATCGATCGGATGTGCGCCCGTGCCGCCGCGCGCTCCCGGACGCGAAGCCAGCTTGTTGCGCCGACAAATGCCGCCGCCCATACCGCGATTGCTACAGCGGTCATGACTAAATCAAATATCGGCACCGGTACCGCCGAGGCGGCGCCACCTGAATGCCCCAAACCCGCGGCGAACACCGCCGGATTGACGATTGCCCAGATGCTCATTTGCGTGACTCCCTGACCTTGATCGCATTGGCAGCACGAAGCGTGCCCGCCAAATTATCCATTATCTAATTGAATTATTTCCTGGTCGCGGAATCGCTCTTTTCAAAGTGCGATGCCGCTTTTCGAATTGAAATATTGATAGTTCACACTGGATGCCGCGAGCCTGGATAGGTACCCAGCCGGACCATTACAGCGAGTTCCTCGCGATGGGCCGGGTGAACAAAACAGATTGTTCCCTCCGTGTCTCCCCGCAAAGCCTTTAGATCCAGCACGCGGCAGGAACCCCGCGTAACCTGCACGCATTCATAATCACCGGCAATCAGATCAAGCTGGCGATGACACACTGGACAAATGAGAGGTGCCTTTTTCATGTCACGCCATCGGCGGCAGAGAAACTCTCAAAGCCGGACTCAGAACTGGTAGATCGCCGCCGCCAGCAAGGTGTCCTGTCCGGTGTAGGTATGCGAAGGCAGGAAGCCGCCGCCCGGCTGCGGAATCAGCGCGTCGTTGCTGTAGAACGGATGCTGGTTGGAGGCGTCGTGCCGGTACTCCA
>DATFSZ010000010.1:0-48199 GCA_035262365.1 Binataceae bacterium (SeqCode)
AACCACACCTGACGTTTGCAATAAAGACTTGGTGGTTCGTCCAGCCGCGGCTCGGCCCAACGGTGATGGTCTTCCCACCAGTGGTCGGTCAGGCGCAGCATCGCCGCCACCCATCCGATGCCGGCTTCGGCCATCACGACCTGCAACTTCGGCAGGGTCTGGAGGACGCCGCACGAGAGCAGGTGACACAGCGCGCGTTCCTGGCAGATGAGCTTTGACTCGATGATGCCCACCGGCGAGCCCGTTTGCTCGTAGGCAGGCATGGTAAAGATTTCCTCGTTGCCGCCGTTGTGGATCGCCAGTGGCATCCCGGTCTCTTGCAGGATTTCAAATGCGCGGCGGTAGTATGCATCGTTGTAAGATACGCGCGGAAATCCGGTCGGCAGCATGACCGAACGTAGTCCCATGCGGGCGGCCCGCTCCACCTCATCGACCAGCCATTCAGGCGGTCCGCCCAAGGGCAGCATCGCCACACCGAGCAAGCGTCCGGGCGCGGCTGCGCAGTATTCAGCGAGCTATTCATTGTAAACACGGATGCATTCGCGGCGATATTCAGGGTCTTTCGTCAGGTAAAAGAACAATCCCAGATTGGGATAGACGACCTCGGCTTTAACATTGTCGAGGTCCTGATCCAGCAGACGGGCTACCGGGTCGAGCGCGCCTGGACGCATCTCCGACTCGCGGTTGTGAATCCTGCCCTCGATTGGACGACCCGCGACCTTCTCGTTGGCCATTCCTCCGATCAGGTCGTAGAAAGAGAGGGGCGGAAGATCCTCAATGTAGAATGTATCGCCCTCCTCTCCCCGTTCCAGGTGGGGGGCGCGCCCCCGGAAGCGCCTGTCCATTCGCTTCACCCACAGGTCGCCGGGTTCGAGCACGTGGCCATCTGCACTGATGAATTTCTCTGATTCCGGAAACATCAGATACCTCGCCTTGCCGGTCTGCGGCAGCGTCCCTTCTGGCGTTGGTGGAGTCCTGAACAGAGGCTGTCAGCCACACTCTTGTTCCGAGAATCCTTGAGAAGCGTCCTTGTTGCTGTGGATCCCGGCGATTTGAGGATGCCGTAATCGGGCCTCCGATGTCCATTGCGGCAAACGCGATTCGCACCACGATCAGGGCTCCTACCAGCGGCAAATACACTTTTGTGAGTTTCAGATAGCTGGCTCACAATTTGACATGGCTCTTTCGCCGCGCTCTTCCAGCGGCCAAGGGCCGCACGAACGGCAAGCCGGTATAAGGTGAAAGAAGATCCACTGCCCCAAGGATTTTATCGACGATTGCCCCAATAGAGAACTCCTGCTATCCAAGCACAGGCACGGAGTCCTGCCTTTTGCCGGCGAGCCGAAGCAAGGAGTGTCAGATGGCTACTGATTTTAAACAGGAAAAGGTCCACGTTGCGGGGACCGACCTGACTTTCGTTAAGGGTGGCAGCGGGCGGCCGCTGCTGGTGCTGCACGAGGAACTGGGCCATCCGGGATGGCTGCGATGGCACTCCGAACTGGCGCGCAATCGAGAACTGCTGATTCCGATTCAGCCCGGATTCGCCGGAACCCAGCGCGTCGACTGGATCGCGAACATGCGCGACCTGGCGGGATTTTACGGCCGCGTCGCGCGGGAAATGAAACTGACGCCGGTTGACGTCATCGGGTTTTCCACCGGCGGTTGGGTGGCTGCGGAGATGGCCGCGCAAAACTTCCAGCAGTTCGGTCGCATGGTGTTGGTGGCGCCCGCCGGCGTGCGTCCGCCCAGCGGCGAAATCATGGACATCTTTACCGTCACCGCGCGCGCTTATCTTGCCTCCACGGTTTTGGACCGCGACACGCCGGAGTTGGCCAAGCTTTACGGGGGCGAACGCACGCCCGAACAATTCGAGGCTTTTGAGGACGCGCGCTCCGAGATCGCGCGTCTGGCTTGGGAGCCTTACCTTTTCAGCCCGAGCCTGCCGCATCTGCTGGAGGGCGTAACGGGCCTGCCCACGCTGATCATCTGGGGACGGCAGGACCCGGTCGTTCCGGCGAGCGCGGGCGAGGCCTACAGTAAAGTAATCGCGGGGTCGCGGCTGGCGCTGCTCGATCGCTGCGGGCATCGGCCGGAAATCGAGAAGACCGACGACTTTGTGAAACTGGTGCGCGATTTTCTTGGCTAGTTTTTTCAGGGCCGCCAGCTCCCGTACTATTGTGGCCGTGTGGGGAGAATTTCATGGCGCGATGCATCATGGTTTTCAGGCGCGGCGGCCGCTACCATCGGATCCCCGAAACCGAGATCGAGGATTGGGAAGAAGTCCTCGACGCGATCGATGGCGAACCGGAGTTGATCGAGCGTGTTTCGGGATGGGAGCCCTACACCCACGCCTTTCGCCTTCCTGACGCGTCGGTCTATCTGGTGGTGTTGGAGACCGAGTAGATTTCAGCGCAGATGGCCGGCATCCACGCCCGGCACGACGGTTATTCGTCGAGGTTCATCGGCACCGCTTCCGCCGTATTCTGTCCTCCGTCGACGACCATAGTCGCGCCCGAAACCCACTTCGAATCGTTGCTGGCCAGAAACAGCGCCATCGCTGCGATATCCTCCGGAGCACCGGCCTTCGGGATCGGCTGCGCCCTGGCATACGCCGCGTCGGCGTCGGGAACCGCGCTGCGGGATGCCGGCGTCGCGATCAGACCGGGCGAAATACAATTGACGCGGATGAAGTCCTTGCCGACCATGCGCGCCACCGACGCGGTCAGGTTGATGACGCCGGCCTTCGCTGCGCTGTAGGCGTGCAGCGGCGGCATCCCGCGAATACCCGCGTTGGAGGCGATGGAAATGATCGATCCCCCGCCGGCCTTGCGCATGTGCGGGATGGCTAGCCGCATGCCGAGAAACGCGCTGCGTACCGTCAGGGCGAAGGTTTTGTCCCAATCCTCTAACGTGGTCCGCTCAAAGCTTGACCACGGTCCGCCGCCGGCATTGTTGACCATGATATCGAGCCGCTCGAAGTCCTTTACGGTTTTCTCGACTACGTCGCGGAAATCCTGCTCCGAGGTGACGTCAACGCGATGGAAGACCGCGCGGCCGGCTCCGCTGCTGAATTCGCGTGCTGCTTGCGCGCCAGCAGTTTCGTTGATGTCCGCGATCACCACGGTGGCGCCTTCGCCGGTGAACGCCTTCGCGATTGCGCAGCCGATTCCGCTTGCCGCGCCGGTTATGATCGCAACCTTTGCGTCGAGCCTGCCCATGATGACGTCCTCCGCATTTTGCAGATGATTGGTTGATACCTTGATGCGCCGCGTTTGCGCCCGCGCGGCGCGGTCATAGTAGAGGAGCAGGTCTGCGATCGCAAAGGCGTTTGATTTCGGCCCCCGTTAGTTCGAAAATCGCCGCTGCGAAGCCAATCGAGGAGGAAGGCAATGCCAGGAGGACTCAGCAACCCGCACGTGAAGTTCGAAGACTACAAGGACCGCTATCGAAACATACGGCTGGAGCGCAAAGACGGCATTCTGCTCGTGACCCTGCATACCAAGGGCGGACCGTTCAAGTTCAGCGCCGAGTTCCATACCGACTCCTGCGACGCGTTTGCCAATATCGCCGCTGACTTTGAAAACCGATGCGTCATCGTCACCGGCACCGGCGAAAGCTTTTGCGACGGACTCGATTTCAACGCCGACATTACCGACCCCAACGTGATGGCCCGCATCCAGTGGGAAGGCAGGAAGATGCTGCTCAACCTGATGGATATCGAGGTGCCGGTAATCGGCGCGGTTAACGGTCCGGCGCTTATTCATGCCGAGATGGGCGTGATGCACGATATCGTGATTTGCACCGAGGACACGGCCTTTCAGGACATCCCCCATTTTCCCGGCGGAACCGTTCCCGGCGACGGCGTCCACGTGATCTGGCAGCACATACTGGGGCCGACGCGGGGCCGCTACTTCCTGCTCACCGGACAGAAGATCCCGGCCCAGGAGGCGAAGGATGTCGGCATCGTCAACGAAGTCGTGCCGCGGGGCAAGTTGATGGATCGGGCGTGGGAACTGGCGCGGATGATCACGGAGCGCCCCAACCTGGTTGTGCGCTATTCGCGATTGGTGCTGACCCGCAACTACAGAAAGCTGCTCGAGGCGGAGACCGGCTACGGCCTGTCGCTGGAACTATTCGCGGCCACCGCCAGAATCAGGGAAATGTCGTCGTAACGAGAAAGGATTTCCATCACTACGTTCCCTTTCGAGTTGTCGTTCCGACCGGCTGGACGTCGGCGAGGAAAGCCGGAAATTCCGACAGAGGGTTGAGATTCCTCGCTACTGTTTCGCAATGACACTGGTGGGCGAAGCAAAATGTAACCAAAGCTCGGGACAGGCCAGGAAGCTTGTCCCGCGGCTTATCTAAATTCCGGCATGACTTCAGCCGCGAACGTGTTCAGCATCTCGCGCGAGGAAAAATAAAAAGAGAAATAGCTCAGGTCGAGTTCCTCGTAGCGCGAACGGATCTCCCGCTTGACGTCATCGGGCGTGCCGGAGACGTAAGTCAAAGCTTGCCGGGCGGTTTCCAAATCGGTCTTCGCCTCCGCCGCGCTTGCCGACAGCATCTGGTCGGCCTGGCTCTTGTCGCGCGACATCAACAGGTAAGACAGCGTCGAGATCTCGAGCTTGCTCGTGTCGCGTCCCGCAGCGCGCGCCGTATCGAGAAACAAATCGACGCGCTCCCGGAACTGCTTCTTTCCGAAGGTAACCGTGCGATGCAGGTCGGTGCTGCCATCGGGATTGGGCGGCACGAGGCTCAGGATATCGGCGTGGCGTCCCGCGATCTTGATAACCTTCAGCCCGCCGCCCCCGATCATGATGGTCGGATACGGCTTCTGGACCGGCTGCGGAAAGTTGTACGCCTTGTCGATCTTGAAATCCGTCCCATGGTAGGTGGGCTCCTGATCGGTCCACATCACCTTCAGCAGCTTTATCGCGTCCTCCAGTTGGCGGATGCGCTCGAGGTTGGGAGGAAACGGCAGGTTGTAAGCTTCGTATTCAGACCGCTGCCAACCCGAGCCCAGTCCGACGATAAGGCGCCCTTCGCTGATATGATCGAGTGTGGCGGTGATTTTTCCCAGCACCGCCGGATTGCGGAAACCGATCGGCGTGACCGCCGTAACCAGCTTCACCCGCTTGGTTATAGACGCCACCGCCGCGAGCGCCGTGTAACATTCGAGGTTCGGTGTGGTCGCCTTTTGGCCCACCGTGCCGCCCTGGGTGACGTCCATGTAAAAGTGGTCGCCGAATGACACCGAGTAAAAACCCATCTCTTCGGCCAGCAGCGCGTGCTCGCGGGTTTTTTTGAAGTTCCAACTTGGCAGATAGAGATTGAATTTAACCTGCTTCATATTCATCCCATCGCGTCCGCGCCGGTGCTGATCATTTCCACCGCGGCTTTGCGATCCGGCGTGCACATGTACTGAACGGCGGCCCGGTTATGCTCTCCCGCTACCCAGGTCGGTCCGCTGGCGAGGTTATCCAGACCTTCCTGCGCCACATCGTCCGGCTCCATCACCGGATTTCCGGCTCCTTCCAGCTTTACGCCCATCCGCTCCATCGCCGGGGTCCTGGTGGTGCCTGCGACCAGCATCAGAACATTTATTCCGAACGGCTTCAGTTCCCACCACAGCGTTTCGGTCAGCATCTGCTCGTAGGCTTTGCTGGCGGTGTAAACCGCCATGCGCGAGCCGCCGGCAAAGCCCGCCATCGACCCGACGATTATGATGCCGCCACGGCGGCGCTGGCGCATCTTGGCGGCCAGCTCGTGCAGCAACAAGGTCGGACCGGTGACGTTCACACCGATCACCCGCAGCAGCTCGTCGATGGGCCGATCCAGGAAGTGGACCATCTTGCTTTCGGCGCCTGCGTTATAGACCACCATCCCGATTTCGATGTCCGCGGTCAGCTCGTGCACGCGTTCTTTCAAGTCGGGGGCGCTCAGATCGAGCGGCGCCGTTCGCACCTGGACTTTGGTGCCTTGCCGGATTTGTTGCGCGACCTCTTCAAGCGGCTGCGGCTTGCGGGCCAGCAGCAGGATGTTGACTCCCTGCTCCGCGATTTTACGCGCGAAACTCGCGCCGATTCCCTCCGAACCTCCGGCGATCAGCGCCCACGGACCGTATTTTTCGGCGAACATTGGTCAATCTCTCACTTTCCGGCCGGCGGCTTTGGATTAGTCCCGCCAACCGCGTTCCAGTTTTTCCATCACTTCGCGCTTGGCCTGCTCTTCGGTGCGGCCCGGCCATGCCATCATGTGGACGTCGGAGAAGAAATGATCCTGCGTTTCGCTGAAACGGCGCAGGTCGGAAAGGAAGCTTTGATTAAACTCGGATGATTCGATTGCCGCTTTGGCGGATTCGTAGTTGTCGAACAGGATCTGTTCGACGCCATCCCAGCGCGGATCGCCCCAGCCGCCGTAGCTCATGTAAACGCCATCCACCACCGGGCAGATCTGATAATGCTTGAGTCCGGGGATCGTTTTGGCGATCGCCGCGTGAACGTTAAACCAGTAATCGCGAAACTCGGCCAGCGTAAGTTCCAGCGCGCGGCGCAAGAGAAACGTCGCCGATATCATGCCCGAGCGCCGGCTCTCCGCCTCGACGATGATGTGATCGTTGGTCGAGATGGTGCACTTTTTTCCGGGATGCATGAAGTTGTCTTCGTCGCGCAAAAAGGCCTTGCTGCGCTCGAGTTCCTCGGGTTCGCCGACGAGCGCGCCGGTGCTCCAGATTTCGGAAAGCCCGTCGAAGATACAATCGCCGCCCAGCGAATGAAGCCGGTGGTTCTGGATGTAGCGCGGCAGGGTGGGTGTCGGGCCTGCGTGATATGGCCGTCCACCCTGCAGCGGGTGAATTTCCAGGTAATGGCGGTGGAAGGTGCGGCGGTCCACCGACGGTTTGCGCGCAAAGAGAAAATAGATATGGTTCATCGCCAATCCTCCTCGCGGATTACATCACCTTGTAGATATGACCGCCCATCCAGCCGCCGTCGGCGCAGAACGCGTGACCGGTGACGAACGACGCGTCATCCGAGCAAAGAAAGACGGCCGGCCGGGCCATCTCGGCCGGGTCCGCGTTGCGCGTAATCGGCGTTACCGGCGGAACCACCGCGGCGAGCCTGCGCTCGCGCTCCTGGGGCGAGAGCTTGGCCAGCGTGGGCGCCATGATATTGGTCGCAACCGTTCCCGGGCACAGGCAGTTGGCGCGGATGTTATACTGCGCGTAATCCAACGCGATGCTCTTGGTCAGCCCGATGACCCCGTGTTTGGACGCGCAGTAGTCGGGCAAACCGCAATGCCCCTCGAGTCCGGCCACTGAGGCCGTGTTGAGAATCACTCCGCCCCGCTTCATCAGCTCGGGCAGCCCGTATTTGCATCCCAGAAAGACGCCTTTGAGGTTGATGCCAATAGTGCGGTCCCAGTCTTCCTCGCTCATGGAGTGCACCAGGTTTGGCACGCACACGCCCGCGTTGTTGAACAGGATGTCGAGTCGGCCGAAATGTCTGACCGCGGCTGAAATCATCTTCTCAACGTCCGCGGCCTTCGATACGTCCACCTTTATCGCGCAGGCGTTCTTGCCGATTTGCTGGGCAACCTCTTTGGCGCCGGCTTCATCCCAATCCGCCACCGCCACGCTGGCGCCCTCCTGGGCAAAAGCCAACGCCGACGCACGGCCTATACCCGAAGCGGATCCCGTTATCAAAGCAATTTTTCCGTCCAGCTTTCCCATGATGATTTCCTCCGGCTCGCACGCAAGGCTGCGGATACGCGAGGGTTAATCTCGTCCAACGACGGCCGCAATTCAAGGCAGCCGTTCGCGCGTGGATCCTTGAAGCGGCGTCCTGGTGCCGGCCTTCCGATTCAGGGCATTGGATCGCAGGCACGGAGGTCGGCGCTACCGGAGACCTGATATGTTACTCTGGGCAGCGCGAGGAGATTGATGCAGCTCAACGACAAGGTGGTACTGATAACCGGGGCCAGCCGCGGAATCGGCAAGCAACTCGCGATCCGCTTCGCCGAGCAGGGTGCCAACCTGGTTCTGGCAGCGCGCACGGTTGACGCGTCGTCGAGCGAATTTCCCGGTACGCTGCGCGAGACTGCTGCCGAGGTGATGGCGCACGGCGTGAAAGCGCTGGCAGTCAGATGCGACCTTGCAATCCGCAGCGACGTGGAAAATCTCTGCCGCGTCGCAATCAACGAATTCGGCCGTGTCGATATCCTGATCAATAACGCTGCGTATTTCGGCCCTGGCCACTATGACGCCTTCATGACGCTCAGCCTGGACCAATGGGAGACGATGGTCGACGTTGACCTCAACGCCCCCGTGCACGCCTGCCGGCTGTTGCTTCCAGGCATGATTGAGCGCCGATGCGGCACCATTATTTGTATGACGTCGGTCGCGGCGACTCACGACGTTCCCGTCGGCGGGCGTGGGGGAATCAGCCCGGGTTATCCCGCGGCCAAGGCAGGGCTTAACCGGTTCGTCAGGGCGCTGGCCGACGAAATTCGGGAGCATCGGATTCCGGTTATCGCGGTTGAGCCCGGCTTCACCATGACCGAGCGCACGTCGATAATCTTCCCGCGCAACAACATGGACACCTCCGGCGCCCAATCGATGGAGATTCCGGTCCGCAGCGTTCTCCATTTGTGCGCCTCCGCCGATCCCATGATTTACTCGGGACAGGTCGTCGCCGCCGCGGGATACGCCCGGCAACACCATCTGGTTTGAGCGCGCGACGTGCGGGTCGAGGAAACATCCAGGCACAGGGTTCTTGCGCTGCTCGCTGCGGCGTTGATGCTTGGCGGCTTCCTGCGCTTCTTTCGTTTAGGAAGAGCGGACCTCACACCCGATGAGGCGTACTCGTGGGCGGCAGCCGCGGCGCCAACAGCCGCGGAGGTCGTTCGACTCCAGGCCAAACTCAATCCTGGCAAACTTGCGGTTCATGACCTTGCGCTGCATGCCTGGATCGGAGCCTTCGGCGCCGGCGCGGCGGCTATGCGGGCTCTCTCGGCGCTGCTCGGCACGCTCGAGATCGTGCTGGTCTTCTGGGTTGCGCGCGAGATTTTTCTCCTCGGGGACAATGCCAAGAAGCCCGTGGCCGAAATCGGCGATGCAGCTTCGGTCGATTTTCCCGCTGCGGTGAGCGCCGTTATCTTTGCGGTCAATCTTGCGGCGATCAAATACGCGCGCGAGGCGCGGATGTATGCCGTCTTGATGGTGATGATTGTGGCCCAGATGGGATTCCTGCTGCGATCGCGCAGAAGGGACACACTGGCCAACTTTGCGGCTGTGTCGATTTTTACAGCTTTGGCGATCGCTACCAACTTCACCGCCGTCTTCGTGATAATAACGGAGGCGGTTTGGCTCCTGTTGTCGACGAACGCCGAGGGCGGCATCCCATGGAAGCCGCTGGGCGCGATTGCGGTTGGCATGTCGGCCTTTGTGGCGATAACCGCGGGCGCGATCCCAACCGGAGTCGCGACGTTGGAAAACGGAACTTTGAATTTCATTCCCAACCCCGGTTTCTGGGACGTAGTTTCGTTCTTCAATTATGCGACGCTGCCGTACGCCGTTGTTCTCGCCCTCGCCCTGTGGGGCGTGCTCTCGGGATGGTCCCGTCAGCGTCCAAGCGTCGTATTCGCCCTTTTGTGGATGTGGGGACCGGTCATCCTTTTATATGTACTTTCGCTGACCATTGCTCCTCTTCTGGTTACGCGCTACGCCCTGTCATCGTTTATTCCTTTCCTGGTACTGGCCGCACTTGGGATTTGGTATTGCGGCCCGTTGCGCATACAATCCTGCGCACTGGCATTGGTGGTTACTCTCGCGTTAGTGCAATTTGTCAGCTATGTGCACCGGTCTCCGTCGATGAAGTGGCAGAATGGGGTGCAGCGCATCAGGGCATATTCGCCTTCGGCCGTGATTGCGGTCGCGCCCGCCCGCGGCGCCAATTTGATCCGCTACTATCTGAGCACTGTAAGGGGTTACGAGGTGGTGGACCTGAGCGATCGCGCGTCGTGCACGAAATCGGGAATCCTGGTGATATGGAATGGCGGTCTCTACGGACCGTACCGGAAGCAGGCGGAGGATTGCAGCGCCGCGTTTCCGCATCTGCTTTTCCGCCAGCAGGATTTCGCGGTGCTGGCGCGCTAGCGCCGACCCGGATGGGACTACATCGGGAAATACGCCGGCTCAGGAAGATGGGCGGCGCGACGGTTGCCCGCTACTACGCGAATCAATTCGGCAACGTCTTGATCCGTTCGCTCAATCTGGTTGCGCCGGCGCGATGTGAATGCCCGTGCTGCGGATGGCGCGGCGCACGGTTGCTCAACCACGTTGGATACGACGAGATTCTTGCCAATTATGTCTGCCCGCGATGCGGCAGCCACGCGCGCCATCGCGGACTGGCTATATTCCTGCGCCAGCGGCTGGCGGACCTCACCGCTCCGCTTACGGTTCTGCATTTCGCGCCCGAGCGCGGACTTCGATCGACGCTGTCATCCAATCCCGGGATCTCATACGTAACCGTGGACATGGCCCCGCACGCGGTGAGCGTGCGCGCCGATATAGGCGCGCTGCCGTTTCGAGACTCCGCCTTTGAACTGATTATCTGTTGTCACGTGCTCGAACATTTGCCGGCTGACGCACCTGCCTTGCGCGAAATCGTGCGAGTGCTAAAACCTGGCGGCCAGGCGCTGGTGATGGTCCCGATGCTCGCCGGATGGGAAGCCAAGCCTACAATGGAATTTGGCGCTCCCCAGCCGCGGCTTAGCGATCATTGGCGGTTGTACGGAAGCGACGTGCCGCAACGTATTGCAGCCGCCGGGATGACTTGCGCCGGCGTGTCATTTTCATCCTTCCTTACACGCGAGCAGCGGGATACCTATCAAACAGGTGACGACATCATCTTCATCGGTTCCAAATCCGCGCTCTGACAGCGGCGCCGCCGAGTGTTCCACCCAGGGTGCGATGGATAGCTCCAGACCGGTGGTTGTTGTATTGCTGCTGGCGGCAGTGGCTGCCGGCGCGATGCTGCGCTTGTGGCATTTGGGAGCCTCCGAGCTGAGCCCCGACGAAGCGGCGTCGTGGGCGGCAGCGGCCGCGCCGACGGTCGCCGGAGTTCTGGCGCGGTCGGCGGTGCTCAACCCCGGCAAGCTCGCCGCCTACGATCTCGTGCTACATGGATGGATTCAAGTCTTCGGCGACGGGACCTTGACGATGCGCCTGCTGTCCACGCTGCTTGGGGTCGTCGCCATCATGCTCGTCTATTGGGTTGCGCGCGAATTGCTAACGCTCGGCGTCGATTTCGAATCCGGGGACTTGTCTATTGACTATCCGGCGGCGCTCAGCGCTCTGCTGTTCGCGGTGACGCTGGCGATGATTAGATACACGCGCGAGGCGCGGATGTATCCGCTGATGATTGCGGCCCAACTGGCACAGACCGGCTTTCTGCTCCGCGCGCATCGGCGTGGAGGATTGGCCAGTTGCGCGGCGGTATCGCTCTTCACTGCGCTGTCTTTCGCCGCCAATTTCACCGCCGTGTTTCTGATCGCGGCGCAGTCGCTGTGGCTGCTGCTGTCCAAAGAGGGAAGGCGCTGCGGATTGCCATGGCGGCCGCTGGCCGCGCTAGCCGCGGGTGGAATTGTATTTCTGCCGGTTCTGGCCTCGGCGGTCCAAAACAGCGTCCACGCTCTGAACGAAGGCGCGTTGAATTGGATCTCGCCGCCATCGTGGTGGGGGTTGTTTTCATTTTTCAATCGCGCCGCCGGCACGCTGCCGTTTCCGGTTTTGTTGTTGCTCGCGGTTTGGGGCGCGATCTCACAATGGAGGGTGCGCAGCGCCGCGATTGTGTTTGCTCTGTTCTGGATGTGGGGTCCGGTGCTGCTCTTATACCTGGTGTCGCTGGCGATCACGCCGATGCTGGTGGAGCGCTACGCGCTGTCGAGCCTGGTTCCGTTCATGATTCTGGCGGCGTTGGGGATTTGTGAATTTGTTTCCTCAGGTGCGCGCACCGCCGCGGTTGCGATTGCGGTCGCGGTTTCAATCGCACACGCCGCCCCCTTTCTCAGAAAGCCGCCATCGCTGCAATGGACCCACGCGGCTCAGCGCATCGAGGCGTCGTCGCCGCGGGCGGTAATTGCGGTCGCACCGGGCTATGGCGCGAACGTGCTCCGGTATTACTTCAGTGGAAAACGCGAATATGCGGCGTTGCCTCTGACCCTTAACGCCTGCGCCGGTTCAGACTTTCTCTTCCTGTGGGATCATGCTCTTTCGGGACCATCCGGTAAGGACGCGCATGAATGCAGTGCCGCGTTCAAGCGCACTGTGTTCAGCGAGAAGGACGTAAATCTCCTCGCGCGCTAATTCGCATCGTACGTCACTGCGAGCGCAGCGAAGAACCTCGCGCGAGATAGCAGGAAATTAATTCGAAGCCTCGTCGTGGGTGTGCAGCCAGCCCATCTGGGTCCAATCGTCGTGGCCCTGGATTAGGGCGCGCACGACTGCCCGGTAATACTTGTTGGGCTCGGCGATGGCGGTCTGCTCGCGCTGGTCCTGCAGGGCCAGCATCTGATCAACGTTTTCCGAGTTAACCTGCAGCTCCGAGTCTGAAATAATCTGCCCGCTGCCGCTGCAATCAACGGCGGGGTCCCCCAACAGGCGGCGCAGTATCGTATGTCCGACTTCAGGCTGCATATGCATCAAGTCTCTGAACATACGGTCGGTGCGTGCGAGTTCGTTATAGCCGGAAAAATCAACATACGAAATTGTGTGCGCCAACTCGCGTTTGAACTCCTGGAAATGCTGCCACTGGCCATTTTGCCGCAGCGATTCCAGCTCGTACTGGCTCATCGGCGGGAGGAACACGATCAATTCCACGTCGGCGCGGCGGATTTTATCCACGATGCTGCGAAAGATAGGCATGGCGTCGCTGCCGAAGCGATAATTCCAGTACATCGGAATCGCCCAGCGCACGTGCACTGTCGCGCGCTCCGGGTCGAGCGAAGCAAGGCCCTGGAGGTTATCGGCGGCAAAGCGAGTGCAGATAAACTCGGTGGTCCATGGGATTGGCTGCAGCGCGTTGGGACTCAGCTTGCGCCGTCCGTCATATGCGCGGCCCAGCAGGTGCAGCGTGCCGTCCAGCGTGTTGGCGCTGAGCAGCGTATCGGTGATGCGCAAGCCGAGGCTTCCCTTCAGCCGGGCGTAAGTGGTGGGGTCGGGCTTCCATCGCTCCTCGAAGGCAAAGAAATCCACACCCCAGATAATCCGTCTCAGATGCGGATTCTTGAGCGCCAAATCAACTTCTTTGGAGATTTCAGGCAGACTCGCCGCGGACAGCCCGGCGTTGAGATATCCATCCTTGAGCCCTTGCTCGATATTTATCCCCATCAGCACACGCGAACTGCCCAGTAACACGGTCGTTGGCCGCAGGGTGCGCAGCGCGTATGGCGTGATTACCCGCTCGCGCCCCACGTGCACCCGATAATAGATCCCGCCGACCAGTTTATGACGCCATGCGCGAAACGGGTTGACGAGGAAATTGAACAGCATCACCAGGCCCGTGAAGGCGGCCAGCGTGGCCAGCATCATCCGAATACGGCGCGAGTAGCTCATTTGCAGGAGATCAAAACTGGAAGTAAATGAACGCCGGCGGATTGGCCATGCACAGCAGGCATACCGTGACCATCACGGCAAATGCCCCGGCATAGAGATAGTCGTTCGCCCAACTCCATTCCATGAAAGTCTGGCGGTTGGGCGCCAGCCAAACCAGCCCCAGAGCGCCCGCGATGCGTATCATTTCATGCAATCCGAGCGACTCGTGGCGCAGGTTCCAGGCAAAGCCGTTCAAACCGATCATCCCGGAGAGTATCGTCGCGACGCGGTTGAGCGACGTGGCGCGGAAGAAGACCCACGCAATTGTCACCGTAAGAAAGGTCAGCGCCCAGCACACCAGCGACGGCAGCTTGATCCCGACTTTGCGCCAGCTATGGTTGATGGCCAGACAGGCGCCATGGATCGCGCCCCAGATGACGAAGGTCCAGTTCGCGCCGTGCCACAAACCGCCCAGCAAGAAAGTGACGAAGACATTGATGTTGCGGCGCAGCTCGCCGCGGCGGTTGCCGCCCAGCGGAATATAGAGGTAGTCGCGCAAAAAGAACGACAGCGTGATATGCCATCGGCGCCAGAAATCGACAATGCTGGTGCTTTGGTAGGGTGAGTCGAAGTTTTCGGGGAATCGTACGTTGAACATGCGCGCCAATCCGATCGCCATGTCCGAATAGCCGGAGAAATCGAAATAGATTTGCAGGCCGAAGGCCAGCGTCGCTCCCCAGGCGTCATAAAACGCGGGCGCGAACCTGGCGTCGTAAATCGGCTCGACGTAGCCGCGGAAGGTATCGGCGATGATCACCTTCTTGAACAGTCCGATCGCGAAAATCATCAGCCCTGGCGCCACGTTCGACGCGACCAGGCCGAAGGCGCTGCTGCGGTTGAACTGGGGATAGATTTCGCGGTAGCGGACGATCGGCCCGGCGATGAGGTGCGGGAAGAAGGTGATAAACATGACATAGCTGACGAAATCGTGCGTTCCTTCCTCATCGCGGTAGGAGCTTACCAGGTAGGTAATCTGCTCGAAGGTGAAGAAAGAGATTGCCAGCGGCAGCGCCATGTGTAGCAGCGGCCAGTGCACGCCGAGCGCCACGTCCACGCTGCTGACGAAAAAATCCCGGTACTTGAAATAGAAAAGCAGCGCGAGGTTAACCGCGATGCCGATGCCGAGCACGACCTTGCGGCCCAGATCATTTTGCGCGCCGGCGTTGTCCTGCACCGGGCGCCGCAACAGCAACGCCCACGAATAGTTAAAAGCGATCGAGAACAAGAACAACGGCAGGAACGCCGGGTTCCACCACGCGTAAAAAATCAGCGAGGCGACGGCCAGCAGCCACGGAGTCAGGCGGCGATACCGAGATTCGGTAACCAGAGCGTAGGCAAGGATTAAAAGCGGCAGAAACCCAAGCGCGAACTCATAGGAATTGAAGAGCAAATCGATCGATCCCTCGTGGTTTTCAAGGTAATTAGCTCAGGGCAACCATGGGCGCAAGCAGGGTTCCAAACACCAACACACAACGCCTGTTTGCTCGCCGGCGTCGAGCGCTTCCCGCAGCAACAAAGTTTGTCCCGCGCCGGCACATCGCTCTTCGCGCGGGGATTATGGCGATAATTCCTCCAGTGTTTTGCCGAGCGTCTCGGGTACCCAAAAGGCGATGAGCGCGATACCCAACAGGGGGCCTACAGAGAACAGCGCCGCGGCATTGCCCAGTCCGCCCATCAAGCCGGCTGTCAGCCCGATGATAATCGGCGCCAGCGCCCAGCCGATTTGGCCGAAGGCCTGCACGCACAGGCTGTAGCCCGTGGCGCGGATCTCGGTGGGAAAAAGTTCGGTGGAAATCGCCGACGTGGCGGCGCGCGCCGCCTGGTAGCAGAACATCGTCGCGATTTCAGCCGCGAACATCACGGGGAAGGCCTGCGCGGTGAACAGCACAACCATCGAGGCCGCGGAGCCCAGGTAAAAGATGCATGCTGTGACGCGCCGGCCAAAGCGGTCCATCAGTTGTCCGCAAATCAGGCTCCCGACCGCTCCCATGGCGTAGGCGATGATGATCGCGAAGCCGACCTGCTTGGAGGTCCAGTGGTGATCGCGGCGCGCATAGAGGCTGAAGAAAGAAATCATCGGACCGCCAATCAAACCGATCGAGTTCCACAGTCCGGCAATCAAGACAACGCGCCCCCGATACTTGCCGGTAAATGCCTGGAACAGTTCGCTCGCAGCCACCCTAACTTCGGAGTAACCCTTGGTTTCACGCCGCCGCTCCGACTGTACCGCCTCGAAACGCAAAGTTTCCTTGAGACGGCGTCTGAGGTAATAGACAAACAGGAGCGGCCCTAACCCCAGCAGGTACAGCCCGCGCCATCCCCAGCTCGTCTCGACAAAATGCCCATACAGCAGACCGGCGATGGTGACGCCGATCAGCGACACGATGTGGAGTCCGGCAACCGCACGCCCGCGCGATTCGTCGGGAAATTCCTCGGCAATCATCGTGATGGCCACACCGAACTCGGCCACCAGGAAGATCTGCGCGCAAGTCTGGAACACTGTGAATGAGGCAACGCCCGAGGATAGCGCCGTGAACAGCGTGAAAATCGCGTAGGCCAGCACGGTCACCGAGATCACCGGCTTACGCCCGACGCAGTCGGCCATAAAGACGATCAGCAACGACAGCATCCCGCCAAAGCGGACCGTAGTCGCCATCATGCCGATGGCGGGATCGCTCATGTGAAAAGTTTTGGCTATGTCCGGTGTGCAGAGATGAAAGATCGCGGTGTCATAGCCGTCAAAAACGGTCGCCGACATCAGCGCGACGAAAAGGGTGATCAGATAGCGGGTCGGCCGCGCCGTTATTAGGGGCAGGGCGCCTTCCGCCTTAGAAGTCGACTGATGGGTCGCTTGCATCTGGATCGTAGCCTAACATGCGCCGGGCAATCTTCCCAAATTTGGCGCTTTTGGGCAAATGGCGCCTTAATTCCGCAATGATCCAAAAGGCAAGAGCTTTCGTGCCGGAGGTTGGACGCGCGTGGCGCGAGGGGCGCGGTCAGTTATTGCTCGGCGCCGCGGGTGGAAGCGATGGGCCGCATCGCGAAGCGTCTGGCGCCGGCGCCGTAAAGATCCATCGATTCAGAACGGCTTCAAGGTCAGCGAATTTTACCGGTTTGCTGATGTAATCGTCCATTCCGCAGGCCAGGCATTTCTCACGGTCGCCTTCCAGCGCATGCGCCGTCATCGCAATAATGGTGGTGTGGTGCTTTTGAGCCTCGCGCGTCCGGATTTGCCGGGTCGCTTCATAACCGTCCAGCTCCGGCATCTGGCAATCCATCAGCACGAGATCGTAGGGAATGCGCTCGAGCGCCTCGATGGCCTCCAAACCGTTGCCGACCGCGTCCGCGGTGAAGCCCAATTTTTTCAATTGATGGATGGCGAGCCGCTGATTGACCATGTTGTCCTCGGCGACCAGGATGCGGATTTTACGGCGGGACTCGTCCACCTGCGGTGCAGGGGGCGCCGCGTTGGCCCTGGGGGTTTGCGCCGCCGCAGTCCGTTCCGGGGACATGGTCAGGGCCAGCGCTTGATGCAATTGCGCTTGCTTGACTGGTTTGGTCAGCCAACTGTCCAGGTACTCGGCACCGCTGCCGGCATCCATCCTGCCCCCCACCGAACTCATCATCAACAGCCGCACGGACGCTATTGCCGGTTCTTGCCGGATTAGATGGGCCAGGGTCAAACCGTCCATCTCGGGCATTTGCAAGTCGATCAGGGCGACGTCGTAGGCGCGATTCGAGGCGTGTGCGCGCAGCGCAGCCAGGGCCTCGAGGCCAGTGGCAACCGATTGGCTGGTCACTCCCCAGGTCTCCAATTGATGAGCGACGATGCGGCGGTTGGTGGAGTTGTCATCGACTATCAAGGCGGACAGCCCCCGCAGCTCGCGCAGAGGATGAGACGGCGCGGCGCCCTCGGGCACCGCAAACGGCAGATCGAAATGAAACGTCGAGCCCCGGCCCGCTTCGCTATCAACTCCGATCTTGCCGCCCATTCCCTCGATCAACTGCATCGAGATTGCCAGGCCCAGCCCGGTGCCGCCGTATTTCCGGCTGGTCGAGCCATCGGCCTGCGAAAACGGCTGAAAAAGCCGCAGCTGCGCCTCAGTGCTGATCCCGATGCCGGTATCGTGCACGGCAAAGTATACACGGGCGCGGCCGCCGCCAATTTCCTCGGCGCTGACCCTGACTATGACTTCGCCCCGGTCGGTGAATTTGATCGCGTTGCCCACCAGGTTGGTCAGCACTTGGCGCACCCGGTTCGGGTCGCCGCGCAAAGTCGCCGGAAGATGAGGATCCATTTCCGCCGCCAATTCCAAGCCCTTGCGTCGCGCTTGGCCGGCCAGCAATTCCAGCGTTGATTCGACCATTGCGATTGGATCGAAATCGAGCTCCTCGAAGGAGAGTTTTCCAGCCGCGATTTTGGAAAAGTCCAGAATGTCATTAATTACGGTCAGCAACGCGTCGCCGGACGCGCGAATAGTTTCGACGAAATCGCGCTGTTCGTTCTGCAAGGGAGTATCCAGCAACAGGCCGGTCATGCCGATGACCCCGTTGAGCGGGGTGCGTATCTCGTGGCTCATGTTGGCGAGAAATTCGGACTTGAGGCGCGAGGTCTCCAGCGCCGCGTCGCGCGCCAGTGCTAATTGCTCCTCCGCTATCTTGTGCTGGGTGATGTCGTCAAGCGTGCCGACGTATCCGGCCAGCTTATTGTCGCTGGTGCGCATCGGCGCGGCGCGCACGGAAACCCATCGGACTTCCTGGTGCGGGCACAGTATTCGATATTCGATGGCCTCTTCGCCTTTACCTTCAGTTAAGTTGCTCCAGCGCTGGACCAAGTGGTCCCTGTCCTCGGGATGGATCCGGTTCAGCCAGGCCTCACCGGACAATTCAGCCGCCGTAGCGTCGCAAATCTCCAGCATCCGGTCGTTGGCATACACGCACGTACCATGAACATTCAGCTGGAAAATTCCAACCGGCGAAGCGGCACTGAGCGAGCGGAAACGATCTTCGCTGATTCGCAACTCGGCCGTACGTTCCTCCACCGTCTGTTCCACGGCAGCGTTCACATCTTCTAGATTCGCCTGCCGCTCTGCGATCAACGCCATCTCGCGGCGGCTTTGAAAAATCGAGACAACCAGGAAAAAGTCCGTGAACAGTACCCATCCCGTATGCTCCAGCCATCGCCAGGGCTGAACCACCGCCACTCCGTATTGCGACAACGGATAAAAGACCTCGCCAATGAAGTGCACGGCCGCGGTCACGGCGGAAGCCGTTACCAGCACCGCGCAGTCGCGATAGAAAGAGAGAAACGCCAGCGCTCCGAAGATATGAAAATGCGTTTCGATGCGGCCCCCGGTCAGATGGATGAGGATACCGGACATCAACATCTGTTCTGCGGCAATCACATGCCGGGTTAGAGCCTTGCCGGGCATCAGAAAGACCAGGATTAACGGAAACAGCGTGATTGCGCCGCCCAGCAATACCGCCGCCCAAACGTGGATATGTGTCTGGCTGACTGAACCTTCCCAGGTCCGGGGCGATATCCACAGCGCCGCGGCTATTGCCGCGGCCCATTGCAGCACCATGAGCGCCGCGAACAGGTGATCGGTGCGCCGAAAGATCTGGCCTTCGGCCTGCGCAAATATCGCCTGAGCTCTCGCGCCTTTGATCCCTGTTGCCATCATTTCACACAGGCGCTGAGCATGGGCGCGTCGCGGCGGTTAAGGAGTGGACATCCATATACGGGAGCGTGGCCTGAATGCGGCCTGTCGTTCAGCAGCGCAGCGATCATTTCTCCGCCCGCGCTGTCGCCATAAAGACCACGAGCCGCGGTGATTCCACCGCTGAACCGCAGCATCCCGTTCCGATCGTAGAGCATCGTCTGACCCGAGGTGGCGGCTCCAAAACGCGATGCTTCGCGTCCTGACTCGTCCGGTACTGGAATGACTCCAGGCATCGCCGCCGCCGTTCGCCACAAGTCGGTTTGCTCCCAGCCTTTGGCAACGCCCGCGGGGCGAACGAACAGGACATAGGCCTTTGCTCGCCCCGCATGCTCACTCAGTATTAAAGACAACTCGGCAAGGCTTGCCCGCGAGCAAGGACAGTGCGGATGGATCGTAATTACCAAAGTGGGCCCATCGCGATTACGCAACAGCTTGCTTATGGATGGCCACTCAGCGGGTGGATGGCCGGCAACGCCTGGTTTGAAACCGTAATCGAGAAGCGCACTGTATCCGAGCGCAATCACCAGCAGCCACACAACGGTGGCCACGCCGACTAAAAATTTGATTCCCATTGCACACAGCCCGGCCAAGGCGCCAGGTCTTATGCAAAGCCGCACGGCTTTCCGCAAGGACTGTACTATTCGGTATCCGCAAAGAGCGGTTCAGAAATTACTTGCGATTGGGCGCCAATTTAATGTCGCGAACATGCACAAGAGAACCGGCACGGATGCCGGCGCAACGCAGCGGTGCCCAAGCTGCCCAGGTTCCTGACGCCGGCCTGCCGATTCTCTTCTGCCTGTATCTGCCTGCGACTGATTGGGAGCTGTGCCGGTCAAGTGTCGCTGACGGCAAGCAAGCTCGCCCCGGTGCCCTGCCCAGAGATTCCGTTCGGAACGAAAATTGGCGCGCGAGCGCAATTTCGCAAAACGAGAGGGTGAATTACCGCAGCAGGCCGAATACGCCGACGCCGCTGGTGGTGCCGACATAAACCTTGCCGTGCGCAATGGTTGGAGTGATGAACTTGTTGCCCGCGCCGAAATTGTCCCGGCCGTGAGGCGCCTGATTGGAGTTGTAGAGTTCCCTGGAAAGGTTAACGGCATCGTAGGCGTGGAGTACGGCGTCGCTCTGGTTCTCTGCCGCCCACAAGATCGCGTTGGAAAGGTTGTCGGCAGAGATGGTGGGCGTCGCTCCGGGATAAACGAAGACCGTAGGTGTGGACGACGATGGGGTCGCTGGAAGCCGGGCCAACGAAAAGGGAAAGGCCACTATGGGCCGGTTCACGGCGCCATAATAAAGCGTGTCGTTGAAAAAGGCCGGCATCGCGAATTCGCTGTTGTGCAAACCATTGGGAAGCTCCTGGTAGATATTGGTGTCGGCGACGGGATTGAATTTTCCCATGTTGTCCCGGTCCACCAGGTAGATATTGGAGTCTTTGCCCGCTCCGACCGCCAGCCGCCTGGTCCGTCCCTGTGAATCGATCATCGCGGGTAGTACCAGCGCGCCGCCGGAACCCAGGTCCTGGTCGCCGTCGGACTCTTCGACCGTGTTGTGCATCGTGAAGTAGTCAGCGACGTGGAGTTGACCCACCGGCGACAGCTTAATGAAAGCATTGCCAAAGTCGCCTCGGTCCGGAAATCCGCTCTTGGTGAGCGTGGTGTCGAAGGTTCCGTTGCCCGAAAGAAAATAGACAAAACCATCGCTGTCGGCAGCCGGCCCCGCTCCGGCGGCCCAAACCGCTCCTTCGGAGCCATTCGGCGTGATATTCAAAATGGACCTCTGCGCCAGCGTGTTCTGGTCGTAGGCAATTACCCATCCCGTGTAGGGACGGCTATCGCAATGCGAAGACCATGCGGTATAGACCAGCCCGCCAGTCAGCAGCAGGCCCGCGCGATCCTTGTACTTGGCGGGATCGAAAAGGACCATTCCGTGTGAACTGTTGTCTCCGGTGCCGGGGAATTTCGCCATGACGGTGACCGGGCCGCCGAACTCTTCGGCGCCGGTCGTTGTGTCGAGCGCGTGGAGGCGCTGAAAGTATGCGCGGACGCCGTTCCTGGACATCGCCACGACGTAAATCGTGCCGTGTGGACCGGCGTTCGGATCGATGACTGGCGTGGAGGTAACTCCGATCTCCGGCACCACCTGGTTACAGCTGCGGTCGTCCGACGGTATCTCATCGGGAGGAATCATCGATTTGCGCCACAATGGACTACCGGCGACATCCGCGTCGAACGCGTACACGCTGTCGTGTTCGGTGGCAACATAGATTACGTTGTGCGTTCCGTGGCCCGGAATGCTGACGCCGCCCTTGTACAGCGGCTCCGCATCAACCTTGCCGTCCACGCTCATCACGAACAACTTGCCGAACTTGGTGGAATTCACGTTAAGCGGAGTCAAGATCTTCTCCGCCAGGTATTGGCCCGTGCGCTGGTTGTCGTTGTGATAGGTCAGCACGTCGGATTGGCATCCGGACAGGCTAAATCCGGCGAGGATCGTGAGCGCCGCCAGAGCGCAAAAGCGGCGCACGCGCACGCCCGCGTGTGACGAAGTGGTCATTACCCGACACGCCCGCTTTGGCCGCCGTCCACCGGCAGCAGTACTCCGGTGATGAAACGCGCCTCGTCGGAAGCCAGAAACAACGCCGCGTAGGCTACGTCCCACCCGGTGCCCATCTTTGCCCCGAGCGGTACCTGTGCGTCGCGCGCCGACCGCACTTTGTCCTTGGGTATTCCGCGCGCCTGCACGATGCCTTCGATCGCCATCGGGGTGTCCATCAGCCCCGGCATGATTGCGTTGACGCGGATACCATAGCGTGCGTTGGCTTCCGCCATCTGGTGCGTGATCGAGTTGACGCCCGCCTTGGAGACCTTGTAGGCCAGCATCCCGTTCATCGAGCACAGCGCCGCAATCGAGGAAATGTTTACGATGCTGCCGCCGCCCTGCTGGCGCATTATAGGAATCACCTCCTTGCAGGCAAGGAAAACGCTTTTGAGATTGACGCTGAAGATCCGGTCCCAGGCCGCTTCCTCAAGATGAGTTACGCCGGAGTCGCCCGCGCCGATACCGACGTTGTTGTGCAGGATGTCGATACGCCCGAACCGCTGAACGCATTCCTGCGCCATCCGCTTGCAATCCCCGGCCCGGGTCACGTCGGCGTCGAAGGCCACCGCCTGCCCACCCTCCTTTTCGATCATCGCGCAAGTGTCCTGCGCCGAATCCAGGCGACGGTCCACGCATAGGCATTTGGCACCCTCGCGCGCGAACAGAATCGCGGTCGCCCGGCCGTTTCCGATCGTGTCGCCCGGGGTCTGACCAGCGCCCACGATGATTGCCACTTTGTTTTGCAGCCGATTAGCCATGGCTTGACTCCTTGCGGTCGTGGGGTATCTCACGCCGCGGGCTGCCGGAAAGCAAGCCGCCGGGATCGGGGCGACACCCGCGCCCGGTAACAAACTGCCGCTTTCACGAGAACCATGCGCGAGGATTAGACGGTTTCATTCTCGTCGTGAGGCCATCTTGGACACCGCGGGTGCCGCAAAGCAGGCCGCTAGGATCGGACCGCTGCGCCGGGGGCGGGGACGCCGCCATGATGCGCCAGCGGGTAGATCAGCGCAAAGGCAACCAGCGCAGTGCCACCGCCCAAAAGTGCCACGCCGCTATAGCTGCCGGTGCGGTCCACGATGTAGCCCGCCAGCGGCGGCCAGGCCAGCGAACTGAACGCGGAGCCGCCGTAAATCACGCCGAGCATCGCGCCCAGTCCGTGCACACCGAACAGGTCGGCCACCACCGCCGCACTCAACGCTACCGAACCGCCGTAGCCGATACCCAGGATCACGGCAAAGATTACCAGCGCGGTGTACGACGCTGGCATGAACCACAGCACGTAGCTGACCCCGATCATCAGCAGCGTCAGCTTGTAAAGCCCCAGCACGCTGAAGCGGTCAGACGCTCCGCCCAGTCCCAGCCGCCCGATCACGCTGGCGCCGCCGATCACCCCGAGCAGACTGGCGGCCGCCACCGAGTGCACGTGCCAGGTCTGGGCAAAATCGGGCAAATAGACAAACGGTATGAACGTGCCGACGTTGGAAAGAGTTCCTGCCAGGCAGAGCAGGATAAAAGGGGGCGTGCGCGCAACGTCGCCAAGCCTGGTCCGGGTACGCACCAGGACCACTGGTGGACGTTCGATCGTAATCGCGCACAGCGCCAGCAGCGCCGCGCTGATCAGCCCCAACAAAAGGTACGATGTGCGCCATCCGTAGCGATGGATCAGCACGCCAATCAAGGGCGCCACGAACAGCGTACCGCATCCGATACCCGAAACGGTTAGCCCGATCGCCGCGTTGCGCCGGCGCTCAAACCATCCGCCGACCGTCGCCACCATCGGGATAAAGCTGCATCCGGAGGCGATGCCGATGCCGACGCCGTAGGTCAAGTATCCCATCCAAAGCCGGTCGATACGCGAGGTCAGCACCAGGCCGAGCCCGGCTGCCGCCGAGGCCAACGCCAGCAGCGGACGCGGCCCGAACCGATCGGCAAAATAGCCGGCGGCGGCGCCGAACAGATTGGAGACGAACATGTTGACGGAAAAGATCGCGGCGGTGCCGGCGCGATCCGCCCCCATATCGGCGGCGAGCGATTTGAAGAACGCACCGAAACTGTACTGCACGCCATAAACGATGAAACAGGTGAAGAACGCCGTCGCCGCGATCATCCACGCGTGCGCGGAATCGACGCCGTGGGAAAAATCTTGCAGAGGGTGGTTCGATGCCGGGGAAATCGGGGCGCCTGCTTTGCACATCGCGGCAGATATTAGCGTGCGCGCCCCGCGCCAAACCACCCGTATTGTTTTCCGCGCCCCAACGCGATACGCAACGGTTGTTTTCACGCAACGGAGGAATCACAACCATGAAAGCAGCGGTCTTCAGGGCGATTGGACAGCCGTTAGCAATTGAAACCACGCCCGATCCAACGCCCGGTCCGACCGAGTTCGTGTTGAAGGTCGCGCGCTGCGGAGTCTGCGCCACCGATCTGTCGATGACCAGCGGGCATGGCGAGCAATGGCCGCTAGGCACCGTCCTGGGACACGAGATGGCCGGTGAGGTCGTGGCGGTGGGATCCGCCGTTACAAACTTCAAGATCGGCGACCTGGCGGCTCCGATGTCGTTCGTGCCATGCGGCGCCTGCGCCGACTGCCTCAAGGGTGAGCCGATGTGGTGTGCGGGATGGCTGGGCGGGTCGGGCGGCTTTGCCCAGTACGCCAAGGGCGGCAATCTATCCTCGGTTAAGTTGCCGGAAAACGTAACGGTGAATGATGCGGCACTGATCGAGCCGGCCGCGGTTGGATTGCATGGCGTACGCCTGTCTGAGATGAAGCCCAATGCGCGTGTGCTCGTGATCGGTGCAGGGCCGATCGCGCTGGGCACGATCTTCTGGGCGCGGCGCCTGGGCGCGGGGCCAATTGCGGCGGCGGCCAGCTCGACGCGGCGTGCCGACCTCGCGATGAAGATGGGCGCGACGGCGTTCCTGACGGCGGGCGACGACCTGGTCGCTCAAGCCGCCGACGCCCTGGGCGGAGCGCCGGAAATCGTCTTCGAGGCGGTCGGCAAACCCGGCATCATGGGCCTGGCGCTCAATTGCGTCGGCAAACGCGGCACAATCATATCGCTGGGTTTCTGCACCGTGCCCGACGAAGGGATGGTGCCGGCGGTCGGCTTGTTCAAGGAAGTGCGGATTCAATTCTCGATGGTTTACGATGTGCGCGACTACGCTCTGACTGCGGAAGTGCTGGGTGGCAGCCCGCTGCCCGCCATGATCACCGACACCGTGGGATTCGATCAGTTCCCGTCCACCTTTGAGTCGCTGCGCATACCGAGCCGGCAAGCCAAGGTGATGCTCGACCCTTGGACGTGAGACTGCTTTTTGGTGAAAAAGCTTCGTGGGCGAGCCGCCCCGCCATCGCGGCGATCGCTGCCAGCTTCTTGACTGTTCGTTTGGACCGGCGATTCAAGCTAGAATCGTCAGCTTCGGGCGGATCCGCGGGCGCGGATGCCGGAAATTCGAAAGATAATAAGAGGATAGTTGTCAATGGCGCATACGCTAATCGCCCCGCATGGCGGCTCTCTCGTCAGTCTGATGGCCGGACCCGATCACTCGGCCGAGTTGAAGGCGGCTTCCAAGGACTGGCCCTCGTGGGATTTGACGCCCAGACAACTTTGTGACCTGGAACTGCTGGCCAATGGCGGTTTTTCGCCGCTGCGCGGGTTTTTGAATCGCGCCGATTACGATTCGGTCTGCTCGCAGCTGCGCCTGGCCGACGGCACCTTGTGGCCGATGCCTATCACCCTTGATGTGCCTGAAGAATTGGCCGGCAAGGTCAAGCAGGGCGATGCCCTGGCGTTGCGCGATCCTGAAGGTGTGATGGTGGCGGCGTTGCAAGTGGAGGACATCTGGAAGCCTGACCTCGCGGCCGAAGCTCACTCGGTCTTTGGCACGAACAACCCGGAGCATCCGGGCGTGGGACATCTGCTCCAGCGCAGCCATCCGTGCTACATCGGCGGCCGGCTGGAGACGCTCGAGCTGCCCATTCATTATGATTATCGCGCACTGCGCCTGACGCCCGGCGAATTGCGCGCCGAGTTCCTGCGCCTGGGATGGCGCAGCATCGTCGCCTTTCAGACCCGCAACCCGATGCATCGCGCGCACCAGGAACTCACGCTGCGCGCGGCCAAAAGCGTCCAGGCCAATCTGCTGATTCATCCGGTGGTCGGGATGACCAAACCGGGCGACGTGGATCACTACACACGCGTGCGATGCTACCAGGCGCTGTTGCCGCATTATCCGCATGGCACCGTAAAGCTGGCGCTACTGCCCTTGGCGATGCGCATGGGCGGGCCGCGCGAAGCGGTCTGGCATGCGCTGATCCGCAAGAATTACGGATGCACCCACTTCATCATCGGCCGCGACCACGCGGGTCCGGGCAGCGACTCCAGCGGCAAGCCATTTTACGGACCGTACGACGCGCAGGAACTGCTGCTCAAACATCAAAAGGAAGTGGGCGTAGGCGTCGTCCCGTTCCGGATGGTGGTTTATATCGAGGAGTTGGATTCATTCGTGCCCGAAGACGAGATACCCAAGGGCATGCGCGAACTTAACATTTCCGGCACTGAATTGCGCCGGCGCCTCAACGAGGGACGGGAGATTCCCCCCTGGTTCACCTTTCCCGACGTGGCCAAAGAGCTCAAGCGCAGCTATCCCCCGCGGCATCGCCAGGGCTTCACGGTTTTCTTCACGGGGCTGTCGGGTTCGGGCAAATCGACCATCGCCAACGCGCTGCTGGTCAAGTTCCTGGAGATCGGCGGTCGTCCGGTGACGTTGCTCGACGGCGACCTGGTGCGCAAGCATCTTTCCTCGGAGCTGGGCTTTTCCAAGGAGCATCGCGATATCAACATCCGCCGTATCGGCTTCGTGGCCTCGGAGATCGCCAAGAACGGCGGCATCGCTATCTGCGCCCCGATCGCGCCCTACGACAGCGTGCGCAAGGAAGTACGCCGGATGGTCGAGGAGGGTGGAGGGTTCCTGCTGGTCCACGTCGCCACGCCGTTGGAGATCTGCGAGGGGCGCGACCGCAAGGGACTTTACGCCAAGGCGCGGGCCGGAATCGTAAAGGAGTTCACCGGCATTTCCGATCCTTACGAAGCGCCGCAGGACGCGGAGCTGGTGATCGATACCACCGAGGTAAGCCCAGACGAGGCGGCGCAGCAGATCATCCTGCACCTGGAACGCGAAGGCTATATCGGCGCGGAAGCTGAAGCATGAGGTCGTTTCCCTCTCTCCTGATTTCTCCGTGAGAGGGGATCAGCTTGAGGGTGATTCGTACGCTTCGAGCGCCGACGCTGGGATTTTATCGGAAGCCCCTGTGGCCTTGGGCGCCAATGACTAACGACCCTTGAAGGCCTCGATCATAATCGCCACGCACGATCGTGCGGACTCGCTCGCGCGGTTGCTCCATAGCCTTGCGGCACAAATTGTGCCCGGCAATCATGAAATCCTAATCGCCGACAACGGCACTGCCGCTCCCTCGCCAATTCCCGGCGATGTTCCCTTAGCCGGTCATATCCATGATCCCGCTCCCGGCAAATGCCGAGTGCAGAATCGCGCCATAGCCAAGGCGCAGGGCGAAATTATCGTCTTTATCGACGACGACCTGGTATCCGCGCCAACTTACCTCGCTGCAGTCGAGCGTTTTTTCCTTGAGCATCCCGAGTTCGCCGCGATGAAGGGAAAAGTCCTGCCGGCGCAGGATCCGCTCAAGGTTGCCGGTGAGAACTGGGCCTACATGGACCTTCCGATCGTCGATCATGGCGAGGAGGTGTGCGAAGTCCGCGGCGTGCTCGGTGCGAATATGGCGTTTCGAGCGCCGGTGTTCTCGCGCCTGGGGCGCTTTGACGAACGGCTGGGCCCGGGGGCATGCGGCCACGAAGAGGACACGGAAATGTCGCTCCGGATACGCGCCGCCGGGATGCGTATCGGCTTTTGTCCCGGCGCGCTGGTTTATCACAACGTCGATCCCGCGCGCGCCGACCGCGCGCGCTTCATCAGAATCGCCCGCGAGCGCGGACGCTGTCAGATGATCCATGGACATCACAGCCGGACGGAAGTGCTGGCGGCCGTGGCTTACAGCGTGGTGAGACTGGGAATCGCGCGCGCGTTGCGTGCCTCGAGCGAGCGCCTGGCGCGCGAGGACCGCCGCTTCGCAACCGCCTTGGGGATGCTCGATGGATTGCGCATCCGGCGCGCCGGGGGCCTCGCCTCGTCGTCCTGAACCAGGGGAAGGATCGCGTGCGGCCGCAAGCTCAGTACTTGCCGCCCAGCTTGGAGTGATCCCAGCTGGTAAACTTCTCCGGCACAATCTTCAGGACTACCCGCTTGCTCATGCTTGCCGCGGCTTCGCGCGGAACGCCTGACCGTCCGGCCTGTACGTCGCCCATCCTGCGCCAGGCTACTCCCACTTGCTCCGGATCCTCGATCAGCTCGCAGTTCCCGCGTACCAGCACGCCCTGCAGTTCGCTATAAACACGCCCGGTTTCCACCATCAGGCCGACCTTCGGGTTGCGCCGGATGTTGATGACCTTTTGCGCCTTGGCGTACGACGTCATGTAGAAGGCGCCGTCCTTATAGACATAGTTCATCGCCACGACATGCGGAAAACCGTTTTGGTCAAGCGTGGCGAGCGCGCCTTTCTGATTCTTGAGCAAAAAGGCTTCCTGTTCCTCCGGGGTAAACTTGATCGAGCGTCGTTTGCCGGCCATACCCTCACCCTCATCCTTCCCTGTTCGGGGAAAGGTGATTTCAGAGCGTGTTAGACGGAGCCGATCAGTTGAGGCCGTAGAGTTCCGCCACGTTGTCGTGGACGATCAGGTTGAACTCCCCGTCGCTCAGTCCCTCGCGATGCTGCTTCAGCAGCGCCTGCGAGTTTGGCCAGGTGGAATCACTGTGCGGAAAGTCGTTTGCCCACAGCAACCGCCTGATATTGCACATGTTCTTCATCTGGAAGGCAACCCAGTCGTCCTGGAACGTGGTGTAGACGTTTTCCCTGAAGTACTCGCTGGGCAGCTTTTTAAGTATGCCCGAGGGCGGCAGCCAGTAGCGATGGCGCTTGTAGGCGTGATCCATGCGGTACATGAAATGAGGCACCCAGCCGGCGTCGGCTTCCACGCACACCACTTTTAGTTTCGGATGGCGCTCAAAGACGCCGCCGAAGACGAACACGCCGAGGATATCCTGGCAGCCCCGAATGATAGCCATCAGGCCGTTGATCTTGGGGCCGCGCTGTTTCAGCGTATCGGCGCGGCTGGTCAGGATGTGGAAGCTCAGCGGCATCTTTAGGTCAACCGCCGCCTCGTAAAACGGATCGTAAATCGGATCGTCGTAGTCGCTCACCCCTGGATTTCCCGGCAGCATCACGCCGCGAAAACCCATGTGCTTCATCTTGCGCAGATCCTCGATCCCCTCGGCGACGGTGCGCATCGCGGTCTGACCCAGCCCGATCAGGCGGTCGGGATGGGGGCCGCAATATTCGGCGAGCCATCGGTTGTAGGCGTCGAAGCAGGCCTTCTTGTAGTCGAGGTCAGGATGATTGCAGAGGGTCATGCCGATACTGGGGTAGAGTACCTCCGCCGCGATACCGTCGCGGTCCTGGTCCTGCATACGGGCCTCCGGATCCCAGCCGCCGCGATGCAGGTTGTCGAATCGCGCGCCCCACACCGCCAGCTCCTCGGGCTTTTTGCCCGCCGCGGCCACCAGTCCAATCTGCAGGGGGCGGTGGAAGCCCTCGACCACGAACACGTCACCGAGCTTTGGATCGCGCACCATGTGCGGCGCCCGATCCTTGTACTTGTTGTCGATGAAATCGACATAGGTTCCCGGCGCTTCGGTTATGTGTGAATCGGCGGAAATCATTCCCTTCATGGCGCTGTCCTCCCGCTGCCCCGACTATATCCAAAAGGCCTTCACGAATGGAGAGGCCTGAGGCTCCATCCGGCTCCGCCACTTGTCAAACCGAAACGGCGATGCGAAGTTTAACCCACACTACCAGCCTCAAACGGGGTGAGAAGGCCATGGCGAACTACCAAACCGTTATCTTCGAAAAGGTCGAGGACAAGATTTGCCGCCTCACGCTCAACCGGCCCGAGAAACTCAACGCGATGTCGCCCAGGCTGCTGGAAGAGCTGGATGACGTCCTGAACGTGTTCGAGGACGATCCCGACGCCAGCGTTCTGATCATTCGCGGGGCAGGGCGCGCGTTTTCGGCCGGCTACGACCTCAACGCCGGTTCGTCATCCTCGCCCAGTCCGCGCAAATTCACCGTCTCGATGGACCGTATCATGTGCCAGCGCCTGGTCAGCCGATGGCAGCGGCTGTGGTCGTTGCCCAAGCCGACCATCGCCCAGGTGCACGGTTTCTGCCTGGCGGGCGCCACCGAATTCGTTGGCCATTGCGACATAGTCTTTGCTTCCGAGGACGCGCAATTCGGCCATCCGGCGGGGCGCCAGCTTGGCGTCCTGCCATCGCTTTCGCTGTGGCCCGTTCTGATGGGGCCGCGCAAATCCAAGGAGTACTTTTTCACGGGCGATTCGATGACCGCGCAGGAGGCGCTGGATTGGCACCTGATCAACCGGGTCTATCCGCGCGAGAGGCTCGAGGAGGAGACGCTCGCCTATGCGCGGCGCGTGGCTATGGTGTCGGTGGAACTGCTGGCGCTGCACAAAGCCGCGGTCAATCGTTATCTCGAAGTGACCGGTTTCCGCGCGGCGGAGCAGTCCTCCGCCGACATTGACGTGATCGCCCACAATACCGAGGCGGTAAAAGCATGGGCCCAGATGCAGCGCACGATGGGCCTGAAGGGCGCGCTGGCCGAGCGGGATCGCAAGTTCCAAAAGAAATAGGCGAGGGCGATCCGCCGAGCCGCGCGCCGCCTTGACTGAATCCAACGCGCCGCGGCTCGAACAGGCATTAGGTCTGGCTTTTGGACGGGCCGCCGTTGCCTGATTGCGGCGCTTCCTTGGCGCGGCGGCGCATATCCATGAAGCTTTCCAGGATGTCGATCGGGATCGGGAACAGCGTGGTCGAATTGTGCTCGGCGGCAATTTCCTTGAGCGTCTGCAGGTAGCGAAGCTGGATAGTGATCGGGCTGCGCGCCATGATTTCGGCCGCGTCGGCCAGCTTTTGCGCGGCCTGGAATTCGCCCTCGGCGCCGATTATCTTGGCACGCCGCTCGCGCTCGGCTTCGGCCTGCGCCGCGATCGCGCGCTGCATGTCCTGCGGCAGATCGATGTTCTTAAGCTCCACCAGCACGACCTTGATTCCCCACGGCTCGGTCTGCGCGTCAACGATCTCCTGGATGCGCGAGTTGAGCTTCTCGCGCTGGCTTAACAGTTCGTCCAGTTCCGTCTGCCCTCCGACCGAGCGCAGCGTCGTCTGGGCGAGCTGCAAAGTCGCAAACAGGTAGTTTTCCACTTCGACCACGGCGCGCGACGGATCGACGACGCGGAAATAAAGAACCGCGCTGACCTTGACCGTTACGTTGTCGTGAGTGATGACGTCCTGGGCAGGAATTTCCAGCGTGATAGTGCGCAGGTCGATGCGCATCATGCGCTCGATGATTGGGAAAACGAAGATTACCCCCGGCCCGCGATACGGTGTAAGGCGGCCGAGCCGGAACACTACCCCGCGCTCATATTCCGCCAGTATATTGAGTCCGCTGATAAAGATGAGCACCACGATCGCGATTGGAATCGCGGCTGCAACCGCCATAAACTTGCTCCTTTGTTATGGGAAGATGACGGACGTTTAGGCTTCACTTGATCTGGAGGACGGCTGTGCCAGACCCTGCACCTCCAGCTCCATTCCCCTCACCGCTTTTACGCGTGCCGCCGCGCCGATGTCCAGCGGCTGGTCGCTGCTTGCGCGCCACATCTCGCCATGGATGAAGATCCATCCCGCGGCGCCCGGCTTGACCGCCTGGCGGATCTCGCCGACCTCTCCGACCAGTCCTTCGCGGCCTGTTACCGCCGGCTTTCTGCGCTCCGCCAACGCCCACGCCAGGCCCGCCATGCCGAACACCAGGCCGATCGTGACCCCCACGATAGCCGCGCGGCTGACGACCAGGTTGGTTTGCGAGGTGTCGATCAGGAAGAGCGAGCCGAGCACGAAGGATGCCACGCCGCCAAGCCCCAACACTCCGTGGGAGGGCGCCAGGACTTCAGCGGTGAGCAGGCCCACGCCGAGCAGAAGCAGCAGCAGGCCAGTATTGTTGATGGGCAGCACCTGAAACCCCATCAGCGCCAGCAGCAGGCAGATGGCGCCGATAACTCCGGGTGCATAAACGCCGGGATGGGCAAACTCGAAGTAGAGTCCCACCAGTCCGGCCATCATCAGCAGGTACACGATATTGGGATCCGACAATTTGTCGATCAGACGCTCCTTGAGTGTCATTTCATGGCGTTCGATCGGCGCGCCCATCAGGTTCAAAGTTTGGAACTTGCCGCCGACCGATACCTGCCGTCCGCTGGCCTGGCTTAACAGATCTGGCAGGTCGCGCGCGACGATCTCAACCACGTGCAGCCGCAGCGCCTCGCGGTCGCCGATCGACGCGCTGTGACGGACCGCTTTTTCCACCCAATCCTGGTTGCGGCCGCGCTGGTCCGCGATGGTGCGGGCAAAGGACGCCGCGTAGCTTTCCATTTTGGTCGCCGCCGCGCCCTTTTCTTCCACCCCGCCCATCTCCAGGGGATGGGCGGCGCCGATCGTGGTACCCGGCGCCATCGCGGCAAGGTTCGCGGCAATCGTGATGAACGTGCCGGCCGACGCGGCGCTGGCTCCCGAAGGCGCGACATAAACGATAACCGGCAGCGGCGCGCCCAGCAGGTCCTTGACGATCCGGCGCGTGGTGCTGAGCAGTCCGCCAGGCGTGTCCAGTTCGATAATCAAGGCGCGGGCGTTTTGGCGCATCGCGGTGTCGATCGACTCTTCGATGAAATCAGCGACGGCGGGATTGATCGAGGAATCAACCGCGATTACCAGGACCGGTTCCAGGGAAACGCCCACGGCCGCGCGGGTATCGGCGGCGGACGCAGCAATCAGCATCAGGGCCAAAGCGCCCGCCGCTGCCGCCAGTGGGAACGAGCGACTCAAAATGCCGGCTTCAACCTTTTCGCGCGGGAATCTCCTTGCCAAGAGCCTTCATCACCTCCTGGATATCGGCCCAGACCAGGCGCTTGTCGCCCGGATTGCGCAGCAGGTAGGCGGGATGAAACGTCGGCATCATGCGGATTCCGCGCAACTCGTGCCATTTCCCGCGCAACTTGCTGATAGGAATCTTTACTTTGAGGAGAGATTGCACCGCGAAGGTTCCCAGCCCCACGATTATTTTGGGCCGCACCACGTCAATCTGCCGCATCAGGAAGGGCTCGCAAGCGGCGACCTCGTCGGGTTCGGGGTTGCGATTACCGGGTGGACGGCATTTGACGACGTTGCAGATGTAAACTTCCTGGCGCCGCATGCGCATCCCGCGTTCGATAATATCGGTCAGGAGTTGCCCCGCGCGGCCGACAAATGGTTCGCCCCGCTCATCTTCGTCGGCGCCCGGCCCTTCGCCCACGAACATCAGCTCGGCCTGGGGATTGCCGACGCCGAACACCAGGTTGGTGCGTCCGGGCGCCAGCTTGCATCGCTTGCAGTCGCCGATAAAGTTGCGCAGTTCCTCCAGCGTCTGTGTCGTTTCCAATCCCGGATAGACCGAGAACAACTCGGGTCCGACTTCGGCCGGAGCTTTGACCGGCCGCGCCGGCGACTTCACAAGTGCGCCCTGCGCAGATTGCGCAACAGCTTCACTGGCCTGTGCGGGCGAGGGCCGTGCAGGCTCGAAAGGAATTCCCTCCAGCCCTTCTTCGCCAAGCTGCGCGAGGTAGTCGGAAATGGAGTCAATCAGGATACGCCGATCGAGGGAGCTTGAATCCTGGCTCATAATTGCGGCCGCATGAATACTCCGTAAGGTCCGGAACTCCGGACATCGAATTGTCGGATCATCGGCGGGCTTTCGCAATCCCGCGCCGTGGGGAGTTCCTGCTCAGCCGGAGCGGCGGACCGCATGCAGCGCTCCCGGCTTGGGGGCCGCAGGCTTTCTCAGCGCGGCAAGCCGATCGAGAATGACGTTGGCGACCTCGTCCTTGCTCATTTGCGGATAGGGCTGGCGGCTGCCGTCGCTGTCGATGATGGTGACGATATTGGTGTCGACGCTGAAACCCGCCCCCTCCTTCGTGACGTCGTTGGCGACGATCAGATCGAGTCCCTTGGCTTTAAGCTTGCCCTGCGCGTTGTCCTCCGTGTCCTGCGTCTCGGCGGCAAAGCCAATCAGCAGACGATTGCCCTTCTGCGCGGCCAGCCGCGGCATCTCGTCTTCGATCGGCGCCAGGTCAAGCCGCATCGACTGCGAGCGTTTCTTGACCTTGTGGGGTGCGACCGTGGCGGGGCGGAAATCGGCCACCGCAGCCGCCATTATCAGCGCCGAGCACCAGGGAAAGTTACGTGCGGTGGCCTCCAGCATCTGCGCCGCGCTGATCGTATCGATTCGCTCAACGCCGCGCGGCGTGGACAGCGACGAGGGACCGGCGACCATCCGGACCTCGGCGCCCCGCCGCCAGGCGGCGCGGGCCAGCGCGTAGCCCATCTTGCCCGAGGAGCGATTCGAGACAAAGCGCACCGGGTCGATCGCCTCCTGCGTGGGCCCAGCCGTTACCAGGATTTTTTCGCCCGCCAGATCAGCCGGCGACGCCATCCTCTCCAGTTCTTCGACGATCGCCGCCGGATCGCACAACCTTCCCTTTCCCTCCCATCCGCAGGCCAGCGATCCCTCCTCGGGATCGATGATTCTGATTCCGCGTGCCGACAGGCGGGCGAGGTTCTCGGTGACAGTCGCATGCCCGTACATGTTGACGTTCATGGCAGGGGCGAACGCGACCGGGCATCGCGCGGCGAGCAGCACCGTGGTCACGATATCATCGGCGATTCCGACCGCGGCCTTGGCGATAAGGTCGGCGGTAGCCGGGGCGATCACGATCAGATCGGCGCCGTCAGCCAGCCGGATATGACCGATCTCCGATTCCTGGGTGAGATTGAAAGTCTCGGTAGCGACCGGGTTGCCGCTTAGCGTCTGCAAGGTCAGCGGCGTGATGAATTCCTGAGCGTTGCGCGTCATCATCACCTTGATGCACGCGCCACGCGCGGAAAGCAGGCGCACCAGTTCCGCCGCTTTGTAGGCCGCGATTCCGCCACTCACGCCCACCACGATGGTCTTGCCCTTAAGCGCGCTCATCTTGGGGGTCATTCTACGCAATCGCGGCAAGCAGCGAAACCGCGGGTTTTCACCGGCGAGCTATATCCCTCGGATTCGATTTGTTTTACAGCCTTGATTCAGAGAGATCGGCGCCGGCGGGGATTTTGAGGGGGAAATCCCGAATCCTAACCTTGCTTGCCAGCGGTTTTGCCCGCCACGTCGGCGGTAGGGATGAAAGCGTCCTCCGAGGTGTACAGCACGTCGTTGGGGCTTTCGCCCTCCGCAAAAATCTTGTCGAATCCGGGTTTGCAGTAGGCGACGTAGATGGTTCGGCGGCCGCGCGGTAAGATGGGCGGCGGCGCGGCATGCAGGCTGTGACCGAAATGCACCGTACAGTCGCCCGGTTCAGTCTCCAAACCCACCACCGGCAGATTATCGTAAGACATGTCCCCACCCTGGCGGCACGAGTAGCGCCATGAGCCGGCCAGCATATGGAGCTGCCCGCTTTCCGGCGTCATCGCGTCGAGCTGGATTCCCATCAGCACGCTTGGACAGATAACCGGATGCAGTCCGAGGCCGCAGTCCACGTGCCATGGGTAGTCGGCCAGGCCGGAAACCGCGCCCGCCACCTTGAGCATCGCAATGGGAGAATCCATGCGGTTGTGGACTGAAATCACCGGCTCCTCGGCCATCGTGGCCAGCCGGGCCAGGCGCGGATCGTCCTCAAGTGCGGCAATCGCGGACGATTTCTGACCCAGGTACAGCAGGCGCGACAGCAGGTCTTCGCCCGCTGCGTTTTTCGCCCACCACGAATGGCGATCGCCGGGAGTAGCTTCGGCCGCGACGCGCATGACCTCGCCGCGCAGAATTTCGATTTCCGCCGGCGAGAAGAGTCCCTTGACCACGAGGTATCCGGTCTTCAGAAAGAATTCGCGCAGATTCTCAATCGGCTCATCGGCGGCGAACCTACGATGCAGGTCCAGCGGCCTTCCCCCCGCGTCGGCGAGATCGACTTTCGCCGCGTCATAGACCGGCCGTCCCATGAAGACGGCCCACAACGCCGCTTCCCATCGGCTGAGCCCCGCGTACTCGCCGCGCGGAAAGCTCAGCTTGCCCGCATATGCGAGACCAATCGGAGTGCGATACTCGCACACCATCTCGCGCCATGAATTGAGGTCGAGCTCCACTACGGTATCCGCGTCCGACGTGCCTGCGGCCACGCGCACCGTGCCGTCGCCCGCGACGTATGTGTACCCGCTGCCGGCGCCGGCGATACGGAAACCCAATGGCGGCGCGTTCTTCAGGTCCGCATAAGCAATGGGTCCGTTGCCGCTGGCCAGCCGGCGGGGAAGTTCCGCGCGATGAAACGCGTCGAAGTCAATCGCGGGTACTGAGAGCCTCATTTGTCGTCCTCCCAGGCGGACTTTCGCCAGAAAAACGTCGGCTTGACAAGGCGGAACCTGCTCGACTAACAGACGAAGTGTTTTCCCCGAAAAAACCGCTCGCCGGCGCGTCAAGCTTAGGCCGCAGCACCGGCGGAGGGCAACAGAAGCAGCGGCGCGCCGTCAACCGTCCTTAACCGCAGAAGAGGCCTCGGCCATGGATATCGGCAAAGAGGTGGTGCTGGAGATGTATCGCAGGATGCACCGGGTCCGGCACTTCGAGCAAAAAATCAAGGATCTGCTCACCAGCGGCGAGATCCCCGGGTTCGCGCATGTCTCGATCGGCGAGGAGGCGACCGCCGTCGGCATCTGCGCGGCGCTGCGCCCCACCGATCGCATCACTTCGACCCATCGCGGGCACGGGCATCTGATCGCCAAGGGTGGTGACGTGGCCCGCATGATGGCGGAGATTTACGGCAAGCGCACCGGCTACTGCAAAGGCAAGGGCGGCTCGATGCACATCGCGGATTTCTCCCTCGGCATCCTGGGCGCCAACGGTATCGTCGGTGGAGGAATTCCAATCGCAACCGGGTCGGCGCTGGCGGCAAAGTTGAAAAACAGCGGGGAGGTGACCGCCTGCTTCTTCGGCGACGGCGCCGCAAATGAAGGCACCTTCCACGAATCGCTCAACCTGGCGTCGATCTGGAAACTGCCGGTCATCTACGTTTGTGAAAACAACGGCTTCGGCGAATTCACGCCCACCAAGGCCGCCTGTTCGGTCAAGGATATCGCCATCCGCGCCAAGGGCTATGACATTCCGGGTCACGTGGTGGACGGCAACAACGTGCTGGAAGTCTATCGCTACGCCAGCGAAGCCGCGGCCCGCGCGCGCTCCGGGGAAGGCCCGACTTTGTTGGAATGCAAGACCTACCGATGGGAAGGCCACGTGGTTGGCGAGCAGGCCTTCATTACCGGCAGTTATCGCACCGAGGAGGAGGTGGCGAGTTGGAAGGCGCGATGCCCGATTATCGCGCTGGAGAAGGAGGTGCTGGAAGCCGGTCTGATCAAACGCGACGAACTTGAGCGGATCGTCAAAGAGGCGCGCGAACAGGTCGATGCGGCGGTCGAGTTCGCCCGTCAAAGCCCGATGCCGGATCCGGCCGAGGCCAGCGAGGATCTGTGGGTATAGGCGGGAGAAAAGAGTAACGGGAAATGAGGACCGGAAGCAGAAGCCTCGGGTAATTTTCGTCTCTGGTTTCTCATTCTCTTCCCTCATTTCCGGGAGAAGCCCCATGGCGCAGATAACTTATCTCCAGGCGATCCGTCAGGCGCTCACCGAAGAAATGGAGCGCGATCCGACTACATTCATATTGGGAGAGGATGTGGCGCTCAGCGCCTTTGGCTCGACTCGCGGGCTGTTCGAACGCTTCGGGGCGGAGCGCGTGCGCGACACGCCGATTTCCGAGGCCGGCTTCGTCGGCGCGGCGGTGGGAGCGGCGATGGCCGGGATGAGGCCGATTTGCGAGATTGAAATCGCGCCGTTCATCTACTGCGCTTTCGACCAGATCGTCAATCAGGCTGCCAAGCTGCGTTACATGTCGGGCGGCCAGGCCCGTTTGCCCATTACCTTTCGCACCCTCTACGGCGCGGCGGGAGGCGCGGCGGCACAACATTCGGAAACCGTCTATCCGCATCTGCTGCCCGTGCCAGGACTGAAGATCGTGGCTCCGTCCGGCCCGGCGGATATGCTGGGTCTGCTGAAAACCGCCATCCGCGACGACAATCCCGTGGTCGTGTTCGAGCATGCCGCGTTGGGCCGCAGCCGCGAGGAAGTTCCTGACGGAAGCGACTTCCTGGTGCCGATCGGCAAGGCCACCGTCAAGCGCGAGGGCAAGGACGTGACGCTGGTGGCGATCGGCGCGATGGTGCCGCGCGCGATGGCGGTCGCGAACAGGCTGGCCAAAGAGAATATCGAGGTGGAGGTCGTGGATCCCCGCACGCTCGCTCCCCTGGACGAGGAAGCACTGCTCACCTCGCTGGGCAAGACCAACAGGATGGTGATTGTCGATGAAGCTCATCTCCACGGCAGCGCCGCTTCGGAGATCGCGGCGACGATGGTGGAGAAGGGCTTTGACATGCTGGACGCTCCAATCCGGCGCGTGGCGGCGCTTGACGTGCCGATTCCGTTCAGCAAGCCGCTGGAGGCCGCGGTAATCCCGGATGAACGCCGCATCGAGGCGGCAATCCGTGCGGTGCTCGGATAAGCGGGCGGCGATGTTCTCTTTCGCAGCGCCGGCGTGCGCGCCGGCGGCTCTGAGCGGTTTGCAAATCCGGTAGGGGCAGAAACGAGGCGGCGATGGCAGTCGAAGTCGTGATGCCCAAGTTCGGGCTGACGATGAACGATGGAATTCTGAAGCGGTTTTTAAAGCAGCCGGGCGAGACGGTCGCTGAAGGAGAACCGCTGTTCGAAGTGGAAACCGAAAAGGTTTTGAACGAGGTTCCAGCGCCGGCTTCCGGCATTTTGGTGGCATTCCTATACAACGAGGAAGACACCGTGGATTGCGGAATCGTGTTGGCGGTAATTGCGGAACCGGGAGAGGATATCGAAGCGCTCAAGGCTCAGTACCGTGCTCCAGCCATTGCTGCTCAACCCGGTTCGCCGCCCGCGGCCAAGACTGCGACGATGGAAGCAAAAGCCTTCCCTGGAGCACGCCGTTCGATCACGCCGATCGCGCGCAAACGTGCGGAAGAGCTGGGCGTCGATCTCTCAAGGGTCGCGGGCACAGGTCCCGGCGGCAGGGTAACGCGCGAGGATGTCGAACGCGCCGCCGCCGCGCCTCAAGCCAGCGCGGCGCAGGTTAGTAGCGCGCCAGCCGCAACCAGCCGAGGCGTTGAGGGCGGCGGCAACGTCATTCCCTTCAAGGGAATTCGCAAAGCGATCGCCGAGCACATGATGAAAAGCCTGCACGGCTCGGCACAGCTCACGCTCAGCACAGAGGCCGACGTCACCGCGGCCACTGACCTGCGCGCGCATCTGGGGCGCGAGGCGGAGTTCACTTACACCGATCTGATGATCCATGCGGTCGCGCGCGCCCTGCGGCGCCATCCGCGACTCAACTCGACGCTCGAAGACGGCGCGATCAGGCTGCGCGACGAGGTCAACATCGGGATGGCGGTGGCGCTTGACGAAGGACTGATCGTCCCCGTGATCCGCAACGCTGACCGCAAAACGCTGCGCGAGATCGCCCCCGAGACCAAAGAACTGGGCGCACGCGCGCGTGCAGGCAAGCTGCGGCTTGAAGATGTGGAGGGAGGGACCTTTACGATCACCAACCTCGGCACCTACGGCGTGGACGCATTCACGCCGATTATCAATCATGGCGAGGCGGCGATCCTGGGCCTGGGGCGGATAATCGAGCGCCCTGCGATCTACCGGGGGGAGACCGCGCGCCGCTTTATGATGACGCTGAGTCTCACCTTCGACCATCGGATCGTGGATGGCGCTCCTGCCGCCGCATTTTTGCAAACAGTGATCGAAACCTTCAACTACGGAGAACGCTGAAGACAGCCATTCAACTTCGGCAGTCCAGGCGAGAAAAACAAGAGAGTGGGGCGGGCCGCCGCCGTGCCCACTGTTCGATGCGCGGCCAGCGGCCGCACGACAAGATGATTGCCATCATAGCCAGAAGGTTCTCGACGCTTACAGTGCGCAGCAGTGGCCCCACCTGACCGAGCGGTTGGGTTGACTTGCCTAATCCCCTTCGGTAACCATTGTTTACAGCAGTCGGAATTTGCCTTATCGAGAGCGGCGGAGGGACTGGCCCTATGAAGCCGCAGCAACCGGCCCGTCAAGGGTGCTGGTGCTAATTCCGGCAAGGTTTCCCCGGTCGGGGCAGCCTTGGCAGATAAGGTGAGAGCGTAAAGCCCTTCCCCTTATCAGCGTGATTCGGACTTTTTTGTGGGTCCGCGTCCGCGATCTGAGTTCGCCCTGACCGCAAAAGTAGTTTGAGCGCGTACAGGGAATGAGCGGTTTGGGTCACATAAGGGTGCTGATCGTCGGAGCCGGAGGGCTCGGAATTCCCGCCGCACTGCGGCTGGCGCAGTCAGGCCTCACACAGATCACGCTGATCGATCCGGAACGGATCGAGCTTTCCAACCTGGCGCGTCAGATCATCTACCGCACCTCCGACCTTGGGCTTCACAAAGCAGAAGTGGCGGCGCAGCGCCTCAGCGAACAGTATCAGGGCGTAGTGGTGAATCCGATGGTCGGCTCGCTTGACGCGGACAACTGTGCGGAAATGATCTCTCGGCATGATTTCATCATCGACGGCACGGACGATCCGCCGGCCAAATTTCTGATTAGCGACGCCTGCGTGGCGGCGCGTCGGCCGTTTGTTTATGGCGGCGTGCTGGGATTTTCCGGACAGGCGATGACCGTGCTGCCCGGCCGGACGGCGTGCTTGCGATGCCTGTTCGAGGAGCCTCCCACCGAAGGTGAAGGGACAAGCTGCCGCGAAGCCGGCATCCTGGGGCCCGTGGCGGGAATAATCGGGGCTGTGCAGGCCGCGGAAGCAATCCTGTTCGCGCGCGGAGAGTATCCCGCGCTGGCGGGCCGAATCCTGACTTATGACGGCCGCAACAGCCGCACCCGCACCACGAGCGCATCGCCGCGGCGCGGATGCGGCTGCGGGGCCTGTGACAATTGGAGCAACCTCAATCGCACCGGCGCGGCTGCAGGTTCAGGCACCACAACCGAAGGAAAGATATGAGTTACATCACCGCTCTGAAGTGCCGCGAATGCGGGCAAGATTACCCGGTCGAGCCTCTGCACGTGTGCGAGACGTGCTTCGGCCCGCTGGAGGTGGTTTACGACTACGCGCGTATCCGGTCCGCCATCAGCCACAAGCTGATTGAAAGCCGCGCGCGCAACCTGTGGCGCTATCGCGAGCTGTTACCGGTGGATAATGAGCCCGACGTGGGACCCTCCTCAGGCTTTACGCCGCTGCTGCATGCCAAACGGCTGGGCGCCGAGCTCGGCCTCAAACGGCTGTATATCAAGGACGACACCGTCAACCATCCGACATTGTCCTACAAGGATCGCGTGGTGTCGGTGTCGATCACCAAGGCGCAGGAGTTTGGCTTCACCACCGTGTCATGCGCTTCGACCGGCAACCTGGCCACCGCTGTGGCGTCGCACGCGGCGCGTGCCGGACTCAAGTGTTACATCTTCATGCCCGAAGGGGTGGAGTCGGGAAAAATCGTGGGCTCGGCTATTTACGGCGCCAAGGTCATCACGATTCGCGGCAATTACGACGACGTCAACCGGCTGTGCAGCGAAATCGCCGACAAGTACGGATGGGCATTCGTCAATATCAACCTGCGTCCTTACTATACCGAGGGCGCGAAGACTTTCGGCTTCGAGATCGCCGAGCAATTGGGCTGGAAGCTGCCTGACAACGTGGTTATTCCCACCGCCGGCGGAACGATCCTGCCCAAGGTTGCCAAGGCATTTAAGGAATTGAAGGACGTCGGCCTGGTCAGGGGCGGAGCGCCCAAGATTCATTCCGCGCAGGCCGCGGGCTCCGCGCCGGTGATCCATGCGCTGCACAAAGGCACCGACCTGATCAGCCCGGTCAAGCCCAACACCATCGCGAAGTCGATAGCGATCGGCAATCCGGCCGACGGCTACTACGTTCTGGGTGCCGTGCGCGAGTCCGGCGGATGGGGTGAGATGGCCACCGACGAGGAGATCGTCGACGCGATCAAACTGCTGGCCCGCACCGAAGGAATTTTCGCCGAACCTGCCGGCGGAACGACCCTGGCCGTGACGCTGAAGCTGATCGGGCAGGGACGGATTCACACCGACGAAAGCGTTGTCGTGTCGATCACGGGAAACGGCTACAAGACGCTGGAGGCGGTGAGTCAGGCAGTCGAGCAGCCCTTCGTAATCGAGGCGCGCCTTAAGGATTTCGATGCCTTGTTCGAACGCCTGTCCGACGGCAAACGCTTGGCCGGGGCAGCCTAGCAGGGTGCGGAGACCATCCTGACGCAAAAGCACCGGCTTGTCTGAACTGACGGCATGCACGTAGGCTGGAATGTCACGGGAGGTAATCTAACCAGATGTCAGTACGGGTTCGCGTCCCCACACCACTGCGCAGGTTCACGGCCGGCAACGGCGAGGTGGCCGCTGCGGGCGCCTCCATCAAGGATGTCATCAATGATTTGGAAAGCCGTCATCCCGGGATGCGGGACCGGCTGCTCGACGAAAAGGGCGAAATTCGCCGTTTCGTCAACATCTATCTCAATGGCGATGACGTCCGGTTCCTCGACCAACTAAACTCCGCGGTCAAGGATGGCGACGACATCTCCATCGTACCTGCGATCGCCGGCGGACGTTGACGCGCAGCCGGTTCCGGTCGCGCGCGCCGCAAGCGTTATCGACCTGATCGGCAACACGCCCCTGCTGGAGATCAGCCGCATCACTGCCGGACTGCTGCGTCCGGGCGTGCGGATCTTCGCCAAGCTGGAGACTTTCAATCCGGGCGGCTCGGTCAAGGATCGAGCGGCGCGCAAGATGGTCGAGGTTGGCCTGAACAACGGCGAGCTGCGGCCCGGCAAGGTAATCATCGACTCGACCTCGGGCAATACCGGAATCGCGCTGGCGATGGTCGGCACGGCGCTGGGTTATCCGGTGGAGCTGGTGATGGCGGCCAACGTCAGCCGCGAGCGCAAGCGGATAATCTCGGCCTTTGGCGCCAAGGCCATCTACTCCGATCCGCTGGAGGGATCCGACGGCGCGATCGTGCTGTGCCGCAAGATTATCGACGAAAACCCGCAACGCTACTTCAAACCCGACCAGTACAACAACGACGCCAACCCGCAGGCTCATTTCGAAACCACCGGCCCCGAGATATGGGAGCAGACCGGCGGCCGGATTACTCATTTCGTGGCCGGTATCGGCACCAGCGGCACGGTGATGGGCACTGGACGCTACCTGAAGCTGCGCAACCCCGCAGTCAAGGTGATCGCCGCGGAACCCGACGACGCGATGCACGGCCTGGAAGGGCTCAAGCACATGAGTTCGTCGATCGTGCCCGGCATCTACCACGAGGACCAGCTCGACCGCAAAATCCCGGTTTCGACCGAGGAATCGTACGATATGGTTTACGCGCTGGGCCAGGTCGAGGGTATGCTCGTGGGACAATCATCGGGCGCCGCGATGATCGCGGCTCTGCGCGTGGCGCGCGAGCTGCGCGAAGGATGCGTGGTCACGGTCTTTCCGGACTCCGGGGACAAGTATCTTTCAACCAATCTATGGATCGGCTGGAAAGCGTGGGATCGAAGCAAGCTCGAAGGACTGCTGGACCGATGAGTACCGGGCGGAGCCGCGAGCGCTACTACCTGACTTACCCGCGACACCTGATCAAGGAGCCGCTTCTGTATCATCTGGTTAAGAAATTTGACCTGGTGTTTAACATCCGCGGTGCCAGCGTTTCCGATGAGATCGGTCTGGTGGCGGTGGAGTTCGAGGGCACCGGCGATCAGATCGAGCGCGCCCTGGAATGGCTGCGCCAGAGCGGCGTGACGGTCGAGCCGATCGAAAAGAACGTGATTGAGTAATTCCGCCATCGGCCAGCCAAATTTGTGCTCACCGACGCTCAAATCGACCGCTACAGCCGGCAAATCATCCTGCCCGAGGTGGGAGGGCTTGGCCAGGAGCGGTTGCTGGCGGCGCGGATCACGCTGCTGGCTGAACTTGAGGACCTGACTCCCGCCCTCAATTATCTGGTCGGCGCCGGGGTTGGAAGCATCAGCCTGGATTGCACCGCCGATACAGGCAGCATCAAAGCCGCGATGGCCGAACTCAACCCCGAGGTGCGACTCGAGCCGCTGCCGGCGCTGCCCGGAGATAGTCAGACCTTGCTCGTGATGGCCGGAACCAATCGCATAATCGAAGCTGCACGCGGTGCAAATGAAAGCGGCAGCTACCGCCATACGATCTTTGCCAGGTTGGGTGAACCGTATGTCGTGGCGGTGCTGACCTCGCGTTCACCCTGCATCTCATGCGTGGGAGCGGCGCTGCTCGCGCCCGTCGAGCGTGGAGGGTTGGCCGCGCCGGTTCCGATTGTCGCGGCAGCGGAGACGATCAAATGTCTGCTCGCGGTTGTCCCGGAGGCTTCGCGGCTGATTGAATTCTCGGGGTATGAATCACGTTTGCGCCGGCTTGAAGCGGGTGTTGGATGCGCCATATGCAGGTGACAGCTGAGCCTCGATCGTTCGCCAGCGACCGCAATAGTGTTTTTCAGGTTTTCTCAACGCTGTCCGGCGCCGGAACGACAGAAATCTTTATCTTTTCCGGCTATTTCCCGATTTTATCCGGCCAAGCGCCCAAACCCTGAACGTCGGCCGGTTGAGGGCATGCAGTGACACACACGCCGTCCCGAGCTGATCGCTGGGCACGGCAAAGCCGCGGGTGACGTGCTCGTAGGTCCATCCGGCATTGCACCTTAGTGCGCGCGACGCATGGTTGAAACTGCTGGCAGACCCGCGCAGCCACAAGGATGCCCGCGATGTACTCGGAGAATGACGTGCGGCGGATGACTCCTACCCGCGGAAGTTAGCTCTCGTCCGAACCTTCTCTACTCGCTGGAAAGTGCGCTACATGAAGACATGAGGCTCGAGCATGCTGTCGCATTCGCCTTGTTGGGTTGGTATCTAATGGCACCGCCCACCTACAGCGGTTCTAATGGGTCGTTTGTTGCAAAGACCAGCGTCCCACTTCGATTGTGGCAGAACATCGGAACCTATGACCGGGCTAGCGATTGCGAAGATGAGCGCCGAGCTTGGCTTGACATGAAGAAGACAGAATCGCCTTCAACTTTTGCGCAAGAGTCAGAACAGGTGAAGCCTTCAATCGTAGGCGCCTGGTCCGCCATTTGTGTTCCCAGCGACGACCCACGCCTGAACGAACATCAGTAATCGTTGGCCAGCGACGATAACAAGGGCTTCACGGGTGGCCGCACCGGCGCTCCACGTAATGATCAGAGCGAAGAGGCAACATCCCGGACAGCCCGAAGGTGCCGCGGGATGCTGGAGTTCTACCGGAAGGATCTGAAGCGGATGCGGGCGAAGTGCAAATCCAGGGCAGGCCCTGCGGCAATAAGAACTGCGAATGTATCTTGAGCGCGCCCTGCATCCACAAGAACGCCCCCACGATGCTGACCAGCCGAAGATGATTACTGCTCTAACCAATGCGTGCCGATGAGAGATGGTAAGGCGGCTATGGAAACGGATTTCTGCAAGTAGATCCGCCGCCGATTCAGATTGTTCAAAGGATAGATCTGAAAGTACTGCTACTCTGAGATGGCAAAGAGCAGCCATATGCGCTCCCGATCAACATCGACAATAAGCGGCCTTTACTATGTCCAGAGACACTAGGGTCTATTTTTTGGGCCAATTTTGTTACAAGCCTTCGGCGACCCCGCGGCTTGTTGCCTGTCGATCCCGGGCAACAACAGTTCTGACCGGCGCTTACAAATTTTGATGTTGTGATACAACAGGTTCTGTGACATTTATTCACCGGTGGAGGAGGATGAGGGGAATGAGAGCCAACAAAAGGGATGCGATCTCAACCGGGATCGCTCTTGAGCGTTACCTGAAACATCAACTCATGGATTCGCCTAGTTCGTGGTTCCTGGAACCGGGCCGTCGAAATGCAGGGCGTTCGTTGCAAATGCTCGATTCGCTCGGGCTGTTGCTCGGCCAAGACTTCCGCCGCGAGGCCCTTTTCCGGATGATGGTTGACTTGAAAATCGTACCGCGGCCACGTGCGCTAACACGCTCCGCCTGAAACCGCGTCACGTTAAGAACCGGGCTGGGCCGCCGCGACACGGTTACAAGGCCGCGGCGCAGAGGGAGGTCACTGAGTGACCACGCTTCTGAACGCCAAGCGGGCTTGGACCGATAACGCCGTCACAGATCTCGCCACAGACGAATGAACGTGGTGCTCATTTGCGTAATGTTCCTTGACCGTGTCATTCAGCGCCGCCAGAAAGGTAAGAGTGTTGGTTGGTTGGACACCCCAGCGGAAGGTCTCAACGTAACCTGAATCGTCATAGCGAGATCGCTTGATCCAATAGACTCGGATTTTCCGGCCGTGATTGAGAATTCGAGGCGCTCGAGCGATCGCTCTTTCATCGTCGTCCGCAACAGGGTATCCTCAATTTATACCGCTTGGATTCGTTCCCTTCATCAAACTCGAGAATTAGCTCGGGTTCTCTGTCAGGAGCCACCCCGGCCAAAACTTTCGGAGGGCAAATAATGCCCAGCAAATTGTATGTAGGTAATCTTGCCTACTCGGTATCAGGCAGCGACCTGGAAGAACTTTTTTCTCAAGCAGGCGAAGTGCAAAGTGCCACTGTCATCACGGACAAATTTTCGGGCCAGTCAAAGGGCTTTGGCTTCGTAGAGATGGTCTCTTCCGGTGACGCTGCCACGGCTATACAGCGGTTCAACGACACCGAACTGAAGGGCCGAAACATCAAAGTCGATGAAGCTAAACCGCGCGCGTCGAACTTTGGCGGCGGAGGCGGTGGCGCGAGCCGCGGCCGCAATCGCTGGTAAAAGCGCGAAAAGGCGGGCTGCGGCCCGCCTTTTTTTCGATAGACTGAAGACGCGCAGAGTTTATTAAAGCGGCGGCACATATTAATCGAAGCGGAGCCGGTTTTTGTTGAAGCGGAATGATGATGTCGATCTCAGGGGAAGTCGCGGTTTTGAATCTCCTCTCCTGCTGGCACTTTAACAGATTGCTGCCAATTTAATCTTCTAAACTCCCTGAGCGCGAGGCGGTGCGCAGCTTGCGCAGTGACTTTGGCCGCGACAAGCCGGATGGGCTCCCGTGTCACACTAAATGCCTCCTCGACCTTTTCAAGTGTCGAGTCAGCTTTCTGGCCGATCCCGAAGAGCACTATCAAGATGCGCACCCTGCGAGGAGTCAGTGTCGCCAACACTTTGCGCGTGTGATCTCCAAGGTTGGTAAGATCGCCGACTCAACGGGAGAGACGGCCGTTCCATGGGCCACTTTCGCTGAGGTATAGGGCAACAGCGCACGGATGAGCTTGTGGGCTTCTACGGCGATCCCGGTGGTGCATGGTTTTATCGCGAGTCCGCATAAAAAATGAACTCTTCACCTCGTGGGAGCCCGGACTCGCCGTTAAATGAAGATGAGCGCTATTTTCGAAAATTTCCGCTAATTCGGACTTCCTCCCGACAGCAAGAAATGAGAAATCGGCCGAAGATACCACGGTAAAGGAGGGTGGCGTCCAAAAAGTCGCTCGCTGACCAAAGCAGCGACGATATTGTGTTGTCGTTCGGGCTTGTGACTGAGGCAGCACTGCTAAATTTTTGGAGGATCGATGTATGAACCGCAAATATCTAGTTGTATTGATTTGGCCTCTGGTCTTTCTTGCAACGGCTGCGGGATCGGCAAGAGCCAACCATATAGACACGGCGAATGCCACAGTAGTTTGCAGCCCCTCCGACGGCTCGCTCGCTGTGACCGGAAGCGCGCTTACTATCGGAGACAATTACCAGGTTTGTTTTGACATAAAACTTA
>DATFSZ010000011.1:0-2364 GCA_035262365.1 Binataceae bacterium (SeqCode)
GCCATGCCCCGCCGCGGGTGCGGGAATGGTGATGGCGGTGAGGATTTCGCCGGGCTCGAGCGAGGTGAAATAGGCGCCCTGGTAGAACTCGCCGGCTGCGACCTCGCGCCCACCGTTTGGCCCCTCCAGCCGGTAGACAGCGCCGAGCGTCATCATCACGGCCGGCAAGTCGTTGCCGGGGTCGCCATTGGCGACATTGCCGCCGATGGTGCCCCGGTAGCGCACCTGGGGGTCGGCGATCAGGGCGGCCGCCTCTGTAAGGATCGGCAGCGATTGCCTGATCTCCTCGGACGCCAAAAGCTCGTGCTGGGTCGTCATCGCGCCGATGACGACATTGTCGCCATCGCGGCGGATGCCCTTCAGGCCGGCAACCCCATGCAGATCGACCAGGTGGCCGGGGGTGGCCAGCCGCAGCTTCATCATGGGGACCAGGCTGTGACCGCCGGCAAGCGGGCGAGCATCCTCGCCGAGCGTCGACAAAAGCTTGACCGCATCGGCCACACTCGCAGGCCGATGATAGCTGAATGCACCAGGAATCATCGTCTCCTCCCTCCGTCCTTTTTGCGGACGTTAGCTGAGAGGCTCGCTCCGGACAGACCAGACCGCAACACGTGCCTCCTCCCTGAAGGCGAGCTTATCAACGCGGCGGCGGGAATGACAATCAATGGATTGCGGCTTTTTGCGCGATCGCGCGCTTGGCGCCTCAAAGTGATTGTTTGAGCACGATCTTAAAAACCGATGCCCACTTTGCCGGATCATGCTTGCTTACGTGCCTGGCACGATGCCGGCTGCGACCTGCCCGCGCAGCCGCTCGAGGCTCAAAAGCGTGTTGGCACAGGCTTCGGCGACCTCGACACCCTTGGTCGCAAAATGTTTGCGGAAGAATTCGAAATGCGCCTGCGTCTCGTGGAACTGCTGCGAGGTCAGCACCGCGGAAAACACCGGCACCTCGGTGCGCAGCTGCACATCCATCAACGCCCTGATCACGGTGTCGGCAATGAACTCGTGATAGACCCCGCCATCGACCACGAGCCCGGCCGCGACGATCGCGGAGTAGCGCCTGGTCTTGGCGAGAAGCTGCACATGCAGCGGGATCTCGAACGAGCCGGGCACCTGGAAAATGTCGACCCGCTCGCGCGGGATGTGGCGCGCCTCGATCTCGTCAAGGAAGGCGATGCGAGCTTCGGCCACCACCTCGCGGTGCCAGGACGACTGCACGAAGGCAACGCGCTGCGGTTTGGCGAAGCGCGGATGCTCGGGCCGGGCCGCCGGATCGGCCGACGGGGTGGCTTGGGATTCTTGCACCTTTGAGTCTTGATTCATGGCTTTCCTGTGCTTTTAGCACCAGAATCAGGGCACGGCGAACGTCGGGTCCCGGCAAGCGCCGGCGCCGCGCCCGTGCTCTTTCATCCGGACTGTCACCGTCGGCTTCGGATTTGCACCGAATCTGCTGATCTTCTCAGAGAAGGTGCTCGCGGGCTTGGACCTGGCGCCCTCACCGCCGGTGGGGAATTCCACCTCGCCCTGAGAACACTTTGAGTTTGCAGGTATTCCTGACGCAAAACTGCATCTTGCGAAAATACGCTCAGGCTACCCGGAACGGGCAAACTGAAGGGACTATGACCAAAGCGGGGGACCCCAGCAAGCGGCTTTGGCATCGGCAATCCCCACGTCGCCATGCCTGGAGCGCTAGCCCGCGCCGCGGCCAAGGGAATCAACCAAGGGAATCAACAAGGGAATCAAAATGCGCCCGCGCAAAAGGTTAACGATTGGTTTGGAGGCGAACCTGATTCCGGTTTGTTCTAAAGCTAACGAAAGTAGCGCCCGACCTACTGTGGACGATCGCGGTTTTTGTCTGTGGACGGACGCAACGCGGCGTTGCGCGGATTCCGCAAATCACATCACTTGATCCCGGCAGGCCCGAACGCTCTCGGGATTGCGACCCGGTGACCGCGCGCGTTCATGCGCGATTCAGCCGCCGCTTGCGTATCAACAGATCGAGAACAAGAAGGTCGATACGGCATGTCCCTGCTCGAAGGCGTCGTCGATTCCCACAGACACCCTCTGACGGTGGTCGAGGATATCGCGGCCGACAACAACTGGGCGTTCGAACGCTCAGGGGTGGATGAGGTTACCATCGTCTCCAGCGGCGAGTGGACCGACTACCAGCTTTCCTTCACCTGGATGAGCGAAATCGAGGCGCTGCATCTGGCCTGCGCCTTCGATATGAAGATTCCGTCTGCGCGGCGAGACGAGGTGCAGCGGCTGATCGCCGGTATCAACGAGCAATTGTGGCTCGGGCATTTCGATCACTGGACCCACACCGGCATGATCATGCACCGGCAGGCGCTGGTGCTGCCGGGC
>DATFSZ010000012.1:0-2512 GCA_035262365.1 Binataceae bacterium (SeqCode)
CTTTTTTGCACCCGATCCTTCCTCGCAATCTGTCTGCAGCATCGGTGGAAACGTGGCTGAAAACTCGGGCGGAGCGCATTGCCTAAAGTACGGCTTTACCACAACACACGTGCTGGGCCTCGAGGTGGTACTGCCCGACGGCACGCTGGCGCACCTGGGCGGCAAAACGCTCGACGCGCCGGGCTACGACCTGTCGGGCGTTTTCGTGGGGTCTGAGGGGACCCTGGGCATCGCGACCAAGGTCATCCTGCGCATCGTGAAGCGACCAGAATGCATTCAGACTTTGCTCGCAGCGTTTGGTTCCACGAGCGACGCGGGCGCGGCAGTGAGCGAAATCATCAGTGCGGGCATGCTGCCCGCAGCGATTGAAATGATGGACAACCTAGCCATCCAAGCCGCCGAAGCGGCAGTGCATGCCAACTATCCCGACTGCGGCGGGCTCTTGCTGGTGGAGCTTGACGGACCTACCGCGGAAGTCGAAGTGCTGATGGGTCAAGTGGAAGATATCTGCCGAAAGTGCGGCGCCGGGGAAATTCGGGTGGCACAAACCGAGGCGGAGCGCGCCGTGGTGTGGAAGGGCCGCAAAGCGGCGTTCGCCGCGGTGGGACGCATTTCGCCAAATTACCTGGTGCAGGACGGCGTGATTCCGCGAACGGCGCTGCCCCGCATTATGAGTGAGATCGAGCGACTCGCGGCGGAGGCTAGAATCAGAGTCGCCAACGTTTTTCACGCCGGCGACGGCAACCTGCATCCGTTAGTGCTTTATGATCGCCGGATCGAGGGCCAGGAGCATGCCGCGGAGGTCCTGGCTAACCGAATTCTCGAACTGTGCATTGAGGTCGGCGGGTCCATCACCGGCGAGCACGGCGTGGGGGAAGAGAAGAAAATGATGATGTCGAAGATGTATGCTGAGCCCGATCTCGAAACGATGCAGCGCGTACGTTGCGCGTTTGACCCGCAACAGCTGTCCAATCCCACAAAGGTTTTCCCTCGACCGCGGTTATGCGGTGAGAAGCCAGGGGAGTATAAACCTCATCCCCTGGAAGCTGCCGGAATCGCGGAACGCTTCTGACATGGCCCTCCTACCCTCAGCTTCGGCAGTAGGGACCGCGATCGGGGTCCCGTGGGACGATCTGCGAGCAATCGCCGGCGCGGACCATATCCGCTCTGCGGGATCGGCTGACCGCGTGGCTGGGATCCAGCCGCAGATGGTCCTCGAGCCGGACAATGAGACGGAACTGGCCGCGGCGCTGCGCTGCGCGGACGCGGCCGGGGTGAGCGTTGTGCCGCGCGGTGGCGGCACAAAGCTCGGCTGGGGCAATCGACCGGTTCGCGCCGACTTGATCCTTTCGACGGCGAGACTCAATCGGGTGATCGAACACGCCTGGGCCGATTTGACGGTGAGTGTAGAGGCCGGCTGCACGATCCAGAATTTGCAGAACGCTTTGGCTCAGCATGGCCAGCACATCGCCATAGACCCGCTGTGGCCAGACCGGGCCACCATTGGCGGTATCCTTTCCACAAACGACAGCGGCACGCTGCGGATCCGGTATGGCGCGCTGCGCGATCTGATCATCGGCGTTACCATTGCGCTGCCCGACGGCACGCTGGCTTCGAGCGGCGGTAAAGTGGTCAAAAACGTGGCGGGGTACGATCTGCCAAAACTGATCACGGGAGCGCTGGGCACGCTAGGCGTCATCACCCGCGCTATTTTCCGACTGCATCCCCTGCCCCGCAAGGTAGAGTCGTTTACATTTGCGGCCGGCGATCTGGACGATACGAACCGCCTGTTTTTGGCCGTGCAGAATTCCAGACTGGCGCACACTGGCTTACAGGCGCGGTTTTCCGCGGAGATGGCACCCGCGGTCGACGTGCGCTTTGAAGGCACCGATACGGGACTTGCGGCTCAGGCGGATGCTCTCCGGAGACTGGTCGCGCCCGCGACTATAACCGTAACTTGCGAGGAGGTTTGGTTGGCGCGGCAAGAGCTGTGGTCTTCGGCAGAGCCAGCGGCGATTGCAAAAATCAGCGTCCTACCCACATCGGTCTCGAAGACCTGTGGCCGCATTAGCTGCCTGGCGGATTCCTTGGGCGTAAGGTGGAGTGCAGTTGTGCAGGGAACCGGGTTGGGCTGGCTCCGATTGATAGCATCAAGCGCACCTGCCATCAACCAGGTGCTGCAAACCCTGCGCCCTGAACTCGAACGTCTGGGGGGCTCATTGACGGTGCTGCATCGACCCTCAGCGATGCCCGCGATGGATGCGTGGGGCAGTTGCGGTAATGCATTACCGTTGATGTTGAGCGTGAAGCAGCAGTTTGACCCGCATGGAACGTTAAATCCGGGCCGGTTCGTTGGGGGAATCTGATGGCGCAGCAACAAAATGCCACGCCAGTCGACTCGAACGGATACGATGCGTACCACCCGCCGTCTGGTGAGCTGATTGACCAATGTGTCCATTGTGGCTTTTGCCTGCCCGTGTGCCCGACTTACATCTTGTGGAAGGAGGAGATG
>DATFSZ010000013.1:0-3047 GCA_035262365.1 Binataceae bacterium (SeqCode)
AGTCGTCGAGAGCTTCCGCGTAGTCGAGCTTGGCGACCGGGATCAGCGTAACTTTGGTGCCGTCCTTCACCACGATTCTCTCAGCGAATTGGCCCGCCGGGCGCGCTGCAGCGGCGAGTTCGGCGGCGTCGACGGCCTTCTTCGGACCTTGTGCTTTGGCGCGGTCGAGGGCCGCTTCGAATCGTTCGCGGCTAAAGGGTTTCAGCAAGTAGTCGACGGCGTGGACGTCAAAAGCCTTCATCGCGTACTGGTCATAGGCGGTCACGAAGATGACCGCGACGCAGCCGCGGTCGATCAGTTCGAGGACGTCAAAGCCGGTCAGCTTTGGCATTTGGACGTCGAGGAATAGCAAATCGGGTTTATGTTCGGCCGCCGCTTTTACCGCTTCCATGCCGTTGGCGCACTCGCCCACGACTTCGATCTCATCGTGGCCGCTGAGCATTTCTCGCAACAGCTTGCGCGCGAGTTCTTCGTCATCAACGATCAACGCCTTCCACTTCCGACCCGTGCTGCTCACTTCCTTTTCTCCGTCTCTGCAGGGAATTGCAACTTCACACGGAACACATTTTCTTCGGCGTTTGCCTGTAGTTGCGCGTCGTAACCGTAGCGTGCCTCCAGCCGGCGCTGAACATTCTTGAGGCCGACGCCGTTCTTGCGTGAACTGCCCGCCTCGGGGTCCCAGGAGTTTTCGACGACGAGCGAAAGGCGATCGCCCTGACGAGCTGCCTGCAGACAAATCCAGCCGCCTTCGGGCATCTGGGCGATACCGTGGACGACGGCGTTTTCGAACAGCGGCTGCAGCAACAGCGGCGGGACGAGGCAGTCCTTGGTTTCGTCGGTGACGTCTTCCTTCAGCGTGAGGCGATCGCCAAAGCGCACCCGCTCGATGGCGCAATACTTTTCAAGCAGGCCCAACTCCTCGCGCAGCGGAATTACGGACTTCTCGCCCATGCCGAGGGTTAGGCGCAGGAAATCCGCAAGCGAAACGCACATGTCACGCGCCCGCGCGGGGTCGATACTGGTGAGCGCGCTGATGGAATTCAAGCTGTTGTAGAGAAAGTGCGGGTTAATTTGCGCCTTGAGCGCGGCCAATTCGGCTTCCCGTGCGCGCATCGTGGATTCCAGGACGCGCTCCTGAGCCTGCTTGGATTGTTTTTGGGCGATAAGCGCGTAATTGACCGCCACGCTCAGAACGTAATAGAAGATGCCCGCGCCGTACAGGAGTCCCGCGCGGTCGGAGTATTGTGGATAAGTATCCTGCCACGAGGGCAGGGTCGCCATTTGATGCGCGACGATGCTGCCGATTTTCACCCAGAAAAAGGTTAGCAGAACCGCCGCCGTGAGGTGCGTGGCAAGCAATCTCCAAGCGGGCGTGCTTTCGAGCGGTGCGGTGCGGCACGAAAATACGGCGGACCACGCGTTCATTTGCGCGATGCCGGAGAGCACCATGCCGAAGAGCAACGCATGGCGCACCGGCATGCCCGACGAGGAATTCAGTAACGCCGCGAGCACCAGGCCGAAAACGGTCCAGCCGGCCCAGAAGGCCAGATGTTGTGCGGGAGTGAAGCGCTTCGTAGCCATCACTCAGCTCAATTCTTGACGGTGATTCCGCCGAATACCGCCTGCCCTCGCAGGATCAAATGCTTGCGTGGTGCCGCACCGGGGACCTCCGGAAGAGGCGGGCGCGTTTGGTCACTGTACCCGCCAAACAGGCTCTGCCCTTCATAAATGGCCATCCAGCGCTCCGGAATGACGATGTCGATTCCACCGAAAACAGCCTCGACATTTAACACGGCTTCTTCGCCTTCGATGTCGGCAGAGCGGAAATCCAACTCAATGCCGCCGAAGGTGGCTGTAACGTTTCCGCCGATGAAGTTGCTAGTGGTGATGCGGCGCTCGACCCCGCCAAACAGCGTGGTGGCCATTAATTTGTTCGGATTCCCGGGTTCGTCGGGCGGCCGATTGGGAATGGACATGCGTCCCCAGATCATCATGGCGCCTATGGTGATCAGCACGAGCGGCCAAAGCTCGCCCCAGCCCAGGCGCAACAAGCCGAGATTGCCGAGCAGGAACAACGTTCCGATCAGCATCAGCATCACGCTGAATACGCGGTTACAAGGGGTTTCCACGAAGCGGACGAGGCCTGCGACGATGAGAATCAGCGGCCAAAATCGCCACAAACGATCGACCGGAATCACGCCCATGTGGTCCAGCAAGATGGCCGTGCCGATGATCATCAAGATGGCGCCGGGCAATAGTCCGCCGGAGCGACCGAGGTGGACTTGGCGGCGCCCGGCGACCCGGTCGTGAACCTCCTGGTGAATCCGTGCGTGGAGGTCGTCACTGAATTTCTTGGGATCGAATTGGTCTTGGCTGCCCACGCAGATCTCTCCTTACTCCACGACTACCTTACGTTCCGGCCGGACCGCGACTGCTTGTTCAGCCGGAGGCCGACCGCTACAAACAGCAGGCCCAGCGCGGCGACCGGCACCGCCCGTAGCACGACTTCGAGCGTGCCCCAGTGCCAGATGGATTGCTCGGCGACCTTCAGGGTCATCATACCCATGGCCGGCGCCCAACCCAGCAGGTTTCCCATATTCTGCTGCAAGCCGGCCTCAAAATATTTCATTCCCGTGTTGAGTTCCACAAGCAGTAACGCCACGCCTGCTGTCCAGAATGCCCACATGATCCATCCATATCCGCTGCTTGCCCGTCCTCTACTTGCTGCTACGACCATGACGGCCTCCCCACTTTGACTGCATGACCAAAGGCAGCTTACGGCTACCCCCGCGGGTGGCGCGCGGGAAAATCGGCGAATACCGCCCGGGCGTCGGCGAACGCCGCCCGGCCATCGGCTGACGGGGGCGCTGGGACGCCTTGCAAACCGGTTCAAATCTGACTAAGGTAAGGGTATCCGATCGTTACCGCCTGCTCTGGTTCGCACGGCGTTCATTTCCAAGTCGAGGTTTTGTGATGGCCGTCCTATCCCCGCCAGGTTTACGTGCACAGCGTTACCAATGGTTTCTCTATGTGCTGATTGCCTTTTT
>DATFSZ010000014.1:0-39472 GCA_035262365.1 Binataceae bacterium (SeqCode)
AATGGCCGATCCTGCGCGCCAGCGGCTCCAACTCGCCGGTCACCGCGGTGGCTTCTTCGATACGCCCCAGGTGATGGAGCGACACCTGCACGCGCGAGAGCCCGATCGCGCGCGACCACGTCGATCCGGCCGCCGCGCCCAGGTCCGCGCTCTTGCGGCCATTTTCGAGCGCGTCGCGCAACTGGACGTAATAGAAGTTACAAACCGCCAGGTAGGCTTGGATCCGCGCTACCAGGCTGCGGTCTTCAAGTCCGGTGCCGATCGAGATCGCCTCGTTGAAGGATTTGCGCGCGGATTCGTAACGGCCATTGAGGCCGTTGACCAGGCCCATCACGGCGGCCAGATAGGCACGACTGGCCGGATCTTCCTTTAATCCGTTAAGGCCGCGCTCCGCGAGTTCGGCGGCCTCGCGTGCGCGCCCGGACCACAGTAGCCCCTCGAACATCTCGAAGAACACGCAGCCGGTGGCCTTCGAATCGCCTGCCGCGCTATATACATCGACCGCCTCGTTCCAGAGCGCGAAGGCCTCGTCCCAATTGCCCAATCCGCGGTCAGCGGTTGCCATATCCAGCAGTATTTCGGCGCGCGATCCGGCGTCGCCGCCGCCCTGAAACTTCACCGCGGCGCCAAGATGATGGCGGGCCTCTCCGTAGGCTGCCGCGGCGAGCGCGTGCTTTCCGGCCAGCCCCAGGTAGCGCGCGACCCTTTGCCGTTGCGCCAGCGGCCCGGCGGCAACGAGATGATGCGCGATTTCGGCCGCGCGAACTCCGGTCTCTTGCGGGTAGAGTGCTTCGATCGCATCGGCGGCGCTCAGGTGAAGCCGCTGCCGGCGCGCCGACGTGATCGTAGCCAGCAGTGTTTGCCGCACCAGTTCGTGCGCAAACGCAAACGGTGTCTGAGGCTCATTGGAAGGCGCGACGAGGCCCATCTTCTGCGCTTCTTCGATCCCGGCCAGAACCACGTCAGCGTCGCGCGCCCCCGAGAGCTCGCGCAGCAGCTCGAAGCTGAAGCTTGCGCCGATTATCGCAGCGGCGCTCAGGATTTGCCGGGCGGCGGCGCTCAGATGGTCGAGCCGGCGGCCGAGCACCAGCCTGACATTGCTCGGCACGTCAATCTCCTCTATCTGGAAGTCGGTGAGAAACTCGCCGCCGTCATCGAAAACCTTCCCTTCTTCGACCAGGTGCTTGTAAACCTCTTCAACGAAGAATGGATTGCCGTCGGTCTCGCTAAAAATCAGGCGGACCAGGGAATCCGGCGGCTCGCACCCGGTCAACTCCCGCAGCATTCGTGCGACCGACTCGCGCGAAAGACCCCGTAGTGCGAACGGCCGAATGCCGATTCGGAGCAGTTCCTCCAGGGTTCGCGCCAATGCGGGTCGAGTATCGGCCTCGCCATCCCGATAGGTGCCAACCACCACCAGTCTCATCGGCGCCACCCGATTGCCGAGGAAGTTCAGCAGGGCCAAAGTCGATTCGTCGGCCCAGTGAAGATCGTCAAGAACCAGCAGCAGCGGCGCCGCGCCCGCCAACCGCGACAGGTACTCGGTGAGGCTTTGAAACACATACCGCCGGGCCTGCTGCGGAGGCAGTTCAGCAGGCGGAGGAACGTCGGGAAAGATGCGCCGCATCCGGGGCGCTATCTGGGCGAGTTCCGCGGCATTGTCGCCGAGGCCGGCGCGAAAATCGTCTTTGCCCCAATTCGCCAGCATCGTTTCGAAGATCTCGGCGAAGGGTAGATAAGGGTAAGGTTCGTCGCGTTCATAGCAGTGCCCGATAAATGAGCGGAAACCCACGCTTTCCGCATAAGCGGCGACTTCCATCGCCAGCCGCGTCTTTCCAACGCCCGGTCCGCCGCCGAGCATCGCAACCGCACCGTGGCCGTTGCGCGCGCGGTCGACCAGGTCGCGCAGGCGCAGACCTTCGGTTTCACGTCCGACGAATCCGGTCTGGCTGGGCAGGATCTGTGTTGGCGGCGGTCCAATTGAAGCCGGAAAGTCCGCCGCCGGGAGGTGCCGGGCTGGTGGCGCCGCAACGCGGCTGTCGCCGGAATCCGGCATCGCGCCAAGATTCCACGACAGCGCGCCATCGGGACCGGGTTGGTAGGAGCAGTAAATGCCGGTCTTTATGGTGCGCGATAGATTTTTGCCCAACGACGGCAGGTTTTCACCGATCCGTTCCACCGCCGTCTTAATCGCGTGAGTCACGCTCTGGCGGGCGCGTTCGGCCGCCGACGCGGAGCGCCGGCTTCGACCGCCCAGCCCTACCGCGCGCGAGAGCTCCGCCGTCAGCGCATCCATTTCCTGTTCGATCTGCGCGGCCTGCTCCAGATGGTTGAATTCGCGCGCCTCCTCGAACTGCTCGCGCAATTCGCTAAGGCGCCGGCGGTAGGTGGAGCGCGCCTGTTCGTCGAGCATCTCGCCGGCGTCGCCGAGATTGCCGAGGTGAATTCCCGCGTTGTCGAGTTCTTCTTCGCTGCCGGGCAGTGCTCCCGCGCCGCCCACAGCTTCCGCCTGGCCTGAATCAAGACCTGCGGCCTGTTGTATCAGATCGAGGACGTGAAATTCGGTTTCGGGGCGCCGCAACAGGCACGCGATGTAGGCCAGCCCCTTGCTGCTCCGCAGGCGGGACACGGTGCGGCCCAAGGCAACTGTCCAGTAGTCGCCTTCATGGCGAAAGATCGCGGTTTCACCCGGCTGGGCGATCTGCGGCTTATCCGCTTTTGCCGGCGGTTGTGGTCCACCGGCCCTGGCGCGGGTGCGACGCGGCATCAGAGTACGGGTGGTCTGCATTAGGCTCAGCAAGATTGTTATCGCACGCACATAGTTCGTGGAACCACCTGCCGGCAATCTTGCGGCCAAAATCGAGGAATGATCACAATTGTGCGAAGGCTCAGCCAACCTGCAACGGATTCCTGAACTCTCTCTGCCTCAAAAGTAAAAGGCACAAGCCGATCTCCTTCCCACGACGCGCGGTCTGTCGATCTTTTGTGCACCAGCACGTTTCTTTCTCGCCGCTCTGGGCATGGGCGTTGCACCGTTTCAGAATCGAAGGTGTGTAAACAATCGTTCATTCGAGGATCGCTTATGACTCAAACACCAAAGGCAGGCGAGAGCCGCTCCAACACCCACACGATTCAGGTGATAGTCGAAACGCCCAAGGAGAGCCGCATCAAATTCAAGTACGAGCCAAGCGCGCGCGGTTATTGCGTCGATCGTATTCTGCCTCAGGGATTGCGGTTTCCGTTCAACTTCGGATTCATTCCTGACACCAAAGCGGCCGACGGTGATCCCACCGACGTAGTGCTGATTCTTGACGAGCCGCTGTTTCCCGGATGCCAGGTCTCGTGCCGGATTCTGGGCGTGCTTCAGGCGGAACAGACTGAAGGCGGCCAGACGCTTCGCAACGACCGAATTCTGGCGATTTGCGTGAAAGACAGGGGAGCGCCGCAGACGCTCGAAGATGTCAGCCGTAATTTTCTCGCCGACGTCGAGCGCTTCTTCGTCACCTACCACCAAGCCGAAGGCAATCGGTTCGCGGTGATTCGAAATGCCGGCGAGCAAGACGCAATCGAACTGGTCAGGTCAACGGCGAGTAAGCCTGACACCTCCGCATCTTCGGACTTGGAGTAATGGCAATTCTGATGAACGGCTGAGTCTTCGCTGCGGAAACGACAGGCGTGTCGTGCATTGACTTCGCTCCGCAGCCTCGCGATGCTCGATTCCGAGTGAAGATAACCCAGGAGTTTGTCGCCGCGGGCTTGCGGCGCGCGCGCTATGTCACCAACGAGCGGGTGGAGACGGCGTTGTATCTTGCACTGGCGCTGGAGAAACCTCTGCTGATCGAGGGTCCGGCGGGCGCAGGCAAGACGGAAGTCGCCAAGGTCCTGGCCGAGATGCTCGCCACCGAACTGGTCCGCCTGCAATGCTACGAGGGTCTTGACGAGGCGCGCGCGCTTTACGAATGGAATTATCAGAAGCAGCTTTTGCGCCTCCAGGCCGACGAGCAGGAGGGTCTTGGCTGGGAGCAGCTAACGCAGCACATCTTCTCGCGCGACTATCTGCTCGAACGCCCGCTGCTCAAGGCGATTTCGGCGGCGCGCAAAGTCGTGTTGCTGATCGACGAGATCGACAAGTCAGACGAGGAGTTCGAAGCCTTTTTGCTCGAGCTGCTCTCCGATTTTCAAATCAGTATCCCGGAGCTGGGCACGGTCCGGGCGCAGGAGCGGCCCGCGGTTGTGCTTACCTCCAATCGCGCGCGTGAGTTGTCCGAGGCGCTGCGCCGCCGCTGCCTGCATCTGTTCATCGACTTCCCCGGAATCGAGCAGGAACGCCGCATCCTCGAACTCAAAATCCCCGACCTCGACGCCGCCATGGCGGGCGCGGCGGCGCGTTTCGTCAATTCGCTGCGCAAGCTGGAACTGACCAAACAGCCGTCGATCGCCGAGACTTTGGACTGGGTGCGCGCGCTGGTGCAACTCGGCGTTAAGGAAATCGACCAGGCGGCGGTCCGCGCCACGCTTGGCCTGCTGCTCAAGCATGAGGGGGATCGGGCGCTGGTCGAAAGCAAGGCCGCAGCGATCATTCCGCGCGCCCGCCAGGCTCATTGATGCGCCAGGCGCTGCTTGGATTTATCGCGCGCCTGCGCGAAGCGGGGGTGCGGATTTCAGTCGCCGAATCGCTCGACGCCGCCCACGCGTTTGCAGCCTCCGGTCTGGAGCGAACGCGGACGCGCGAGGCGCTGGCCGCATCGCTGATCAAGGATGAAGCGGACCGGCCCGTTTTCGACCGCGAGTTCGACCTCTATTTCTCCGCCACGAAATCTCGCCCGGTCGAACCCAGGCGCGGGCGAAATCTGCAGGGGATGACGGGCCAGCACGGCCAGCCCTCGGAGTCCGGCGCCGAGCAACCTCAGCGCAAGGCTGACGAGCCCCCCGAACATGAAAAGACCGTCAAACCGTCCTCGCGCAAGGAGCAGGGAGACAAAGCCGGGCCACAGAACCAGGAGCGCGACGCCCAGGCGCAAGCGGAGCGCGCCGCCAGTGAGCGGCATGAAAATCAGGCCGGCGCCGCCGCGGCGCGCAGTCGCGAAGCGGAAACCAAGCTCTTCAGCGCCTACACCGATCTCGATTACGAACAGGCGCTCAAAGCCCTGGAGCCGCTCAAGCGCCGCTTCCGCGTCCGCCTTGGACGGCGGTTGCGTTTGGCGCGTCGCGGGCGGATCGATATCCGTCGCACGATACGAGCGGGGATTCAGCGCGGCGGAGCGCTGATCGATCTGCGGATGCGCACACGCCGGCCCCGGCATGTCGACCTGCTTGTGCTGGCTGATATTTCGGGTTCGGTGCGTTACGCATCGAGCTTGATGCTGGGGCTGGCGGCGGGAGCGCGCGAATGCTTCCGCACCGTACACAGTTTTGTTTACGTCGATCGCCTGGCCGAGGCCGGATTTGAACGTGGCTACCTGCACATGGCACCGATGCTCGACTTTTACGCGCGCTCTGATTTCGGACGCGTGCTGGCGGAGCTGGTTGCCGCCCGGCGGCATCTGCTGAACCGCACGACGCTGGTGGTAATCCTCGGCGACGGCCGCAACAACCGCAAATCCGCGCGCGCCGACCTGCTGCGCCAGGTCAGCCGGCGATGCCGCGCGGTGGTGTGGCTTAATCCCGAAGAGCCGGAACGTTGGGGAACCGGTGACAGCGCGATTCCGGCATACGCGCGCGAGGTGGATGAGATGATCGCCTGCCGCAATCTGCGCGAGCTGGAAAAGTCATTGGTCCGTGTCGCGTAGCGGACAGGATTTGCAGGCGCAAGGTCTGCGCCGGAGCGAAGCAAAGCTAAGCGAAATAGCGCGTTCGTTCCTGCGCCTGGGCGTCACCGCGTTTGGCGGGCCGGCGGCGCATATCGCGATGATGGAAGACGAATTCGTGCGGCGCCGCGAATGGCTTTCGCGCGATCAGTTCCTGGATATGCTGGGAGCCACCAATCTCATCCCCGGGCCCAACTCCACGGAAATGGCGATCCATATCGGCCATCAACGCGCCGGATGGAAGGGGCTGATGATGGGCGGCGTATGTTTCATTGCGCCCGCGATGGCGATCGTTTTGTTGGCGGCGTGGGCATACGTGCGCTTCGGGTCGCTGCCGCAGGTCCAGGGCATAATGTATGGCATCAAGCCGGTAATCATCGCGGTGGTAATCCAGGCGCTGTGGCGGCTTTTTCCCGCCGCCGTCAAGAGCGGCTTCCTCGGTGCGGTCGGAAGCGCCGCGACGGTTGCCGCGCTGCTCCGCGTCAACGTGCTAGTGGTCCTGTTCGGCGCGGGTGTGATCGCGGCGGCCGCAGCTTGGACCAGGCGGTCCGATTCGCAGCCGACGCTGGGAGTAAAATGGCCGAGCGTGCTGCCGGCCTTGAAGACCGCGGGCATCGCCGCGCCCGCCGCCGCGGCATTCAGCATGATGGGATTATTTCTGTTCTTCCTCAAAGTGGGATCAGTGCTCTACGGCAGCGGCTACGTGCTCCTGGCTTTCCTCCAGGCGGACCTCGTCGATCGGCTGCATTGGCTGACGCAGTCGCAATTGCTTGATGCGATTGCGGTCGGCCAGGTGACGCCCGGTCCGGTATTTACCACCGCCACCTTCATTGGCTATCTGCTAGGCGGTACGACTGGCTCGATAGTGGCGACGGTAGGGATATTTGTCCCGTCGTTTATTTTTGTCGCTGCGAGCCGGCCATTGATTCCGCGCATCCGGCGCTCGAGGATAGCCGGGGCTTTTCTTGATGGAGTGAATGTTGGCGCGCTTGCCTTGATGGCGGCTGTTACCTTGCAACTGAGCCAAGCCGCACTGGTCGACGTTACGACCGTACTGATAGGTGCGATAAGCGCGGTGCTGCTGCTATGGTCCCGGATCAATTCAGCCTGGCTGATCCTCGCCGGCGGGCTGATGGGCCTGGCCGTGTCGCGATGGTGAAGGGAAGCGGGCGAAACCGAAACAGACAGCGACGTGCGGTCACGGAACTGTTCCGGTTCGGAGCACATGGAGCAAGTCGTGCTCTAAGGTTGCGTCAAGCGGCATCGCCGCGACCTTCTCCATGGTCTGCTCCACCGGGTACGCCGCAGCCTTCAATGCGAAGCGCCCGTCCTCCCAGACAGCGTATCTCGCGCGCGGATCGCCCGCCTTGGACTGGCCGAGGCTTCCGGGATTGACAACGATTCGCCCGGCGCCCGCACGTGAGAACTGCAAATGAGTATGTCCGGCGAGGATCACGCTGGCATCAGCACTCGCCGCTTCTGTCTTCTCCCACAGCGGTGACTCGGGTGGACGATACTCATACAGCAGGTCGGAGGGTGTGGCGTGGCACAGAAAGAAAGGCGTGCCGTTTAACTGCCGCCGCGCGCTCATCGGCAGGCCGCGCAGATATTGTTTGTCGGTTTCCGTCAGGACTGAGGCCGTGTAGTCGCGGGTAGCCTCGGCCATCGCACGGAAGCGCGGAGAACATCCGCAATCCGCGTCGAAACCAACGCTGTGGTCGTGATTGCCGCGAATCACTATCGACGCATGCGTCCGCACGAAGTCGATAACCGCGGCCGGGTCGGGACCGTAGTTCACCAAATCGCCCAGCACCCACAACTCATCGTAACGATCGGGCAGAGCTGAAAGCGCCTCAAGGTTGGCGTGCAGGTCGGAGATGATGCAGATTCGCACGATGGGTCCGACGATCCGTCAGCCGCGTCCGACCAGCGGCATCTTGGTGGCCATCACGGTCATGAACTGGACGTTCGCGTCCAGCGGCAGATCGGCCATATAGCGTATCGCCTCGGCGACATTGCGCATGTCCATGGTCGGCTCCGGCGCGATAGTGCCGTTGGCCTGCGGAACGCCCTGACTCATGCGCGCGGTCATCTCGGTCGCGGCGTTGCCGATATCGATCTGCCCGCAGGCGATGTCGTATTTGCGGCCGTCCAGCGAGGTTGACTTGGTAAGGCCGGTAAGCGCGTGCTTGGTGGAAGTGTAGGGAGCCGAGTTGGGGCGGGGCGCGTGCGCGGACACCGAACCGTTGTTGATGATCCGGCCGCCGCGCGGATCTTGCTCCTTCATGATCTTGAAGGCCTCCTGCGTGCATAAAAAAGCGCCGGTCAGGTTGGTGTCCACTACCCTTTTCCACTGTTGGTAGGACAACTCTTCCAAAGGCTTTGGCGGTCCACCCGTGCCGGCGTTGTTGAAGAGCAAATCAAGGCGCCCAAAAGCCTCGCGGACCTTGGCGAAAAGATTCCTGACCGAGTCCGGATCGCCGACGTCCGTGGCGACCGCGAGCGCGCGTGCGCCCAACTCGCTCACGGCCTGCGCCGCCGCCTCCAGCGGTTCGAGGCGCCGCCCGGCCAACGCCAGATTCCAGCCGCCCGCGGCCAGCTCCAGCGCTGCCGCCTTGCCGACTCCGCTTCCTGCCCCGGTAATCAGGGCGACCTTTTGCTTCGCGCTCATGGATTGGACCTCGATTCTGCGGCCGCTTCCCTAATCGCCAACCTACCAGTTTCCTTGTATGAAAGAATGCACCGGCGCGGAGGCCAGGCTCTCCCAAAGCAAGGCGCGTTTACTGCAATGCGGGCATTACTTCGCGTGCGAACAGATCGATTGTCTCCGGCCGCCCATAGTCCGCGAACCACAATATCAGCATCTGGACGCCGCGCCTTTCGTGTTCGCGCAACTGCTCCGCAACCGCGGCGGGCGTGCCCTTGATCGCGCTGACTTCGCGCATCTCCGCTACCAGCGGATGCCGTCCGGCTTGTTCCCAGACGCGTCGCACGTTGGATTCCGCCGCTCCAAGGAAAACCAGCACTTGCTCGGAGATCTCCAGCGTATTCGGGTCGCGTCCCAGCGCGGCGCAATGTTCCTTCAGCACACGCAATTTGTGATCGAACTCTTCGGCGCCGCTTACCACCGCGTTCCAGCGATCGGCATAGCGCGCGACCAGCCGCAGCAACACTTTCTCGCCCTTGCCGCCGATAGTGATCGGGGGGCGCGGCTTCTGCATCGGCTTGGGGAAGTTGTACGCGCGATCAATCCTGTAATAGCGGCCGTGGAAGCTGGGCGAGGGCTCGGTGAACAACAGGTTGATGATTTGCAGCGCCTCTTCCAATTGCGCCAGGCGCACGCCGGTGGCGGGAAACTCGTAGCCGTATGCCTCGTATTCGCGCCTGAACCATCCGGCGCCGATTCCGATCTCAAGCCGGCCGCCACTGATATCGTCGATGGTGCTAAGGGTCTTAGCCAGCAGCGCCGGGTTGCGATAGGAGTTGCACAGCACCAGGTTGCCGATTCGGATGCGGCTGGTGCGGGCGGCAAGCGCGGCCATGGTGGCGATTGCTTCGGGATGGTCGAATTCGGGCGTCCGCAATTGCCACATGTGGTCCTGCAGCCAGACCGAGTGATAGCCCAGGCGCTCGGCCAGGAGAGTGCGATCGAGGACCGAGCGATAGTCCATGAATTGCGGAAGATTGAGGGCCAGTTTCATCGGATTGGGACTTTCAACTTCCCTCCTGCACATTTTGCCGAGAGGGCTGAGGTGAGGGTGACCGATACACGCCTGCCACCGTCAATTGCCAGTTTTTCTACTCTGCCTTCTTGTCGATGCGCGGAAACAGCGGCGTGGCTGGCTTCACTTTATGGCCCGCCTTCAAACCCTGGCCGTACGGCGCGGCGGTGGTGGCCTCATCAGCTTGCAGCAGATCCAGAATGCGGCGCGAGGTTACCGGCATGAAGGGTTCCAGAGTTGACCCCACCACGCGCAGGCTCTCCGTCAGGTTGCACAGAATTTGTGCCACTCGCGGCAGCCTGGTCTGATCTTTTGCGAGCGTGAAGGGCGCGGTTTGAACGATGTATTTGTTGGCTACGTCCAGCGCCTGCCAGATCGCCTCCAGACCCCGATTAAACGCCAGCACTTCAACCTGAGCATCCACCCGTTCTTCCAGCCCGCTCATGGCGGCGGCGAGAGCCGCGTCTTCCGGCTCGCCGCTCAGCGCCGGCGCGCAGGTTAATTCTCCACCGAAGTAGCGCGCCGCCATCGACAGCACCCGGCTGGCGAAATTACCCAGGTCGTTGGCGAGGTCGGCATTGTAACGCTCGATCAAGCGTTGCTCGGAAAAGTCGCCGTCCAGGCCGTAAACCACTTCGCGCAGCAAGAAGTAGCGCAGCACGTCGGGTCCGAACGCCACCTCGTAGCTGACAGGGTCGGCCACGTTGCCGGAACTTTTCGACATCCGCTGGCCGCCGAAGTTGACCCAGCCATGAACGTCCAGATGGCGGAACAGCGGCAATCCCGCCGACAGCAGCATCGGCGGCCAGTACACCGCGTGGGTTTTGAGGATGTCCTTACCGATAAAATGATCGCTGGTGGGAAACACCTCGGTCATGAAGGCAGGGTCGCGTGTTGCGGGCGCGCTCACGTAAGCCCAGAACGCGTCGTACCAGACGTAAGTCACGTACTTGGAATCAAAGGGCAGCTCGATTCCCCAATCCAGCCGCGCCTTGGGACGCGAGATGCAAAGGTCGGCGAGCGGCTCGGCCAGCATATTGAGCGCCTCGTTGCGGTATCGCTCGGGCCGGATGAAGTCGGGATTGCGCTTGATATGATCGAGCACCTGCGCGCGGTACTTCTCGATTCGCAGGAAGTAGTTGCCTTCGCTGATCCGTTCCACGGGCTGGTTATGGGTGGGGCAGACCGCGCCCGGCAGCAATTCCTTTTCCGTGTAAAAGCGCTCGCACCCGACGCAGTACAGCCCCTCGTAGTCCTTGAAGTAGATATCGCCGCGCGCGTTGCTGCGCTCGAGCATCTGCTGGACAAATTTTTCGTGCTCGGGATCCGTGGTGCGCACGAAGTAGTCGTAGGAAACGTTGAGCCCGTCCCAGGCGCGCCGGAATACAGCGCTGAGGCGATCGGTAAAATCCTTGGGCGCCAGGCCCTCGGCTTCGGCGGCGCGCCGAATCTTGTCGCCGTGCTCGTCGGTGCCGGTCAGGAAGCTGGCGTTGACGCGTCCCAGGCGCCGGCGGCGCGAGCGCGCGAAAGCGTCGGCGGCCAACGCCTCGTAGGCGCTGCCCACGTGCGGTGGCGCGTTGGAATAGAAGATCGCGGTGGTGATATGAAGCCGCTCTGCCATCTTGGGTGGTCGATCCGAAACCGGCGAGATTTATTGCGCGCGCTTCTCGACGATATCTTCCATCGTTGCCTCGATTACGCCGCCGCCTTCTTCGTCGACCTGGATCAGGACAGTCTGCTTGAGAATGTTCTGGCGCAACACTTTGCCGTTGCCCTTGACCGACTCGACCCGCTTGCCGACCGCGGGCAGTCCGCGCTTGAGTTCGACGTAAGTGGCGTATTCATAGCGCAGGCAGCATTTTAGCCGCCCGCACATCCCCGCCAGCCGTGACGGATTGAGCGCCAGGCCCTGCTCGCGTGCCATCTTGACCGTAACCGCCTCGAAGTCGCGCAGCCACGAGGAGCAGCACAACTCGCGCCCGCAGGGGCCGATTCCGCCGGTCGCCTTGGTCTCGTCGCGCGCGCCAATCTGCTGCATCTCGACGCGCAGCCGCAGTGCGTTGGCGAGGTCGCGCACCAGGTTGCGGAAATCGACGCGCTTTTCCGCCACGAAGTAGAACACCGCCTTGCGCCCGTCGTAGGTCAGGCCGACATTGACCAATTTCATCTCGAGCCCGCGCTGCAGGATTCCCTGCACGCACAGGCGGCGAGCCTGCTGCTCGCGGTAGCGGTTCTCTTCCTCAATGCGCAGATCGCTATCGTTGGCGATGCGTAGTACGGGTCGTAGCTGCGTCAGGTCAAGTGCTACGGAGGGCGGGCAAGGTTCGGTGGTGACGGTGGCGAAGCAGGCGCCGGCGTCGGTCTCGACGACCACCCGGTCGCCCCGCTTCAAATCGATGCCGCCGCTCAGATAGTTGAAAATGTGCCCGACCGGCTGCAGGCTCACGCCTACCACCATCGGCCCATCTTCAGCCGGCCCGAATATACCATCGAGTTCGCTCACGAATTACCTGACCTCAGCGCTTCACTTGCCGCCATCCACAGACCCTCGGCCTGGAGGCGCGGATTGGCCATTTCGTCCACAGCGCGCGCGGCGCGCAAAACCAGTTCCAGCATTATAAGAATACTCCCCAGGCTTAAAGCGTCCACCAGGTCTGACAGATGTCCGGGGGCGCCGACCAGCGCGTCATCCGGGGAGCCGCCGCCCAGCTTCAGGCAGAGCACGTCTTGCAGCAGGCGCGCCATCAACTCAAGGTTTTCCTGCGCCTGCTCGCGGGTGGCGAACAGACGCTCCGACAGGCGGCGCGCCTGCACGAAGTCCATCTTTACGGCCGCTTTAAGCGCCTCGCGCAGTTCGCGCGCCGGCGGCTCTTCCTGGGTTGACAATGCCAGAGCGCGCGACGCACTGCCGCGCGCCAACAGCGCCAGTGGGCCGGCGCGGTCCGTTTCCAGGCCGGCTTTGCGTGTCAGCAAGGCGGTGAGATCGGCCGCGCCGAGCGTGGGGAAATGAACCGGGCGCAAACGCGATCGCACCGTGTCGAGCAGCGAGTTGGCGTTCTCCGCGATGAGAAAAATGACGGCGTAACCGGGCGGTTCTTCCAGCGTTTTGAGCAGGGCGTTTTGCGCCGCGATGTTCAGCGTTTCGGCGTCGTCGATAATCGCGACGCGCATGCCGGCGCGCGCCGGCTTGATTCCCAGACGGGTAATCAACTCGCGCACCTGCTCGATCAGGACAAAGCTGCGCTTGGGCAGCAGGGCTACGTAGTCGAAGTCCGGATGCAGCCGCATCGCCACCTGCACGCACGCCGCGCAGCACTCGCATTGCGCGGCCGGCTGTTTGCCGCGCTTGCCGCCGCCGTCCTCGGCGCGCTTGGGGCAGCTGTCAGGCGTGCAGCAAAAGTCCAGTCCGGGATGACGCTCGCACAGCAAGCTTAGCGCCAACCCCTCGGCGACCAGTTCTTTGCCGACGCCTCTTGGCCCCCAGAACAGGTAGCCCTGAGAACGTCTGCGTCCCAGTTCACGAAACAAGCGCTCGAGCTGCTCGCGATGGCCGAGCAAATGGTTCAGCGCCATCGCAGACCTATCAGTTCGTCCACAAGCCGGCTGATGTCGGTGAATACCTTGTCGCGGCCGCGCTCGGAGTCCACCACGCGCACGCGGCCGGGTTCGCTTTTGGCCAGGGTCAGGAAACCGCTGCGGACGCGACGATGAAAGTCGAGGTCGGCGCCCTCGAAGCGGTCCGGTCCTCGTTGCCCGGCGGTGGTGCGCAGGCGGGTGCGTGCCAGGCCCGTTTCAACCGAACAGTCGAGCAGGATGGTAAGGTCGGGCATCAGGCTGTTGGCGGCGAGGCGGTTGAGTTCGCCCAGCAGCTGGAGATCGAAGCCGCGCCCGTAACCCTGGTAGGCGGTAGTGGAGTCTGCGTAGCGATCCGAGATGACGATCGCGCCGCGTTCCAGCGCCGGTTTGAGCTTTTCCGCCACATGCTGGGTGCGGTCTGCGAGCACCAGCAGCAATTCCGCCCTGACCTGGAGCGACACCGCAGGATCCAAAAAGATCGCGCGAATTGCCTGGCCGGCGCGCGTATCGCCGGGCTCGTGGGTCAGCAGCACGTCGCGCCCCTGGGCGCGCAGCCGTTCGGCCAGCATTGCGGCATGGCTGGTCTTGCCCGAGCCTTCAACTCCCTCCAGGGTGATGAACAAGCCCTTCGACATGATCAGGATAAATACCAATGAACAAGCTGGGGCTGAAAGAGCGCGTAGAATGCGGCCGCCATCGACAGGAACGGGCCGAAAGGAACAGGGGTCTGAAGCAGCCCTTCGTTGGGTGTTCGGTTGTCGATTTCCAGCTCGGCTTGTGGGGCATCGCCGGAGTCGTTTATCGCCTGCGCCGCTTGTGTGTCGAGTTCCATCACGCCCGGTTGCCAATGCAACAAACCGAGCACCACGCCGCCAACGGCGCCCAGGCATGAGCCAAAGAATATTGTGAAGAGAACACCCGGGAAGCCCAGGAACGCACCAATCATCGCCAGCAGCTTGACGTCCCCCAGCCCCATCCCTTCCTTGCCCCGCAGCCGCAGATAAATCTCGCCGACCGCGAAGAGCACGCCGCCGCCCAGAGCCGTTCCGATCAATGAATCCTTCCATCCCACGTCGGGCATCACGAGCGAGGCCGCCACGAAGCCGACCAGGATTCCCGGCAGGCTGATCACGTCGGGGATGATGCGCCAGTCGAGGTCCACCCAGCTCGCGACGAACAGGCCGGCACATAACACGAGGCGAGCCAGCGCGTCGGGCGCGTCAAAGTTGGTGAACAGTGCGAACGCAATCAGCCCCATGCCGATTTCTGTGACCAGGTAGCGCGCCGGAATCCATCCGTCGCATCGCGTGCACCGCCCACGCAGCATCAGGTAGCCGAGTACGGGGACGTTGCACCAAAACGGTATCGGATGCCGGCAATGGGGACAGAATGAAGCCGGCCGTACGATCGATATTTCGCGCGGCAGGCGGTAGGCCAGCACGTTGACGAAGCTGCCGATCGAGGCGCCGAAGAAAAACACGAGGATGCCGAGCAGCCAGGCGCCTTTGTCGATCATGCGTGAAATTGTAGCAAACACCGCCGACCCGGCGCATCGGGCGGATCCGACCACTATCAGATCGCAATGGCCGCCGGGCGGCTGTCCTATGCAGCAGCGCTCTGAGGGCGGGCGGTCGGGCCCGCCCGGCTACTCTAATCCTTGGAGAAAATGAAATTCTCTTCCATCTTCTCCCGCACTTCCTCCATGTGGGTGCAGTACTTGTTGAAGCCGCCGTTGTAGTTGCCGTCCTGGCGGCGATTGAACTCGCCCTCGAAGTTGTAGTAGCCCGGCGTGCAATCGTGATTGCGGCTGGTCTTGCCGCGATGTTTGATCACTTCCTGCACCCACCATTCCTCCGCTTCCGGGGTCGGATCGATGGTCTTGTAGCCGTGGCGGCGCGTGTAGTCGATGCACGCAGCGATATGATCACCCTGGGCCTGGAGCATGTCCGTCAGATTGAATTGGAAGGACGATTGGTAGCCGCCCATGATGAAAAGGTTCGGATAGCCATTAGAATGGATCCCGACCAGCGTGCGCATGCCGTCGCGGTACTTGTCGTTTAGTTCGACGCCGTCTTTGCCCCTGATCTGGTTGTAAATGCCGGTCTTCTGCACCTCGAAACCAGTGGCGTAAATCAGCACGTCAAGTGCGTACTGTTTGCCCTCGAACACCACCCCCTTCTCGTTGATCTCGGTGATACCCTTGCCGTGGGTGTCAACCAGATGAACGGTGGGAAGATTGTAGGTGGGCAGATAGTCATTGTCGAAGCACGGCCGCTTGCACATGAACATGTACCAGGGCTTGAGCGAGTCGGCCGTGGCCTTGTCCTTGACGATCTCCTCGATGCGCTTGTGGATGCGCATCATATACTCGATGTTTGCGTTCTCCTGCCTGCGAACCTTCTCTTCCATCGACAGGCCCGCCACCGGCCCCCTCTGATCCTCCATCTTCTTGGACATCATCCGCGCGTTCACACGCCGTTCCGCTTGCCATCCGGGCTGCAGGGTCTTCGCCCATTCGGTATCGGTCGGCCAATCGTCGCGGATGTCGATCGACGACGGCGTGCGTTGGAACACGTACAGCTCCTTGGATGCCGCCCCGAGGCCCGGAATGGCCTGGACCGCCGAGGCTCCCGTGCCGATGATACCCACCACCTTGTCGGCTAATCCCGAGAGATCCGGCTTGGTGTACTCGTAGTCCCATCGCGAGGTGTGAAAGGAATGGCCCTTGAATTTCTCCATGCCATTGATTTTCGAAAGCTTGGGCTTGGAGAGGGTGCCATTGGCGCAAATCACGAACTTTGCCTTCAGATGGTCGCCGCGATCGGTTTCGAGGTGCCACATCTTCTCGGCTTCGTTCCACGCGGTGGAGGTAACGGTGGTCTGGAAGACTGCCAGCTCGTAGAGGTTGTATCTCTTGGCGATCATCTGGCAGTAGGCGAAAATTTCAGGACCCTTGGCGTAGTGCCGCGACGGCACGTAGCCGGTTTCGTCGAGCAGGGGCAGGTAATCGTAAGCCACCACGTCGCACGCGGCGCCCGGATATCGGTTCCAGTACCAGGTGCCGCCCACATCGGCGCCCCGCTCCACGATGCGGATGCTCTCGACGCCGAACTCGCGCAGCCGCGCGGAGGTTAGGAGCGCGGAGAAACCGCCGCCGATGAACAGGCATTCGACTGTGTCGTTAATGGGTTCGCGCGGTTCGATTGCACCGCCGTATGGGTCAATCTCGTACTTCGCCAGTTCACCGCTGAGGTCTGAAGTGAACTGCTCGGTGCCCTCGGGCCGGTATTTCAGCCTTAGGTCGCGTTCCTCCGCGAACCGCTGCTTGACGGCATCGTAATACTCCTGCGGCCGCTTGGGTTCGCTAAGCCAGTTTATGAGGGCCGCCTGGGGCCTTTCATCTGCATCGCTCATATTCATCCGCTCCGTGCATAGGTGGTAGAGTTCCTTAGATTCGGCAGGATTCCCTCCGTAAGTAGTACATCGCATTGTGCGATGTTTGTGACAAGTCCCGCGTCTATGCCGGATTGGCTCCGTTGCACGTGGCGGAGATGGCCGAGTACGTGCTTAAAGTCTGGCCCCCTTGAGGACGCGGGGGTTAAAGTGACGACTGCATGTCCGCCGTCCGGCTCTCGCTTATCATTCCTTCGTATAACAGCGCGGCGTTCATCGCCGACACGCTGGCAGGCGCGCTCGCCTTCCTGGAGCGGCGGGGCGAAACCTACGAACTGATCGTGGTCGATGACGGCAGCGCGGACGGCTCTGCGCCGCTGCTTTCCGATCTGGCCGCCAGGCACTGTTCGGTCCGGGTGATTCGCAACGGCGCCAATCGCGGCAAGGGGCACGCGGTGCGCGCGGGCATGTTGCAGTCCAGCGGCGAGCGGGTGATTTTTACCGACGCTGACTTGGCCTACCCGCTGACCGAGATCGACAAAATCGTGCGGGCGCTCGACGCGGGCGCCGACCTGGCGATCGCAGACCGCACCTCGCCGCGTTCGCAGTATCACATGAGTCCGGCCTTCTTCAGCTACCTCTACACCCGCCATGTGTTAAGCCGCATGTTCAACCTGGCAGTCAGGGGATGGCTGGGGCTTGAAGTGCGTGATTGCCAGGCGGGGCTCAAGGGCTTTAGCCGCGCCGCGGCCGATATCGTCTTTTCCCGGCAGCGGCTGGAAGGATTTGCCTTCGACGTTGAACTGCTTTTCATTGCGCGGCGCTTCAAACTCGACGTGCGGCAGATTCCGGTCGAATTCCGCTATTTTTCGGAGCCCAGTACGGTCGATTTCCTGCGTGAATCATTCTGCGCTGTGCGCGACCTTGTGCGCGTGCGGCTCAACGCCGCCACCGGACGCTATGCCTGAGGCGATGCGAGACCTCGTCGTCAACGCCGACGACTTGGGAATGACGGCCGGAATCAATCGGGCCATCATCGAGGCCCATCGCGCCGGGATCGTCACATCGGCCAGCCTGCTCGCCAACGGGGCGGCCTTCGATGACGCCATAGATCAGCTCCGTCGATGTCCGGACCTCGGCGTCGGACTACACGTTAATCTTACGCACGGCCGGCCGCTGGCAGATGCCGCCGTGCCCTCGCTAACGAGCCGCAGTGGACGCTTCCGCGCGTTGGGTGCGTTGGCGATACGGCTCAGCGTCGGCGCCGTGTCCAGGCGCGATCTCGAAGCGGAAATCGATGCCCAGGCGCAGCGGATCATCAGCGCCGGGATCACGCCTACCCATTTCGACAGCCACGAGAACGTCCATCTGCATCCGGCAGCCGCCTCGGCGTTGGCAACTGTTGCGCGGCGGCGCAATGTACGCTGGGTCAGGTTCAGGAACCAGCGTCCGGTGCTTCCCTGGATGCTACGAGAGGCTGGAATGCTGCGTCCGCGCGACCACGCTCGTCATGCGCTGGCCCGGTTAGGCTCGCGATGGGCGGCGGACGGCGGGAATACGCAGCCGCTCCGCTGGATTGTCGGCGCGCCCCAACTGCCCGACGTATCGCCGCGTCACCTGTTCGGCGCGCTGGTGCGATCGATCGAAGATGGAGTTACGGAATGGGTATGTCATCCGGGGTACGCGGACGCGCAGTTGCGGTCCCTGCTGACCGCAGTGCACGCCGACCTGCGTGAAGCGGAACTGAAGGTTCTGACCGGTCCGGATTGCAGGACGCTGCTCGATACCGCCGGAATCCGCCTGCTCAGTTACGTTAACCCCGTGCGGGCCTGATGGACGGCGGCGTCGATTGGCTGGCCGGCTTTGACCGCGGAATTGAAGTCGGCGTAGATTGCCTCGATCTCTTAGGACAGCGCGGAGCGCATTGAGGATTCAAATCAATGGATCAATCCCAATCGCCTTTGACCGGAATCAAGGTAATCGATCTTACCCGCTACCTGGCCGGACCGTTCGCCACGCAAATCCTCGGGGATTACGGCGCCGAGGTGATCAAGATCGAACCGCCCGGCGATTCCCGCGCGCAACTGGGCTCAGGCGGCGGCGCCGACAATTACTTTTTCCTGTGTACCAACCGCTCAAAAAAAAGCGTGGTGCTGGATATCAAAAAACCGGAGGGATTGAAGGTTCTGGCGCAGTTGGTGGATTCCGCCGACGTTCTGATCGACAACTTCCGGCCCGGTGTTGTCGAGGAGATCGGCTTCGGTTACGACGCGCTGTCCAGGCGCAATCCGCGTATCATCTGCTGCAGCATCTCCGGCTTCGGCTCCACCGGCCCGCTGCGCGATAACCCGGGCTTCGACCAGATCGCGCAGGGAATGTCGGGGCTGATGAGCGTGACAGGCACGGTGGAAAGCGGTCCGACCCGGGCCGGAATAGCGATTTGCGATCTACTGGGCGGAATTTTCGCTGTGCAGGGAATCCTGCTCGCGTTGGAAGTGCGTCATCGCACCGGCCGCGGTCAGCGGGTGGAAACCTCACTGCTGGAATCGATCGTAAGCATTTTGAGTTGGTCGGCGGGGATTCTCTTCGAGACCGGCAAAAGTCCCGTACCCGCCGGCAACCATCATCCGTTGGTTTCGCCGCACGGCACCTTCCAGGCCGCCGATCGTCCGTTCAATATTTCCGTGGGCAACCCCGCGATGTGGAAGAAGTTTGTCGCCCTAATTGGACGGCCCCAACTGGATAAGGATGAGCGCTTCCAGGGTGTCAGGCGGCGGGTCAAGAATCGTCCCGCGTTGACTGCGGAAGTCAACGCCGCGCTTGCGGCTCATCCGGCCGACTATTGGATTGCCGAACTGAACAAGGCCGGGATTCCTTCGGGTCCGATCCTCACGATGGAAGAAGTGTTTGCCCACCCGCAAATCGCCGCGCGCGAAATGCTGCTGAAGATTGCGCATCCGAAGCTGGGCACGTTCCTGACCACCGGCCTGGCGGCCAAGCTGGCGGAGTCTCCCGGTCGAATCAGGCGGCCGCCGTTGTTCGGTGAGCATACTGACGAGGTCCTTGCCGCCAACGGGTTCAGTCCGGATCAACGGTCGCGTCTGCGTGCTGATGGAATCATTGTATAATCATTGTATAGGTGATGGTGGGGATGGCCCCTGGTATCAAACTCCGGAGCGCCGCCACCCGCTCCGGAGACTGATTTCCGATATCATCTCCATTCGATGCGAACCGCTTTTGACTGTGGCGGAGCCGGGCCGCTGCCTTAGTAGGTTGAATCCGAATCCGACGGTACCCCCACCGGCGTGACTTTCAGGCCGGCAAGTTCGTGTTCCGCCGCTTCGAAGTCGCTCCGGGCCTGATTGGTGTTGCCCTCGCTGAGCGCGATTTCGCCGTTTTCCTGGAAGGCCACCGCGCCGCTGGCGTCCTTGCCTTCGGACCAGGCCTCGCTGATTTTCTGGGCCACATCCTGATCCAGTGCACCGGCGCTGTCAGAGGCGCTCATCGCGGAGACCCGGCTTTGCGGCGCCATCATCTGACTCCAGGCCGGCGTCGCAGGGATAGCGAATGACGCAGCGAACATCAGGGCCAGGGAACATCCCGCAATCTTCTTCAAGCAATTCACTTCTCTAAACCTCCGTAAAAACCGGTCTTTGAACGATTCAAAACCAAAGGCGTGAAAACCGGCTTCACATCGGCGTGACGCCTCAAGGCCGCCCGCACGTTAGCTGCACAACGCGTAGGCAAGTCTTTCGCCCCTCTGGCGGGATGTGCCATTTTCTGAGTAACAGGCGGAAAGCCATGATGGACCCGCAAACACAAACCTGGTCAATCGGCATGCTGCATTTTGCGATCGATATCGCGGGGCCTGCCGCGGGGGAAGCCGTGCTGTTGCTGCATGGATTTCCCCAGAACCGGCGCATGTGGCGTCATCAGTTGAGCGCCTTGTCGGCGGCGGGATTTCGCGCATTGGCGCCCGATCAGCGCGGCTACTCCGCCGGCGCGCGCCCGGCGGGGATTGAGGCATATGCAACGGACCTGCTGCAGCGCGACGCGTTGGCGATGATGGACGCGATCGGTGCGCAGCGATTTCATCTGGTGGGCCACGATTGGGGCGGCCAACTCGCCTGGCTGATAGCGGCCGCCAACCCGGATCGCGTCGAAACGCTTAGCGTCCTCTCGCGGCCGCATCCAGCGGCGTTTGCGCTCGCCCTGGCGGAGGATCCAGAGCAGGCCAAGCGTTCCGAGCATCATCGGGGATTTCGCCGGCGCGAAGCGATCGAACAGCTCCGCAAGGACAACTTCAGCTCGTTGCGCAGAGGCTTGGTGCGCGAGGGCATCGCAGACCCGGATATCTATCTGAGTCCTCTCGATGAGGCCGGCGCGCTGGAGGCCGCGATCAATTGGTACCGCGCTTCTGATATCGCCTTGTCCGCCATTCCCGCGGTCTCGATGCCCACCTTGTATGTCTGGGGTACGGCCGACGCCAGTGTAGGCCGGCGCGCTGCGGAATCGACCCGGCAATTCGTGCAAGGGCCCTATGAGTTCGTTGAGGTCGAAGGCGCCGGGCATTTTATAGTGGATCAGATGCCCGATCGTGTGGCGCAAATGTTAATAGCGCACCTGTGGCGGACAAGGTAGGTGTTGGACTAAAATTCCGCAATTCCTGAGCCATCTGTTTCGGAAATGGCTCCTCATGGACTGCGAACCCGTTACCGATCACACCCGTATGTACGTTCCTTTTTGTCAACCCCAGCCTTGCGGGTCCTCACGCCCAAACCGAAAATGGAGGCGCGACGCAGGCGCGTGTAACGGCCGATTTCCGTTATTCGCAATCACAGTCTTTGTACGTTGAAGGGGTGGAAAAAATGACTAAACTTCATTGGTCTCCAAACATGATGACATTCGTTGGAGCGATTATTCTCGGTCTGGTAGCCAGCCTCGCCTTTGTCGCCGTGGTGAAGGGACAAGGCGGTGGCGCGTTCGCCTTTATAACCATCGCCATGATTGGCACCGGAATGTTCGTGGCCGGGATTCTGCTCAATCACGGGCAACATACCGAGCACGAGCAGGAGCCCAAGCTGAGCCAGGCCAAGTAACCGGGAAACTTTCGCCCTGCTGCGTCTTCCTGAGCGAAGCGGAGGATCCCCGGGCGCGCGCGTTGCGGCTCTTGAAGTTTTTACGCGCCGCGCCCTCTCTGCCTGACCAGGGAAAGTTCAGATGAGGGTGTGTGCAGATCCACAATATGCATTGCGGATTTGCGCGTCAGCAGGAACCTGGCCTGGGCTTCGCGCGGCGAACAGCGAGATCCTTCAATACGCCCGCTTCTGTTCAGGATGACGGAAAATAAGACTGGTCCGAAGAGGGCACGAGGAGCAAGTTGTATCTATCCAATAAGCACTCAGCACTCAGCGCCGGATAGCTACTAACCAACCTCTATCTCGCCCTCCAAAACCGTCACCGCATGGCCGGCTATCCGGACGCGTTCGCCCCGATCTTCGCACCATATTTCGCCGCCGCGGCGTGACACCTGGCGTGCGAATAGCTTTTTCTTCCCCAGCCGCCGTGACCAATAAGGGGCCAGCGTGCAGTGCGCCGAGCCGGTGACCGGATCTTCGGCAACCCCCTGCGCGGGCGCGAAAAACCTTGAAACGAAATCGCAGTCGCGGCCCGGCGCGGTTGCGATCACCGCGAAGCGATCCAGCGCCGTCAGTCTTTCCATGTTGGGGGTAAGCGCACGAACCTCCTCTTCGCTTTCGAACACACATAGATAGTCGCGCGCGCCGAGCACCAGGTTGGGGTGCGCGCCGAGTCCCGCCACCAACCCCGGATCGACCGCGCATTCGGCAGGAGCGAGGGCGGGAAAATCGAGCGCGTAGAGAGCGCCCTCGCGCTCCACCGTCAGCATCCCGCTTCTGGATTGGAACTCCAGGCGCGCCGCGCAAGATTCCTTTCGTATTGTCCAAATCACGTGCGCCGAGGCGAGTGTGGCATGGCCGCAGAGATCCACTTCGACCGTGGGCGTGAACCAGCGCAGATGATACTGCGTACCTTCGCGAGTATAGTAAGCGGTCTCCGAAAGATTGTTTTCCGCGGCGATAGCCTGCATCGTTTGGTCCGGCAGCCATCGCTGCAGCCGGCAAACTGCCGCGGGATTGCCGCTGAATATCCGGCTGGTGAAGTTGTCCACCTGGTAGATTGGAATCCGCATCAATTAAAACTATCAGAATCTGATGAGAGTATCCCGCCATGAAAATTCGCGATGCTGCAATCGAGGATCTCCCGGCCATAACGCCATCAGCAGAATCGGTCGTGACGCCTTAAGCCGAAATCCGCCGCTTGCTTTGACAATTGCCGGTGCCCGTTGGATCATCGCGGCGATTTGACCATCGCGGGGATGATCTCAGCATGGCACAGCCGACGTTTGGCGACGCAACGGAAGGCAGCCCGAGTTCTTCCAACCTTCCTCTGGCCGGGGTTTGCGTGGTCGAATGCGGCCAGGGCGTGTCGGCGGCATTCGGCGCCAAGCTGATGGCGCTGCTGGGCGCAAGAGTAATCAAGGTCGAGCCGCCGCAGGGCGACCTTACGCGCAGGCGCGGGCCTTTTGTTGACGACGTGCCCGACCCGGAGCGCAGCGGATTGTTCCTCTACCTTAACGCCGACAAGCGCGGCATGACGCTCGACCTTGCCAATCCACGCGAGCGCCAGACCTTCGACGAGCTGCTAACCGGTGCGGATATCCTCATTCACAACATCGCGGCGTCCGAGCGTGCCGCCAGCGCGATCGAAGGCGCACAGCTTTCGGCGCGCCACCCGCACCTCATCATCGCTGCAATCTCGCGCTATGGCGATAGCGGCCCGCGCAGCCATTACAAGGCCTACGAACTGAATACTATCCACGCCAGCGGGACGGCGATTCTCAACCCGCTGTTGTGCGAAAGCCCCGACCTGCCGCCGCTCAAGTACTTCGGCGCGCAGGCGGAGTATCAAGCCGGCATTCACGCCGCGATGACGGCGCTGGCCGCGTTTACGTTCCGCACCAAATCGGACGAGGGACAGGCGATCGAAATTTCCGAGCAGGAATGCATGGCCTCGATGCTCGACCTGAGCATGGTCTGGTTCACCTACCAGAAGTTGCGAACCTCGCGGCTGGGCTTCTCCGTCATTGGGCCAGGCGGGGCTCATCGATGCTCCGACGGGCTGATGCAGATCGTGTGCGCCGAAGAAGCCCAGTGGCATCGCCTGGTTGAGCTCATGGGTAATCCCGAATGGGCCCGGGAGGAAATCTTCAAGGACCGCACGGTGCGCGGCAAGAACATCGACGCGCTCAAGGTTCTAATCGAACAGTGGAGCCAATCGCGCAGATTAAAGGAAGTCGTCGCGCAGATGCAGGCCCGGCGCATTCCGGCGGCCCCGGTCAGTCAGCCGAGCGACATCTACGCCGATGAACATCTGAAGGCGCGCGAATTCCTTGTTCCGCTGCCGGCGCGCGAGCCCGCTGGCAAGCCGATTCTCGCGCCCGGCGTGCCGTTTAAATCCACCACCATGGGATGGGTGATGCGCCGTCCGGCGCCGCGCCGCAACGAGCACGCGGAGGAAATTTTGCGCGAGCTTTCCGCGCGCCCAGCTGAGCAGATCAGCCCCGCGCCGCAGGTTTCGAGACCGCAAACCCGCGGCCCGCTGCAAGGGGTGCGGGTGCTGGATTTTAGCTGGGTGTGGGCGGGGCCGTTTTGCACCGCGCAAATGGCGCGTCTCGGCGCCGAGGTGATCAGGATCGAGACCGCCAGGCATCCATGCATCAGCCGCCTCTTCGTAGTTGCCGAAGGCAAGCCCGGTCTCAACCGCGCCGGCTGCTACAACGAGAAGAATCACAACAAGCTGAGCGTGCAGCTTGACCTCGAGAAGCCCGAAGCGGTCGAGATAGTACGGCAGTTGGCGCGCCATTGCGATATCGCGGCCGAGAATTTCGCGCCCGGCGTTGTTGATCGGCTGGGAATCGGATACCAAAGCCTGCGTGCTGCCAGGCCCGACCTGATCATGCTTTCGATGGCCGGCTACGGACAAACGGGGCCGTTTCGCAACTACGTAAGCTATGGTCCGATCGTGGCGGCCCATTGCGGGATGCACACGCTGACCACTTATCCCGGTGATCGGCCGCGCAACCTCGGCATCGGCTACGGAGATCCGGTAGTTGGAATTTTCGGCGCCTGGCTGCTAAACGCCGCGCTGATTCATCGCGAGCGCACCGGCCAGGGTCAATATATCGATCTGTCCAACCTGGAAGCGATGGAGATGATGATGCCCGAAGCGTTGCTGGAATACGCGATGAACGGACGCGACATCGGCGCGGCCGGCAATCATGATCCGTTAATGTCGCCCTATAACTGCTACAAAGCGTTGGGCGACGCCGAGGCGTGGGTGACAATCGCGGTTGGAACCGAGGATGAATGGCGCGCGCTATGCGACGCGATGGGCAAGCCTTCGATGGCCAGCGATCCCCGCTTTGGCAGCGCCGCGGCGCGCAAGCGCAACGAAGAGGAACTCGATCGAATAATCAACGCCTGGACCTCGGAGCGTGATCGCTGGGCAATCACCGAATTGCTGCAGCGCGCCGGCGTAGCCGCGATGCCCACCTTTACCAACCAGGACGTGGCCGAGGACCGGCACCTGCGCGAGCGCGGCTTCCTCGTCGACCTCGACCATCCCGAGGTCGGCGTGCGCACTTACACCGGTGTGCCATGGACGATGTCGCGCACGCCATGCAAACTCAATCGCGTTTCGCCGTGCCTGGGCCAGGATAGCGCGGAGGTCTTGTGCCGGCTGCTCAACTACACGCCCGAACAGATCGAAGAATTGCGCCGCACCGAGGTGATCGCTTAGAGCTGCTTCACCGCCAGATAGAGTTGAGGATACTTGCCAATCTATATCCCGCCAATGCCAATTGCCGGCCCGCGACCTTTGCCTCCCGCTCCATGTACGCCTCGCTCATCACTACTTTTCCCGGCGTTGCGGACTGGCATCCCGCCGGTGCGCATGGACGCTTGGGTATTTGCAGCGCGTCGTACACTTCGCTTCTGGCGAGTTCGTGCGACTCCCACGCCATCTGCTCCGGGTTCGCCGGCTTGTCCGCAAGCGCGGATTGAGGGTCCATCCGTTCCAACGCGGTGGCCGTGGCGCGCGGACTTTGCGTACCGAGTTGGTGTTCCAGTTCCACTACGACCGCGTCGTCCCAGGCGTAATGGAGGTTCTCTTCCGGCGGCGTAACTTCCACCGGCTGACAAGTTCCACCACGATCGCCGTTGCCCGCGGCGTGCAGCGGCTGGTGCACGTCGGCGACGAAATGAATCAGGAATGCCAGATCGCCGGCCGCGCCCCACTTGTCGTAGTCGTGGTTTTTCAGCCGCCGCGCGTACTCATCGATTTTGGCGGTAACGCAGTTACCGTGCGGGCATCGCGCCGGCAAGTCGGAGCGCGTGTCCTGCAGGCAAAGCGCGATGTAGTGCCATGAATGCGTGGCATGGTCCGCTCTGAACTCGGAATCCGGCCGCAGAGATGCCGCCGCCATCGCGCCGGCGACGCCTTGCTTTTCATCTGCGACATTGAGGATGCGGGCGATGTGCGACGCGGCCGTCGGGGTAAGTTGGTCGGCGGCAATGATCGCGACGATCTCGTGACCTTCCGGGAACCACGCGGGTGCCCGCGCGGACAGAATCAGGAAAAGCGCACCAACCGCGGCGGCGGCGAGCGTCAGTTTGCGACGCGGCCTTACCTTCATCGCCGGAAGTTCGGCGCTGTCCGGTCGGTCATTCAGCCGTTGCCATGGCACGAATCGATCGCGACTTCGTATATCACGCGAACCTCGCCCGGCTGGCGGAAGGGGTACTTGTCCTGTCCCAGGTAGCGCTTGGCGAGCGAATCGATATGCGCATCGGCGCCGTCCTTGGTGCTGCGCGTCACGTGTCCGCGGATTTGCACGTAACGGTAGGGATTAGTTGGATCCATAATGGCTAGAGCCAGTTTCGGATTGTCGTCCAGGTTGCGGGCCTTGCGCCGGCCCACCGCGGTATTGAGGCGAATCATGCCGTCCTTGTAGTCGAACCACAGCGGGGTCACCTGGGGCGATCCGTCAGGCATCACGGTGGCGAGGTTGGCGAAGGCCACCTTATCGGTTAGCAGGTCTTTGTATTTGTCGGGAATCTTGGCCGCCATTATCCTTCCTCTGGGCTGTCATTTGTGCCGCTTTGAACCCTGGGGGTCCCGGGCCGCGTTCCTTCTTAATATTTCCGACAGGTTCCTTATTAATATTCTGGATAGATCTCATTGCTGACGCCACGGAATCTCTTGACCGTCATGCCGCGCTGCCGACACTATGCTTTATCCAGCGGATGCCGCTGCAGCCCAAAATTGACTGATTTGGGAGCGATGGGATAATACCCGGCGGAGCGTCGTAAGCGACTGGCCCAGCGGGTGGCGGAGCGGCAGGCTTAACAAAGGAGCGGAAGGAAGATGGCGCTTTTCAGCAAAGAGCCCGACAGCAGTCAGAAGTCCAAAGAGGCCCTTAAGCCGACGCCTGCAGCAGCTCCGGTGGCGTCTTCTGCGGTTGCGCAACCCAGCCATGCGGAGGAGCGCGCCGCGGCCCGGCCCGGTCCGGCTGCATCGCCGTCCAGCAGCGCTGCTGAAGGGCGCGCGTACCTCGACAAGGGAAGCAAAATCAGCGGCAAGCTGTTCTTCGAGGGGCCGATCAGAATCGATGGTCAGGTCGACGGCGAAATCAGCGCAAATGATGCTTTGGTGATCGGAGAAAGCGCCGTGGTGACCGCCCAGGTCAAGGCCGCGTCAGTGGTGATCGCAGGTAAAATCAGCGGTGACATCATCGCCGCCAAGCGGGTCGAGATCCGCCCGACGGCCAAGGTGTTCGGCAATCTGACCACACCGGTTCTGGTGGTGCATGATGGCGCGCTGTTCGAAGGTCATTGCGCCATGAACGCCGAGGTCAAAGAGGATCGGAAGGTGACGCCGATCGTCGCGAAAGAAGAGCGTGTCGTCGCGCAGGTCGCGGCTGGCGGTAATAAGCTCGGCTGATTGCCGCTACATGCGCTGAACTTTCGCCCGCCCAAGTATCTTTAGTCCGTCGCCAAACGGAGACGCTCGGAAATGCTTAAGATTCCACCAGACTGGGGGACGTTCTGCGTTCTCATTGTCTCATTCCTGGTTTTCTGGTTTATATTCAAACGGCTTTTGTTCGACCCCTTTCTGAAGCTGTTGGCCGACCGCGAGCGCAAGCTCAAAGGGCTCAGGGATCGTACCGAGCAGCTCATCCGGGAGGGGCTGGAAGCGCACGAGCGCCACGCGCGCGAGATAACCGCAGTCCGCCGTGAGGCCCTGGCCGAACGCGAAGGCGAACGCCGGCGCGCGGAGGAAGAAGTGGGGCGGATGATGGAGGAGGCACGAATGGCAGCCAAGGATTCAATCGAACAGGTCCGGGTTGAGATCGAACGGGAGTTAAGGGCGGCCGAACAACAACTGGGCAATTTGGGTGAGAACCTTGCCGCGGAACTGGCCGAGCGGGTTTTGGGACGTCCGCTCAAGGGCGGAGGTCCGCGCGTCCATTCACCGAACTGATTGATGAAGCTTAAAACCGTACTGGTATTGATCTTAGGCGTCGGGCTCAGCCCGACGCTGGCGTTTTGTGCCGAGGGCGCCGCCGCCGAGAGCGGCTCCTGGGTTGCGCTACTGTTTTACATCTTCAATTTCGGCCTCTTCGTCTATATCCTCGCGCGGTATGCAGGCCCATTGACGATCAAATTTTTCCGCGATCGCGCCAACGAGATCCGCGAAAGCATCCGGCTTTCGGAAAGCGGTTTCCGCAGCGCCACTCAGACCGCGGAGGAGGCGGAGGCGGAAGTTGCCGGACTGGAGGCGGAGAAAGCCCGTATCCTGGCCGAGATGCGCGCCGAAACGGTGCGCGAAGTGGCCCGAATGCGGGAGTTGGGCCAAAGGGCCGCGGAGCGCATACGGCGTGACGCCGAACTGGCCGCCAGCTCGATCGCGGACAATGGCCGGCGTACCGTGCAGGCTCATCTGGCCGCCACCGCGGCGCGATTGGCGCGCGAGTTGATTAAGAACGATCTGGAAGCCGCGGATGAGGCCCGGCTCGTGCGTGAGTTTCTGGACGCGGTTCGGCTTGAGGCCAGCTCGTGACCAGTTCCAAAGTGGCCCGGCGCTACGCGCAGGCTCTGTTGGAACTGGCCGCAGACCAGGGTCAGCTGGAGGCTTGGGGCGCGGAATTGGAGCGGTTGGCGCAAGTGGTCACCAGCCCGGGGCTGATGGAGCGTTTGACCTCCCCAGAGCTGCCGGATGAGCAACGCCTGCAAGCGATGACGTTGGTGGCCTCGCGCCTGGATCTGAGTTTTCCGCTGCGCTCCTTCGCCGTGGTAGTGGCACGCCATGGCCGTCTCGCACAGTTGGCGGCGATCGCACAGGCCTACCAGGATTTGCTCGACCAGCATCTTCAAAGGGCCCGCGCTACACTTACCTTCGCCGCTCAGCCGAGCGACGCGGACCGCGCTGCGGTGGTGGAGGGGCTGGAGCGATTGTCGGGCAAGAAAATTATTGCGACGGTCAATGTGGACCCAGGGCTCATCGGCGGCGTTGTGGCCGAGCTTGAAGGCCGGACTTATGATGCCAGCCTGGCGACGCGGTTGGCGCTGATGGAGCGCCTGCTCAGCCGGTGAACGGGGTTTTTGGCCGCGCCTAGTCTAGGATAACGGTTTATGGCGGAAATCAGACCAGCGGAAATCAGCGAAATCCTTAAGCAGGAAATCAAGGGATTCGAAGCACGGGTTGACGTGCGCGAAACCGGGCGGGTGTTATCCTGCGGCGACGGTATTGCCCGCATCTACGGGTTGCAGAACGCCGCCTCCGGCGAGTTGCTCGAATTCCCAAAAGAGACTTTCGGGTTGGTGCTCAATCTGGAAGAGGACAACGTCGGCGCGGTGCTCTTCGGCGAGCCCGAGTCGGTGCGGGAAGGCGACGAAGTCAAACGTACTGGCCGAATTGCCGAAATCCCGGTTGGCGAGGAACTGCTGGGCCGCGTGGTAAATGCGCTGGGACAGCCGATCGACGACAAGGGACCGGTCCGCTCCAGCAACACCCGTCGCATTGAGCTCAAAGCGCCCGGAATCATCGTCCGCCAGCCGGTTAAGGAGCCGGTTCAGACCGGTATCAAGAGCATCGACTCGATGATCCAAATCGGCCGCGGTCAGCGCGAACTGATCATCGGCGACCGCCAGGTCGGCAAGACCGCCATCGCGCTGGACACCATTATCAACCAGCGCGGGCAGAACATGCACTGCATTTACGTGGCGATCGGCCAGAAGCGCTCCACCGTGGCCCAGGTGGTCGAACGGCTCAATCGTTACGGTGCGATGGAGTACACCACCGTGGTCGCCGCGACCGCATCGGAAGCCGCGCCGCTGCAATTCATAGCGCCCTACAGCGGATGTGCAATCGGTGAGTACTATCGCGACAGCGGCAAGCATGCGCTGGTGATTTACGACGACTTGTCCAAGCACGCGCAGGCCTACCGGCAATTGGCCCTGCTGCTTCGCCGCCCTCCGGGCCGCGAAGCTTATCCGGGCGATGTCTTTTACCTGCATTCCCGCCTCCTGGAGCGGGCCGCAAAGATGAGCGACGAGTACGGCGGCGGATCGCTGACCGCGCTGCCGATCATCGAAACCCAGGCGGGCGACGTGTCGGCCTACATTCCGACCAACGTCATCTCGATAACCGACGGTCAAATCGTGCTCGATACTGACCTGTTCAACTCGGGCATCCGGCCCGCCGTCAACGTGGGCCTGTCGGTCTCGCGGGTGGGTTTTTCGGCCGCCCCAAAGGCGATGAAGCAGGTCGGCGGCACGCTCAAGCTGGATTTGGCGCAGTATCGGGAGATGGCCGCTTTCGCCCAGTTTGGATCGGACCTGGACCCTGCCAGCCAGCGCCTGCTGCATCGCGGGGAGCGGCTGACCGAGATGCTCAAGCAAGGGCAATACTCACCGCTTTCGATGCAGCAGGAGGTGCTTATCGTTTTCGTCGGCAACCAGGGCTATCTCGACAAGCTGGAGGTCGACCGGATCAAAGCCTTCGAACGCGACATGTTTTCGTACTTTGACAGCAAGCATGGCGACATCCTGGAGGAGATCAAGACCAAGCGCGAACTTACTGACGAATTGCGCGCGCGCCTGGTAAAGGCGATGGACCAGTTTGTCGAGGTGTTTAACGCCGAGCATGCCGGCGGGACGGCTGCGGCCGCGGCCTGAAGCGGGATTTTAGCTGAGCCATGGCAACGCTTAAGGCAATCCGCCGGCGGATTGCTTCGGTCCAATCGACCCAGCAAGTCACTCGCGCCATGAAGCTGGTCTCCGCGGCCAAGCTGCGCCGCGCGCAAGAGGCCCTCCTGAACGACCGACCTTACGCGGACAGCCTTTCAAAGCTGGCCGGCTCGTTGCTGTCGGGTCAACAGATGGAGCCGCCGCCGGATGCGAAGCCTTCCGCCCTGATCACCGTCATTACCTCGGATCGCGGGCTGTGCGGGGGCTACAACGCCAATTTGCTTCGCCATGCGGAAGAACAGGCCGACGAAATGCGCAAAGCGGGTCTGGAGCCGGCTTTCTTCGCCGTGGGGCGCAAAGCGGTCGAACACTTCAGACGCACCGGAACCAAGGTCGCGGGCCAGCAGATCAACAACATCCCCCGCCTGGCGACGATGGAGCTGGCAACCTCGATCGCGGACATGATGCTGGCTGAATTCCGGGCGGGACAATTCCGTCAGACCGCGGTAATCTACAGCCAGTTCCGCTCCGCGCTGTCCCAGCGTCCGACCTATGAGCGTATCCTGCCGGTCGAGACCTCGGAGCAAACCACGGAGGGTGTCGCCGGGACCACGGAATACCTGATCGAGCCCAGCCGCGCTGAGCTGCTGCCGGTCATCATCCAGAGTTACGTGGAATCTGCGGTGTTTCACGCCCTGCTGGAGGCCGAGGCGAGCGAGCATGCGGCCCGTATGACCGCGATGGACAGCGCAACCAACAACGCGTCGGACATGATCGACCGGCTTACCCTGGAGATGAACCGCGCGCGCCAGGCGGGCATTACTCGCGAGCTGATGGATATCGTGGGCGGCGCCGAAGCATTGAGCGCCTGAAGCGGAAAAAAATATTGTCGGAAAATCGAAACCTATGAGCAACGGAACAAGCGGACAGATAGTTCAGGTCCTCGGCAACGTGGTCGACGTCCAGTTCAGCAACGGCGCCTTGCCTTCGATTCTTAACGCGTTGCGGGTCACCAATCCCGCGCTGGGCGACAAGGCGGGCAACCTCGTCCTGGAGGTCGCGCAGCATCTGGGTGAAAACACCGTGCGTTGTATCGCGATGGATTCCACCGATGGCCTGGTGCGGGGCATGGCCGCCACTGATACCGGGGCGCCGATTGCGATTCCCGTCGGTCCCGGCACGTTGGGGCGCCTGATGAACGTTACCGGCGAGGCGGTGGACGAATCCGGCCCGATCGAGGGCAACCGGATGCCGATCCATCGCACTGCGCCAGCTTTCGACGAACAGGCGGTCGAGGTCGAGATCTTCGAAACAGGGATCAAGGTGATCGACCTCATCTGTCCCTACTCGCGCGGCGGCAAGATCGGGTTGTTCGGCGGCGCCGGCGTGGGCAAGACCGTCACCATCATGGAGCTGATCAATAACGTCGCCAAGCAGCATGGCGGCGTGTCGGTCTTCGCGGGCGTGGGCGAACGTTCGCGCGAGGGCAACGATCTTTATCTCGAGCTGAAGGAATCGGGCGTTTTGACCAAGACCGCGCTGGTCTATGGTCAGATGAATGAACCGCCCGGAGCGCGCGCTCGGGTGGGGCTCAGCGGCGTCACCGTCGCGGAGTATTTCCGCGACGAGGAAGGCAAAGACGTTTTGCTCTTTATCGACAACATTTTTCGCTTCGTGCAGGCCAACTCCGAGGTTTCGGCGCTGTTGGGCCGGATGCCCAGCGCGGTCGGCTATCAGCCGACCCTGGGTACCGACCTTGGCGCTTTGGAGGAACGCATCACCACCACCAAGAAGGGCGCTATTACGTCCGTGCAGGCCATTTACGTTCCCGCCGACGACTTGACCGACCCGGCGCCGGCCACCACGTTTACCCATCTGGACGCGACCACCGTTCTGGAGCGCAAGCTGTTTGAGAAGGGCATCTTCCCCGCGGTGGACCCGCTGGGATCCACCTCGCGCATCCTGGATCCCCAGGTTGTGGGCGAAGAACATTACGACGTCGCGCGGCGGGTGCAGGCGATCCTTCAGCGCTACAAGGATTTGCAGGACATCATCGCCATTCTGGGAATGGACGAACTGTCGGCCGAGGACAAGCTGGTCGTGGCGCGGGCGCGGCGAATCGAGCGTTTCCTTTCCCAGGCGATGCACGTCGCCGAGGTCTTCACCAATACGCCGGGGGCATACGTGCCGCGCAAGGAAACGGTGCGCGGGTTCAAAGAGATTCTCGAAGGCAAATGCGACGACCTGCCGGAACAGGCCTTCTACCTGGTCGGCACGATCGACGATGCGCGGGCCAAGGCGGAACGGCTGGCGCGCGGCGAAGCACGCTAGTCGCGTACGGGGCGGTATCTTATGGCCGACGCGGTTCTACCGTTCAAATTGATCACGCCCACCGGCGTGGTGTTCGACGACGCGGTGGCGGAAGTTACGGCGGTCAATCCGATCGGCGAGTTCGGCGTGCTGCCGCAGCATATCAATTACATTACGTCGCTGGTGCCGTGCGTTATCACCATCAAGCTGCTGGACGGCACCTTTCGCCTGTTCGTGGTATCGGGCGGGTTGGTCGAAATCAAGGACGGCGTTATGACGGTACTCGCGCCAACCGCCGAACAGGCCGAAGTACTGATGGACGGCGAGGTCCTGTCCAGAAACGTCCTGGCCGCCGAAGAAAAGCTCCAGGGCGTCAGCTTCTATGAACCCGGCTACGAAACCGCGACCAAAGCGGTACAGTTGGCCCGCGCCCGCCAGCGCGCCAGTGAATTGCGCACCCAGTCGCGCTAGGCGCGCGACCGGCAGCGCCGGCCTCGGTGTATTTCCGACCGCAAGCGCAGGGCTCACCCCAGCGCTGCGAGATCGACGAAGAAATGCGGATAGGTCTTTGAAACGCAACCGGGATCTTTGATCCTGATGCCCGGCACCTTTAAGCCCATGATCGCGAAGCTCATCGCGATTCGATGGTCGTCGTAGGTTTCGATCGCCGCAGGAGCGAGGCGGGTCGGTTCGATCTCCAGCCCATCTTCATGTTCGACGACCTTCACGCGAAGCCGCGCCAGTTCCACGGCCAGCGCGTGGATGCGGTCGCTTTCATGATGGCGGATGAACTTGACGTTGCGAATACGGGTCGGCGAATTGGCAAACGGCGCCAGCACCGCGAGGGTCGGCACCATATCCGGAATCTTGTGCATATCGATATCCAACCCCTTGAACTCGCCGCCGCCTTCGACCACGACCGAATGGCGCCGCCAGTTGACGCGCGCACCCATCCGTTTAAGCAGGGACAGAAACTCGACGTCACCCTGGACGGAATCGCGACTTAGATTCCTGAGTTCGATTTTGCCCCCGCACAACAACGCTGCCGCCGCAAAATAGCTGGCGCTGGAGGCGTCGGCTTCCACGGCAAAGCATCCGGACTGATACGATTGGCCGCCGGGCACACTGATGAAGTTGTCCTCGACGGCGATGCCCTCTATTCCCGCGCGCTCCATCAGCCGGATGGTCATCGTCATGAACGGGATGCCCGCAAACCCGGTGAATTTGAGCCGCAACCCCTCCTTCCAGGCTGGCGCCGGTATCAGCAGGGCCGAAACAAACTGCGAGGACAGGCTGGCGTCGACCACCGTCTCGCCGCCGCTGAAAGTCTCATCACCCTGGATTACGACCGGCGGACATCCATTGTTGGCTTCACAGCTTATGGCCAGCCCCAGCTTGCGCAGCGCGTCTATCAGGTCGCCAATCGGCCGCTGGCGCATCCGGGCGTTGCCGTCTAGCCGGTAGCGTCCCTTGCCGAGCGTCAGAAATCCGGCCAGAAACCGCATTGCAGTGCCCGATCCGCCTACGAACAGGTCCGCCGATTTCGCCGGGATGACGGAGCCGTGCCCTTCCATCACGATTCGGCTGGCCTGCTCTTCGAGGGAGACCTCGTAACCCAGATGTTGCAGTGCGGCGATCATGTAGCGGGTGTCATCGCTGACCAGCGCGGACTCGATCACGGAACGGCCGCCGGCCAGCGCCGCCATCAGCAGCGACCGATTTGTAATACTCTTGGAGCCGGGCACCTGGACGGTTGCGGCGAGACTGCGAAGCAGTGGTTTGATCTCAATCTGATCCATGTATGGCGCGAACGAACGGAAATCCTGACTGACAGTTACTACATCCTAAGTTCCCACTACGGTCAATTAAGATTCGGACTTGGGAACGGATTTCAACGAATGGACGCTGCGGCGGCGCTCTCTGTCTCATGAGGCAAAAGTTCGAAAGATGGGGCGAACCTCGCGCAGGAACCTGTCTTCGCTATTGAATCTTTGCGCTTTGATTTCCTGCTGTCGGATACCCTGCTAGGCTCGGATGGACCGGAACCATGGTGACTGAAGAATCTTCCAAAACGACGCATTCCGTTCCCTCGCCCTCGCACCCCGAGGGTGCATTGGGCACCTTGACGGCAAGAATCCAGACCTCGGTCTTGCGCCAGCTGCTGATTGTCGGGTCGTTGGGCGTGTTGATCATGCTGGGCTTGTTCCTGGCCAACTACTCGCACAACTATGCCGATTGGTACTGGAGCGCGATGTTCCCCGTCTTTGGGCTGGTCTGCCTTGGGCATCAACTGGCCGCCGGTAAGACTTTTGGGATGCCTGCCTGGGAACTGCCGCTCATGCAGGCGCTGCATTGGCTGGGACCGATCGTCGCGGTGCGAATCATCTTCCTGCAGCTCGCGCGCGGCCAGATGGCGGCCGACTCGGTCGCGTTAATGATCCTGCTCGTCCTCGCCGTAACCGCGTATCTGGCGGGACTTCATTTCGACCGCACCTTTGTATGGTTGAGCATTTTGCTGGCGCTGGCCGCGCTCGGCGGTACGGAGGTCGAGGCTTACCTGTGGCTGGTCCTGGTTATAGCGGCGCTGCTGATCGGCCTGGTGGTGTTTTCCACCATAATAATCAAGCGACGCTCTACCGTTGGTGCAACCTCGCCCTGAGCCCGGCGCATTAGTGCCCGGCGATTCTGAATTTGGCGGCGGCGCGGTGCTGGCGCGCATCAGAGGCCGGCTGCTGCCTTTTATCTTCCTGCTCTACATCGTCGCCTACCTGGACCGTATCAATGTCGGCTTCGCCGCATTGCAGATGAATCGCGACCTGCGGTTGGGTGACGCCGCCTTCGGCCTGGGAGCGGGACTGTTCTTTCTCGGCTACTTCCTGTTCGAGATTCCGAGCAACCTGATTCTCGAACGGATGGGTGCGCGTCCCTGGATCGCCCGCATTATGATCTCCTGGGGCGCGGTGGCGATGGCGATGGCGGCGGTGCAGGGCGCCGCCAGTTTCTACTTCCTGCGCTTCCTTCTGGGCGTGGCCGAGGCCGGGTTCTTCCCCGGCATCATCCTCTACCTGACTTACTGGTTTCCTGCGCGGGAGCAGGCCCGCTCAATCGCGCTGTTCATGACCGCCAGCGCGCTCGCGGGCGTAATCGGCGGCCCCCTGTCGGGAGCCTTGTTGGCAACTCAGGGGACGCTCGGGCTTTCCGGTTGGCAATGGCTGTTCATCCTCGAAGGGCTGCCGGCCGTGCTCTTGGGCGTGGCGGTGCTGTTCTATCTGCCCAACGGCCCGCAGGACGCGACATGGCTGCGCGAGGAAGAAGGGCGCTGGCTCGTGCAAAGTCTCGCTCGGAACCATGGGCGCAAGCTCGGCCTGAGGCATGGGCTGATGGGGGGTAGGGTGTGGCTGCTGGCGCTGCTCTACTTCACGATCGTTACCGGTCTGTACGGGGTGACGATGTGGCTGCCGCAAATCGTCAAGACACTCGGTGCGTTTGACAACTTTACGGTCGGCGTCCTTTCCGCGGTTCCGTTCCTGGCCGCGGCCGCCGCCATGGTCATAGTGGCGCAATCCTCCGATCGGCGTGGGGAGCGGCGATTGCACGTTGCGCTGCCGGCATTCACTGGCGCGGCAGGACTGATCCTCTCCGCACGGATGCACAATCCGTTACTTGCGCTCAGCGCTCTCTGCGTTGGTGCGGCCGGAATCTGGGGCGCGATGGGTCCGTTCTGGTCGATGCCGTCCGAATACCTGGGCGGAACGGCCGCCGCGGCCGGAATCGCGCTGATTAACTCGGTGGGCAATCTCGGCGGCTTCGCCGGCCCCTACCTGGTCGGGATGGTTCGAGAGGCGACGCACAGCTTCACCGGTGGGCTGCTCGCGATGGCCGCGATGCTCGGCCTTGCCGGATGCATAGCGCTCACGATGCCGCAGGGTCCGACATCCGAACTCCCGGATGTGAGATGATTCTTAATCCGGCCGATGGAATAAGCGGCAGATGACCCACCCCCGAGCCTCGCTGAGACGGGATGAAATATCGGCCTCTTCGGTCCTTCCCCGCCGCCTTGATGATTCGAGACCCAGACTTTTTCCAGGCGGCTGGGACGCATCGGGTTGATTACGTATTCGTGCACCCAGGGCTGGCGGATGACGTAGTTTACCGGATGATAAAGAAACACCCACGGCGCCTGCCTGATGATGATTCGCTCGGCCTGCTGGTAGATCGCGAAACGGCGGCTCAGGTCGGCGATAGGTGCCGCCTGGGCCATCAGGCGATCGACCTGCGGGTCGTAAAAAAACGTGTCGTTGTTCGATCCCCATTGGCGCCTGGAGAAAAGCACTTCGAGGAAATTTTCCGGGTCGGGAAAATCCGCTTCCCATGCCAGCATGAACACTTGCGCGCCGTGCGGTTCGCGAATCGCCTCCAGCAGCGGTCCCCACGCCACGGGCTTGATCGCCAGGCTGACCCCGACCAGGGCGAGGTCCTGCTGCACCGATTGCGCCAGGATCAACATCGTCTGGTCAGCGCGCAGCCACAGCACCGGTGCGAAGTCCTTGTGCACGCCCGCCGCTTCGAGCAGTTGCCGCGCCTTTTCCGGATCGTATGGATAGCCCTTCACATCCGGCGTATAGCCCGGCAGTCCCGGCGGCAGCACCCCGCGCGCCACGACCCCGCGGCCGTTCAATAGCGCCAGCAGCTTTTCCTTGTTGACCGCGTAATTGAAAGCCTGCCGCACGCGCAGGTCATCAAAAGGTGCCATCTGGCAGTTCATCCCAAGGTAATCCGTGGTGACGGTCACATTGTGGATCGTCAGGGCCTTGAGCCGCGGCGTCTGGATCACATGCGGGAACTCGGCCGGAGAGATAGTCGACACATCGACCTCGCCCGCTTCGTACTTGAGCCATTCCAGCTCATCGTTTACACCCATCATCTCGACCACGGCGTCCAGCTTCGGCAGCCCCTTGGCGAAATAGTAAGGATTGCGGACCAGGGCCAGGCGCTGTCCCGCGATCCATTGAGAGAGTTTGAAGGCGCCGCTGCCGACCACGTGATGCGAGAAGTCCTCGCCCCACTTTTCAGCGTCCTCCCGCGGGACAGCGGCCGCGAACGGCATCGTCAACTTGTGAATGAAAATCGGGTCCGGGCCGGTCAGGTGAAAAACCAACGTGTATGGGTCCGGCAGTGCGATTCCGCTCACCGCGCTCGCACGTCCGGCGGCGAAATCGACGGCTCCAACAATGCCGCGGTAATATTCCGATCCCTTGGACCTTGTTGACGGCCGCAGCACGCGCTCGATCGCGTACTTGAAATCCGCGCCGGTTACCTGCAGGCCGTTGCTGAAGCGCGCGTCGTGGCGCAGATGGAAAGTGAAGACGGTCGCGTCCTTCGATATTTCCCAGGAAAGCGCCAGGTCGGGCTCAAGCTCCACGGTGGCGTCGCCGTAGCGAACCAGCGTGTCGAAGATCGCCTGCTCGAACGTCCACGACGCGGTGTCGTATCCGATCGCGGGATCGAGCGTCGGCACGTCGTCCGCGGCCGCCAGCCACAAGACCTTCGCGCCCGGCGGCAGGTTAAGCGGAGCTTCCGACTTGCATCCGCCCTCGACCAAAGCGGCGATCAAGGCGAGCAGCGGGAGAATCCAGTACCGATTGCAATTGGGCTCATGCGTAGGTGGTGGGCATTTTTGCGCCGCGCTCGGCGAGGCTTGGACCGCCGTCTGTACCTTTGCCGGGCGCAGGCGCTGTGCTAGGTTCGCCAATACTCTTATCAAGCCGTTAAACCAAAGAGTCCAATGCACCATTTTGCTTATCGAGACAATCAACTCTATGCCGAAGACGTGCCGATCAAGGACATCGCCGCCCAATTCGGCACCCCGCTTTATATCTACAGCGCAGCCACTCTGCGCCGCCACTTCCGCGTCTTCGACGAAGCCTTCGCCGGCACCGACCACCTGATTTGCTATGCGATGAAGGCGCTGTCCAACATAAGTATCCTGAAGCTGTTCGGTTCGATGGGATCGGGATTCGATATCGTATCGGTAGGCGAGCTCTTGCGATGCCTGCGCGCGGGCGCGGATCCGCAGAAGTTCGTGTTCTCGGGAGTGGGCAAGACCAACGAAGAAATCGGTGCGGCGCTAGACGCCGGTATCCTGATGTTCAACGTCGAATCGCGCCCCGAGCTGTATCGTATTGCCGACGTCGCGCGAAAAAGAAAGGTCAAGGCGCCGGTCAGCTTGCGGGTCAATCCCGACCTGGACCCCGGCACTCATCCGCACATCTCAACCGGCCATCGCAACAGCAAATTCGGAATCCCGCTGGCGCAGGTGTTTGAGTATTACGCC